>QXWR01000009.1 GCA_009911065.1 Clostridiaceae bacterium | reverse complement strand
ATCTGGAGATTGGCCAGTTTAAGAGGAACCATCCAGGGGGCCATATTGGGGAAGTGTTGGGCCATGTTTAGGAGCATATTTCATATTTTTCATGGGGCTTTTTTGTGGCAGATTCTTCGGATGAGATTTGGATTGGATGATGGAAAGGTGGCATTGTTTCTGACTGGAGATAACCAAAAGCTGGATTATTTTTCTATGGTATATTTACAAAACTTTATGGAGCGGAAGTATGTGGATAGGGCAGTTTTATTTGTGAAGGATAAGAGGGAATCTAGTCTGGTCCGAAAGATTTCTTTGCCGGGTTGTGTAAGATGCTCCTGGTATTCTTCCAGAAGAATGAAGACATTGTATGACTATTATTCTTTTCACAAATTTTCCGATAAAGTTGTTTTTACCTACACAGATTTTCCAGGAGACAATCAGCTGGGAAGAGCATTGAGGGAGACCAAGGTGAATGAGGAAGATGCAGTTTGCCTGGGACTTTATCATTTAAGAAGAGTGCCTAGTGTTCCATCCGGACAGAAATCGAAGTCGTGAGCGGTCTGTCACGCACCATTGCGTCGTTAAAATTTCTAGTCGATGGCCCACATCGCCGTCGAAATTTTGCCTAGCACTGGCACGTACCAGACCGCTCACAACTCCATTTTCTATCCGGATGGAACACTAGAGCGCATCCAACGGAAAGTAATTTTCAGATACACTCTAAGACAGAGGTGGATTGCCATGTTTGATTACAAATTAGAATCCGTTGAGAAGAAGCTGAGGAAATTGTATGAAAAGGGCCGGCTTTCTCATCGGGAAATT
Source organism: Clostridiaceae bacterium (assembly GCA_009911065.1). Lineage (GTDB taxonomy): Bacteria > Bacillota > Clostridia > Lachnospirales > Lachnospiraceae > Brotaphodocola. The sequence continues at coordinate 128,604 of QXWR01000009.1, read as the reverse complement.
TATGTATTTGGGGTAAGTGAGAGTACAAGACAAATCATACAGATTTTGCGGTCGTTTCATTTGGAGCCAATGTATGTTCTGGACAATGATAAAAGAAAACAAAATACTTTCTGCAGCGGAATTTTGGTGATTCCTATAGAAAAGGTGAAGCAGATTGGGGATGAACAGAAGTTTTTTATTCTGTATTCTCTTTACTGGCGGGAGATGTCAGCACAGCTTGAGGGCTATGGGGTGAAAAGGCAGAATATTTTGATGATGTATCAGGAGGAGTCCTTGTGGGAATGTCTGGTCCATGCAGGGAAAGGGAAACGGATTTATGATGATCTGATGAGAAAATATGGCAGGATTCCGGTCTTTCTCTGTCCTTATACTGGTACTGGTGATATATACCTGATTGGGACTTTTTGGAGACAATATATGGAAAAAAATCCGGTGAAGGATTATGTTTTTCTGGTTTTAAGCAAAGCCTGTGAGAAGGTAGCCATGCTTTTTGATATAAAGAATGTGGTGGTTCTCCCCCGTAAGGTGGACAGCTCCTATTTGATTCGCTATTATATGCTTTGCCCTGAAAAGGTAAACTTAAAGCTCTTAAATGATTCCTGGGCACAAATCCACACAAATCCTTTGGAGTGGTTTCGGGGATATAAAGGGCTGGAATTTACCCCTCTGTTTCGGAAGTTTGTTTTTGATCTGCCAGAGGAGGCAAAGCCAGAGCATCCTGTGTATAAAGATGTGGATGGGGAACTTGAGAAAGCTTTTGGAGAGCTTGGGCTAAAGGCGGGAAATACGGTAATTTTGTCACCCTATTCCAATACCTTGGCAGACTTACCGGGGGAATTTTGGGAAAGGCTGGCAAGAGAATTAAAGGGCATGGGATTTGTAGTTTGTACCAACAGCAGCAGTGATACAGAGCCAGCTGTGAAGGGAACCATTCCGGTATTTTTTCCATTAAATACAGCGCCCCAGTGGGTGGAAAAGGCAGGATATTTTATTGGGGTGCGCAGTGGGTTCTGTGATGTAATCAGCGGAGCCAGAGCCAGAAAAGTGATTTTATATGGAATCCATGACCGCTTTTATAATGCCAGTTCTTTTGAATATTTTAATTTGAAGGATATGGGGCTGTGTGAGGACGGGGTGGAGATGGAGTTTGAGAGCGGAGACGACAGATTGTGGGAAAAGGTAATTAGGATTTTCGAATGAAATATGCCAGTAAGATTGTATAAGCAGAACTGCCTTATGACAAGCAGTTCATGGGGAAATCGGAAAGCAAACAAGGGCAGGAGAGTAAGAATGGTATCTGTGATAATTCCGATTTATAATACGGAACCTTATTTGGAGCAATGCATAGAATCGGTGGTGAATCAGAGCTATAGGGATCTGGAGATTATTTTGATTAATGATGGGTCTACAGATGGTTCCGGGGATATCTGCAGGAAGTGGAAAGAATCGGACAGCCGGATTCGCTATGTGGAAAAAGACAATGAGGGACAAGGTGCGGCAAGGAATCTTGGGATCGGGCTGGCAAACGGAGAGTATATGGTTTTTATTGATTCCGATGATTACCTGGATTTCAATTTAATTCAGAAAGCGTATGATTTTATTACAGAGCAGAAAGCAGATATTTGTGTATATGCCCATTATGAAGTAGGAGATGAGCTGGAACCATGTCTTTTGTATTATAAACTGCAGCAGGGAAGCAATGTAAGAGAAAATCAAACATTATTTAGTTTTATGATGCCGATTTTGTGGGATAAAATGTTTTCTTCCAAGCTGGTAAAAAACGCTGGAATTACAATGAGTAACCGCATCTGCGAGGATTTGGTGTTTAATGGCCAGTTGTATGGGAGAGCCGAAAAAATCTGTATGCTGAATGAACCATTATACTATTATCGGTATAAGCGAAATGGAAATATGTCTACCAGTTATGACCGTTATCTGGAAGTGGAAGAAAGTATCTGTGAGCTGAATGATATTTTTCACAGGGAAGGACTTTTTGAACTTTATTGGCAGGGATTGTATCAAATCTCCTTTACCATGTTTAAAGATATTTTGTTTCGAATAAAAAGGCGGGAAGACCTGGCTGTGCCACAGAGAATAAAGGAAAAATATCCGTTTTTTTTCGATACGTTTCATAATTGCTTAGACAGGTGGTTTTCTTCTTATGTGGAAATGGAATTGCAGAAGAAGAATTATCTTTTGATTGGCAGCTACAATTTGCGGGTGATCATTCGTAATTTATTGTTGGAGGAAGATTTTTTACGGGAGGATTATGGCTTTAGCAGTATGGTCAGCCTGATGTCAAACAGAGGAGAGAAGGGCATATCTTTGGATGGGGCCAGGTTTAAAAATACTTACCGAAAAAGGTGTGTAGAACAGGATGTAGGAAAAACCTTTCAGCGGAAAACCCAATGGGATGGACTGGATTATATTGTGATGGATTTGTTGGAAGAGACGGCAGATTTGATTGAGACTCAGGATGGATGTTACATCACAGAGTCAGAGTTTTGGCGGGAGGCATGTAGGGAAAAGAAGCCGTTTTATGGGCGAAATTCAACGTCTTTTTTGTGTGAGAAAAGGAGAGCGCTGTTTCTTGATTCGGTAAACCGTTTTGCAGAAAAGATCAAAGATCTTTGCATTCCGGTAATTGTAGTAAAAAATTTCTTGTGTGAGAGACATAGTATCTATTATGATACATTTTCCAATTATGAAAATGTAGAACAGATACAAAAGTTCAACCGGGAACTGGAGTGGTGTTATGGGCAGCTGATTGCCTGTTTGTCTGAAAAGCTCCCGGCAGGTGTGGTTGTGGCGGATGCCTTTGGATTTGAGGAGCTTGTTTTTACCCATGATGATTTTCCTTTTGGACTTCAGCCGAATTATTATAATAATGGGTATTATCAGAGGATGGCAATTCGTATTGGCGAGAGTGTTCACCATAAGTAGACAAGGAGGTGTATACAGGAATGATGCTGGAGAATGTGTGTAAACCGAAGAGGGAAGATTCTGACTTTATGTATGGAATGACAGCAAAAGGCGGCTTGGGATGTGAAAATCTCTATGGAAATGAGAATGAAATTCCATGGGAAAGAAAACGGTTGGAAGAGCTGGAACGGGATATTGAAAAGTATGATAAGATCATTTTGATATGGGAAAAGGGAGAGGCAGCTAAGGGATGGCTGGAAGCTTTTTACAAATCAGAGGCAATAAAGCATACAGAGAGAAAAATTTTGGTGCTGTCTGTGGTGGATATGCAAGAGCAGCAAAAGGGGCGAAATGTTTGTTTTCGGCCTGTTACAGAGGCAGAAGCAAAGGAGCTTTGTCATTTGCATCATATGTATGAATTTTCGGACCGATTTCTGACTATTCCAGAGACCGATACATATGGGGGATTGTTTAATTTTGTGGACACAGGGCTTTTGCAGATGGATGAGGTGTGGGAGGCATTGCTGCATTAAGAAGCTTTGCCTTTGCATCGATGAAATAATATAGGAATGAAGTAGCTGGATTAAGAAAGAATGATTTTTAGGCGGTGAGATGTTGCTATGGATCAGAATTTTTATAAGGAAATGGTGGAAAACTTAAACCAGTTGATGGAGGAAAGTGCCATCCAGGGAAAAAAGATTTACCTGTTTGGCCACTGCAATGCCACAGAGGAGCTGGCCAATCTTCTTCTGGAAAAGGGATTTTCTGTGGAAGGAATTTTGGACAATAATGAAGCAAAGCATGGGAATCAGTACCGAGGGATTGAGATTCAGCCCCCTTTGACCATTCTAAAGGAGGAGCCAGAGGAAACCCTAGTGTGCATTGTGGCTCGGGCTTATGCGGCTATGGCAGCCCAATTGAAACGGATTGGGTATAAGGGAATGGTTCGTAAGCTGGTGGATTACAATACATACGCGGAGTATTCTCTTTCATCGGATACCATCAGCCGGAAGCGGGAGAGGGCAGGCAGGGGAAGCTTATTGCTGGAGGGGATCAAAGTGAAGTATCCAGGTTGTTTTAAGATTTTGTGTCCTTTTTCTGCCTTGGGGGATATTTATTTTATGATGTCTTACCTGCCTTATTTTCTGGAGAAAAGAGAAATTCATAATTGGGTAGTAGGGGTTATTGGGGATGCCTGCGGTCAGGTGGCCCGCCTGTTTGGGGCTGTCCATGTGGAGGTTTTGACTCAAAAGGATATGGATGAGATGATCCAGGCGGCCTTGTATACTGAGGATAAAAATACGTTTATTCCCCATCAGGACAGGCCCTATGTGGTGAATTTGTCCAAAGCATTGTATATAAAGAGAATCCCTTTGGAACAGATTTATTGCTGCGGGGTGTTTGGTTTGCCGCCCGCCACGAAGCCGATTCCGCCAAGCAAACTGGGTGTTTATGGAAGGTTAGAGGAGATTGAGAAGGGAAAGTCTGTGATCTTTTCTCCTTATGCCAAGTCTGTGACTGCCTTAAAGAAGGAGATTTGGGAGCAGATCGTGGGGGATTTTCAGAGAAGGGGATATTCCTGCTATACCAATGTGATTGGGGAAGAGGAGCCGCTTGAGGGAACTTTAGGAATCAGTCCGTCCATTGGCCAGGTGCAGTCTGTGGTGGAGCGGGCAGGGACCTTTGTGGGAATCCGAAGCGGTCTCTGTGATGTGATCCGGGAGGCATCCTGTCGGAAGGTGGCTCTTTATCCGGATTATAATTATTGTGATACTAAGTGGAAGGCTGTTGAGATGTATGGGCTGAGAGGATGGGAGAATGTGGTAGTGGGGGAAGGGTTTCGGTGGGAGGATGTGGAGTGAGCGGTACTAATGTGCTAGATTTTAGGGAGAAAGATTTTGGACAAAGTCCAGCTAGGAGAGAAGGATGGAAAAGATGATTTTGTCTACCCTTCCAAAGACATGGATTTTGGATTTGGATGGGACGATTGTAAAGCATAATGGGTATAAACTGGATGGGAAGGATACGCTGTTAGCTGGGGCAAAGGAATATCTGGATGAGCTGCCAGAGGAGGATCGGATTGTGATTTTGACATCCAGAGAAGAGAGGTATAAGGAGGAGACCTTGAAGTTTTTAATGGAGAGTGGGGTAAGATATGATGAAATCCTGTTTGGAATGCCTATGGGAGAACGGATTGTGGTAAATGACCGGAAGCCGTCAGGGCTTTCTATGGCGGTGGCAGTGAATGTAGAGCGGGATCGGTTTGAGGGGCCGGTGGTAGTGAGGGAGAGGTGAGAGGGATATTTACGAACCTAATTTAGCTAGAGCGTATCTGAAAATTCATTCTATTAAATAATTCTCTGGTTAGTTACCCAACTATACAAAGCTTGGATTTTTCTTTTCATTCGGAAAGTTTTATGATATATTTTTAATGAAATGTTATATTTCTGTACAGTTTATACAGAGGAAGATAATCTGAATTTGGTCGTCAAACATAATAGATGTTTCCGCTGCCAGAAAAGATACAAAACCATGAATGAATAAGAAAATGAAATGCGGGGGTCAAGAGAAGAATTGAAGGAAAAAATTTACTATGCAAAATCAAAATTAGCAAATGGGAAGCAGCCAACAGTGAAACAGAACAGAAAGATTTTACACCAGATTTTCTGCTTGAACAGCAGTTCTTATTTTTATGACTGTGTATGAAGTCAATTTCCAAAAGTAATAATCAAAATCGTGCAAAGAGGAGGCTTGCCAGAAGAAAAAGGACGATTTTTCGTCTTAAGCTCATGCAATCGATAGAAAAAATACATTATGTGGAGGCATGGTATATGATCCATCAAAACACAAAAGAGATTTATGTCCGGTTAAAGGAATAACAAGATGCCTTTAGAAAAATGATGTAAATGTTAATGAATGATCAGACACTCACTCATGCCGCATATTGAAAAATAACGCCAAAACTTTCTATCGTCCATGACGGAATGATAGAAAGTCTGACGTATACATTCACGAGAAATTTGATACAATGACATAAAACAAGTTATGCCAGAAGGTCCACATACTGTCCCTTCTCAACAGGAGGCTGTTCTGTGACCGGGGCGCTGCGGAAGGTGGTGCGGGTAGTGCCTCCAGCCATATAGACTCTGCCGCATTCCGGACATACGCTGGTGTGGTAAGTTACGGACTGGGAGACGATCTCCTGGTCTTCCTTCTCAGCTTTTAGTCGTGCATGAGCCACATGTTCCATTTCATGGGCGCGGATTGCAGAAGGAGCAGCTTCCGGACTTACATGGGTAGGAGTCTTAAAAGAAACTCCCGGATCATTGGACCCATCCTGGTATTTCCGGTTTTCGCAGGTTTGGCATTCATAGGTATCCAAGTCTGGCTGCTTTTGGACTGCTGTCTGACCCTCTGTCTGTGCTGCTTTGGAGAAACCAGCCATGCCTTGCTGTCCAGACATACCAACCGGACTGGCATTTCCAGATGGTTGGGACATGCCACTCATTCCAAAGGCAGTTTGGGGATTGATTCCAGAGCGTCCGGAACTTCCCGTCAATGGATTCATCCCCATCTGAGAGGAAGCGTCTGTCATCCGATTCATTCCAGACGGTCCCATGACTCTTGACTGCCGTCCCATGAAATGGTTTCCCCTGCCCATCTGTCCAAGTCTCCCAGACAGCATGGCATTGGAATTGTAGAAGCTCTGATTTCCAAGAGCAGAAATATAATTCATCAGATCTCCTCCTTTTTACAGTGCAGGAGCGCACATGGAATGGTCCGGTGCGCTCACAACCTAAGCATAATGAAAATATAGTTTGCCTGCCTTTAAGCACTGTGAATTACTTTTGAATTGCTCCCATTTGTGGGTTACACCGTCTGGTGTTTGGCCACATATACTGGGAAGCTGTCACTGCCTTTGATTTCTTTGCCGCAGGTAAAGGTAACATTCTTATCTGAGATAATATATTCCAAACATGCGTTCTGTTCCACAACCGTATCCTGCATCAGAACACAATTTTTAACCTTTGCGCCTTTTGCAATCCGGACACCACGGAACAGAACACAGTTTTCAGCTTCCCCTTCAATGACACAGCCGTCTGCTGCCATTACATTCTTGACTTTGGCTTCCCCTATGTACCGGGTCGGGTTGTCATCACGAATCTTGGTGTAGATGGGATCTCCAGAGAAGAGTTTATCCAGGTTCTCCTCATCCAGCAGTCTCATATTCTCATCAAAATAACCCTTGAGATCACAGATTCGTGCCAGATAGCCGTCATACCGATATGCCTGCACGTTCAGTTTGTCAAGCTGGGTGGATAAAATATCCCGCTCAAAGTATGAATAGCCGTGAAGGTAGGCTGTGCTGATCTGTTCAATCAGCAATTCCCGGTCCATAATATAAATATTCATGGAGAAATTTTGGACTCCGGTTTCTTTGGAGCAGATATTTAAGTTGGTCACACGTCCGTTGTCAATATCAAAGGTGTAGTACATGTTGCTGCCAAGATCATTTCTCTTAACAGCTCCCTCAGGAAGAAGCTCTTCACTGTATGCAACCGTTACATCTGCGCCGCTGGCAATATGTGCGTCCATGAATTTCTTGAAATTAAAGTTCACAGCAATGTTTGTGTCAGCCATGACCACATATTTTTCCCGCTGGGATTTTAAAAATTCAATAATGCTTGCCAGCGCTTCCACCCGTCCGGTGTACATTTTGATGTTTTTCTGAGCAAACGGTGGAACAATGTTCAGTCCGCCGTTTTTACGGGTCAGATCCCACTCACGTCCGGCTCCTAAATGGTCCATGAGAGAGTGGTAATTTTTGCGGACAACCAGGGAAATATTGCCAATGCCGCTGTTGACCATGCTGGACAGGATAAAGTCTACCATCCGGTAACGGCCTGCGAAGGGGATGGAAGCCATCAAACGCTCACTGACCAGTTCCGGAATCATGGTGTCATAAGTGTTTGGGAAAATGATGCCCAAAGCATCTGCGTTGGAATTTACCATTGTTCGTCACCGCCTTTCACATTGCTGTTGACCATGGCATTGGGACCGATCTTTGCACCGTCGCCTACATAAACGCCGGAGCCAACCGTGGCCACGCCCTTTTCTCCGTCAGCAGGCATAGCGCCCACTACGGCATTCTCGCCAATCACAACATTTTCCGCCACAATGCAGTGCTTGACACAGGCGCCTGCCTTAATGGTGGTGCCGCCCATAATCACTGCGTCTTCCACCTGGGCGCCGGGTTCTACGGTAACGCCTGCAAATAGAATGGAATGTTTTACTGTTCCGGAAATCCGGCAGCCGTCGGTAATCATACAGTTTTCCACCACAGCTTCGCTGCTGATTCGGTGTCCGGTCATACCGCTGTTACGGCTGTAAATCTTCCAGTTCTCATCAAACAGGTTGATGCCGCTGTGCTCTGGGTCAAGAACTTCCATATTGGCTTCCCAGAGAGAGGAGATAGTTCCCACATCTTTCCAGTAGCCGCTGAAATGATAAGCATACATCTGACGCTCATCCCGAAGCAGATTGGGAATAATGTTGTTGCCAAAGTCATTTTCAGAGTTGGGGTCAGCTTCGTCTTCAATCAGGTACTTTTTCAATACATCCCAGTTGAAAATGTAGATGCCCATGGACGCCAGATTTGACTTGGGGTTTTTCGGCTTTTCCTGGAATTCGGTGATCTTGTCATTTTCATCCGCTACCATCAGGCCAAAGCGGGAAGCCTCGTCCCACGGAACTTCCATGACCGCTACACTGAACTCAGCGCCTTTTTCTTTGTGAAAACGCAGGAAGTCACTGTAATCCTGCTTGCAGATTTGATCACCAGACAGAATGATCACATACTGCGGATTGTAACGCTCAATGAACGAAATGTTCTGATAGATGGCATTGGCGGTTCCCTTATACCAGTCAGAACCGGATGCCTGCTGATACGGCGGAAGTACATGAACGCCTCCATGCAGACGGTCCAGATCCCACGGCTGTCCATTGCCGATATATTCGTTCAGGACCAGCGGCTGATACTGGGTCAGAATGCCCACTGTATCAATGCCGGAGTTGACGCAGTTTGACAGCGGAAAATCGATAATCCGGTATTTGCCGCCGAAAGGAACTGCAGGTTTTGCCAGCTTCTGGGTCAGTGCGTAAAGACGTGAACCCTGTCCGCCGGCAAGAAGCATTGCAATCATTTCTTTTGCCATATTAATCTCCCCCTGATTATTTAATTGGCGAAGGAATGGGGAAGGCTGCAGACCTTCTGCCTTCTTTCGCCAGCCAGGAAAACCTGTAGGGCAGGATTTCCGGCTGTAATACTAAAATTGTACCACAAAAGAGAAAAAACGGGTAGTCTTTTTTAGTCAAAAAATGAAAAAATATCCCTTGATCTGAGAGGATTTCATGGAAATCCAGACAAAGTATTTTGTAAAATCAGAATAAAGTAATGTATTTCTACATAAAATCAAAGGTTACTCCAAAAATTGTTCCAAAATATCTGCCGCATCGGCTGCCAGATCTTTGCAGGGACGCTTTTTGTAGTATTCCGGAGTTCGTTCTGACGGAGTGGGAGGGTCAGAGGAATGGTCCAATCCTAAAAGTTCCCGGCATAGAATGCTGCCGTTTCGCTGGCGAAAAAGGTCGGCAAGCTCCTGAACCTGTTCATACAATACTTTTTTGCCCTCCAGGTCTTTTGGATTTTTATATCCCCTCTTTAATCCAAGGACGAGAAACATTCCGCTGACTGTGCCGCAGACTTCTCTTAGGCGTCCCATTCCTCCGCCAAAGGGAGATGCCAGAGAAGCAGCGGTATCTTTATCCAGACCCAGTTCTTCATGGAAGGCAAGGAGAACAGACTGGGAACAGTTGTAGCCTTCCAGAAAATAGGCTTTTGCCAGTTCTTTGTGATTTTTCATAAAAACCTCCTTACTAAGAGTTTTTAAGAGCAGTTAAGAAAAAGGAAGATGTTTTTCTTTGCTGACTGCGTGATCGGTCAGGGTATCTGTTTTTAAAAAGCTGGCCCGTTTCATGCTGTCCGTGCCGTATTTTTTTCGAATTTGGTCCACAGCCCGTTCCAGTTCTTTCATTTTCTTAGATTTTTGCGTGTCAAACAGGTTCATCTGTTCAAAGGAGTCTTCGGAAATCCGGCTGGTGCGAAGGCCGATTAACCGGACCGGAGTCAAATCCCAGCATTCCTTTAAAAGGCGGCAGGCATTTTCAAACAATACCCCGGTGGAATCGGTGGGAGTGTCCAGAGTGAGCTGATGAGACTGGGAGGTAAACTGCCAGTTTTTCAGTTCCACACAGATACAGTTGCAGCGGACTTTTTCCTCCCGCAGCCGTGTTCCCACGGTTTCGCTTAAAGCCAGAAGAACCTGACAGGCCGTGTCGTAATCGGATACATCCCTGGGCAGAGTAATCCGGTTTCCATAGCCTTTGTTGGCTGGTTCCCGGCTGGCAACAGGCTCGTCATCCACACCGTTGGCATAGCGGTGAATCAGGTCCCCATATTTGTTCCCTAAATGGGAGCGGAGGATTTGTACATCACAGGTGGCCACATCTTTAATGGTGTGAAGTCCAATTCGTCTCATTTTATCAGCAGCCGCGCTGCCTACAAAGAAAAGATCTCTCAAAGGGAGAGTCCACATTTTGTCTGGAATTTCTTCCAAATACAGGGTGTGGGTTTTATTGGGCTTTTCAAAATCGGAAGCCATTTTTGCCAGAAGCTTGTTGGTGGAAATGCCAATATTCACCGTAAATTTCAGTTCTTCCAAAATCCGCTTTCGGATAAGGTCTGCGGTTTCTTCTGGTTTGCCAAATAAGTGTATGGTTTCGGTCATGTCAAGAAATCCTTCGTCAATGCTGAATTTTTCAATATCCGGAGTGTAGTCCTCCAGAAGTTTAAAAAGGTTTGCAGAACATTTCTGGTAAAAATCGAACCGGGAAGGTACTACAGTTAAATCCGGGCATTTGCGGAGGGCATTTGCAAGAGGCTCTCCGGTGATGACACCAGATTTTTTGGCGGATGTGGATTTGGCCAGCACGATTCCCCTGCGGGATTTGGCGTCGCCTCCTACAACGGAAGGAATGGTGCGCAAATCCGGACCGGATAAACCTTCCTGCATCCGGTAGACCGCCTCCCAGCTTAAAAAAGCGGAATTGACATCTATGTGGAAAATCAGGCGTTTCGATTCCATGAAAATCACACCTCCTTTTGGATAGAAGATTGAAAATTTTTGATATTTGACGGGAAGCGGGAACTTGCGCCCGCAGGATGTCTGACAATCTTGGCAATCAAAAATCAAACAGGCTCAGCTGTCGGTTTTGTTCGTACCCACGCTTATAGGCGCAGATAATATCCTTCATTTGATATAGAATACCATATTTTTCACATGCTTCCCCAAAACACTTCCACAGATTTTTCCAATGAGGGCTGTGACATTCATAGCGGTTTTTGTAAGCCTTTGCATATTGCGCAGGAAGGTTCTGGCCCGGAAATAATTCTTCTAGTTTTTGAAAATACCACTCCCTTTGGCTGTCTCTCAAGGTCATGCCAAAGGCGCCATAGATAAATCGGGCGCCGGCTTCATGGGCAGCTTTTACGATTCCCAAAATGTTGTCCTTGTTATCTTCCAAAAAAGGAAGCACTGGCATGAGAAGGATTCCAGCAAAGATTCCTCTGTCCCTTAAATCCGAGATCAGTTCCAAACGCTTGGAAGAACGGGCGGTTCCTGGTTCGATTTTACCTGCCAGCTGGTCGTCTATGGTGGTTACCGTTATTTTGCACAAAACCGGGGAGTGGTCCTGGATGGATTCCAAAATATCCACATCTCGGAAGAGCAGGGGACTTTTGGTGGCAATAGCAGCGCCAAAGCCAAAAGCGTCAATAAGTTCTAAACTATGTCTGGTCAGATTCAGTTCTTTTTCAAACGGATTATAGGGATCGCTCATGGCGCCGGTTCCTACCACTCCCTTTTTGACCTTTCTGCGCAAATCATCCCGAATGACAGTCAGAGCATTTTCTTTTGCCCTTACACGGTCAAAGTCCGAAATCCGGTAACAGTCAGAACGGCTGTCGCAGTAGATGCATCCATGACAGCAGCCTTTGTAAATGTTCATATTATAATCAATGCCGAACCAGCTGCTGTTTTTGGTTTTTGTGACAATGGTTTTGGCAGGAATGTACTCCATAAAATTTTCCTTTCCTTTTTGGGAATCTATAAGATTTTCTTCCAAAATATTGGGGAAACCATTTTATTTTACCATGATTTGGATCGGACAACAACCACTTACCGTAACTTTTCCAATCCTTTCAGAAACAGCCTTTTATTTCCATGGTTGCAATTCCCATTAATTTTTTGTATACTAGAGCGTGTTTAATAAAATATTTTCGCCATTTCTACATTCCAGCTTGTGGGTGTACTAGAGCGCATCTGACGGAAAGCAATTTTCAGACACACTCTAGTGTTCCATCCGGACAGAAATCGAAGTCGTGAACAGTCTGTCACGCACCATTGCGTCGCTAAAATTTCTAGTCGATGGCCCACATCGCCGTCGAAATTTTGCCGAGCACTGGCACGTACCAGGCCGCTCACAATTCCATTTTCTGTCCGGATGGAACACTAGGTTTATTAGAGAATAGGAGGCATAAGGTTGTGGCAGCAACATCAAATAAAAAATCAGCAGCAGGAAGAAGCCGGGGACAGGGAGCAAACCCTCCAAAAAAATCGGCTAATGCCGGAGGAAATCCGGGAAAAACAGGCGGCAGAAAGGAAAACGGAAGCAAAAAAGCAGGCGGCGTTCAGGGAAGGAAGAACACGGCTGTACCTATGGAAGAGCCGGAGGATTTTTTCGGTGCGGAAGCATTGATTCTTGTATGCTTTGCAGTAGCAGTTTTGTTGTTCTTAAGCAATTTCCATCTGTGCGGGGTAGCTGGGGATTATTTAAGGTCTATACAGCTGGGGATTTTTGGCAGCGTGGGGTTTATTGCTCCGTTTCTTTTGTTTGTGGGAACCTGTTTTTACCTTTCCAATCAGGGGAATATGACTGCAATGCGCAAGCTTCTGGCATCGGTGGCTACTGTGGTGATTCTGTGCGGTTTTGCACAGCTTTTGTTCGGCAAACAGCCAGAGGATCAGACGGGAATATTTGAATTTTATCGTCTGTCTTCAGAAAGTGGAGCAGGCGGAGGATTGGTGGGAGGCATTCTCTACGTAGGACTGACTTCAATTGTAGGCAACATTGGTGCGTTTTTGGTGCTTTTAGCAGGGTTGGCCATCAGTGTTGTGTGCATCACAGAGCGGTCTTTGGTGAAAGCGGTGAAAAGGCAGAGCGATGCAGCTTACCGATATGCCAAAGAAGATATGAGCCGGAGGAAGGAAGAACGGGCGGAGCGGCAGGAAGAGCGGCGTCAGCAAAAAGAACAGAGAATCCGGGGAGTGAATCTGGAGTCCACAACTTTAGGAGATTTAGAGGCAGCAGAAGGATATTATGGGGAACCGGCCGCATATAACGAAGGGGTTGGTTACGGAGAAGAAATGGGATATGAGGGGCAGCCGGAATATTACGAAAATACGGATTATGGCCCGGAATCTTCTTATGGTGAGCCAGGTTACGGACAAAAAACAGCGTATCCGGAAGGTGGTTATGAGCCGGAAGGGATGTACTCGGAGAGTGGCAGTTATGGTCCCCAATCCGTGAATCCGGAAAATGACAGTCATGGTCCCAAATCTACGAATCCTGAGAGAGCCGGCTATGGTTTGGAATCTTTGAGTCCGAAAGGGGCCAGTTATGGTCCGAGTTCCAAATTTACCTATGAAAAAAGTAAAAGCTACAAGGAAGATTCCGGGACTAATCCTAGATTGGGCCGTGACAGGCAAAATGGCCGCAGTATGAATGTTGCCTCTGAACCCAATGAGAACATACCCAATGAAAACATACCAGAAGAAAGAACCAAAAAGAGCAGTCCGGACCCAGCAGACGTTTTTGTGGGAAAAATAACGCCAGCAGCTTATCATGGGGAGGATATGGCTCCTTTTGCAGAGGATAAGGTATTGTCTCCGGCAGAATCAGCCCAGCGTCTGGTGGCAGAGGGAATTACCCGTTTAAGTGACTTGGATGGGAGTTTTGGACGTCCGGTGGAACCTCCTCCATTTCATACCCCTGCATCTGAGCCATCGTTTCATGGACTTGCATCCGCCTTTCAAAAAGGCGAGGAAAAAGAATTGCAAGATTCCGAAACCGTTCGTCTGGAACCAGAGGATTTGCCCCCTGGGGATGCCTGGAACCGGATTTCGGTTCCAGAATTTGTGCAGCCAGACTTTGATCGGGATGCGCCTAAGCCAGAGCAGCCGTTTCCTCCGGTGGTCAGGTACCGGGCAGAGGATTTTTCTATGGAGGAAGAGGAAATTTTGCTGACGGGGGAAGAAGAGCCGCCGATTGTGCGATACAGAGGAAACTATGAGGATTCTTCAGCTGGAAAGTCAGAGGAAGAGGAGAGAAAACTTTCTCTTTTGCGGTATAAAGAAGAGGATGGAGCATCTGCATCTGCACAATATCAGGAAAAGAAGGAAAACAAAAAACTGTCCTTGTTGCGGTATCAGGAAGAGAATGAGAACGGAGAATCGTCCTTGCCGCAGTATCCGGAAGAGAATGAGAACGGAGCGCCGTCCTTGCTGCGGTATTCGGAAGGGAATGAAAACGGAGCGCCGTCCTTGCTGCGGTACCAGGAAGAGAACGAAAATGGAGTGTCGTCTTTGTCTGAAAATAAGGAAGAGACAGGAAATGGAAGATCCCTTTTGCTGCGGTATAAAGGACAGGAAGAGGATGCTTCATTTAGAGGGTATAAAGAAGATGGGAGAGCCTCCCTGCTTCGGTATCCAAAAGAAGATGAAAGAGATGCTGCGGCCCGGTACCGGGAGGAGAACAAAGTTCCGCCTGTGCTAAGATACAGGGCAGATGACCCGGAGGAGATTTATATAGGAGTTTCCACAGAGGATAGCAGAATAACTTCTTCTGGATATATGGAAAATGATTTGGAGGAAACGGAAGGTTTTTACAATCCCAAAGAAGGTTTTGTCGTGTCAGAGCGGGACAGACGGGTGGTGACTGCCTCCGGAAAGGTGATTGACAGCGATACAGAGGCGCTCCACAAAAAGTTAGAATCTAGACGGCAGGAGGTAAGAGAAGACCAGCAGGCTGGAGAAATCAGTATGCAGCAGCAGATTCAACAAAAGGAGCTTCAGCCGAAAAAAGAATATATATTCCCTCCAGTTACCTTATTAAAAAGAGGAAATCTCTTGGCTTCAGCCAATTCAGAGCAAGAATACAAAGATACAGCGATTAAACTGCAGCAGACGTTACGGGATTTCGGCGTGGGAGTGACTGTAACCAATATTAGCTGTGGTCCCTCTGTAACCCGATATGAGCTTCATCCGGAACAGGGAGTGAAGGTAAGCAAGATTGTAAGTCTGGCTGATGATATAAAGCTTAGTCTGGCAGCAGAGGATATTCGGATTGAAGCGCCGATTCCCGGCAAGTCAGCAGTGGGAATTGAGGTACCCAACAAAGAAACTACAATGGTGTATTTGCGGGAGCTTCTGGAATCAGAGGCATTTCAGAAACATTCCTCCCCTATGGCTTTTGCTGTGGGAAAGGATATTGGAGGTCAGGTGGTTGTGACTGACATTGCAAAAATGCCTCATCTTTTGATTGCAGGCGCCACTGGTTCGGGAAAATCGGTGTGTATCAACACACTGATTATGAGCATTCTTTTTAAGGCAAGTCCGGAACATGTGAAGCTTATCATGGTGGACCCTAAGGTGGTGGAGTTAAGTGTTTACAACGGGATTCCCCATCTTTTGATTCCGGTGGTGACAGACCCCAAAAAGGCTTCCGGCGCTCTTAACTGGGCAGTAGCAGAAATGCAGGACCGATACAAAAAGTTTGCAGAATGTAATGTGCGGAATCTGGCCGGATACAATGCCCGGATTGACAGCCTGGGAGAAGAGGTGCCGGATGAGGAAAAGCCAAAGCGAATGCCTCAGATTATCATTATTGTAGATGAGCTGGCAGATCTGATGATGGTGGCTCCTGGTGAGGTGGAGGATGCCATCTGCCGACTGGCACAGCTGGCACGGGCAGCAGGCATTCATCTGGTGATTGCCACCCAAAGACCGTCCGTCAATGTTATTACTGGTCTGATCAAGGCAAATGTGCCGTCCAGAATTGCATTTTCCGTGTCGTCAGGAGTGGATTCCCGGACGATCATCGACATGTATGGGGCGGAAAAACTGCTGGGAAAGGGAGATATGCTGTTCTTCCCTTCCGGCATTCCAAAGCCCCAGCGGGTTCAGGGCGCTTTTGTGTCAGATTCGGAAGTGCAAAAAGTAGTGGAGTTTTTGACCGAGCAGGGAATGTCTGCGGATTATGACCCGGATGTGGAACGACAGATGAGCAGCGCTTCTTCCATGACCGGAGGAGGAGGCGCTGGCGGAAACAGCGGACGGGATGAGTACTTTGAGCAGGCAGGCAGATTTATCATTGAAAAGGACAAAGCGTCCATTGGAATGCTCCAGAGGATGTTTAAGATTGGCTTTAACCGGGCGGCTCGGATTATGGACCAGCTGGCGGATGCAGGAATCGTGGGTGAGGAGGAAGGCACCAAGCCCAGAAAAATTTTAGTTACAATGGAGGAATTTGAGGAGTTACTGGAGGAGTAAGGCTTTGGAAAAAGTCTTCACAGAACGTTTGTATTGTAAGAGCTGACAAAGACAAAATGGCAAAATTCAAGAGAAATCAGGAGGTATGGACATGAAAACCGATATACAGATTGCACAGGAAGCAGAGATGAAGTCCGTGAAAGAGGTTGCCGGGGCTTATGGGATTGGGGAGGATGAGCTGGAGCTGTATGGCAAGTATAAAGCCAAACTGACCGACGAGCTGTGGGACCGGGTGAAAGATAATAAGGACGGAAAGCTGGTTTTGGTGACAGCCATCAATCCGACTCCTGCAGGAGAGGGAAAGACTACCACCAGCATCGGGCTGGCAGACGCGTTAAACCGACTGGGAAAAAGAACGATGCTGGCACTGCGGGAGCCTTCCCTGGGACCGTGTTTTGGCATAAAGGGCGGGGCTGCAGGAGGCGGTTATGCCCAGGTGGTGCCTATGGAGGATTTGAACCTGCATTTTACCGGAGATTTTCATGCCATCACTTCTGCCAATAATTTGCTGGCAGCTTTGTTGGACAATCATATGCAGCAGGGAAATGCTTTGCAGATCGATCCCCGGCAGATTCTCTGGAAACGATGTATGGACATGAATGACCGGGTTCTGCGCAATGTGGTGGTGGGATTGGGTGCCAAGGCGGACGGAGTGGTGCGGGAGGATCATTTTGTCATTACCGTGGCATCTGAGATTATGGCAATTCTCTGTCTGGCCAATGACATGAAAGATTTAAAAGAGCGGTTGGGACGGATTATCGTTGCATATAATTATGCAGGGGAGCCGGTGACAGCCGCCCAGTTAAACGGGGTGGGGGCTATGGCCGCTCTTTTGAAGGATGCTATCAAGCCGAATCTGATTCAGACTCTGGAACACACAGGAGCGCTGGTTCACGGAGGGCCATTTGCCAACATAGCCCATGGATGCAACAGTGTACGGGCCACAAAGACGGCTTTAAAGCTGGCGGATATTGTGGTGACAGAGGCAGGTTTTGGGGCAGATTTGGGGGCAGAGAAATTTTTAGATATTAAGTGCCGGATGGCAGATTTAAAACCAGATGCAGTGGTGCTTGTGGCAACGGTCCGGGCGCTGAAATATAATGGCGGTGTTCCCAAAAACGAGTTATCCCAGGAGAATTTAGATGCTTTGGCAAAGGGAATCGTAAATTTGGAAAAACACATTGAAAATATTCAGAAGTACAAGGTTCCGGTGGTGGTGACATTAAATTCCTTTACCAGCGACACTTTGGCAGAATATGAGTTTATCCGGAAATTCTGTGAGGACAAAGGCTGTGAGTTTGCCTTGTCTCAAGTGTGGGAAAAAGGAGGAGAAGGCGGTGAGGCACTTGGCAAAAAGGTGATCGATACTTTGGAACACAAGGAAAGCCATTATGCCCCCATTTATCCAGATGAGATGAGTTTAAAAGAAAAGATTCACCAGATCGCCACCGAGATTTACGGGGCAGACGGGGTCAGCTATGTGCCGGGAGCGGCAAAAGCCCTGGCGCGGATGGAGGAAATGGGATTTGGAAGCTTGCCGGTGTGTATGGCAAAGACCCAGTATTCCCTGTCCGATGATCCCAACCGTTTGGGAAGACCTTCCAGATTTGACATTCAGGTAAGAGATGCCTATGTGTCCGCTGGAGCTGGATTTGTGGTGGTTCTCACAGGCGCCATTATGACCATGCCAGGACTTCCCAAAAAACCGGCGGCAGATGGAATTGACGTCAATGAAGACGGGAAGATTACCGGGTTATTCTAAACCGTTACCGGAATTTACTTTAAGATTTATGCAGATTCATGCAGCGAAGTAAATTTAGAAAGAGGGCAGGATGGTATGTTGAAGGATTGGCTGGAGAAATTAAACTATACATGTCTGCAGGGAAGTGTGGATGCAGAGGTGAACGAGGTGATTTTTGATTCGCGCAAGGCAGCGCCTGGAGTTGTGTTTGTCTGTATGGAAGGGACAAAGGTGGATTCTCATAAGTTTATTCCCCAGGTCCTGTCGGCAGGAGTTACGGTTCTGGTGGTGGAACACCCGGTTTTGGCGCCGCCGGAGGTGACGGTGATTCTGGTGGATAACGGACGGGAAGCTTTGGCGCTTTTGTCAGCAGCACGGTTTGGCTATCCGGCAAAAGAAATGTTGATGATCGGCGTTACCGGAACAAAGGGAAAGACCACTACAGCTCACATGATTCAGGCTATTTTGGAGGCAGGAGGAAAGAAGACCGGGATTATCGGAACCAACGGAGTGGGAATTGGCAAGACTCATTATCCGACCATGAACACCACGCCAGAGTCTTATGAACTTCACCGGTACTTCCGTCAAATGGCAGAGGAAGGATGTGATGCCTGTGTTATGGAAGTGTCTTCTCAGGCATTAAAAATGAGCCGGGTAGCTGGAATCACATTTGATTATGGAATTTTTACCAATCTGTCCCCGGATCATATTGGGGAAAATGAACATGCAGATTTTGAAGAGTATCTTCACTATAAAAAGAAGATTTTTCACCAGAGCCGTTTTGGGCTGGTGAATGTGGACGATGACCATAGAGATGCCATTTTGGAAGGTATTTCTTGTCCCTGGGAGGGATTTGGAATCGAACACCCTGCCAGGTATCAGGCAAAACAGATTCATTATGTGTCAGAACCGGATTTTGTTGGTCTGGAATTTGGAATTGTGGAGACAAACCAATCTTTGGTTTCCACTTTGAATCCGGAAGACAGCGGCCAGAATCTGGCAGGAACAGACCACAACACGGATTTTGGGGAAAAAGGATGCAGCCAGGATTTGGCCAAGTATGAACCGATTCTGGTGCGGGTCAATATTCCCGGAAAGTTTAATGTAAGCAATGCACTGGCAGCGGCGGCAGTTTGCAAAAAGGCAGGAGTGACAGAGTCAGCTCTGTGCCATGGATTGGAGCATTTAAAACTCAACGGCCGGATGGAGATTGTGTATACTTCAAAAAAATGCTGTGTAATTGTGGATTATGCCCACAATGCAGTTAGTATGGAAAGCCTTTTGGCCACTTTGCGGGAATATCATCCCAAACGGCTGGTATGTGTCTTTGGGTGCGGGGGAAACCGCTCCAAAGACCGGCGGTATTCCATGGGAGAAATTGCGGGAAAAATGGCAGACTTTTCCATTCTTACAGCAGACAATTCCAGGTACGAGCGGGTGGAAGATATTCTTGCGGACATTCGGGGAAGCATTGAGAAGACCGGCGGGGCATTTGTGGAGATTCCGGACCGGCGGGAGGCCATTGCATACAGCATTACCCATGCCAAAGAGGGAGATATGATTGCCATTATCGGAAAAGGGCATGAAGATTACCAGGAGATTGAGGGCGTGCGCTATCCCTTTTTGGACCGGGCAGTTGTGGAAGAAGTAGTGGAAAAAATAATAAAGAAACAGGAATAAACCCATCTTTCACACAATAACTATGGTTAGGAAACAGGTGTAGTAAATGGAACAGATGACGGTAAAAGATATTGTAAAAGCCACAGGAGGCAGACTTTTGTGCGGAGACGAGAACAAGTCTTTGGCACATATTTGCATTGATTCAAACCAGGTCAGAAACGGAGATTTGTTTGTGCCGCTGATTGGAGAGCGGGTAGACGCCCATCGGTTTCTTCCTGCGGCAATCGAGGCAGGGGCTGGGGCAGTTCTGACTTCCAAAGACACAGAAAAAGACAGTCCATGTCCATGGATTTGGGTGGAGGACACAAAAAAAGCCCTTCAGGCCATCGGTTCTTATTACCGGAGCCGACTTACTCTTCCTTTGATTGGAATTACCGGAAGTGTGGGAAAAACCACAACCAGAGAGATGGTGGCAGCCGCCTTGTCAGCGGGATTTCGTGTGTACAAGACTCCGGGAAATAAAAACAGTCAGGTAGGGGTGCCGATCACCCTGTCGGAAATCACAAAGGAAGATGAGATCGGGGTGCTGGAGTTAGGAATGAGTCTGCCTGGGGAAATGACGGTGATTGCAAAGATTGCCCAAATTGATTTGGCGGTGATTATCAATGTGGGAGTGGCCCACATGGAACTGCTGGGATCACAGGAAAAGATTTACCAGGAGAAACTAAACATTCAGGACGGATTAAAACCAGAAGGAATCTTGCTGCTTAACGGAGACGACCCTCTGTTAAAAACCACCAAAGGAAGAGAGGGAAGACGTACCTTCTATTACGGAGTCGGAGAAAATTGCGATTACCGGGCCACAGATATACAGCTTGTTGATGGGTATCCTGTATTTACGGCAGTTCATGGAGAAAAGAAGGTTCTGGTAAAACTGAAGGTGATGGGAAATCATCAGGTAGGAAATGCCCTGGCAGCTTTGGCAGTGGCAGATCTTTATGGTGTGCCAATGGAAAAAGCAGCAGAAAAGCTGGGAGAGTTTACTGGTTTTAAAGGGCGGCAGCAGGTTTTTGAGCGGTCCGGAGTCACTGTGATTGACGATACTTACAATGCCAGCCCTGCGTCCATGGAGGCGGCTTTAAATGTACTTGTTTCCATGAAAAAGACGGGGCAAAAAATTGCTGTGCTGGCTGATATGAGGGAACTGGGGCAGGAAGAGGTCCGGTATCATAAAGAAATCGGCATCTGGCTGTCCAAACATCCCGTAGATGCAATTCTCACCTTAGGAGAACTTTCCAGGGAGATTGAGGCAGAAGGAACCTATTGCCGCCATTTTGCAGAAGGAGATCAGGAGGGGCTTTTTAAAGAAATTTCAGGTTTTGTGAAGGCAGGGGACTGCATTCTGTTTAAAGGGTCCCGCAGCATGAATCTGGATCAGGTGGTAAAGAAATTATGGCAGTAAAGTATGCCTCGGTGATTATTGATATTTCCCATGAAAGCGTAGACCGGATGTTTCAGTACCGGATTCCGGAACATTTGGTTCCGGAAATCCAGGTGGGCAGTCAGGTCTGCGTTCCTTTTGGTTTGGGAAACCGTGTCCGGAAAGGATATGTGGTAGATATTTCGGACAAGTCCCAGTTTGATGAGTCCCGGACAAAAGAGGTGTGTGAACTGGCAAAGGGAAGCGTGACTGCAGATTCCAGACGGATTTCCCTTGCCTGGTGGATGAAGGAGCAATATGGTTCTACGATGAATCAGGCGTTAAAGACCGTGCTTCCAGTGAAAAAAAAGGTGAAAGCCAGAAATCAGCAGGTAGTCCGGTCTCTGGTGGGAATGCCAGGACCAGAGCCAGAGGCAGGAGAAGAGGAGAATTTTAAAAAAAGCAGAAAGATATTAAACCCCTGGCAGCAGCAGGCAGTGGACGCGTTTTCCAGAGATTATGATCAGGGAGAGAGAACTCCTTACCTGATTCACGGAATTACTGGCAGCGGTAAAACGGAAGTGTACATGGCTATGATTGAGCATGTGCTGGCAAAGGGAAAGCAGGTAATTGTGCTGATTCCGGAGATTGCACTGACTTATCAGACGGTTATGCGGTTTTACCACCGGTTTGGAGAAAAGATTTCGGTTATGCATTCCAGACTGTCTGCAGGGGAGCGGTATGACCAGTTTGACCGGGCGGCCAGAGGAGATACGTCCATTATGATCGGAGCCAGATCTGCTTTGTTTGCCCCTTTTGAGAATTTGGGACTGATTGTGATTGACGAGGAACATGAGGGAGCTTACCGAAGCGAGGGAGCGCCAAGATACCATGCCAGAGAGGTGGCGGAATATCTGGCCAAACTGTGCGGGGCTCATTTGGTATTAGGGTCAGCCACTCCTTCCTTAGAGGCGTATGCAAAGGCCGAGGCCGGGATTTACAAGTTGTTTTCTTTAAAAAAACGGGCTGGATTCGGCCGTCCGGCAGAGGTGGAAGTGGTGGATTTGCGCCGGGAGATGGAGGCAGGGAACAAATCGGTTTTCAGCAGACGGCTTCAGGATTTGATGGAGGACCGGTTAAAAAAGGGCCAGCAGATCATGCTGTTTATGAACCGGCGAGGTTACTCAAGCTTTGTCTCCTGCCGAAGCTGTGGGGTTGCGATCAAATGTCCCCATTGTGATGTGTCCCTGACTCAGCACAACAACCGGCGTCTGGTTTGTCATTACTGTGGATATACCATTCCCCAGCCCAGTGCATGTCCAGTGTGCGGGTCAGAATATTTGGCAGGATTTGGCATTGGGACTCAGAAAGTGGAAGAGATGGCAGCCCTTCGTTTTCCAGAGGCAAAGATTTTGCGTATGGATTCGGATACTACTTCCCGCAAGGGAGGCCATGAGTCTATACTGTCTGCTTTTGCAAAGGGAAAAGCAGATATTCTCATCGGAACACAGATGATTGTGAAAGGCCATGATTTTCCTGGTGTGACTCTGGTGGGGGTACTGGCGGCAGATATTTCTTTGTATGCACCGGATTTTCGGTGTGCAGAGCGGACCTTTCAGCTTCTCGTCCAGGCAGCAGGAAGAGCGGGACGGGGCAGCAATCCGGGAACAGCAGTCATACAAACCTATATTCCGGAGCACTATGCAGTGAAAGCGGCTTCCCACCAGGATTACAAAACTTTTTTCCGGCAGGAGATGGGATACCGGCAGCTGATGCACTATCCGCCGGCTTCTCATATGCTGGGCCTTTTGGTGGCGGGAAGGGACGAGTCCCTGACAAGCCGTATGATGGAGCTGATTGGCCAGTCTGTGGCCCGTCATTTTGCCTCTTGCGTGGAGGTAATCGGTCCGGTTCCAGCTCCAATCTACAAAGTTAATGATATTTATAGAAAAATTTTATATATGAAACAGGAAAATTATGATATACTAATAAGAATCCAAAAATATGTCCAGGATCGATGGGACGAGACAGAGGATTGCAGACAGCTGACCATACAGTATGATTTTAGTTAAAAGGCAGCCTGTTTGTGCAGCGACGTATTCATACTTCAAGATGAATGCAACGAAGTATTTGTGTACTGGCTGCATTAGATTCATTTATTTATACAGGAGTGGTGAATAAGAAACAGGGCGAAAGTACTCATGCCCGGAGAAAAGGAGTATCAGAGGATATGGCGATCAGGCAGATTAGAAAAATTGGAGATGCCATTTTGACAAAAGAGTGTAAAAAAGTCAATGAGATGAACCGGCGGAACCGACAGCTGGTAGAAGATATGTTTGATACCATGTATGAGGCCAAAGGCGTGGGGCTGGCAGCGCCTCAGGTGGGAATTTTAAAGCAGATTGTGGTGATTGATGTGGAGGACGGGAATCAGTATGTGCTGATTAATCCGGAGATTTTGGAGAAGAGGGGCAGCCAGACCGGACCGGAAGGATGTCTTAGCGTTCCGGGGAAACACGGCACTGTGACCCGGCCGGATTATGTGCGGGTTCGTGCATTGGATGAGGAGATGCAGGAGTTTGAGCTGGAAGCGGAAGAATTTCTGGCCCGGGCCATCTGCCATGAATGCGATCATTTAAAGGGTGAGCTGTATGTGGATTTGGTGGAAGGAGAGCTGTTAGACAACGAAGAGGAGGACGAATGAGAATTGTATTTATGGGAACCCCGGATTTTTCTGTGCCCGCTCTTGAGAGCCTGATTCATTCCAGACATAAGGTGGAGGCAATCGTTACCCAGCCGGACCGGCCAAAGGGACGGGGAAATGCTCTTTCTATGTCTCCCGTAAAGGAGACTGGGTTAAAATACAAGATTCCGGTATTTCAGCCGGAGCGGGCAAGAGAGGCGTCTTTTGTGGAAGAGATGGGAAAGATTGCTCCGGATGTGATGGTGGTGGTGGCATTTGGACAGATACTCACAAAAGAGCTTTTGGAGCTGCCAAAATATGGATGTGTCAACATTCATGCCTCCCTGCTTCCCAAATACCGGGGGGCTTCTCCCATTCAGTGGGCTGTGATTCACGGAGACAAGGAGACGGGAATCACTACAATGAAGATGGATGAGGGCATGGATACAGGAGATATTTTGGAGACAAAGGTCATTTCCCTCACAAAAGATGAGACGGGAGGCAGCCTTTTTGACCGGCTAAGCAAGCTGGGAGGAGAGCTGATTTTGTCCACTTTGGAAAAGATGGAGGCTCAAACCATCACTGCCACGCCTCAGGACCATGAGAAAGCTACCTATGTAAAGAAGATTCCAAAGTCTATGGGAGAGATTGACTGGACCATGGATGCAGAGTCCATTGAACGGCTGATTCGGGGGCTGAATCCCTGGCCCAGCGCCTATACCTGGCTGGGAGGCAAGATGTTAAAGCTGTGGTCAGCTGAGGTTTTGGAGGAAAATGGTCGAAAACCAGAGAGGAACCATGGAGGCAGTCAGACCGATACTTCAAAAGAGAGTGGGCCGGACGCTGGCGTATTCGGTTCAAATGACGGTGAAAAAAGTCCCCAAAAGGAAGCGGGAGTTGTGATTTTGGTTTCGGATGCAGGTCTTCAAATAAGGACCGGCAGAGGAATTTTAAATGTGACCAGCCTTCAGCTGGAAGGAAAGAAACGGATGGATACGGCATCGTTTCTTCGGGGATTTCCCCTGAAGGCAGGGATGCGGCTGGAAAGGAGCTGATGTTTTATGATGCCTTATTACCGTGGTTTTTATGGGTTTGACCCCACCTACCTTCTTGTGATTATCGGCGCATTGCTTTCCATGTGGGCGTCTGCCAGAGTCAACGGGACATTTCAAAAATATTCCCAAATGCGCAGCCGGACCGGCATGACCGGTGCGGACGCGGCCAGACAGCTTTTGCGCTCACAGGGTGTTTTTGATGTGACGGTGCAGTCTGTGCAGGGACAGCTGACAGACCACTATGATCCCCGCACCAAGACGGTGAATCTGTCCGAGTCTGTGTACAGCCGGACTTCTGTGGCGGCCATTGGAGTGGCGGCTCATGAATGCGGTCATGCCATTCAGGATAATGTAGGATATGGACCTTTACGAATGAGAGCTGCCTTTGTTCCCGTGGCCAATCTTGGAAGCAAGCTTTCCCTGCCTCTTATTTTGTTTGGAATGCTTATTGGCCTTACTCCCTTTATCCGGATCGGCATTTGGATGTTTGTGCTGGCTCTATTGTTTCAGGTGATCACCCTTCCCGTAGAGTTTAACGCATCGAATAGAGCGGTGAAGCTTCTGGGAGAGATCGGTATATTACAGGGGGATGAAGTGGGCTGCACCAAAAAGGTTTTGGGAGCAGCAGCCTTGACTTATGTGGCGGCGGTGGCAGCGTCTCTTTTACAGCTTCTCCGGCTGGTGCTTTTGTTTGGAGGGCGGAGAAACGATGACTAAAACATCCAAAAAGGGAGGAAAAAAGCCTTCCGAAAAAGCCACAAAGACCAGAGAAATCGTGCTGGATATTCTGCTGGAGGTACTGGAGAGGGATGGATTTGTCCACGACTGCCTGCGGCAGGCTCTGGAGAAATACCAATATCTGGAAAAGCCGGACCGGGCGTTTATCACCCGGACGGCAGAGGGTACCGTGGAATATTTGCTGACCATTGATCAGGTGTTGACGTCCTGCATAACCATGAAGGTGGAAAAGCTAAAACCGGTGATTCGGACCATTTTAAGAATGAGTGTGTACCAGATTTTGTGGATGGACCGGGTGCCAGATCGGGCGGTGTGTGACGAGGCAGTTAAACTGACCGTCTGCCGCGGTCTTGGGGGACTGAAAGGATTTGTCAATGGAGTTTTGCGGAGTGTGGTCCGGAAAAAAGAAGAATTTGTATTTTCCGACTGGTCTTTGAAATATTCCATGCCGTCCTGGATTATAAAACTGTGGAAAGACCAGTATTCCGATGAAATTGTGGAAGAGATGTTAAAAGGATTTCTCGTCAGAAGGCCAGTGTCTGTCCGGTGTAATTTGTCTCTGGCATCTGTGGAGAAAATCCAGGAAAGTTTAAACCGCCAGGGAGTAATGGCAGTTTCCAGCAGCCTTTTGCCGGAAGTCCTTTTGCTGGAAGGATACGATTATTTAGAGGGTCTTCCTGCATTCCAAAAAGGGTGGATTCAGGTACAAGATCCGGCTTCTGCCCTTGTAGCAGCGGCAGCGGCTCCCCAGGCTGGCAGTCAAGTCCTTGAGGTGTGCGGCGCACCAGGAGGAAAAAGCCTACATATGGCGGATTTGCTGCGTACAACCGGGATGGTTACAGTCCGGGATCTGACAGAGGAAAAGATTCATCTGGTGAGAGCAAACATTGCCCGCACTGGATTTTCCAATATTCAGACTCAGGTTTGGGATGCTTTGATTTTAGATGACACCTGGGTGGAAAAGGCAGATATTGTCATTGCGGATCTGCCTTGTTCCGGTCTTGGCGTCATTGGGAAAAAGCCGGATATTAAATACCGGATCACCAGAGAACGGATCGAATCCCTCACAGAGCTGCAGCGGCAGATTTTGTCTGTGGCATCTCGGTATGTAAAGCCAGGAGGAAAGCTGGTTTACAGCACCTGCACTGTGAACGTTCAGGAAAATCAAGATCAGAGACAGTGGTTTTTGGAAAATTTCCCCTTTGCTCCTGTCCGCCTTACAGAGATTTTGGGGGAGAGGATAAACGAGGAAACTCTAAAGGACGGATACGTTCAGCTGCTTCCTGGTGTGTACCCTTGTGATGGCTTTTTCATTGCGGTTTTCAGGAAGATATAAAAAGTTGATAGTTGGAAAATATTTATGAAAAAAACAGATATAAAATCCTTGTTTTACGAGGAACTGGAACAAAGGCTGGCCCAAATGGGGGAAAAACCTTTTCGGGCAAAGCAGGTGTATGGATGGCTTCACGAAAAGATGGCTGTGGATTTTGGACAAATGTCCAATCTTTCCTTAACCTTGCGGCAGCGTTTGGAAGAGGAGTTTTACCTGACTGTGCTGGAGCCGGTGGAAGTGAAGATTTCCAAAATAGACGGCACACGGAAGTATTTATTTAGGCTGGAAGACGGCAATGTGATTGAGAGTGTGTGGATGAAATACCGCCACGGGTGTTCGGTCTGTGTGTCTTCCCAGGTGGGCTGTCGGATGGGCTGCGGTTTTTGCGCTTCTACCATTGAGGGGCTGGAACGGAATTTAACGCCAGCCGAGATGTTAGAGCAGGTGTACCGGATTCAGGCTTTGACAGGAGAGCGGGTTTCCCATGTGGTGGTTATGGGTTCTGGAGAACCTTTTGACAATTATGACACAGTGGTGGCCTTTTTAAGACTTCTTTCCCATGAACTGGGGCTGCATATAAGCCTGCGGAATGTAACGGTTTCCACCTGTGGCCTTGTGCCAGGAATTTTGCGGTTTGCAGAAGAAGGACTTCCCGTGACTTTGGCATTGTCCCTTCACGGACCCAATGATTCGGTTCGGAAAACTTTGATGCCAGTGGCAAACCGGTACCCTCTGTCTGAAGTTTTAGATGCCTGCCGGAAATATTTTGAGAAGACCGGCCGAAGACTGACCTTTGAGTACAGTCTGATAAAAGGGGTCAATGACCAGCTTTCGTTGGCCAGAGAGCTTGCGGCCTTAGTAGGTCCTCTTCATGGCCATGTAAATCTGATTCCAGTCAATCCAGTGGAGGAGAGGGAATATGCCTGTTCCGGCAAAAAGGACGTTTTGGCGTTTCAGGAGATTCTGAAAAAGGCAGGCATTGCCGTTACCATAAGAAGAGAGATGGGCAGGGATATTCATGGGGCCTGCGGACAGCTGCGGCGGAGCTTTCGAAAAAAGCAGAGCAGAAATGACAATGGCCCGGAGTGGGAAGGGAAAGGAGGCTGACAATATGCAGGCATATGCATTAACCGATGTGGGAAAGTCCCGCAGCATGAACCAGGATTATGTCTATTCTTCCACATCCCCTCTAGGTTCTCTGGATAATCTGTTTCTTGTGGCAGACGGCATGGGTGGACACAATGCGGGAGATTATGCGTCTCGCTATACGGTGGAAAATCTGGTGTCGTTTTTAAGTGTGAAGAATCCAGGAAAAGATATTCAAAGCCTTTTAAAAGAGGGAATCCGGCAGGTGAACCGGGAATTGTATTACCGTTCCATGGAAGACGAGAACCTTTCTGGTATGGGAAGCACTTTGGTGGCAGCCACAATAAAAGGCACGGTTCTTTATGTGGCCAATGTTGGAGACAGCCGTTTGTATCTGCTGCGGGAGAAGCTGGAGCAGATTACCAGGGACCATTCTTTTGTGGAGGAGCTGGTTGCCCTTGGAAAAATAAAAAGAGACAGCCGGGATTATCAAAAGAACAAGAATATTATTACACGGGCCATAGGGACCATGAAAACCGTAGATACGGATTTGTTTGCCTTAAAATTAAAGCCGAAAGACACGATTCTCATGTGTTCCGACGGCCTTAGCAATATGGTAGATGAGTTTGAGATGGAGTATATTATCCGGGCTGAGGAGGGGGTCCGCAGAAAGACGGAGATTTTAGTGGAGGCGGCGAACCGAAGCGGCGGCAGAGATAATATTTCTGTGATTCTGATTGAACCTCAGATAAGAGAGGTGACATTATGATCTTAAGGCCCGGAACGTATTTGCAGGAACGTTATGAGATTTTGGAACAGGTAGGCTCCGGCGGAATGTCTGTGGTCTATAAAGCCAGATGCCATAAGTTAAACCGGCCGGTGGCCATCAAGGTGTTAAAGGAAGAATTTAGTAATGACAGCACGTTTGTAGGGAAATTTAAAATGGAAGCTCAGGCAGCTGCAAGGCTGTCCCACCCGAACATTGTCAATGTATACGATGTAATCGACGAGGGAAAGCTTCATTATATTGTGATGGAGCTGATTGAAGGCGTGACCTTAAAGACTTACATTACAAGAAAAGGGCGTCTGGAGATTAAGGAAAGCATTGGGATTGCCATTCAGGTGGCATCTGGCATTGCCGCAGCCCACGAACAGCATATTATCCACCGGGATATTAAGCCGCAGAATATGATTGTGTCCAGAGATGGGAAGGTGAAGGTGGCAGATTTTGGCATTGCCAGGGGGGTGTCCACTCAGACCATGAACTCGGCGGCCATGGGTTCGGTTCATTACATTTCTCCGGAGCAGGCCAGAGGCGGATACAGTGATGAGCGCAGCGATATTTATTCCCTTGGCATTACGATGTATGAGATGGTGACAGGGCGTCTGCCCTATGAGGGGGAGAATACCGTGGCCATCGCTTTGTCTCACCTGGAAGAGCCTATGGTGCCTCCAAGCGCATACAACAAAGACATTCCGGTCAGCCTGGAAAAGATCATCTTAAAATGTACAGCAAAAAAGCCGGAGAACCGATATGGAAATGCCAATGAGCTAATGGGAGATTTGCGTCGGTCTCTGACCCAGCCGGATGGGGCTTTTGTCCAGGATACGGATAATCAGCGTGCTCTTTCTGGTCAGACGGTGCAAATCAGCGGCAAGGACCTGGCAAGAATCAAGGAGCAGTACACACCAATCCGGGACGAACCCATTCGGGAATATGTTAGGGAAGAACCAGTCCGGGAATATGTTAGAGACGAACCGGTTCGGGAATACAACCGGGAGGAACCTGCCCGGGAATATGTGCGCAGGCCCGCAAAGGAGGCGGCTGCTTCCCGGTACCCGTCGGAAAACCGGCGTACCAGCGAACGTCGTTCCCAAAGAAAACCAGAGCCGGAAGATTCGGTAAATTCTCACATTGAGCGGCTGCTTGCAGGAGCAGGAATTGTGGTAGCCATTATTATTGTGGCAGTCTTGATTGTAGTGTTTTCCCGGCTGGGAGGAATCTTTCAGGCTGGTTCCGGACTTCTTGGAAAAGAGTCTTCATCGGAAAGCCCGGATATTACGGCAGTCACGAAGGAGAACGGAGAGACCTTAAAAGATTCCGAAGTCTATATGCCAGATGTGCTGGATTTGCCGGAAGATTTGGCAGAGGCCAAATTAAAGGAGAATTTTTTAAGCATGAAGCCAACCTATCAGGTATCTGAGACGGTGGAAAAAGGCCATATTATCTCTCAGAAGCCAGATCATGGAATTGTGGTGTCAAAATATTCTCATGTAAATGTGGTAGTTAGCCTTGGCTCGGATAAGATTGATTTGACTGCTCTGAACCTGTTTGATTTGGGAGTGGCTTCCGGGCGTAAGATTTTGGAGGAACAGGGACTGACTGTTCAAGTGGTGGAGGAGGAAAATGAGACCATTGAGAAAGGTTCTCTGATTCGTTTTGAACCAGAAAAGGCTGAGTCTGGCGGTACCGTGACCTTTTATGTCAGCACAGGGCCTCATGTAGATTTGATTCCTGTGCCAGATCTAACGGGAAAACCAGAGGCAGAAGCTTTGGCAATCCTTGGAGAGTCTGGACTGCAGCCTGGGGATACATCTGCGGAAAGCAGCGAAACCATTCCAAAAGGCAGCATTATCCGTCAGAGCGGCGGTGAGAACGGACAGATTGAACCAGGAGGAAAGATAAACTATGTGGTCAGCAGCGGACCAGAGGAAAAGCCGCAGCAGCGATATGTGGCTTCCATTGACACGGTGTATGATTTAAGCAATTTGATCGGACCAGGGGCCAGCAGCACCAATGCCACGGTATTGATTCGGCTTCACCAAAAGGAACCAGACGGCTCTTCCATTTACCGGACCCTCACAGAGGCAAAGAACATTATGGGAGCTACGCTGATTCCCGTTAGCTATACCAGCATTGAGAGTATGAACGGCAGTGATCAGGGAGAAGTGGAAGTGGTGGAAGTGGAAACAGGGGCAGTATTAAAGTCGTATCCTCTGACCTTTTTCCCCATGGATTAGAAGGTGGCGTATGACTGGAAAGATCATAAAAGGGATTGCAGGGTTTTATTATGTCCATGACCATCAAAACAAGGTGTATGCATGTAAGGCCAAGGGAGTGTTTCGCAAGCGGGGAATTAAGCCTTTGGTGGGAGATGAGGTGGTTTTTTCCGTATTGGACCAGGAGGCAGGGGAGGGGAACATTAATGAGATTCTCCCCAGGAAAAATGAACTGATTCGCCCTGCCAGCGCCAATGTAGATCAGGCTTTGGT
This sequence comes from Clostridiaceae bacterium, assembly GCA_009911065.1. Lineage (GTDB taxonomy): Bacteria > Bacillota > Clostridia > Lachnospirales > Lachnospiraceae > Brotaphodocola. The sequence goes on along the minus strand of QXWR01000009.1, from coordinate 97,006 downwards.
GGTGTTTGCCATGAAAGAGCCAGAGCCAAACTTAAATCTGCTGGACCGTTTTTTGGTGATGATGGAAATGCAGCAGATACCTGTGGCGATTTGTTTTAACAAGATGGATTTGGGTCAGGAGAAAGACTGGCTTTCCTATGAAGAAATCTATAAAAACAGCGGATGTCAGGTATATTTTCTCAGCGCCCGAAACGGACGGGGAATCCAGCAGGTGTGGGAGCAGCTAAGAGGAAAGACCACCATTCTCGCAGGGCCTTCCGGGGTAGGAAAATCTTCTCTCACTAACCTGCTTTACCCGGAGGCCGGCATGGAAACCGGGACTGTCAGCAGAAAAATTCAGAGGGGAAAGCATACCACCCGCCATGCAGAGCTTTTCTGTGTGGCAGAAAATACCTTTCTGATGGATACGCCCGGGTTTAGTTTTCTGTGTCTGGAGGAGCTAGAGGCGGCAAGGTTAAAAGACTATTTTCCAGAGTTTTACCATTACAAGGAGGAGTGCCGGTTCGGAGAGGATTGCGTACACGTGGGAGAACCTGTGTGCGGCGTGAAGGCGGCAGTAAAGGACCATAAAATCAGCCAGAGCCGGTATGACAACTATGTGCTGATGTATCAGGAGCAGAAGGGAAAAAGGAGATACTAGTGATGGAGACAATTTTGGCGCCGTCTTTATTGGCGGCGGATTTTGGAAGACTGGGGCAGGAGGTAGAGGAAGTTGCAAAAGCAGGGGCAGAGTACATTCACATTGATGTGATGGATGGAATGTTTGTACCCAGTATTTCCTTTGGAATACCGGTGATTCAAAGTCTTCGTCCGTTTACGGACAAAGTTTTTGACGTACACATGATGGTGGAAGAGCCAGGGCGGTATGCAGGCGCCATGAAAGAGGCCGGAGCAGATTTGGTCTGTGTTCACCAGGAAGCATGCCGTCATCTGGACCGGACGCTGCATCAGATTCGGGATTTGGGAATGAAGGCAGGGGTGGCCATTAATCCTGCTACGCCAGTCACTACATTGGAATGGGTTTTTGAGCAGGTAGATTTGATTCTTGTCATGTCCGTAAATCCAGGATTTGGAGGACAGAAGTGGATTCCCTATGCAAAGGAGAAAATACGGCAGGTACATGAACGGCTTTGTGTTTTAGGACTGGAAGAGCAGGTTCGGATTGAGGTGGACGGAGGGGTGAATCAGGACAATGTGACCGAGGCTTTGGAAGCAGGAGCCAATGTGATTGTGGCAGGTTCTGCAGTGTTTGCCGGAAATCGAACCGACAATGTGAAGGGATTTTTGAGAAAGTTTAAGGAGTATAAAAGGTGAAATCGTGTTTGGTGATTACGGGCGGAAGGCTGGATTTGGCTTTCGCCCGGTCTTTTTTGGAGAGAGAGAGATTTGACAGAATTGTTGCAGTAGATGGGGGGCTGGAGGAGGCAGAGGCTTTGGGGCTTATACCAGATTATGTGGTAGGAGATTTTGACACGGTGAAAAGACCAGTGAGAGAACGGTTTGAGAAGATGCCTCATATTGTCTGGAAATGCCATAGACCAGAAAAAAATGAGACGGATACAGAACTGGCCCGAAGTCTTGTGCTGACCTTAGGATGCAGCCGGGTGGTGTTTTTGGGAGCCACAGGGGGAAGGCTGGATCACATGATGGCAAATATTGATGTGTTGTATGCCTGTATGCAAAAAGGGGTGGAAGCCTGGATTGTGGATTCCCAAAACCGCCTTTACCTTCTGGATGAGGGAAAAACCTTTTGCCGGGACGAGCTGTGGGGAAAGTATGTATCCTTTCTGCCTTACACAGAACAGGTTTTCGGAATTACCCTGACTGGCTTTAAATATCCTTTGGTGAAAAAGAATATCCGCCGGGGGGAAGAGGCAGGACTTTGTATCAGCAATGAGGTAATAGAGGAGACTGGGCGAATTACTTTTGACGAGGGAGTGGTGATTTGTGTGGAGTCCCAGGACTGAGGCGCAAAACTGGTATGGTTAAAAAGTTTTAAACTGGTTATTTATAACAATCCACTTATATGCTATGATGGGGCAAATCAAATAACCCGCTGCAAGAAAAGATGGTCAGACTAGCAACGGGGAAATAAAAGATTTTCAAAGGAGGATAAAGTTATGAATCATCAGAGAGAAAACCCGGTTTACAAGATTGTGCTTACAGCGCTGATGGCAGCTTTGTGTTATGTTGCGTTTACATTTTTAAAGATTCCCATTCCCACCTTTGGCGGCGATTATGTGGCGCTCCACATTGGAAATGCGTTTTGTGTGCTGGCCGCCCTTTTGATGGGAGGCGTTTACGGAGGACTGGCCGGTTCCCTGGGGATGACCATAGCTGATTTGCTAGACCCTGTATATATTACCAGCGCGCCCAAAACTTTTGTGCTAAAGTTCTGCATTGGGATGATTACAGGGCTGGTGGCCCACAAAATCGGGCATATTACAGAGGACCACGACGGAAAATATGTTTTTCGTTGGTCTTTGATGGCTTCTGTGGCAGGACTTGGATTTAATGTGATTATGGACCCGATAGCAGGGTATTTTTATAAGAACTTTGTATTGGGCGTACAGTCGGATGCAGCGAAAATCATGTCTACCTGGGCTGCGGGGGTGACGTTTGTAAATGCAGTGGCAGGAACCATAGTTGCTGTTGTTGTGTATATGGCAGTGCGTCCGGTGCTGAAGAAGTCAGGGATGTTTTTGAAGGTTTGAGAGATTTGATGAAACTCCCCCTTTTCTTTCCAAGGAAAATGTAGTATAATCTGAAAACTATAGAGTGTGACAGAAAAATAGAACAGGACAGTTCTGAACACAGGATGAGTATAGGAGGAGATTATGTTAGATTTAAAGTTTGTGAGAGAAAATCCGGAGATTGTGAAGAAAAATATCGAGAATAAATTTCAGTTTGAGAAGCTTTCTTTGGTGGATGAGGTGATTGAGCTGGATGCCAGAAACCGGGCGGCAAAGACAGAGGCAGACCAGCTTCGGGCCATGCGCAACAAGCTTTCTAAGCAGATCGGACAGCTGATGGGGCAGGGAAAGAAGGAGGAGGCATCGGAAGTGAAGGCTCAGGTTGCAGCCAATGCCAGCCGTCTGGCAGAGCTGGAGGGACAGGAGACCGAGCTGGAAGAAAAGATCAAAAAGATTATGATGACCATTCCCAATATAATCGATCCCAGTGTTCCCATTGGAAAAGATGACAGTGAGAATGTGGAGCTGGAGCGGTTTGGCGAACCCATTGTGCCGGATTTTGAGATTCCTTATCACACAGACATTATGAAGCGTTTTGACGGCATTGATCTGGATGCAGCAGGCCGGGTGGCAGGGAATGGATTTTATTACCTTATGGGCAATATTGCGCGGCTGCATTCTGCCGTGATTTCCTATGCAAGAGATTTTATGATTGACCGGGGATTTACCTATTGTGTGCCGCCGTTTATGATTCGGAGTAATGTGGTTACGGGAGTTATGTCTTTTGCGGAGATGGATGCCATGATGTATAAGATCGAGGGAGAGGATTTGTATCTCATCGGAACCAGTGAACATTCCATGATCGGAAAGTTTATTGATACCATTACTCCACAAGATCAGCTTCCAAAGACCATGACCAGCTATTCTCCCTGTTTTCGTAAGGAGAAAGGCGCCCACGGCATTGAGGAGCGGGGCGTGTACCGGATTCATCAGTTTGAAAAACAGGAGATGATTGTGGTGTGCAGACCAGAGGAATCTCCCATGTGGTATGAGAAGCTGTGGCAGAATACAGTAGATCTGTTCCGGTCTCTGGATATTCCGGTAAGAACTTTGGAATGCTGTTCCGGCGATCTGGCAGATTTAAAGGTTAAGTCTTGTGATGTGGAGGCATGGTCTCCCCGTCAGAAAAAGTATTTTGAGGTAGGGTCCTGTTCCAACTTAGGGGATGCTCAGGCACGACGGTTAAAGATTCGGGTAGACGGAGAAGAAGGGAAATATTTTGCCCATACGCTGAACAATACTGTGGTGGCGCCGCCGCGGATGCTGATTGCATTTTTGGAGAATAATCTGCAAGAAGACGGAAGCGTTCGGATTCCCGAAGCTTTACAGCCATATATGGGCGGAATGAAAGTGATGTCTCCCGTGAACCATAGCGAATAAAAAAACTATAAAAAGAATGAAAAAGTAATGGACAAAAAATGGGGATTGGAGTAGAATTACAGGTGGCCGGACAAAGCAGCAGCTTTTGTGCGGCCACAATGAGGAAACGGTTATTGGCATTTAAAATTGTTTCCAGGATAGTACAGGAAGGGAGAACCGAGTATGAAACCATGGAATGTGGTTGTGGACGGCAGACAGTATGAGATTAAGTCAAAGGGAAGCTCTCTGCTCGTCAACGGAGAAAAAGTAAAACTGAAGAATCTCATGTCAAAGAAGGACAGTATGTGGAAGATTTATGAGCTTCCTCTGGGACCGAAAAAGGCAGAATTTTACGTCAACACCTGGGTTGGCGGATGCAAGATGACGATGGATGGGATAGACTGTGCAACAGGCAAACCATTTACTCCTCCAAAGCTTCCCAAGTGGGCCTATATTTTTATGGTAGCGTTTTTGGCTCTGGCCGCTTTAGGCGGAGCGCTGGGCATCCTTTTAGGCATGGTTGGAATTGTGGCAGTGACTGGCGTTTCCTGTAATGAGAACTTTTCGGTACCAGTGCGGATTCTGATTGATCTGGGAATCCTGATTGCCTGTGTGGCAGTTGATTTTGGGATTGCATTTCTGATTGCCGGAGCGATTTACGGGATTTAATGGTACATAAGAAAAAGAACCGGCGCTTTGGCGCCGGATTTTCTAAATTATGGGAAATTCTCTTGGCACAGTATGTTTTTTGTGTCTTGGCAACAGGAAAGGAATTGAAAGGAAAATGAATGTATTTAGTGAGTTAATCCATTCGGTTTATGATTTAAAAAGTTATGGGATTTTTCTGAAGGATAGAAAGCGTAAAACCTTTTTGTTTGGTTTTTTGCTGGTTTTGCTGTATTATCTGGTGACTGTGATTTTGCCATTTGTTCAGTTTCAGGTGTCAACGGGAGGGATCGGGAAGATTGTAGATGAGCTTTTGCCAGATTTTACCATTTCCGATAATAAGCTTCATGTGGATGAGCCGTATGAACTGATTGAGAGGGATGTCTTTATTTTTGTGGATACAGAACAAGAGTTTATGGACCAGGATGACATTCAGAAAATACTGCGCAGATATAATATGGTATTGGTTGCAGATGAAAATACCCTTGTAATTAAAAACAATAATCAGATACAGTATTTGGAATTTGCTGACTGGAGTCCGGACCTGAAGACGTCAAAACGACAGTTGATTGACATGTTTTTGCCTTATGTCAATGTGGTTATCGGTATTGTTTTGGTGGTGGTGTTTCTATTTATGCAGGGGACCTTTTTCTTTGGAGTTTTGTTTGTGGGTCTCTTGGGGATGATTGTGGCGTCCTGTATGAAGTCGGATCTGACCTTTGGCCAGTTGTATAAACTTGGCATATATACCAGAACGACCCCTCTTTTGATTAAAGGGCTGGCTTCTTTCCTTCCTTTTGGCATTCCTCTTTATTTTGTGATTTCCATTGGCATTTCCCTTGGTTATCTGGCAGGGGCAATCCGGAATATGCAGACGCCGGATTTGGAAGGCAACCCAGTAGTTTTTTATTCCCAGGAAATAGAGGACCGATGGAGCCGTCCAGACGATTCCCAGGATCGATGGAATTAGTACGAGTTCCATACCCCGCTGCAAGCAATGGGGTATGGAATCTGCAGCGCAGCTGCCATTTAATAGCCAACTGCAAAACTAACGGTAATCTGTGCCTGGACTTTTAATTGTCCGGGCATAATTTCCATTGCGTCAGCAGTATCCTCTGCCATACTTTTGGCAGCATTTAGTCTGGCTCCTGGGCCAAAAGACCGCTGATACGTATTGGGCATGTATTCTTCTATATGGACCACAGCTCCAGCTGTGCAGCCGCTGGCAGCAGCAAGAGCATCTGCCTTTTGACGGGCGTCTTCCACTGCTTTTTTCAGGGCTTCCTGATAACTTTCGTCGTATTTGCTGGAAAGGTAGGAAACCGATTCTACCTGGTTGGCGCCCTGTTTTACTGTATTGCTGATTAGAGCGCCTGTCTGGTCCAGAGGAATTTCAGAGACCGTAATGCGGGTGGTCATTTCATATCCAATCAAGGTTTTACCGTTGTTCCAGTCATAATTTGGCTGTAAGTTGTAATCTGAGGTCTGAATCCATTTCTCTTCAACTCCCTGAGATTTCAAATATTCCAAAACCTGATTTAAAGATTCTGTGTTTTTCTGCTGACATTCCTCTGCAGTCTTAGCCTCTGTGGTAACGCTGAATACCAACTGGGCAATATCCGGCGTCACATAGACCTCCTGACTGCTGGATACGGTGATTACCTGATTGTCTGCATTCTGAACCTGAATGGCAGTGGGGAAGGAGACTGGAGGAGCGGCAGGGGCGGGGGCAGAACAAGCCGTGAGAACGGCAGATGCCATAAGGGGAGTCAAAGTAAGTAATGTGATCGGTAGATTTTTTTTCATAAAATACATCCTCCTTTTTCTTTTAGTATAATGGAAAAAACAGGAGGATGTATTTCTTTTTCTTTAAAGATATGAGACAGAAACCTTAACGAATTTTAATCAAATCGCCAAACTGGTTTTTGTGGTTTAGTCACGTATTTCTTCCAGCTCCATTTTAGGCGAAGCGATAAGAGAGTAGTTGGTATGATAAATGACAAAACCAGGGGCGCCTTTGGCCGCCTTTTTCACATGTTTCCGCTGAATGTAATCAATCTCAACCTTTTCGTTTTCCCGGCCTTTGGAGTACCAGGCAGCCAGTGCGCCAGCTTCCTCGAAGGTTCGGTCCGGAAGGTCTTTTCCTTCGGTTTTTACAATGACATGGGAACCAGGGATTCCTTTTGCGTGAAACCACCAGTCGCCGCCGCCTGCAATTTTAAAGGTTACTTCTTCATTTTGGTAATTGTTTTTTCCCACATACATGTGAAAGCCGTCAGAGGAAAGATAGTGGTAGGGACGGCTGGTGATTCTTGGCTTTTTGCCAGGTCCTCTCTTTTTGATAAATCCAAATTCCGTCAGCTCTTCCTTGATGGGAACCAGATCCTCCTCCTTAATGGCCATGTCCAGGGCAGCGCTGATGGATTCTAAATGGTCAATTTCCTGTTTGGTTTCCTTTAACATTTCGGTCATGGCCTCACAGGTGCGTTTGAGCTTGCCGTATCGGCTGAAATATTTCTGTGAGTTTTCCTGGGCAGTGAGATTTGGGTCCAGGGGAATGGTAATGTTTTCATTTGTGTAATAGTTCAGGCATTTCAGCTCCTTCTCCCCGCCGACAAGCTCATAGCCGTAGGTGGTGAGAAGCTCCCCGTAGATTTTGTATTGTTCCCGTTTGCCGGTATCTTTCAGCTGTTTTTGCTGAAGGTCATATTTTTTGTAATTCCGCTCCAAGGCAGTCTGGACAATGCGCCGGAGATCAGCTGATTTCTGCCGGATGCGGGTCAGGACGCTTTTTTGGGCATAGTAGGTATTTAAAAGGGCGTTGATGGAAGGAAATTCTTTAGCTGTGTAGCCAGCGCCCTCAAAGCAGGTCAAAGGAACCGAGGCAAATTCCGCTGGTTCGCTGCCTTTATAGACAATGTTAGGGGAAAAGTTTCCCTGTTTGATGTCATCCATCATCAGAGACAATCGGCGGTGAAGATGACACAATTCAGTCTGGGAAAGCTGGTTTCCAGGCCGGTCCCCGTCAATGGAGGACAAATGGCACAGCTCGGTTCCGATAATAGGACTAATGCCGGTAAACTTCTGATAAAGGGCCTTTTGCACCGGGGCAGGGGTATCCTTTAAAAGGAAGGCAAAGGCATCTTCTGTGACCGTAAGAGGATCAGACTTTTCCACAGTTTGGGGAATAAAGTAGGTGCGTCCAGGCAGCACTTCCCGGACAGAGCTGACCTGGGCGGAAATGTGTTTGATGCTGTCTAAGATGGTTCCGTCTTCTTTACAGAAGATAATGTTGCTGTGTTTGCCCATAAGTTCTACAATCAGACGCTTTTTTTGAAGATCCCCCATTTCGTCCAGATGTTCTATGGTAAATTCAATAATCCGCTCCAAACCCGGCTGATGGATTTTTACAATTCGTCCGGTTCCAATGTGCTTGCGCAAAAGCATACAAAAGTTGGGGGCAGTGAGAGGACTCGGCTTGTTGGTATCCGTAAAACAGACCAGAGGAAGGCTTGCATTGGCAGACACCAAAAGCCGCAAGGTCTCCCGGTTATGTTTGATTGTAAACAGGAGTTCGTCTTTTTCCGGTTGGGCAATCTTGTTGATCTTGCCTCCTTCTAATTTGTTCTTTAAGTCATAGGTCAGGTTGGCGATTACAATTCCGTCAAAGGCCATGATGGATGCTCCTTTCCTAGAGGATGTCTGAAAACGCACATCTGGCAGAAAGCAATTTTCAGACAGACTCTGGTGGTTAATTGCTTGTTTGGTGTTATCGATTTTATCATAATGTGATGGGGAAAGCAATGTAAAAAACCAATCATGAAAAGAATCATAATTGTGTTGTGTTGTTTTCCTATGTGATTTATAATAAAAATGAAATTTTTAAGAGAAAAGAGAATTTTATGGCAAATCAATATGGTTCTTCTCTTCATGGAGGGAATATTTATGGCGATGGAATACAAACTAAAATAAAATATGATTTTTCTGTAAACATCAATCCTTTGGGACTTCCAAAGCCAGTACAGGAGGCTCTTTTGGATTCGGTTGCCAGCTGGAAGGCTTATCCGGACTCAGAGTGCAGGGAGCTGACCAAAAAGCTGGCCAAACATCACAAAATCCACCGCTCCCACATTGTCTGCGGCAATGGGGCGGCTGATTTGATTTACCGGTTTGCTGGATGGATGAAAGGAAGGCAGGCCCTGATTCCGGTTCCCACGTTTTCCGAGTATGAGAGGGCGCTAGGGGCTTTTGGATGTCAGGTGCGACACTGGCATTTAAGGGAGGAAGACGGTTATTCGGTCAATATTTCTCAACTGGCAGAAGAGCTGCAGGAGGGGGAGATTTTGTTCCTTTGCAATCCCAACAATCCTACAGGGCAGGCAGTACATAGGGAGGAGGTAGAGATTTTGGCAAAGACATGCCGGAAAAAAAGAGGATTTCTGGCACTGGATGAATGTTTTTGCGAATTTCTTCCGAAACCAGAGAGATATTCCTTTATAGAACGGCTTTCCCACTATCCGGAAGTTATGATTTTCCGGGCATTTACCAAGTCCTATGCCATGGCTGGACTTCGGTTGGGCTATGTGCTGTGTGGGGACAAGACTTTGGCAGAACGGCTTAGGGGGATTGGACAGCCATGGAGCGTGTCAGCCCCTGCCATGACAGCCGGAATGGCGGCTTTGGACATGGAGGAAAAGGATTATTTACAGCAGGCAAGAGAGCTGGTGGAGAGGGAGCGGCAGTATATGAAAAATGAGCTGACCCGAATGGGGTTTGTGGTATTTTTCTCCCAGGTGAATTTTTTGCTGTTTAAGGATGTGGAGGAAGAAAAACACGGAAATCTTTGGGAAGGTTTAAGAGAGAGGGGAATTTTGATTCGGGACTGTAGTAATTTTCCCGGTCTGAAACCAGGAACCGCCCCCTTTTTGTACCACTATTACCGAATTGGAATTGGCTCCAAAGAGGATAATGAGCAGCTTTTGAAAAATATACAAGAGATTGTGAGGAAAGAGTAAAAGATGAGTTTATATCGGATTTTGCTGGCAGATGACGAGGAGGAGGTCCGCAAGGGGATTATCCGGAAAATGGACTGGGAAAGCCTTGGTTTTTTGGTGGCAGGGGATGCAGAGAACGGGGAGGATGCTCTGGAAAAGATTGAGCAGCTAAAACCAGATGTGGTTATGACAGACATTCGAATGCCTTACATGGACGGGCTTACTTTGGCGGCTAAGATTCGACAGAAATATCCGTCCATAAAAATTCTTATTTTTTCCGGCTTTGATGATTTTGAATATGCACAGCAGGCAATTAAGTTAAAAGTGACCGAGTATATTTTAAAGCCAGTGAACGTGGAAGAGCTGACTGAGATTTTAAACCGGGTGCGGGAAAGTCTGGACGAAGAGATTGAACAGCGCCGCAACGTCCGTCTGCTGCGGGAGAGTTATCAGAACAGCCTTCCTATTTTGAGGGAGCTTTTTTTAAATGATTTGGTCCGGGGAAATGTTTTGGCCAGGGAAGTGTCTCCCAAGTTAGAGGAATATGAGATTGATCTTTTGGGGGCCAGGAAATGGCTGGCTGCCGTGGTAAATGTGGAGCCAGAGGAACGGGCGGAGGGGCAGCCTCTGTCCAGACAGCAGGAACAAAAGCTGATTCCCATATCGGTGCGGCAGCTGGTGGAGGACAATTTAAAAGGTTACTTTCGTTTTACCATCTTTAATTCCACCGGCGGTTTAACGATTTTAACAGCCATTGACGAACACAATACACAGACTGGTTTTATTGATCTTTTGGGAAATATCTGCAAGGAAGTCAAACGGATTCTGGAAGTGACTGTGACCATTGGGGTGGGATATAACAGTCCCAGGCTGGAGGAGATGGGGAAATCTTACCAGTCTGCTTTGGATGCTTTGGGCTATAAAGCCATTGTGGGGGCAGGGGGAACCATTTACATCAATGATATGGAGCCAGTGAGTCTTGGCAAGCTGCAGCTGGAGGAAAAGGACGAGGCGGAGCTGGAAGCTCAGATTAAGTTTGGCACGCGGGAAACGATTGAGTCTGCAGTGCGGACGTTGGCTTCACAGATGGAGGATGCCAAAGTTCATGCAAGACAATATCAAGTCTATATGCTTTCTCTGGCTGGCTGTATCACCCGCTTAATGCAGCAGTACGATATGGATTTGCGGCAGATTTTTGACGGAGACGGAGGATTTATGCGCTTTTTGGGAAATGGACAGAGCCGGGAGGAATTTACAGAGTGGCTGATTGACACGGCTTGTCAGTTAAACGAAGCCATGAACCGCCGCCGGGACACGGCTACCAGACAGGTGATCGAGGAGGCCAAACGGTACATTCATGAACATTATCAGGAGCCGGAACTTTCCGTGGAGATGATCTGCCGCCAACTTCATATGAGTCCTGCTTATTTTTCCACAATGTTCCGAAAAGAGACCGGCAAAACCTACGTGGCCTATTTGACAGAGGTACGGTTAAACAAGGCAGTGGAACTTCTCAATGAGACCAATGATAAAACCTATGTCATTGCCCGGAAGGTAGGGTATCAGGAACAGAACTATTTCAGCTATGTGTTTAAGAAAAAATTTGGGGTGTCGCCTACAAAATTTCGAGGTGTGTAAAAGACGGTCAACATGCATGAAGAAGATAAACATGCAGGAGAGATAAACATGCAGGAGAGATAAATATGCAGGAAAGATAAATATGCAGGAGAAGATAAACCTGCTGCACGGAGATAAAAGTCCCTACAAACGAGGATAAATTTTGATTGGAAAAGCAGTGGAGGAACCTATGGCAAAACCGTCAAAATCGGAATTTTTTCAGAAAACCAGCATTCGCTACACCATTTTTGTATATTTTACGGTCAGTGCCCTGGTGATGATTCTCCTGATTGGAATGTCTTTGTACGGGCGGCTGGCAGAACAGTTTTTGGCTGTCATCCGGGAGGAAAATCAGGCGGCAATCAGCCAGATCAACCAGTCTGTGGATTCCTATTTGCGGACGGTTATGAAGCTGTCCGATTCCCTTTACTATGGAGTGATAAAAAATGCAGATTTTTCCCAGGAAGGGGAGACGGTAAACAGTAAAGTTACCCTGTTGTATGACAACAACAAAGACTCTGTGGCCAATATTGCCCTTTTGTCCAAAAAAGGAGAGCTTTTGTCCGCAGTGCCTGCTGCCAGACTGAAAACAGGTATGGATGTAACCGGGGAAGAATGGTTTAAGAACACCCTGGACCATCCGGAGAATCTGCATTTTTCCATGCCTCATGTCCAGTATATTTTTGATAACAGTGAGAATCAGTATCGGTGGGTCATTTCCCTTTCAAGGGCAGTGGAGATCACCCAGGGAACCTCCACGGATCAGGGAGTGCTGCTGATTGACATCGCTTATGGCAGTTTACAGCAGCTTTTAGACAATGTGGCTATGGGAAATGAAGGCTATCTGTATCTGGCAAACAGCGACGGGGAGCTGATTTATCACCCGAAAATACAGCTCATTGACGCAGGTTTGGCCCAGGAAAACACCCAAACGATACAAAAATTCCAGGATGGCAATGAGCAGGAAACCTTCCAGGGAAAAAAGAGAGATGTGGTGGTTAAGTCTGTAGGCTATACTGGGTGGAAACTGGTGGGAGTGACGCCAGAGCAGGGCTTTTCCCTGAATCATTTAAAAACCCGGCTGTTTATGGTGTTTGTGGCGGCATTTTTTCTTTTTCTTCTGGCTCTGATCAATTCCTATATTTCATCCCGGATTACAGCGCCTATTCAGGAGCTGGAAAAATCGGTAAATGCCCTGGAGGAAGGGGCGCTGGACACAGAGGTTTATATCGGCGGTTCCTATGAGATCCAGCATTTGGGCCGGTCTATTGGAGATATGGCAAAACGGATTCAAACTTTAATGGAAGATATTGTGGCAGAGCATGAGTCTAAGAGAAAAAGTGAATTTGACACCCTTCAGTCTCAGATCAATCCTCATTTTCTTTACAACACGCTGGATATTATTGTGTGGATGGTTGAAAATGAGCAAAAGCAGGAGGCAGTGAAAGTGGTGACGGCTCTGGCCCGTTTTTTCCGCATCAGTTTAAGCCGGGGGAAAAGCATTATTCCGGTGAAGGATGAGTTGGAACATGTGCGGAATTACTTAATGATTCAACAGATGCGGTTTAAAAATAAGTTTGTTTACCAAATTGAGGCAGAGCCGGAAGTTCTTTCTCTTGCATCTCTAAAGCTTATGCTGCAGCCTTTGGTGGAAAATGCCATTTATCACGGAATGGAATTTATGGACGGAGACGGAGAGATTGTGGTGAAGGCATGGAGGCAGGAAGGAAACCTTCGGTTTACCATAGCAGACAATGGGTTAGGCATGACAGCAGAACAGGCCGCGGGGCTTCTCACAGGCAGGACACACGGCTCTTCCCGCCGGGGTTCTGGGATTGGAGTGAAAAATGTCAATGAGCGGATTCGGCTGTATTTTGGGGAAGAGTACGGGCTGGTTATCTGGTCGGAGCCAGATGAGGGAACCAAAGTGGAGATCTGCCTGCCTGCAGTACCCTTTGAAAAGCTGGCAGAGGAGGATAAACCATGATGAGCCGAAAGGAAAAAATGCTCTGGATTTTTTATGGATTGATTCTTGTTTTGCTGTTTTTGCTGTCTTCCACAGATTTGATTATAAAGGAGAAAGAGACCCAGGTTTATGCTATTTCGGTGATCATTGAAGATTCTTCCGATGACAATTATGTGAATTTTCGAAAGGGAATGGACCGGGCGGCCATTGACTTAAACGCAGACGTGAGTTTTATTACATTATACGATAAAGGAAATCGAATCCAGCAGGAGGAGCTTATACTGCGGGAGCAGCAGGACGGCAGTCGGGTGCTGATTGTGTCCCCGGTGGATGGGGAAAAGGTCCTGGCACTTTTGGAGGATAAGAGGGTAAGCGTACCATTGATTTTGTTAAATTCCGAGGCGGTTTTGACGGGAGAGGGAATTTCCGAGAGAATTGGTTTTGACTATTTCCAAATGGGTCAGGAACTGGCAGAACAGATTCACAAGGATTCTTTGGGGCAGAGTATCTGCCTGATTGGAGAGAGAAAGCCGGACTCGGTCAGCATTCGGTTTCGGGACGGAATTTTAAGGGTTTTAAAGCCTTTGGGATATGATATTCGGTTTTTGGAAGGACGGTCGCCAGAGGAGTGGGAGGAGGCTTTCAAACAGATGAAAATGGAAGATGGGATTTTGCCTGTGGCAGTGGCTTTGGACCCGGAAAGTCTTTTGTCCATGGCTGTAAAGCTGACCGAACAGGAGGCGGAGTTTGAGACAGAGACCGGAAATGGAGAAGCTTCCGGCAAGGATAAAGAACCCATGGTTTTGGGGCTTTATGGAAGGGGAAATACCGTCCGGCTTCTAAATTATCTGGATAAAGGGATGATTCAGGGACTTTCCATCACCGATGATTTTTCAGCTGGTTATTTAAGCGTCAAAATGGCAGTGGATTTGGCGGAGAACCAGATTGTGGAAGATGTGGTATATTTGGAGAGCCGGTGCATCCGGCGGGAAGATCTGCGCCGGAAGGAATATGAAAAAATGCTGTATCCCATTGAGTAGTGGGGTGTACTGGCAGAAGGAAGATTATGAGAATGAAAAGACAGACAAACATAAAAAGGATTTTTTGGCTGTTCCGGTTTTGGTGGATCGGGGGGATTGCCTTGCTTTTTCTCACCAGTTGCGGCGGTGGGGAAGAGAAAGGGAAGACATCCATTCGGATTGGGGTAAGTTTGTACCGGGGAGACGACACATTTATCAACAATATCCGGGGAGAGCTAGAAAACTGCGCCAAGGAATACGAGCAGAAGTACGGAGTGAAGGTGACTTTGGACATTCAGGATGCCAAAGGCAGCCAGAACACTCAGAACAATCAGGTAGAGCGGTTCATCTCGTTGGGATGTGATGTGCTATGCATCAATCCAGTGGACCGGACTGCTGCCTCAGGGATGATTGACCGGGCCATGAATGCCAAAATACCAGTGGTGTTTTTTAACCGGCAGCCAGTGGAAGAAGATATGGAAAGGTGGAATGAGGTCTACTATGTGGGGGCGGCGGCAAAGGAATCGGCAGTGCTGCAGGGAAGCATTGTGGTGGATAAGTACCGGGAAGACCCAAAAAGTCTGGACAAAAACGGAGATGGGGTGGTCAGCTATGTGCTTTTGGAAGGAGAGAGCAGCCATCAAGATTCTCTCATCCGCACCGAATGGTCCATTCAGACGTTAAAAGACGGCGGAGTGCCCATTGAAAAGATCGCAGGGGGCATTGCCAACTGGGAGCGGAGTCAGGCGTCAGCCCTTATGGAACAGTGGCTGGAGCAGTATCCGGATACCATTGAGCTGGCAGTGTGCAACAACGACGACATGGCTCTTGGCGCTTTGGACGCTATGGAACGGGTAAAGGCAAAGGGAATCTGCCTGGTGGGAATTGACGCTACCACGCCGGGGCTTGAGGCAGTCTACTCTGGAAAGCTTATGGGAACCGTGTCTTCGGATAAGGAACAGTATGCCGGCGCAATTTTTTCTATCGCTACGGCCAGGGCTTTAGGCCAGCCAGTACCAGAAAGTCTTTGTCTGG
Source organism: Clostridiaceae bacterium (assembly GCA_009911065.1). Taxonomy (GTDB): domain Bacteria; phylum Bacillota; class Clostridia; order Lachnospirales; family Lachnospiraceae; genus Brotaphodocola. Next base: position 81,597 of record QXWR01000009.1, on the reverse strand, counting down.
AAGAGGGACGTTACTACTGGTCTCCCCAAAAAATTGTGACAAATCCATAAAACGCCGAAAATAAAAAAAGTCGGAAACTGTGTACATTGTTTGCGAAAAACCGAAGATTTTGAAGGATTTTTGGCAAAAACTGGAAAAATCGAAAAAAATCATTAGAAAATCAAAAAAAATCTTATGGAAAAACGAATAAAAATCCGTTATAATAAGGTTGTCGGTAAGGCAATATTACTAAACGATATTGCCTGATCCGTCAAATACAAATCCAAATAAGGGAGGATTTAAGAGATGAGACTGACAAAGAAAGTTATGGCACTGGCACTGGCGTCCTGTATGGCAATGTCACTGGCAGCTTGTGGAGGCGGCGGTAGCAGCACACCAACCACAGCAGCTCCGGCTCCCACTGAGGCCGCAACTACTGCAGCTCCGGCAGGGGATGACGCGACAGATGCAGAGACAACTGCAACAGAAGCGGCAGGAGCCGTGGAAGGCAAAGATCCGTCCGAGATTAAAGTTGGTATCTCCATCTATCAGTTTGCAGATAACTTTATGACCCTTTACCGGGAAGAGCTGAAGAAATATCTGGTAGAAGAGATTGGCGTGAAGGAAGAGAACATCTCCATCATGGACGGTAAGAACGACCAGGGCGAGCAGATGAACCAGATCCGTAACTTTATCACACAGGGTTATGACGTTATGATCATCAACCTGGTGCAGGCTTCTTCCGAGCCGACCGTTACCGAAGAGTGTAACGCAGCAGGCATCCCGGTGGTTTACATCAACCGTGAGCCGGAGACAGAGAGAGAGCAGGCATGGGTAGACGAGGGAATCAAAGCTACTTATGTAGGCGCTGACGCAAGACAGTCCGGAACCTTCCAGGGCGAAGAGATTGCAGAGCTGGAGAATAAGGGCGATGCAGACGGCGACGGCGTAGTTCGCTACATCATGGTTCAGGGCGATCCGGAGAACGTGGATGCTCAGTACAGAACCGAGAAGTCCATTGAAGCTTTGACCGCAGCAGGCGTTGAGGTTGAGGAGCTTGTAAAGATGCGTGGTGACTGGGACCAGACCAAGGGCCAGGAGATCACTGCCAACGCACTGTCTCAGCACGGTGCAAAGATCGACGTTGTTTTCTGTAACAACGATGCGATGGCTTTGGGCGCTCTGCAGGCCATTGAGGCTGCTGGCAGAACCGTCAACAAAGACATCTATCTGGTAGGTGTTGACGCTCTGGTTGAGGCAGTTGAGCATGTAACCAACGACAAGATGACTGGCACTGTATTCAACGATTACTTTGGTCAGGCTCACACTGCAGCAGACAAGGCCATTGATTTTGTCAACGGCAAAGAAGTGGATAACGTATACATGGTTGACTATGTAAAAGTTACCAAGGAAAATGCAGCAGAGATTCTGGAACTGATCAAATAATGACCAGGCAGAAAATCAGATAAATCAGATTGCAGCTTCCCCAATCCAGGGCAGCTGCACAAAAAGACGCAAAAACGTGTCGGGTGTGTCCGCAAGGCACACCCGATTTTATGAAAGGAGAGAATGGGATGGCAGAGTACAGACTGGAAATGCGGGGGGTTTCCAAAAGCTTTCCTGGCGTAAAAGCTCTTGACGGCATTAACTTAAAAGTCCGTCCAGGCACTGTCCACGCGTTGATGGGGGAGAATGGCGCAGGAAAGTCTACTTTGATGAAATGTCTGTTTGGAATTTATCACATGGATGAGGGGGAAGTCTACCTGGACGGAGACCATGTGGAGATTCACAATCCGGATGAAGCGCTGCAAAAAGGACTTGCCATGGTGCATCAAGAGCTGCAGCCCATACCTGAGCGGACCGTGGCGGAGAATATGTATGCAGGGCGTTATCCCACAAAGAATTTCGGACCTCTCAAGGTGGTAGACCACAAAAAAATGTTTGAGGAGACTGCAAAATGGCTGGATGACGTGAAGATGCCTTACAACCCAAAGGCCAAGCTGGGGACCATGTCCATCGCCCAAATGCAGTCTGTGGAAATCGCCAAGGCAGTTTCTCTCCAGGCAAGAGTTGTGATTTTAGACGAGCCTACCTCTTCCCTTACAGACAACGAAGTAGAGGCTCTTTTCCGCATTATCCGCGACTTAAAATCAAGAGGAGTTTCCCTTGTGTACATCTCTCATAAGATGGCGGAAATTCGGGAGATCTGCGATGATATTACCATCATGCGGGATGGAACTTATGTGGGTTCCTGGAATATGAACGATATTACGGACGAAGAGATTGTCAAGCAGATGGTGGGCCGGGAACTGACCAACATTTATCCGCCTAAAAATGATACGAAAGCAGGGGAGGTTCTTTTAGATGTAAAGAGCTATTCCAGCATTCACGAGCGTTCCTTCCAGGATTGCTCTTTTGAACTTCGAAGAGGTGAGATTCTTGGATTTGGCGGTCTGGTAGGAGCACAGCGGACCGAGTTGATGGAGGCGATTTTTGGTATGCGCCACATCACAAAAGGAGAAGTGTACATAAAAGGGAAAAAGGTCAATATCCGGCGGCCCCAGGACGCGATTCGCGCAGGAATTGGCATGATCACAGAAGATCGTCGGGGTACGGGTATTCTTGGATGTCTTTCCATTGCAGACAATGTTTCCATTTCTTCTCTGGATCAATATTTGGAGATGGGAGTTAAGCTTAACAAAGGCAAGATTGAACAGCTGGTTCAAGATAATGTAGCGAAACTTTCCATCAAGACGCCTAACAGCAAGACGCTGATTCAGTCCTTATCTGGCGGCAACCAGCAGAAGGTGCTGATTTCCCGCTGGCTGGCCAATGATCCGGACATCCTGATTATGGATGAACCGACCAGAGGAATTGACGTTGGCGCCAAATATGAGATTTACCAGATTATGATCGAGCTGGCAAAGCAGGGCAAGGGGATTATCATGATATCCTCAGAGATGCCGGAGCTGATTGGCGTGTCCAACCGGATTCTGGTAATGTGCAATGGCCACATTACTGGCCAGGTACAGGGTGAGGAGGCAACCCAGGAGCGTATCATGAGCTACGCGACCCAGTTTTAGGAAGAGGAGGATGAGAGAATGAACAGCAAGAAAGTCAATGTAGTAGACATATTGATCAATAACGGAATCGTGATACTGATTCTTTTGATGGTTTTGGTTGTGGGGATTACCAAGGAAAATTTCTTCAGTCCCAGTAACTTCAGCAACATTTCAATCAACGTGGCCTGTCGTTTTATCATCGCCATCGGCGTGTCCGGCTGTTTGATTACCAAGGGGACCGACCTTTCCGCAGGACGTTCTGTAGGTCTTGCCGCGTGTCTGGCAGGAACCCTTCTTCAGCGGGCAGATTACAGCGGCCGTTTTGAACTGACCAAGATTTTCCCGGAACTGAATGTGTGGCTGATTCTTTTAATCTGCGTTGCCATTTGCTGTATTTTCGGACTAATTAACGGAATTGTCATTGCCTATTTAAGCGTTCCTGCGTTTATCGGAACTCTGGGTATGCAGATGATCGTCTATGGCATTAACCTGGTGTATACCAAGTCCGTACCATTGGGAGGCTACCGGACGGACTATACTGTGATTGCCAACGGAAAACTATTTGGAGTCTTTCCCTATTTGTTTTTGATTGCCATAATTATCGGCGCCATTATGTGGTTTATCTATAACTACACCCGCCACGGCAAATATATGTATGCCATCGGCGGCAACGAGGCGGCAGCAGAGGTGGCTGGTGTCAATGTAAAGAAGACCAAGATCGTTATTTATGTGTCAGCAGCAGCTCTTTACGCCATTGCAGGATTCTTGCTGGGCGCCAAGTCTGGCGGAGCCGGTGTAAATACAGGTAACGGATATGAGCTGGAAGCCATCGCAGCCTGTACCATTGGCGGCGTATCGGTAAACGGTGGTATCGGACGGGTATCCGGCGTGGTAATCGGCGTTTTAGTGTTTGAGCTTTTGAAAACCTGTCTGCAGTTTTTGGGCATTGACCCCAACTATCAGTACATTGTACAGGGTATTGTTATTATAGTAGCCATTGCTCTTGATATTCGGAAATACATTGCAAAGAAGTAAGCATTTGTTTTTCAGATACACTTTGGAGGAGTTACAAAAATGGACCAGGAAAGCAGAAAAGTGCAGGCAGAAGAATCGGAAAAACCAGAGAAAGCCTTATCCGAGTTAGAGCTGGAAAACGAACGGCTGAAAAAAGAGAATGAGCTTTTAAAAGAATACCAGGCAAGTCTGCCCTTAAAAGAGCGGCTTTATGACCGGATTCCCCTGACCGTCAAGCAGATGGACCGGATTATTATTCTGCTTCTGGCTCTTCTGGCCGGAGTAGTTCTTCTAGGGCTTATAGACCGATAAAAAGGTTGGGCAAAACCTATGATTCATAGGTTTTGCCCAACCTTTTTTCCTTTACTCAAACGAGAATTTTGATATTCCCCGCTAAAAGTCACATCCTCTCCGAACCAATCCGGCGGAGTAAAGGCAAGAGCTGCCTCCTTAGAAGGAAATTCCACCTCCACCAGCAAAAGCCCCTCATAATCACCAGAAAACACATCCAGCTCCGCAATAAGAGAAAGAGAACCCTTGTCCCAAGGAGAAGAAAGCGGAATCTGGTAGCGAGTCTTTGTAAGAATCAGGCCATCCGCCTTTGCGAGAAGATGGACATAAGATTCCCTTGTAAGAGGCAAATTATACTCCTCTCGCTCCAAAAGTCCCTTCCCTTTATAAGTCAGATAATACTGATCATCCTGACAACGAACACGAACCACTGGATCGGTACATAAATACGCTTGTTCAATCATACAATGAGGAGAATCCTTATACTGGGCTGGAAGCATTCTAACCTTAAATTTACGTTCAATTTCCATAAAAAACCTCCTATTTTTAAAAAATATAAAATCTTAAAAAACATGAGATGTTTTAAAACATTATACATTAAAACATTAAATGTTTAAAAAGTACTAGCATTAAAATATCCCAAAACACAAAAAATACACAAAAGCACTTTTATACAATAACCAAAAGGGATTGGACAAACACACAAAAGACTGCCAATACAGGAGCAAAGGAGGGAGGAGGGATGGTGGAAAGAGGGTCTTTCCACCATCCCTCCTCCCTCCTTTGCAGCCCCATTGCCCCCATTGCCCCCCCCAATCCCCTCCAGTATACCTAATAATTCACAAAATGGAAACAATTAAATACAAAAAACCATAGAAAAACCACCCGAAAACGTGTAAAATAATACTGGTAATTATGGAGAGACTATGCTATAATGGTACACTGAAGTGTGGCGCCCTGCCGAGACGACCATACATAGTGAAGGAGGAACCCAGACATTATGAGTTTACAAGTAGAAAAGCTTGAAAAGAACATGGCGAAATTAACCGTAGAAGTGCCGGCAGAGCAGTTTGACGAGGCTCTTAAAACTTCCTATAAGAAAAATAGAGGCAGATTTAACATTCCAGGATTCCGTAAAGGCAAAGCTCCCCAGGCTCTGATCGAGAAGATGTATGGACCAGGGGTTTTGTATGAGGATGCGGTCAATGAGATTATCAATCAGACCTACCGGGATGCGGCAAAAGAAAGCGGTCTGGATATTGTGTCCCGTCCGGACATTGAAGTGGAAAAGGTAGAAAAGGGACAGAACGTTGTGTATACGGCTCTGGTGGCACTGAAGCCGGAAGTAACGTTGGGAGAGTATAAGGGAATTGAGGTAGAACGTGCGCGGCCGGAAGTGACGGATGCGGACCTTGAAGCAGAACTGAAAAAGGTGCAAGAGCAAAATTCCCGTTTGGTTTCCGTGGAAGACCGTCCGGTGGAAAACGGAGATCAGGTGGTGATTGACTTTGACGGATATATTGATGGGATTCCCTTTGAGGGCGGAAAGGCAGAAGATTACAGCCTGACCATTGGTTCCCATTCCTTTATTGATACATTTGAAGACCAGCTGATTGGCAAAAATCGGGAAGAGGAAGTAGAAGTTCAGGTAAGCTTTCCGGAAAGTTATCATGCCAAAGAGCTGGCTGGCAAGCCTGCAATATTTAAGGTGGTGATCCATGAGATCAAAGCCAAAGAGCTGCCAGAGCTGGATGACGAGTTTGCCGGAGAAGTATCTGAATTTGAGACATTAGAGGAATACAAAGCGGATTTGAAGGCAAAACTTTCAGAGACCAAGCAGAAACAGGCTACCACAGAGAATGAGAACAACGTTCTGGAAAAAGTGGTTGCCAATGCTTCCATGGAGATTCCGGAGGCTATGATTGAAGAGCAGATCAGCGGCACTTTGGAAGATTATGCCCGCCGGATGCAGTCTCAGGGCTTGACAATGGAACAGTACATGCAGTTTACTGGCATGACTTTGGATAAGCTAAGAGAAGATATTCGTCCACAGGCAGAGAAGCGGATTCGCACCCGTCTGGTGCTGGAAGCTGTGGTGGCTGCCGAGAACATTGAAGTGCCGGAGGAGGCAATCGATGCAGAGATTGAGAAGATGGCAACCCTGTACAAGATGGATGCAGAGAAGACAAGAGAGCTTATGGGAGAGACTGGGCTTAACCGGATGAGAGAAGATCTGGCAGTTCAGGAAGCCATTGACTTTTTGGTGGCAGAGGCGAAGTTGGTATAATCCCTTTTAGATGACCATGCCTTTCACTGGCTTGCTTTTCCATAGTGCAGATGAAAATCGTAAATCTGGCCTGACAGGCTTATCTTACCTTTCTCATCTGCCCTTTTGGAAAATGATTCTAAGAGAAAAGGCAAGGGAATTAAATTGGATTATGTGAGAGCATGTTGAAAAGATCATTCCAGCCATTTATGGCAGAACGTATTTTTTAAACATTCTCTGGTGTAGAAAGAACGTGCAGGTTTCCGTTTTTTGGGGAATCTGCATTTCTAGTACAGTGAAGGAGGATTTGGAATGCCGTTAATACCTTATGTAATCGAGCAGACCAGCAGAGGGGAACGTTCTTATGACATATATTCCCGTCTGTTAAAGGAGAGAATTATTTTCCTGGGAGAAGAGGTTACGGACGTGTCAGCCAGCGTAATTGTGGCGCAGCTTCTGTTTTTGGAGGCAGAAGATCCGGGCAAGGATATTAACCTGTATATTAACAGCCCCGGAGGTTCTGTGACTGCCGGCATGGCGATTTACGATACGATGAATTATATCAAATGCGATGTGTCTACGTTGTGTGTGGGCATGGCGGCAAGCATGGGAGCGTTTTTGCTGGCAGGAGGCAAAAAGGGAAAGCGGTTTATTCTTCCCAACGCAGAAGTGATGATTCATCAGCCTTCTGGCGGCGCCCGCGGTCAGGCCACGGAGATTCAGATTGTGGCAGAGAAGATTTTACAGACAAAAGAAAAGCTGAACCGGATTCTGGCTGCCAACACAGGCCAGCCTTATGAGGTGGTGTGCAGAGATACCGAGCGGGATCATTATCTTACGGCAGAGGAAGCCTGTGATTACGGGCTGGTGGATAAAGTGCTGACCAACCATTAGGGAAAAGATAGATTTGGGTGATTTTTCCACCGTGTTTGGGACTGCATGAAAAGAAAGAAAGGACAGAGGTGTGTTATGCCGAACAGAATGGATGACAGAGTCAGATGCTCTTTCTGCGGGAAGACCCAGGATCAGGTGAAAAAGCTGATTGCCGGCTCCAACAATGTTTTTATCTGCGACGAGTGCATTGATCTTTGCGCGGAGATTCTGGAGGAGGAGTTTGACGAGCAGGAAAGCGCAGATCCGGATTTTGCAGGAATCAACCTGTTAAAGCCCAAGGAGATCAAGGCATTTCTGGATGAATATGTAATCGGACAGGAGACGGCAAAAAAAGTGCTGTCTGTGGCAGTTTATAATCACTATAAGCGCATCACTTCCAGAAAAGACATGGATGTGGATGTACAAAAGAGCAATATTTTGATGTTGGGACCTACTGGTTCCGGAAAAACCTATCTTGCTCAGACCCTGGCAAAAGTGCTGAACGTACCCTTTGCCATAGCAGACGCCACCGCTCTTACAGAGGCGGGCTATGTGGGAGAAGATGTGGAAAATATCCTGCTGAAGCTGATTCAGGCGGCAGAATATGATATTGCAAAAGCAGAATATGGTATTATTTATATTGATGAGATTGACAAAATTACCAAAAAATCGGAAAATGTGTCCATCACCAGAGATGTGTCCGGCGAAGGAGTGCAGCAGGCTCTTTTGAAAATTCTGGAAGGCACAGTGGCAAGCGTTCCTCCTCAGGGAGGACGGAAACATCCTCATCAGGAACTTTTGCAGATTGACACTACCAACATTTTGTTTATCTGCGGCGGAGCCTTTGACGGGTTGGAAAAGATCATTGAGCGCAGACAGAGCGCAGGCTCCATTGGCTTTAATGCAGAGGTGGTAGACAAAAACCGGAGAAACATTGACGAGCTTCTCAAAAAAGTGGAGCCGCAGGATTTGGTGAAGTTTGGATTAATTCCTGAATTTATCGGACGTGTGCCAGTAACCGTATCGTTGGAGCTTCTCAATGAAGAGGCTTTGGTGCGGATTTTGACAGAGCCAAAGAATGCCATTACTAAACAGTATCAGAAACTTTTTGAGCTGGATGATGTAAAACTGGAATTTACCAGGGAGGCGCTTCTTGAAATTGCCAGCCTTGCAGTAAGCCGGAAGACCGGCGCCCGTGGACTTCGTTCCATTATGGAGTCAGCAGTGATGGATTTGATGTATGAGATTCCCTCTGACAGCAGTATTGGGATTTGCACAATCACAAAGGATGTGGTAAATAAAACCGGAGAGCCGGAGCTGGTGTATCGGGATACAGCGGTGCCGCGCAAAACACTCTCCCAGAGACGGAAGAAGGACAGACCAGGGGAAATCGCCTGATTGGGGATTTATCCGTTAGAAAATGGGAGCATAGGCTTCCATTTTTTATTTTGCGGGCAAAGAGCCAAATTTGATTTCTCCAGGCGGGCTTAAAATGAATGTCAGGAGAGAAGGATAAAGAGGAGGATATTATGGATACAACGGTTATGACAATGCCAGTGATTGCCCTTCGGGGACTGACCGTGTTGCCGAAAATGACCATGAGTTTTGACATTAGCCGTTCCAGGTCCGTGGCAGCAGTGGAAAAGGCCATGGTCAGTGATCAGAAAATCTGCATTGTGACACAGAGAGACCCAGAAGATACCAATCCTGTGTTGGAACAGCTTTACCACATTGGAGTGGTGGTCCATGTAAAACAGCTTGTAAAAATGCCTGGGGGCGTGATTCGCGTGATGGTGGAAGGAATGGAGCGGGCTGAACTTCTGGTGCTGGATTCAATGGACCCGGCATTGATCGGAGAAGTCATGGTGTCTCCCTGGAGAAGTGACGATGTAGATTCTCTGACAGCAGAAGCCATGCGGCGGGTGCTGCGGGACAAGGCAGAGGAGTATGGACGTCAGCATCCGAAATTTGCCAGAGAAGTGCTTCCAAATCTGATGACAGCAGGCGGACTGGATGAGATAATGCTTCACATGGCCAGCGAACTTCCATGGGATTACTCTGTGCGGCAGGATTACCTCAATGCGGAAGATGCTGTGACCCGGTATGAAGTGTTGGTGGGAAATCTCACAGATGAGATTGAAATTTCCCGAATCCGGCAGGAATTTCAGGCAAAAGTCAAGGAGGCAGTGGATAAAAACCAGCGGGATTATATTTTGCGGGAACAGTTAAAGATTATTCGGCAGGAGTTGGGAGAAGACCCGGTATCAGATGCAGATGAATTTGAGCGGAAGCTGGCTTCCTTAAAGATGGATAAGGAAGTGAGGGAGAAGCTGCACAAGGAGATTGAGCGTTTTCGCGGTATGCCCGGAAGCAGCCAGGAAGGAAACGTACTTCGCACCTATATCGAAACTTTGCTGGAGCTGCCATGGAACCGGATGTCCAGGGACAACAATGACATAAAACATGCCCAGGAGATTTTGGATGCAGACCATTATGGCCTGGAAAAGGTAAAGGAGCGGATTTTGGAGTATCTGGCAGTCCGCGCCCTCACCAAAAAGGGGGCTGGCCCTATTTTGTGTCTTGTAGGTCCTCCGGGAACCGGCAAGACTTCCATTGCCCGGTCTGTGGCGCGGGCGCTGAATAAAAAGTATGTAAGAATCAGTTTGGGCGGCGTTCGGGATGAGGCAGAGATTCGAGGCCATCGCAAAACCTATGTGGGAGCCATGCCAGGAAGGCTGGTGGAAGGGCTGCGCCAGGCAGGAGTATCCAATCCTTTAATGCTGTTGGATGAGATTGATAAGGTGAGCAGTGATTATAAAGGAGATACATCTTCCGCACTTTTGGAGGTGCTGGATGGAGAGCAGAATGTACGGTTCCGGGATCACTATGTAGAAGCGCCTATTAATCTGTCCAATGTGTTGTTTATTGCCACGGCAAATACCACTCAGTCCATTCCGCGCCCACTTTTGGACCGGATGGAAGTAATTGAGGTCAACAGCTACACGGAAAATGAAAAATTCCATATTGGCCGTGATTTTCTGATTGGAAAGCAGCTGGAAAAAAATGGTTTGACCAAAAAGCAGGTAAGCGTGTCAGACGAGGCTTTAAAGAAGATCATTCATAATTACACCAGGGAGGCAGGGGTGCGGAATCTGGAGCGCCGGATTGGAGAGATTTTCCGAAAAGCGGCCAGAGATTTTCTGGAGAACAAGAAGGAGGAGATCTGTGTCACTGAGTCTAATCTGGAACAATATTTGGGAAAAGAAAAGATCACCTTTGAAGATGCCAACGAGGAAGATCAGGTTGGGGTTGTGCGAGGCCTTGCCTGGACCAGCGTGGGAGGCGATACGTTACAGATTGAGGTGAATGTAATGCCGGGAAAGGGGGAGGTGAAGCTGACAGGCCAGATGGGAGATGTGATGAAGGAGTCTGCTCAGACTGCTTTAAGCTATGTGCGCTCCATCAGTCCAAAATATTCCATGGCCCATGATTATTTTGAAAAACATGATCTTCATATTCACATTCCTGAGGGGGCTGTGCCAAAGGATGGTCCATCTGCGGGAATTACCATGGCCACAGCCATGTTGTCTGCAGTCACAGATAAAAAAGTGTCTGCCAAGGTGGCAATGACCGGCGAGATTACCCTTAGAGGCCGGGTTCTGTCCATTGGAGGATTGAAGGAAAAGATTCTGGCTGCCAAGCTGGCCCATATTCAGACGGTGCTGGTGCCAGATAAAAATCGTCCGGATATTGGAGAGCTGTCAGAAGAGATCACAGATGGCCTGGAAATTGTATATGTAAAGACCATGGAAGAAGTGTTGGAAAAGGCATTTACATCCTAATAAAAAACGAAATACGCTAGAAGACAAATGACGGAGGAATTTATGATTATCAAAAAAGTGGAACTGGAAACTGTCTGTGGCATCACAAGCAGGCTGCCGGACAGTCCCTACCCAGAGATTGCCTTTGCGGGAAAGTCAAATGTGGGAAAATCGTCCCTGATTAATGCGCTGATGAATCGAAGGTCCCTGGCCCGGACTTCCTCTCAGCCAGGCAAGACTCAGACGATTAATTTCTATAATATTAACGATGCTTTTTATTATGTAGATCTGCCGGGATATGGCTATGCCAAGGTTCCGGTGGAGGAAAAGGTACGATGGGGGAAGATGATCGAGCGGTATTTACAAAGTTCTTCAATGCTGAAATGTTTATTTCTGCTGATTGATATCCGCCATGAACCCTCTGCCAACGATAAACTGATGTATGACTGGATTCGGGAGAGAGGGTATTCTCCGGTGATTGTTGCCACAAAAGTGGACAAACTGAATCGCAGTCAGGTGCAAAGACATGTGAAACAGGTGAGAGAGGGACTTGGACTCGGAGAAAAAGGAACGGTGATTCCTTTTTCTTCCGTGACCAAACAGGGAAGAGAGGAGTTGTGGGATCTGATTGAGAAAGTGACCAAGATGGAGGAACAGGCATAGGGTTTAAAACTGGCACTTTTGGAAGAACGATGGTAGATAAAAATGGAAATGGTCGGATGAATGTTCAGAAAAAAGTCAGAAAATGTTCATTTTTATTTTACTTGTGCTTTTTGGAAGTTCATGGTATAACTTGGGGTATGCCGCAGACCGGATGATTTTCAGACAGATTGTAAAACTGCGGCAGATCGTTAGAAAGTAAACCGCCATGGGAAAGGAGAGGATAACTATGGCAAAAGATTACATTACGTTTACCATTGGACCGAAGAAAGATATTGCACTGATTGCTCACGATAATGAAAAACCGAAATTAATTGAATGGTGCAAGGAACATTACGCTGTGCTAAAGCACCATAACCTGTATGGAACTGGAACAACAGCACGAATGATTACAGACCAGACCGGACTTACGGTGAAAGGGTACAACAGCGGACCTTTGGGAGGAGATCAGCAGATTGGAGCTAAGATCGTAGAGGGAGTGATTGATTTTGTGGTATTTTTCTCAGATCCATTGACCGCTCAACCACATGACACCGATGTAAAAGCCCTGATGAGAATTGCCCAGGTGTATGATATTCCCATTGCGGTGAATAAGGCCACGGCAGATTTTATGATTACTTCCGATTATATGGAGACAGATTACCAGCATGATGTCATTAATTTCCGGAAGAATATTGAAGAGCGGGCGGAGACGCTTTAAAGTGTATTGGTTAGGAGAAGGAACTTGCTGTATTATGGCAGGTTCTTTTTCTGTGTGAAAAACATAAAGTAAACTGAGACAAGATGCCAGTACTGAGTTGCTAAAATAACCGTGGTCTGGATGGATTGGATAAAGGGAAAGGAGTCAGAACAATGAAAGTGGTAGATATGCATTGCGATACCATATCAGAGATGTATGAGCGCCGGAAAAAAGGGTGGAAGGGAAATCTTTTGGCAAATGATCTTCATGTGGATTTGGGAAAAATGGAAAAGGGAGATTATCTGTTACAGAATTTCGCCCTGTTTACCAATTTAAACACACAAAAAAATCCTCTTGCATATGGAATGAAGCTGGTGGATGTGTTTTATGAGGAAATCAAGGAACATTCGGACAAAATCGGAATGGTAAGGACCTGGCAGGAAATAGAGGAAAATCGCAGAAATGGAAAGATGTCTGCTTTATTGACTTTGGAAGAGGGCGGGGTCTGTATGGGAGAGCTGGGATTTTTAAGAGATTTTTACCGGCTGGGGGTGCGGATGATGACGCTTACCTGGAATGTGCCAAATGAGCTGGGATACCCAAGTTATATGCCCCGCTGCAAAAACGGCGCTTTGCCCAATGCTTGGGGAAAGAAAAGAGAGGAAGAGGAGGAGAATGGACGTCCGCCCCAGAGTGTTTTGGATCAGAACCATGGACTGACAAAAACAGGAATTGAATTTGTTCAGGAGATGGAGCGTATTGGGATGATCATTGACATTTCCCACTTAAATGACAGGGGAATCTGGGATGTATTTCAATATACAAAGAAACCTTTTGTGGCCAGCCATTCCAATGCGCGGGCTTTGGCCAATCATCCCAGAAATCTGACCGATGAGATGATTCGCCAATTAGCCGAGCGAGGCGGTGTGGCTGGAATCAATTTCTGCGCTTCTTTTTTGAGGGATGAGGAGGATGGAAAAGAACCCATACATAGTCAGTGCTGCCACATGGTTGCCCATATGAAACATATGAAGCAGGTAGGAGGAATTGGGTGTATTGGCCTGGGAAGTGATTTTGATGGGATCACCAGTATTGTGGAGATGCCGGATTGTTCGGCCATGGGGATGCTGGCAGATGAAATGAACCGCCAGGGATTTACCCTGGCGGAGATGGAAGCGGTCTTTTTTGGCAATGTGCTGCGCCTGTACCGTGAGCTGCTGTGAGAAACGATTATTTACTGCTATCCTCGTTTTTGTCCAGTGCAGAGACAAAAAGATATTTTCGAATCAGGAACAAAACAGCGATAGCTACGATCCCGATTAGGGTGTGATAAATGGGCATATGTTCAATGATCATTTCTCTTGCAGTGGAGAACAGCAGCACTTCCACTACAGAGTCCAGGTCATGGCGGCAGAGCATTTTCAACAGCTCGATTCCAATGATAATATCGAACAGCTGCTTGAGAAACTGGTTAAATTCACCGTTATGCACAAGTTCTGCCAGTTCCGCAGGTACCTGGATGAGCATAATCAGCAGGGCAAGGATTACAATCACAGCCATCAGCAGTTCCAGAAACATTGCGGTGTTGAAAATGAAATTTTGTACTTTTGATGCTTTTTCTCCTACATGTTGTTTCATACCTTCTCCTCTTTACAAATTTATCCGGTTTGTCTGGTTATGGTTCCGTTTCTATTATAAAGGAAGACCAGAGAAATAGCAAATGGAATGTAGGAAAAATTCGAGGGAATACTTTATCACTTTAAATTTTAACATTTTAAAGCATTGAAAAGTTGACGCGGCGAAGATTTTGTAGTATGATACCTAATGTGTGTTCGCCAGAATACATAAAACAATACATAATCAAAGGGAGATTAAGAATTATGAAGAAATCAGCAAAGGTATTATCCATGGCCCTGGCTGCTGCCATGATGCTGTCTCTTACTGCCTGCTCAGGCGGGGCTGACGGGGCGGCTTCCACAGAGGCGGCTGGCGCAGCAGGGGAAAAGTCAGACGCTCCGGCTGGAACAGATGGAGCAGAGAACAAAGAGAGTGAAGACAAGAACGATAGCGCCGAAACAGAAGAAACTTACACCGTGGGAATCTGTCAGCTGGTGCAACATGACGCGCTGGACGCCGCTACTTTGGGATTTAAAGATGCATTGACGGAAGCTTTGGGGGATAAGGTAAAGTTTGATGAGCAGAACGCACAGGGGGATTCTAACACCTGTTCTACCATTATTAACAGCTTTGTCTCTTCGGATGTGGATTTGATTCTTGCCAACGCAACGCCGGCTTTGCAGGCAGCCCAGGCAGGTACCAATGAGATTCCGGTTCTTGGAACTTCTGTTACTGAGTATGGAGTGGCTCTTGGTATTGATGGTTTTACCGGCACTGTAGGAGGCAACATTTCCGGAACTTCCGATCTGGCTCCTTTGGACGAGCAGGCAGCCATGCTTCATGAGCTGTTCCCAGATGCCAAGAAGGTAGGTCTTTTGTACTGTTCTGCTGAGGCCAATTCCCAGTATCAGGTAGATACGGTGAAAGCGGCTTTGGAGGAGCTTGGATATACCTGTGAGTATTATGCTTTTTCCGATTCCAACGATTTGTCCACGATTGTCACAAAGGCAGCAGGAGAAAGCGATGTGATCTATGTACCTACAGACAATACGGCGGCAGCTAACGCAGAGATTGTAAACAATATCTGCCAGCCAGCAGGAGTACCAGTAATCGCAGGAGAAGAAGGCATTTGCCGTGGCTGTGGCGTAGCGACTTTGTCCATCAGCTACTATGATTTGGGAGTGGGCACTGGAAAGATGGCTGCAAAGATTCTTACAGGAGAGGCTGATATTTCCCAAATGCCCATTGAATATGCGCCTCAGTTTACGAAAAAGTACAACAAATCTCTTTGTGAAGCACTGGGAGTTACGGTTCCAGATGACTATGTGGCCATTGAAGAGTAAAGAAGAAGGTTAGGATGAAACGTTTTTGCAGATAAAATAAAACAACAGAAAAGGGAACATACAGAAGGGCAGGAACATTTTCCTGCCGCTGTATTTTCCCAAGAGTGTGTTTGGATGTTCAGACACGCTCTATAAATTGAATGACAGGACAAGGATGAGTATACTATGATAAGTTTATGGAACGCACTTCCCGGAGCAGTGGCCCAGGGATTGATATGGGGAATTATGGCGATTGGTGTGTACATCACCTATCGGGTTCTGGATATTGCGGATCTGACCGTGGACGGCTCCCTTTGTACCGGCGGCGCGGTCTGTATCATGCTGATGCTGTCCGGACAGAATGTTTGGGTGGCTCTTGCCGGAGCTTTCTTTGCAGGAATGGTGTCTGGCTTTGTAACCGGACTTTTGCATACGTTTATGGGGATTCCGGCTATTTTATCGGGAATTTTGACACAGCTTGGGCTGTATTCCATCAATTTGAAAATAATGGGAAAGGCAAATCAGGCAATCAATGTGGATAAGTTTGATCTCCTGGTTTCGCTGCGTTTTATTAAAAATGTTCCTTTTTATAAAAACACGATTTTGCTGGTGGCAATTATCATTGTGTTGCTGATTGGTTTTTTGTACTGGTTTTTCGGAACGGAACTTGGCTGTTCATTGCGGGCCACAGGCTGCAATGACAAAATGGCCCGTGCTCAGGGAATTAACACAGATTTGAGCCGGGTGCTGGGCCTGATGATTTCCAATGGTCTTGTGGCTCTTTCCGGCGCTTTGTTGGCACAGTATCAGGGATTTGCAGATGTGAATATGGGCCGGGGCGCCATTGTTATCGGCTTGGCGGCTGTGATTATCGGAGAAGCTGTGTTTGGCCGGGTTTTCCACAATTTTGCATTTCGGCTGTTGGGAGTGGCCTTGGGGTCGATCATTTATTATCTGGTGCTTCAATTTGTCATCTGGAAAGGAGTTGACACAGATCTGCTGAAACTTCTGTCAGCAGTGGTGGTGGCGATTTTCCTGGCGATTCCAACCTGGAAAAGCCGGTATTTCTCAAAATGGATGAGGAAGGGAGGACAAAGCTGATGTTGGAGATAAGGAATATTTCCAAAACTTTTAATCCAGGTACCGTCAATGAGAAGCGTGCTTTAAAAGGGCTTAGCCTTACTTTGGCAGACGGGGATTTTGTGACGGTAATCGGCGGCAACGGAGCGGGAAAATCCACCCTTTTAAATGCCATTGCCGGAACCTGGCAGGTGGATGAAGGACAGATTATAATTGACGGAAAGAATGTGACAAAGCTTTCGGAGCATAAGCGGGCGGCATTTTTGGGGCGGGTGTTTCAGGACCCTATGAACGGAACGGCAGCTACCATGGGAATCGAGGAAAATCTTGCCCTTGCTCTGCGCCGGGGACATAAACGGACCCTAAAGCCAGGGATTGCAAACAGCGAGCGGAAACTGTACCGGGATCTTCTGGCAAAGCTTAACCTGGGGCTGGAGAACCGGCTGACTTCCAAAGTGGGGCTGCTCTCTGGCGGTCAGAGACAGGCGCTTACGCTTTTGATGGCCACATTGGAAAAGCCCAGGCTTCTCCTTTTAGACGAACACACAGCGGCTTTGGACCCGAAGACAGCGGCCAAGGTGCTGGAAACAACGGAATCCATTGTCAACAAAGATCATTTGACCACATTGATGATTACTCACAATATGCGGGATGCGATTCAGATTGGCAATCGGCTGATTATGATGAATGATGGCCAGATTATTTATGATGTGTCCGGGGAGGAGAAAAAACGGCTGACTGTGGAAGATTTGCTTCGTAAGTTTGCAGAGGCAAGCGGCGGGGAATTTTCTAATGATCGGATGATGTTGACAAAGTAAGGGGGGAAGCATGGGGGATGTGGGAAGGTCCGCATGAGAAGAATCCAGGAACGGCAGAAGACGCGTTCTCACTCCATTTTCCACGTCGGTTCTAAGGCGCTTTAAAACAGCGCCTAAGAACCGGCGTGGAAAGAGGGTCTTCTGCCATTCCCGGATTCTTCTCATGCTACTTTCCTGGCATAGCCGGACAAGATTTCTGATGCTGTTTTCCTGGCATAGCCGAACAAGATTTCTGATGCTGTTTTCCTGGCATAGCCGAACAAGATTTCTGATGCTGTTTTCCTGGCATAGCCGGACAAGATTTCTGATGCTGTTTTCCTGGCATAGCCGAACAAGATTTCTGATGCTGCTTTCCTGACATAGCCGAACAAGATTTCTGATGCTGTTTTCCTGGCATAGCCAGACAAGATTTCTGATGCTGTTTTCCTGGCGTAGTTGGATAGAAATCATATGCTGTTTTAGTGGCGTGGTTGGACAAGAATTATATGCTGCTTTCTTGGCGTAATTAGATAAGAATTATATGTCGCTTTCCTGGTATAGATGAATAAGAATCATCTGCTGCTTTCCTGGCGTGGTTGGATAAGAATTATATGTCGCTTTTCTGGTATAGATGAATAAGAATCATATGTTGCTTTCCTGGTATAGTTGGGCAAGAATTATATGCCGTTTTCCTGGCGTAGTCGGGAAAGATTCTTATGGTGTTTTACTGGTATAGTCGGATAAGAAGATGATGTTGTGGACGGTAATGGAGGGGGAGGGATACGTTTTTTGGAGGGGATATGACTGTACAGGTGGGGAAGTTTGTGGTATAATGAAAAAAAGTTTTATCGTTGTTTTTTAGGTAACGGGGAGAATGGTCAGGCTGTATGAGTTAAAGTGGTATAGTTTAAAGTGATATGGTTTAAAGGAGCTGGATTGTTTTTTTGAAATAGAATTTTTGGAGGAGGGTGTTGGATGGATAAGGATAAGCTGGTTATTACGATTGAGAGACAGTATGGCAGTGGGGGGAGGATTGTGGGGAGGAAATTGGCCAAGTGCCTGGGGATTCCTTTTTATGATGATGAGATTTTGAGTATGACGGCTGAAAAAAGTGCGGTGGGAGAGCAGTATTTTCGGCTGGCAGATGAAAAGGCGGGGAATAACCTGCTTCGGAAGATTGTGGGTGGGATGCGCCATGGAATGGTGGGTGCGCCTAAAATTCAGGGGGATGTTACTTCGCCGGAAAATTTGTTTAAGTTTCAGTCAGAGGTGATTCGGGAGCTGGCCAGCAAGGAGTCTTGTGTGATTGTGGGCCGGTGTGCGGATTTTGTGTTGGATTCTGCGGGAAAAGAGGATTTGATTAAAATTTTTGTGTATGCAGATACAGATACTTGTATCCGGCGGACCATGGAGGTGGATGGGATTGTTGATACCAAGGAGGCCCTTTCCAAACTGAACCGGATTACCAAACAGCGACGGGAATATCATCGGTATTTTACGGGGCGGGAGTGGGAAGATCTTGGCAATTATGATTTGCCAATTAATGCAAGCAGACTGGAGTTGGATCAGGTTGTGGAGCTGATTCAGGCGTATATTCGAATGGTAGGATATGAGATCTGACGGACTTATAAGACGCTGATGCAGGAAGGTAATAGGATTGACCGGGACCGTTCGGATTATTTTGTGAATGGTCCCGGTTTTCTTTTCGTTTCCCTTATTTCTTTGATACTTCTAATGCGGTAATTTCTTTGGAGGTGATGGTTCCGTTGTAAAAGATCTGAACCGTGTCGCCAATCTGATAGGGGGAGAAATCCAAATCATCGGATACAAAGGTGTAAAAGTCGCTGTCAGCGGACTCCAGGACAAGGTTGTTGTCTGTGTTCTGGATTACTTTTCCAATGAAGGCGCTGCGTTCTGCCTCGGCAGAGCCATAGGAATCTTCCATCACTACCTTTACTGCCATGGCATTGTCATCCAAGTCGCCAATGTAGGTGATGGTAGCTTGTTTGTCAAGGGTGATTCCGTCTTTGGCTACAATGTAGGCATTGGCAATGCTGACGGTGCAGGTTTCCCCTTCGTCTGTCTTCATGGTCAGGGTTGTGTCTGTGGCTTCTGTTACTGTGCCGGATACCGATGGGTCTGTATTCAGGCCAATGATGGATTCCATTACATCGACTCCAATGGCAGGAACCGGATCTTTTGTATTGTCAGAGGCAAATGTGATCTCTACAGTGTCCCCTTTGGAGAACGGATATTCCTGGGAGATCTCTGCGCTTGAAATATCATACTTTTTCTCACTGTTATCCTGATTGTCTTTGACCGTCAGAATCTGGTCCTGGATGTTGGTGATGATTCCAGTTACATAATCTTCCTCCACATAGTCATCTTCCTCCTGGGTGGTTTCCACAGAGGCAGTTGTGGTGGGAGCCTGGGTGGTGCCTTGGGTGGTGGGAGCGGAAGTGTCTAAGGTGCTGTTATTGCCTCCGGAACAAGCGGTTGCGCCCAATGCTACAACCAAAACAGCTGCTGCTAATACATGTTTTTTCATAAATGAAAGTCACTCCTCTTTGATAAATTTATAAGAATCAGCCAGCCGTCCCATTTGGACATAAGCTGTCTGCTGTAAACAAAAGTTTACTACAAAGGTGGGAAAAATGCTATTTATTTTTTATTAAATTTCCATCAAAGTATGAATATTTTGTAAAATTGAAAGGAAGAATGATTAGAAAATGGCTGTAAAATATTAACAGATTTTCAAGGATTATAAATTTTTCATTATTTATTCATTAGAGTATCGTAATCACATTGGATTTGTGGTATAATGCCAGTCGGGTAATGGTCAACGTGAAAAAGTATGTTGCGGTACAAGGAGAGCAAAAAAAGCATGGATGGCAGGAAAGAGAAAGGTAAAAGAAGGGACATACAAAATAGAACCAAAAGAAGCAGAAGGAAAAAAAATAATGGAATGTATATCATTGCAGCTACAGGCGTGGTGGTAATTTTGTCTGCTTCTCTTTGGCTTGGCCGAAATTGGAATAAAGGACAAGAGAGGGAAAAGGAGCTTGAGGCAGCTGCGCTGAATACGGAGGCATCCACTTTGGAGACGGAACCTGTTACGGTAGAGTCCACGTTATCTCCGGAAGAGCAGGAGCGGCAGCGGGTGCTTCGGGAGAAGCAGGCTGTGGTGGATTCTTACGAAAATCTTGGTCTGGTGCAGGTAGCGGGATATTTGAATGTGCGGGAAACTCCTGGGTCCAACGGAAAGATTATTGGGAAGCTTCAGCAGAACAGCGCCTGTGAGATTTTGAATACAGAAGGGGAATGGTGTCATGTGACTTCCGGCGGAATTGAAGGCTATATTCACAACCGGTATGTGATGAGTGGTTCCCAGGCCCGACAGGAAGCCATTGCTCATGTGGACAAGATGGCAGAGGTAAATACCGAAAAGCTTAATATCCGCTCAGAGCCGGTTATGGTAGATGCCTCCAATGTGGTGGCACAGGCATTGATTTATGAGCGCTATCCGGTTTTGGAAGAGCTGGAGGGGTGGATTCGCATTGAGGAAGGTTATATTTCTTCCGACTATGTGACGGTAAAATATGCTTTGAATGAGGCGAGAAAACTGGATTTGCGGGCCATGGCCTTAAATCAGTATGACAACCTGGTAATTTCCAAGGTAAGCAGTTATCTGAATATTCGGAAAAGTCCCAGCACAGAGGATGACACCAACGTGATTGGAAAGTTTCCCGGCAAAGCGGCCGGAGAGATTTTAGAGACTCTGGATGGGTGGTATAAGATTAAATCCGGCCCGATTACCGGCTACATTACAGCAGATTCCGAGTATGTGGCAGTGGGGCAGGAAGCCCGGGATTTGGCTTTGGAGTCAGCCACTTTAATGGCAGTTGTCAATACAGACAAGTTAAATGTCCGGTCCGGTCCCACAACCGATTCCAAAATCTGGACTCAGATTTCCAAAGAAGACCGGTATACGGTGCTGGACCAGTTGGATGGCTGGGTGCAGATTGAGTTGGATACAGGAGACAGCGAAGAGGGCGAGGAGACGGACAAGGCGTTTATTGCCACCAGGGACAATAACGTGGAGGTACGGTATGCCCTGACCGAAGCTATTAAGTTTTCTCCGGTGGAAGAGAGAGCCAATCAGCAGGCAGCGCTGCGAAGCAAAGTAGTCAACTATGCTCTGCAGTTTGTGGGCAACCGATACGTATGGGGCGGCACCAATCCCAATACAGGTGCAGACTGTTCTGGTTTTGTTCAGTATGTGCTGCGGAATGCAGCCGGCGTAAGCCTTCCCCGTACTTCCAGAGAACAGGCAAAGGCAGGACGGGCAGTCACTTCCAGCGAGATGCTGCCCGGTGATCTGATTTTTTACACCAACAGCAGCGGCGTGGTGAACCATGTGGCTATGTACATTGGCAATGGACAGATTGTCCATGCGGCAAGCAGAAGAAGCGGAATTAAGATTTCCACCTGGAATTACCGGAAACCTAAGACCATACGGAGATTTTTAAATTAAGACTATTGCAATTCCACTGGTTTTAGACAAGGAGATACATCCGATGAAAATTTTTTGTGCTGCAGGTCTTTTTTCCCCAGGGACATTTCAAAAAGTGCCTGGGGATGAGACGGCTGTCTTGCCTGATTTGGGGACAGCCTTCTGGCCCGGAATGATTTTGGTATTATTGCTTCTTTTTGTAATCCTGGATTTGGCAGACAGCTGGAAATCCAAAAGAGAGCAAAAAGACGACGCTTTGGGTTTGCCGAACCTTGGCAGATTTATAAAAAGCCGGCGGTTTGCAGGTATGGTTCTGGTGGCGGTTATGGTGATTTTGCTTCCGGTTCTTGGCTTTGTGCCAGACTGCTTCTGGTTTTTGACTGCTTATGGTTATCTGTTGGGAGAGAGGCGGTGGGGGTGGCTGATATTTCGTTCTTTTTTGGCTACCGTTGTTCTTTATGTGGTGTTTCAGGGAGGTCTGGATCTGCCATTGCCGGACGGTGCAGGTCTCTTTTTCCGGTTTTCACAGTTTTTGGAAAAAATGCTGTTTTTTACATAATGGAGGTGGAATGGTACATGTCTGCTTTGTGGACCATGGGATGGGAAATTGTGTTTACCCCTTCTGTATTCGGACCGCTTTTGGCAGGAGTTCTGCTGGGGGTGATTTTTGGCGCAATGCCAGGGGTCAGCGCTTCCATGGCAGTGGTTTTGGCTCTTCCTTTTGTTTATAGAATGGATTCAGTGGCAGCCATTGTATTTTTAGTTGCCGTGTACTGTGCGTCCATTACCGGGGGAAGCATTACGGCCATTTTGTATCGGGTTCCCGGCACGTCCTCCAGCGCCCCCACCGCTTTGGATGGCCATACAATGGCGCAGCGGGGGGAGACTGGGAAGGCTTTGGGGATTTCTCTGATGGCTTCCAGTGCAGGCGGACTGGCAGGAACTTTTTTTATGATATGGGCAGCGCCTCTTTTTTCTACCGCCGCAAGGGCTTTAAACCCTTCGGAATGGTTTGGGGTGCTTCTCTTTAGTATGCTGGTTTTGGCTTGTCTGGACCGGAGGAATTTTGTGAAAACTCTGATTTCCGGTCTTTTGGGGCTTTTTCTTGCCTGTGTGGGAAAGGACCCGATTGGGGATAACGTCCGTTTGGCTGGGGGAAATGCTTATCTTTTGTCTGGAATTGAGATGCTTCCAGTTATGATTGGTGTTTTTGCGGCGGCAGAAGTTTTGAAACGAACGGAAAAAGGAAACAATACCAGCTGGGCTGACTTGGAAAAACCAAAGACAAAAGAGCCGATAAAGATGATTTTGCCAGGATTTGGGGAGCTTTTCAGACAGTGGAAAACCTGGCTGCGTTCTTCTTTTCTTGGCATTCTTGTTGGGATTTTGCCTGGGGCGGGAGCTACGATTGCCTCATTTTTGTCCTATGCCATTGAAAAGCGGGTGTCAAAACAAAAACATTTGCTGGGAACCGGCATTTCAGAGGGAATCGTGGCCTCGGAAGCAGCCAACAATGCAGCCACTGGCGGTTCTATGGTTCCCTTGCTTTCCCTGGGGATTCCAGGAGGCAATGCAGCGGCCATTATTATGGCAGTTATGGCAGCCCAGGGGGTGTTTTTGGGTCCCGATTTGATGGTAAGCCATCCAAAATATTTGGCAGGAGTGTTTGGTTCCATGGTGCTGACCAATCTTTTTATGGTGGTAGCCGCCATTTTTCTGGCAAAAAGTTTTGCACGGTTTTTGTTGGTTCCATACAGTCTGTCCGGACCAGTGATTCTTATGACAGCGGCTGCGGCAGCTTATGGACTTCACGGCCAGTTTGCAGATGTGGTTTTGATGGCTGGGGCAGGTATATTTGGATGTGTGTTTGTCCGGCTGGGATACAATGCCTCGGCTCTCATATTGGGAATGCTTTTAGGTCCCATGTGTGAAGCCAGTTTTCGTCGGGCTTACATGGCAGAAGGCAGTTTTATGTGGATTTTTACAAATCCGGACACAACGGCGATTTTAATGATTTGTGTGGTGATGTTATTGTATCCTTTGGCAAAGCAGTTTGTGGTGAGGCGGACCTAAAAATATGGCATAAATTCCCTCTTGAAAAACAGAATGTATGTTTGGTAAAATGAAGTTACCGGAGGTGAACATACGTTTGGAAAAAATTATTTTTCATATTGATGTAAATTCAGCCTTCCTTTCCTGGGAGGCTGTTTATCGTTTGGCCCATAAAGGGGGAAGAGAAGATTTAAGGGAAATGGTTTCCGCAGTGGGCGGTGATACTTCCCAGCGTCATGGAATTATACTGGCAAAGTCCATTCCTGCAAAGAAGTATGGGATACAAACCGGGGAAGCCATTTGGGAGGCAAAACAGAAATGCCCCCATTTGACCCTGGTTCCTCCCAATTACACATTGTATGACAAATGCTCCAGGGCATTTATGGAGATTCTAAAAGAGTATTCGGATGTTGTGGAGCCATACAGCATTGACGAAGCATTTTTGGATATGAGCGCCAGCTGCCATCTGTTCGGAACCCCAAAAGAAACTGCAGAGAAGATGAAAGAGCAAATTGGAAAGAGACTGGGATTTACCGTGAATGTAGGGATTTCCACCAATAAGCTCCTTGCAAAGATGGCTTCTGATTTTCAAAAGCCGGACCAGGTTCACACCTTATATCCAGAAGAAATTCAGGAGAAGATGTGGATTCTTCCCATAAGAGACTTGTTTTTTGTGGGACGCGCCACGGAAAAAAAGCTGCGCTCTATGGGAATTTACACTGTAGGAGATTTAGCAAAATCCGATCTTTCATGGCTGAAAGGCATTTTGAAAAAACAGGGAGAGATCTTATGGGGATTTGCCAATGGAGTGGATCTTTCTCCTGTGCTGGCTGAACCTATAGAGAACAAAGGGTATGGCAATAGCATAACCATACCTTTTGATGTGACCAAGGAGGAGATGGCAGATCAGGTGCTGCTTTCCTTGTGCGAAACCGTTGCCAGCCGCCTGCGGGCGGACCAGGTGCAGATCCGAGTAGTTTCGGTGGGAATCCGGTATGGGGATTTTTCTTATGTTTCCCATCAGAACGTGTTATACAATCCAACCAACATAACTTTGGAAATTTACAAGACAGCTTGCAAGCTGTTTCGGGAAGTGTGGAATGGAGAACCCGTTCGGCACCTGGGGATTCATACGGCCAGAGCAAAGGGAGAACGATCCTGGAGACAGCAAAGTTTTTTGGATGAGGTGGACTATGAGAAGCTTTCCAAACTGGATGGAACCGTGGATGCCATAAGAAGTTGTTTTGGCATGGACTCAGTGATGCGCACCGTGTTTTTAGGTCATCCCATTTACCATATGAGCGGCGGGGTATGGAGAGGGTCCAATTCCCCACTGTAAGCAACGGAAATAAATCGGTGAGAGGACAAACGTTTACAGGGAGGAAAATTATGGCTTTTGGAGTCCGTACAAATCAAAAAAATACCGGCAGAAGTTTTGTTCGGGGAATACAAAAGAAAGTTGCCTGTGAGTGCTGGTTCACCAGCACAGGCAAGGCGATGCCTTTGATGGTGAAAGTGGAGGATGAAAATGGGGAGATTCGGACGATTCGGGAAATTATGGTACATTCTTATGAGAAAAAAATGTATGCAGGAGTTCCATCTATAGAATATGACTGCACATTGACAGTGGAAAACCGGAGAATCCGAGTGTGGCTTATTTATTATCCCACCGAAAATCAGTGGGTGTTAAATTTCCGGTAGACTATAGTAAACCATAAAAAGAGAATCAAAAAAACGGTTTTTCCATATATTTTCATAAAATCTGTATTTTTTCCCTGGAAAATCAAGGGCAATAATTTTATTTCTTGTAATAAAGAAAGGGGAAAAGATTGGATTAAGTGGGATTTTCCATGAAAATAGAGGAGATTTCAGACAGGGTTTTGGATAAATTAGGCAGAAATGGAAGGAGAGGGGACAAGTCTGCCGGAATTTGACATTTTTGGAGGAACGTGGTATAAAGAGTATGACGCCAATGGTGGTGTTGACAAAAAAGGAGTAGTGAAGATGAAAGAGAGAAAGATTAAGTTAGTAAGCATTGCAGATGCAAAGGCATTTGTAGTGGCAGCCATGAAGTGCGATTTTGATGTTGATGTGTTCTACAACCGTGTAGTGATCGACGGGAAATCCATACTGGGCGTACTGAGTCTGGATCTGACCAAAGTTCTTAATGTGAGACTGCATGGGGAAAACGCGGAATTTGAAAAGTATCTGGAGACGGTTGCGCCGTTGGAGGAGAGAATCGCATAAAAAAGAAAAGAATAGAACACAGAGAGAAAGCGGGCGGCACGTAGAAGGTGTTTGCCTGCTTTTTTTAAAGTTATTTTTCGTGTTTTTCACACCAAAACGACAGGAATCAGCCGGAGCGTCGGCTGGTTTTTCAATCCGACAGGGACAAAGAGGAAAATGGGAAAGGGCAGAGAAATAAAAATATCCGTCCGCAATCTGGTGGAGTTTTTGATGCGGAGCGGAGATATTGACAACAAAAGAACCGGACGGGCAGACCGGGAGGCCATGCAGGAGGGAAGCCGGATTCACCGGAAAATCCAGCGCCGGATGGGAGCGGACTACCGGGCCGAGGTGGCTTTAAAGACCGTGGTGGAAAGGGAAGAATACAAGATTGTGGTGGAGGGGCGGGCGGACGGAATCATAGAAAGGCCAGACGAGGTAACGATTGATGAGATTAAAGGGATATACATGGATTTGGCGCTGTTAAAAGAGCCAATAAAGGTCCATCTGGCCCAGGCATTTTGTTACGCTTATATGTATGGGCAGGGAAAAGGACTGGAACACATCAAAATCCAGGTTACGTACTGCAATCTTGAGACAGAAAAAATCCGCCGTTTTCTCCAGGAGAAACCGTTTACCCAGCTGGAAGAGTGGTTTGAAAACCTGATAAAGTCGTATGAAAAATGGGCTAAGTATCAGTATGCCCATGAAAATTTGCGGGATGAGACATTGAGGAAACTTACATTTCCCTATGAATACCGGGAAGGCCAGCGGGAGCTGGCGGTGTCTGTGTACCGTGCCATCAGCCGGGGAAAAAATCTGTTTATTCAGGCCCCTACAGGAATCGGAAAAACCCTTTCCACCGTATATCCGGCGTTAAAGGCCATGGGGGAGGGCCATGGGGAAAAGCTGTTTTATCTCACGGCGAAAACCATTACCCGCAAGGCAGCAGAAGAATGTTTTGGAATTTTGCGGGAAAATGGATTGTTTTTCAGCGCTGTGACCATCACGGCAAAAGAAAAGCTGTGTCCCATGGAGGAGGCAAACTGCAATCCCATTGACTGTGTGTTTGCAAGGGGGCATTATGACCGGGTAAATGACGCAGTCTTTGAAATCATTGGGAAGGAAATGGAGATCAGCCGGGAGACGCTTCTTTTGTATGCAAAGGCTCATCAGGTCTGCCCTTTTGAATTTTGTCTGGACATCAGCAACTGGGTGGATGGAATTATCTGCGACTATAATTATGTGTTTGACCCGGATGTAAAACTAAAGCGGTATTTTTCCGACGGAGTTTCCGGCGC
This sequence comes from Clostridiaceae bacterium, assembly GCA_009911065.1. Classification (GTDB taxonomy): domain Bacteria; phylum Bacillota; class Clostridia; order Lachnospirales; family Lachnospiraceae; genus Brotaphodocola. The sequence continues at coordinate 54,044 of QXWR01000009.1, read as the reverse complement.
CTATATTTTTCTTGTGGATGAGGCGCACAATCTGGTGGCCCGGGCCAGAGAAATGTACAGCGCCGGGTTGGTAAAAGAAGATTTTTTGAATGTAAAAAGGCTGTTAAAGGGCCGGGATGGCCGGGTGGAACGGCTGCTGGAAAGGTGCAACCGGCAGCTTTTGGAACTGAAGCGGGAGTGTGAGCGCTATCAGGTTTTGGAGGAAGTGAATCTTTTTGCTTCCAGTATTGCAGAGCTGTTTGGGGAAATGGAGCGTCTGATGGAGGAGATGAACGGAAGTTCAAATCGGGACGGTCAGGAGGAGGTGCTGGATTTCTATTTTCAGCTGAGACATTTTCTCAATATGTATGAAAACATAGACGACCATTATCAGGTGTATACTCAGCTTTTGGAAGATGGAAGGTTCTGGCTGCGTCTGTTTTGCATAGACCCTTCCAGATGCCTTTTGCGGTGTCTGGAAAAAGGGTGTGGGAGAGTGTTTTTTTCTGCCACTCTTTTGCCGGTTCTTTATTATAAAAAACTTCTTTCGGGAAATACCGAGGATTATGCGGTATATGCCAAATCTCCTTTTTCAAAGGAGAACCGGATGCTTCTCATTGGGGCAGATGTGAGCAGTCGGTACAGCCGGAGAAACGAGGGGGAGTATCAGAAGGTAACGGAATATATTTGTGCCATGGCCCAAAGTCACAGAGGAAATTATATGGTGTTTTTTCCTTCTTATGGGTACATGGAACAGGTGGAAAGAAAGCTAAAGGAGATCTGTGAGGGGATTTTTTTGTGGCAGGCACAAAAGAGCCGGATGACGGAAGAGGAACGGGAAGAATTTCTGGATTATTTTCACATAGGGAGAGAAGAGTCTTTTGTAGGGCTTTGTGTTCTTGGAGGGATTTTTTCAGAGGGGATTGATCTTAGGGAGGATCGTCTGGAAGGCGTGATTGTGGTGGGCACCGGGCTTCCCATGGTCTGTCCGGAGCAGGAGATTTTAAAAGATTATTTTGATGAGAGAGAGGGAGATGGGTATGACTATGCCTATCAGTATCCTGGAATGAACAAAGTTTTGCAGGCAGCGGGACGGGTGATTCGGACCGAAAAGGACCAGGGAGTGATTCTTCTTTTGGACGACCGTTTTTTAAGGCCCGAAATTCAGGGAATGTTTCCAAGAGAGTGGTCGGAATATATGCGGGTGACAAGAAAAACCGTGGGAGAATGTCTGGAAAGATTTTGGGAGGAGAAGGAAGCCAAATCTTAAAAAGGCACAGATATGTGGAAGAAAAGAGGCAAAGATGGATATTAATTACGAGTTGTACAAAGTGTTTTATTATGTAGCCAAAACGTTAAGTTTTTCGGAAGCTTCCAAACAGCTGTTTATTTCCCAGTCTGCAGTCAGCCAGTCGGTTAAGGTTCTGGAGAAAAAACTGAATCAGCCTCTTTTTATCCGCAGTACAAAGCGGGTGCAGCTGACTCCAGAAGGGGAGATTCTTCTAAAGCACATTGAACCTGCCATAAACCTGATTCGGCGGGGGGAAAACCAGCTTTTAGAGTCCAATACCTTGCGGGGCGGACAGCTTCGCATTGGGGCCAGTGACACCATCTGTCGGTATTATCTGGTTTCCTACCTAAAAGAATTTCACAGGAAATATCCTAAGATTCACATAAAAGTAACCAATCAGACGTCCATCGCCTGTGCAGGACTTTTGGATTCCGGGAAGGTGGACTGCTGCATTACCAATTATCCCAATTCCGGTTTGTCAAACACCCACAGGATACAAAAGATTCGTGAGTTTCACGACGTATTTGTGGCCAGTGAGGAGTTTGCTCATTTAAAAGGGAGAAAGATTCATTTAAAAGAGCTTCAGGAATCTCCAATTCTTATGTTGGACCGAAAAAGCGCCACTTCGGAATTTCTTCACAGCCTGTTTGAGCAGCATCAGCTGGAACTGGCGCCGGAGATTGAGCTTAGCAGCAATGACGTGCTGATTGATCTGGCGCGGATTGGGCTGGGAATTGGGTTTGTCCCTGACTATTCCATTCCAGAACCGATTTCGGGGCTGTTTGTGCTGGATTTGGCACAGGTGATTCCGGCCCGTTATCTGGCCGTGGCTTACAATGAAAATCTGCCGGTTTCCCAGGCAGCCGGAAGGTTTATGGACATGCTTTTGGGGGACAAGAGGAAACCAGAATAAAGGGAATTTTTCCCTTTGGTTCAGGCACGTATCCTCCCGGTTTCCGATATAATGGATACAGGGAGGTGTAATATGAACAATATCGTTTTGTTGGCGCTTATTGCAACCCTTGGCACCTGGCTGGTGACAGCTTTGGGAGCTGCAACGGTTGTGTTTTTCCGGTCGCCAAATCCTACAGGCTTAAATTTGATGTTAGGATTTGCTTCCGGAGTTATGATCGCGGCCAGCTTCTGGTCTCTCCTTCAGCCGGCCATTGAGCGGGCGGAGGCAATTCCAGGTATGCCGGCTTATGCGGTGGCTACTCTTGGATTCTTGTCTGGCGCATTGTTTATGTGGGGTTCTGACAAGATTGTGACTTATGCCAGAGGCCGGGTGAATCACTTAGCCGGTCAGGCAAATGAAAAGCTAAACCGGATTATTATGCTGGTTCTTTCCATTACGCTTCACAACATACCGGAAGGTCTGGCAGTGGGGGTGGCCTTTGGCGCTCTGCCAAGAACAGAAATTAGTATGGAAAGCCTTATGGGGGCAGTGAGTATTGCCATTGGAATCGGACTGCAGAATTTCCCCGAAGGGGCGGCAGTGTCCATTCCCTTGCGAAGAGAAGGGTTTTCCAGAAAGAAAAGTTTCTTTTTAGGGCAGGCATCGGGAATGGTGGAACCAGTTGCAGGAGTGATCGGAGCCTTGCTGGTGGTTTATGTGGAGGCCATTTTGCCCTATGCCCTGTCTTTTGCCGCCGGAGCCATGATTTTGGTGGCAGTACACGAACTGATTCCTGAGTGCCAGCAAAACCAGAAGGCACAGCCCTATTTTGCCACCATGGGGATTGTTACCGGATTTGCGGTGATGATGCTTTTGGATGTGATGTTAGGTTAAACGGCAGCGAATACATTCCCTGTAATTTTGCAGGGAATTTTTACTTGAGTTTTCCTCCTAATTGGAATATAATAGAAGGGATTTGGTCGGAAATCTAAGACAAGCGCTTCGATTCTTTTTTTTGCTTAAAATCCATTGTCTGTAAGAACAATCTGCAATCTGTTTTGGATAACAGCATGGGAAGCATGGATTTTCCGGCGAGGAAAGCGAGGGACTTTTGTATGGAAAAGAAAGAAGGAAGGGAAAATTTTCATTGGGATGAGGCGGAAAAAAAGCCGGAAGATAAGAAACCTGTGGTGGAGAAAATCAGTCTGCCCCGGACCATTCATCTGGTTCCCATGGATCATGTGGCTGGATTTGATATTCGTCCGGGATTTTATGAGACCAACGGAGCAACGGCGATTCCAGGCGGCGTGAATTTTACTGTGTATTCTCATGAGGCAACTTCCATTGAACTTTTGCTGTTTCACCGGATGGAGGAAGAACCTTTCGCCGTGCTGCCTTTTCCGAAGCATTACCGGATCGGCAATGTGTATTCCATGATCGTGTTTAAATTGAATATTGAAGAGTTTGAATATGCTTACCGGGTGGACGGGCCTTATAATCCAAAGAAGGGGCTTATTTTTGACAAGACCAAGTATTTGCTGGACCCTTATGCCAAGGCAGTTACCGGACAGAGCCAGTGGGGGGATTCTTCCCCTGGAGAACAGCATTATAAAGCCAGAGTGGTAAAGGATGACTTTGACTGGGAGGACATGCGTCCGCCGCTGCTTCCCATGGAAGATTTGATTATTTATGAACTTCATGTGAGGGGATTTACCATGGATAAGTCCTCCGGCGTGGTGAAGCCGGGAACCTTTGCCGGTCTTTTGGAAAAGCTTCCTTATCTGAAGAAATTAGGGGTCAATGTGGTGGAATTGATGCCGATTTTTGAGTTTGACGAGATGCAGGATTACCGGGAAGTGGATGGGGAAAAGCTGTACAATTACTGGGGATATAATACGGTCAGTTTTTTTGCTCCCAACACCAGCTATACCTCCAAGCGGGAGTATAACCGGGAAGGAAATGAGTTAAAAAATCTGATTCATGAATTTAATCGAAACGGTATTGAAGTCTATCTGGATGTGGTGTTTAACCATACGGCAGAGGGCAATGAAAACGGGCCGTTTTTCTCCTTTAAGGGATTTGACAACAACATTTATTATCTTCTGACCCCAGAAGGGAATTATTACAATTTCAGCGGCTGCGGCAATACATTAAACTGCAACCACCCGATAGTTCACCAGATGATACTAAACTGTCTCCGCTACTGGGTGACAACTTACCGGATTAATGGGTTCCGGTTTGATCTGGCGTCGATTTTGGGAAGAAACGAGGACGGCACGCCCATGAATAAGCCGCCCCTTCTTCAGTCCCTTGCTTTTGACCCGATACTGGGAGATGTGAAGCTTATCGCGGAGGCATGGGATGCGGTGGGCTTGTATCAGGTGGGAACGTTTCCTTCCTGGAACCGGTGGGCAGAGTGGAACGGCAGATACCGGGATGACATGCGCCGTTACTTAAAGGGAGACGGGGGATTTGCCCAGGCAGCTGCCCTCCGCATGGTCGGTTCCAGGGACATCTATGAGGTGAGTACCAGAAAGAATGCCTCGGTGAATTTTATTACTTGCCATGATGGATTTACGTTGTATGATCTGTATTCCTACAATGAAAAGCACAACGAGAAAAACGGCTGGGACAATACCGACGGGGCCGGAGACAACAACAGCTGGAACTGTGGGGTGGAGGGAGAGACCGATGACCCAAAGATTCATGCTTTGCGGTGCCGGATGGTCCGGAATGCGTTTGCAGTGCTTATGTGCAGCCGGGGGATTCCCATGTTCCTTGCCGGAGATGAATTTTGCAATACCCAGTTTGGCAACAACAACGCCTATTGTCAGGACAATATTACATCCTGGCTGGACTGGACCCGGCTGGAAAAGTATCAGGATATTTTTGAGTTTTTCCGGCATATGATTGCTTTTCGAAAGGCTCACCGGGTGCTGCGGGCCAATGTAAGCGACGGAGCCTGCGGATTCCCGGATGTAAGCTTTCATGGAGTTAAGCCATGGAGAGGCCAGTTTGCTGCTCATGACCGGTATGTAGGGGTTATGTTTGCGGGAAAAGAAAAGGATAAAGAGGCAGATCTGATTTATATTGCTTCCAACGCCTACTGGGAGGAACTGGATGTGCTGCTGCCGTCTCTGCCGGAGGATATGCACTGGGAGATGGTGGTGGATACCTGGAAGGAAGAGCCTATCGAGAGTCGTCCGGTGAAGGAAAACATCCGGCTGGAGCCTAGAAGCGTGGCTGTGTTTGTGGGAGTGGAAAATAAGAAAGAGGGGCTTTTATGAGAAAATTTCTGGAGGAATTTCGAGCCTTTGCCCTAAGGGGCAATGTGATGGATATGGCGGTTGGTGTGATCATTGGAGGCGCTTTTTCTGGTATTGTCACATCGCTGACCGACAATTTTATCAATCCGGTTTTAAATATATGTACTGGCCATGAAAGCTATTCTCTTCAGGATGCGGCCGGATTTTTGTCTTCCTTTTTGTCTTCTGTGGTGAACTTTGTCATTATGGCCTTTATTTTGTTCTGCCTGATGAAACTGGTCAACAAAGCGGCAGGAATGGGAAAAAAGAAGGAAGAGCCAAAAGCTCCCACCGTAAAGACTTGTCCTTTCTGCAAAAGCCAGATTCCTCTGGAGGCAACCCGGTGCGGCCACTGCACTTCTCATTTGGAAGAGGCAGAGGCCGCACCGGCAGCAGAAGCCGGGGCCGACTAAGTTTAGTTGGAACCATTTAACAGATGGATTTCCATGGGATAGTGTTTGGTCTGTCCTGGATTTAAGGTCTGTACATGATGACGGTGGATGAACTCATCATCCTCGTCAGAGCGGATACCAGAGCCATTCCAAGGTTCGATGCACAGAAATGGGGCGTTTTTTCCGTATGGTGTCCAGAAAGCGACGGTTTCAAAGCCGGGATAGGACACCATAACGCCCTGGCGGGTTTTTTTGTGGAGCAGAGAAACCTGACGGGATTTGATTTCATCAAAGTAAATGGCGTCGTTTTCAAACAGTTCATAGGACAGGGGCAATGTCTGTGTGTGGTTCAGACATAGCCCTTTTTTATCGGCGTCAAACTGTCTGGCAGATAAATTATAGGGCATGGCGCAGGTGGATTCTTCCTGCTCAAATTCCAGCTGGTAATCGTGGAAGGCTTCCCCTTCGTTCAGAGGGCAGATAAAGCCTGGGTGGGAGCCGATACAGTAGCAGATTTTTTTGCTGTCCGGATTCCCAACCTGGTAATCCATGAAAAGAACCCCGTTTTCCAGACGGTACGTGAGGGACAGGATAAAATCGTAAGGGTAGGAAGCGCGGGTTTTCTCATTGGCAGTAAGCTGGAACACAACGGATTCTTCTGTCTGATGAAGGACGGAAAAATCCGATTCCTTGCAAAATCCATGCTTTTCCATCGTATACCATTGCCCCTCAAAGCGGGTGGAGTCATTTCGGCAGTTGCCCACAGCTGGAAACAGGAGGGGAGAACAGCGAGACCAGATATCAGGGTCCCTCTGCCAGATATATTCCTTTCCAGCAGCATCTTTCAGGGAGATTAGCTGTGCTCCAAGGGAGTCAATCTTAGCAGCCGTTTTGGTGTCTTTGTCCTGAATGGTAAGAATCATAATCATTTCCCTTCGTAACAATCGGTTTATGTTACGTCCTTTCTTCTGTTTTGGTTGTCACATACGTTCTATTGTATCGGATTTTTCCCAAAAATGCTATACACATCTTAATAAAACGTTTTCCTGATTTTATGTGAAATGGGATTTGGGAGACAAAACACCAGTGAAATCCATGGTTTTTCAAATAATGAAGAAGTATAAAAAAAATATAAAAAAAGTATAAAAAAGTATAAAGAAAAAGATTGACATTGTGAAAAATGACTGATATAATAAAAAAGAATTTAGAAAAAATAGTCAAGTTACATAAATGTAAGACATCAGAGAAGACCAGATCAGTGGGAGGGATTTTGGAAAAAACAAAGGTATCACAGCAGCGAAAGATTTGAGGTGAATGAAGATCTGCTTTGTAAAAGCGGATTTTTATAATAAACTACTAAATTTTTTTATTCATGGAGAGGAGGATATTTATGAAGTATCTTCAGAAACTTGGGAAAGCTTTAATGCTGCCCGTGGCGTGTCTCCCCATTTGTGGTATTCTGATGGGATTTGGGTATTTATTCTGTCCTGCATCTATGCAGGGCGGCGATATTGTTGGTTTTATGCCGAAGCTGGGACTGTTTTTAGTAAAGGCAGGCGGAGCGCTGATTGACAATATGGCGATTTTGTTTGTAATTGGTGTTGGTGTGGGAATGTCAGAAGAAAATGACGGAACCGGCGGTCTGGCGGCCCTGGCTTCCTGGTTGATGATAACTACTTTGTTGTCCACAGGTTTTGTGACCACCCTGTTTCCATCCATTGCTGAGAATCCGGATAAGGTGCTGGCGTTTGATAAGATTGCCAATCCTTTTATCGGAATTTTATCCGGTGTAATCGGTTCCTTCTGCTACAACCGCTTTAAGAGGACCCAGCTTCCTAACTGGCTGTCATTCTTCAGCGGCAAGCGGTGTGTGGCCATTGTGGCGGGAGTGGTTTCCATTCTGGCTTCTGTGGTATTGCTGTTTATATGGCCAGTGGTGTTTGGCGTGTTGATCGCAGTTGGTAATGGGATTATTGGAATGGATGCCATTGGAGCTGGTATCTATGCTTTCCTGAACCGTCTGCTGATTCCTACTGGGTTGCATCACGCCCTCAACAATGTTTTCTGGTTCGATACCATCGGATTAGGAGATTTGAGCCATTTCTGGGCAGGCGAGACCTCGGCAGATGTGAGCTGGTCTTTGGGAATGTACATGTCAGGGTTCTTCCCCTGTATGATGTTTGGTATTCCGGGAGCTGCTTTGGCTATGGTACATTGTGCGAAACCAGAGAAGCGGAATGTAGCGGTGGGTCTGGTTGCCTCCGCAGCGATCTGTGCGTTTATCTGCGGCGTAACAGAGCCTTTTGAATTTGGATTTATGTTCCTGGCTCCTGCATTGTATGTGGTATATGCATTGCTGTACGGAATTTTTACCACAATTACCGTATTGCTGGGCTTCCGCGCCGGATTCTCTTTCTCGGCAGGCGGCACAGACCTTTTGTTCTCCGCAACCTTGCCTGCAGCTGCAAAAACATGGTTGATTCTGCCTCTTGGCGCAGCGGCTTTTGTAGTATTTTACCTGGTGTTCCGTTTTGCCATTACAGCTTGGAACCTGAAAACTCCGGGACGTGAGGATGACGAGGAAGATGAGCTGAAGGTAGTGTTGTCCAATGATAACTTTACTCAGATTGCAGAGATTATTCTGGAAGGCGTGGGCGGCAAGGAGAACTTGACTTCCATTGATAACTGTATTACACGTCTTCGTCTGGAAGTTGTGGATTATACAAAGGTGGACGAAAAGAAGATCAAGTCAGCCGGAGTGGCTGGTGTAATCCGTCCTGGAAAGACCAGTGTGCAGGTGGTAATCGGTACTCAGGTGCAGTTTGTGGCGGATGAATTTAAGAAGTTGTGTAAATAGTTGGCGAAGGTGTGGTTTTGTCTTGACAAATGATGCAGGCGTGTTATAATCGTTTCAGCGGCGAATGAATCATATTGTGAATGTGCAGATGAGACCAGTAGCTTATGGAGAACGGTCAGAGAGGAATGCAGGCGGCTTGCATAGACAAAAGCTGCCAAGGGTGGAAGCATTCTGCGGGAACCATAAGGGAACACCAGCTCGGAGCGGTCCTTAATCGGACCCGGTGACACCGTTATCGTCATAATGAAGTGGCTGTCTTGCAAGATCAGCTGCCCAAAAGGATGCTTCTTTGTGAGAATCAGGGTGGATGAATATCATTACAGACAGCAAGCGGGGGTGGAACCGCGATCTGACAAGAAGAGATCGTCCCCTGTCCGGTGTGTGAATCACTGGGCAGGGGGCGTTTTTTTATTCTTGCCAAGTAAGGAGACCGATGGGAAGACAAGAGGAAAGGAAGAAAGAAAAATGAAAATTACGTTAAAAGACGGAAGTGTGAAAGAGTATTCACAGTCCATGTCCATTTTGCAGGTGGCAAAAGATGTCAGCGAAGGTTTGGGACGGATGGCCTGTGTGGGGGAAGTCAACGGGGAGACGATGGATCTTCGGACGGTTCTTGCTTCGGACTGCACCTTAAATATTTTAACTGCAAAGGATGAAAAGGGGCTGGCAGCGCTGCGCCATTCGGCAAGCCATGTGATGGCACAGGCAGTAAAGCGGCTGTATCCAGAGGCAAAGCTTGCCATTGGACCTTCCATTGCAGACGGATTTTATTATGATATTGATTTTTCCGAGCCGATTGCTGCTGAGGATATGGAAAAAATTGAGGCAGAGATGAAGAAAATTGTAAAAGAAGCTTTGCCCATTGAGCGGTTTACTCTTCCAAGAGAAGAAGCCATTGCTTTTATGAAGGAAAAGGGAGAGCCTTACAAGGTAGAACTGATTGAAGATTTGCCAGAAGGGGAGGAGATCAGCTTTTATAAACAGGGAGAGTTTACGGACCTTTGTGCAGGTCCTCATCTGATGAGTACAAAGGATGTGGGAAAAGCTTACAAGCTGACCAGCATTGCAGGGGCTTACTGGAGAGGGGATGAGCACAACAAAATGCTGACTCGTCTGTACGCCACAGCATTTTCCAAAAAGGAGGAGCTGGATGCCTATCTGACGATGATGGAGGAGGCCAAGAAGCGGGATCACCGGAAACTGGGCCGTGAGCTGGGATTGTTTATGATGCATGAGGCAGGACCAGGATTTCCCTTCTTTCTCCCTGCTGGTATGGTGTTAAAAAACACCCTTTTGGATTACTGGAGAGAAATCCACAAAAAAGCCGGATATGTGGAGATTGCCTCCCCTGTGATTTTAAGCAGAAGCCTGTGGGAGACCTCTGGACACTGGGATCACTATAAAAACAATATGTACACCACGTTAATTGACGAGCAGGATTTTGCGGTAAAGCCCATGAACTGTCCGGGAGGAATCTTGGTGTATGCCTCAGAGCCTCGGTCTTACCGGGATCTGCCGATTCGTATGGGAGAGCTGGGACTGGTTCACCGCCATGAGAAATCTGGCCAGCTCCACGGACTGATGCGGGTGCGCTGTTTTACCCAGGATGATGCGCATATTTTTATGATGCCAGAACAGATCAAAGAAGAGATCATGGGCGTAGCCCGATTAATCAACGAAGTGTATACGTTGTTTGGGTTCCAGTATCATGTGGAGTTATCCACCCGTCCGGAGGACAGCATGGGAAGCGACGAGGACTGGGAGATGGCCACAGAAGGACTTCGGTCTGCCCTGGATGAACTGGGACTGGATTATGTGGTCAATGAAGGGGACGGCGCATTCTATGGACCCAAGATTGACTTCCATCTGGTAGACGCCATTGGAAGAACCTGGCAGTGCGGCACCATTCAGCTGGATTTCCAGCTTCCTCAACGGTTTGATCTGGAATACATTGGGGCAGACGGAGAGAAACATCGTCCTATTATGATTCACCGGGTTGCATTTGGTTCCATTGAGCGGTTTATTGGCATTTTGATTGAGCATTTTGCCGGTGCGTTCCCAACCTGGCTGGCGCCGGTGCAGGTAAAGGTGCTCCCCATTTCAGACAAATTCCAGGATTATGGGCAGAAAGTAAAGGATGCACTGGAACAAGAGGGTATCCGGGCAGAGCTGGATGTGCGTTCCGAGAAAATCGGATATAAGATTCGGGAAGCTCAGATGAAGAAGATTCCTTATATGCTGGTAGTGGGACAAAAAGAGGAAGAAGAGGGCGTTGTGGCAGTTCGAAGCCGTTTTCTGGGAGATGAGGGCCAGAAATCCCTGGATGATTTCATTGCAACAGTGAAGGCGGAAATTGCGTCAAAGGAAATTCGTGCCAAACAGTAAAAGGAAAGATTATCCATTATAATTTTCATCCATAAGTGCATACTAACCTTGATATAAAATCTTATTAATTCCTATTTTCATCAAGGAGGTATGCATTTATTATGACAAAACTGGATTGTAGTGTAACCAACTGTCTGCACAATGCAGATAACTGCTGCTGTAAACAGGCGATTATTGTGGATGGACAGAATGCCCATGACAAATGCGACACTTGCTGCGGAAGCTTTGACGAAAACCGGGAAGGGGCTTTTAAGAATGTTTTCAAGACCCCGGAAAGCCGTCTGGAGATTGACTGCGAGGCCGTTAATTGTATTTATAATGAAGGACGTCATTGTCAGGCAGAGCATATCAATGTAAGCGGCGACGGAGCCAGCAGAGCAGAGCATACCCAGTGTGCTACCTTTACCGAACGATAAACCGTTCACTCCGGAAGCAGAAGGCTTCCGGATACATAAAAATGTTTGGCCTGTCATAAAAATCAGGAAGATATGTCTTTTAGATATTTACAGGCCGGATAATTGGCACATCCAAGAAACTGCCTGCCCTTCCATTCTCCTTTGGAAGCAGTGCGCATCACCAGCCTGCCGCCGCAGCGGGGGCAGATTTGTGCCGGTTTGGCTGGTGGCGGGAGAGGAAGACCAGGAGAAGGATTCAAAGGGCTGGAGGGCGAAATTTTCCCTTCCAGTCTTTTTTGATTTATACTTTCCCGGTGAGCCTGTTTCACCGATTCCTCTGCCTGAGTGAGAGGATAAAGAATCTGATAGAAATCATCAATTTGTTCTGGCAATATCCGCCTTCCTTTTTGGACGGCGTTTTTCCTCACCCCAGCAAGAAGGTTTCTTACATGGAGGACTTGGTGGTTTGCGGCAGTCAGCCGGATGTCCTTTAAGGTGCAGCTGTCGCTGAACACAATGTAGGAGTAAAAGGGGAGAACCGGATTGTCCAGAAAGATTTTAAGCCATTTTATGTGGACTTTGTTTTGAAAGATCGGATTAAAAAAGGGGGATTTTACCGATTTCTTTTGGCCTGCGGGGAGAACCTGCACCCAGTATTCCTGGGATTCGTCTCCAAAAATCCAACCGCCGTAATTTTTTGATTCAAACACATAGATGCCGGATTCATGTAAAAGAATCACATCCGCTTCCGTCATTTCTCCGTCTGATTTGGGAAGATAACAATTAAACAGAAATTTTTTATGGCCTTTTAATGGCTTTAAAGCTTTATAGATGCAGTATTCTCCCCATCGGCCTTTGTCATGTTCTAGGGAGGAGTAGGAATTTTTTGTCTGGCGGTAGTATTCTGTATTTTTATAGCTGCCTTTTAAACTTAGGTAAAAAATAAAGACAGCAGCCAGGATGAATAGAAATATCCACATATATCCCTTTTTCCTTTCGTCTTTTGTCTCGATTTTTCTGATTTGATTCATTATAACTCGTATTTTTACAGGTTACAATAACATTTTAAAATTATTGTATTTCCAAAAATGACTTATAGTGATAAAATAAAATAGAGTATGTTTTAAAATCGATGATGAGGCAATGACAGATGAGAAAAAGAAAAGCGCTGTTTTTCTCAGATTTGAGAACCTGCATGAAAAACAATGGGATTCTTAAAAAATGGAAGTGGTTTGCTTCACAGGATCAGGAATGGGGTTAAGAATGGAAAAAAAGAAAAGGTCAATGAGGAGGTCAATGGGATTTTCCCTGCTCCTTTCTGTCATATTGGTATTTGGTATTTTAGGAGCAGTTGTATTTAACGTGGCGAAGAAGCTTTCCGAAGAGATGCTGATGTCAGCCATTCACAATTTAAGCAAAAGTCTGGATTTGGTCCAGGGGACTGTGGAGGCGATTTTATCAAAAGAGGCAGAGTTTCAAAAGCTGATTGCCCAGGAGCTGGCAGGACTGGAGGACCCGGAAGAGTTCATTCGATCTTATGATCAAAACCAGACCATGGTAAAGGTGTCTCTCGTATTGCCGGGAGAGGAAGAAGGATTTTCCAACACAGGCGAAGTGTTTGATCCAAAAGAGCTGGATTTTTCCAATGGAAATACAGTGGAAGGTCTGCCGATTTCCCAGTCTTATATTAACAGTATGGGGACCTGGGCTTATACCATGGAATGTCCCATCACAACAAAACAGGGGGATATAGGTACGCTTTACATTGAATATGTTTACGATTCATTTGAAGAAAGCCTGCCAAACGGATTGTATAACAATGACGGCATGTTATATTTGATGGATGCTGCCAACAATCATCGGTTTGTGTTAAAACCAAAGGGACTGGGAGAGAGAAATGCAGGTCATTTGAATCTGGAGGATTTTTACCGTGCCAACAAGATTCTTGAAGAGCGTATCCAAGGGGAAGTGGCGACGATTATTGATCAGGGGGAGAATATTATGTTTTACCATGATATTCGGGGAAAAAACTCTCTGATTTACATGTGGTCGGTAAATGACGGGTCCATTTATCTGGTGGGACACGTGCCGATTGACGCCATACAACAGGAGGGAAAGACGGTCAATCAGAATATTCTTCTGGTGGTGGCCGTTATGCTGGCAGCATTTTTCATTTGCTGCATATTATATTATTTTAGTCAGAGACAACAGTTTCGCCTTCGGAGAGAGCGGGAGAGGGAACGGGAGATTCATAATCGGCAGCTGGCGGAAGCATTGCAGGCTGCGCAGATTGCAAGCAATTCCAAAACCATGTTCCTTTCCAATATGTCCCACGACATTCGGACTCCCATGAATGCAATTCTTGGATTTACCACTTTACTGGCCAAAGATGCAGACAATCCGGTGAAGGTAAGGGAATATACAAGCAAAATTATGGCGTCGGGCCAGCATTTGTTAAGTTTGATCAATGATGTTTTGGATGTTTCCAAGATTGAAAGCGGGAAAGTGGTGCTTACCATTGGAGAGTTTACCTTAAATAATCTGGTATCTTCCATAGATACCATCATCCGTCCTATGGCAAGGGAGAAAAATCAGGATTTTCAGGTGACGGTAACTGGCATTAACCATGAGTATCTGGTAGGTGATGAAACCAGAATCAATCAGATTTTGATCAATCTTCTTTCCAATGCAGTGAAATATACGCCTGCCGGGGGTCATATTTGGTTTCGCATCATTGGGCTGCCCCAGCGTTCCAGTCAGTTTGAACACATTCGAATTGAGGTGGAGGACGACGGATATGGAATGACAGAGGAATATTTAAAAACCATCTTTGATCCCTTTACCAGAGCGGAGAACAGCACTACGAACAAAGTCCAGGGAACCGGACTTGGAATGGCCATTACCAAGAACATTGTGGAGCTTATGGGAGGCACCATTGAGGTGTTTAGTGAAATCCAGAAGGGAAGTCTGTTTCGGGTGGAATTAGAGCTTCGAATCCCCGACGGGCAGACCGATCAGGAGTTTTGGCGAAACAGTGGGATTTCCCGGATTCTGGCAGTGGATGATAATAAAGAAATCTGTAATAGCATTCAGGTGTTAATGAAAGATACCGGGGTGATCGTGGATACGGCATTTGGAGGACAGGATGCGATCAGCCAGATGAAGGAGGCCTGGAAGGCAGAAAATCCTTACCATATGGTGTTGTTGGACTGGAAGATGCCAGATATGGATGGAGTTGCCACGGCAAAAAGGATTCGGGAAGAAATATCAAAACAAGTGCCGATTTTGTTTTTGACTGCTTACGACGGATGTGAGGTAAAGGAGGAGGCGCTTCTTTTGGGGAATGCCAATCTTTTGGCCAAACCGTTTTTTGTGTCTGCTTTTAAGGAGAAGATTCTGGAAATGCAGGTAGAACAAAGGGGAGGAGCTGGCGCCTCATCCGGACAGCAGGAGGAAGACATTATAAAGGGGCTGCATTTTCTAGTGGCAGAAGACAATGAGATTAATGGGGAAATTTTAAGAGAGCTTCTGGATTTTGAGGAGGCAGGCTGTGAGATCGTGGAAAACGGTCAACTGGCAGTGGAGCGGTTTGCACAGGCCAAAGAGGGCGAGTTTGACGCTATTTTAATGGATGTCCAAATGCCGGTTATGAACGGCTATGAGGCTACCAAGGCGATTCGGGCTTTGAAACGGAAGGATGCGGGAGAGATTCCCATTATTGCCATGACGGCAAATGCCTTTGCAGAAGATGTAAGAGATGCTTTGGAAGCGGGGATGAATGTGCATCTGGCCAAACCTATAGATATAGAATTACTAAAGAAAACCGTGAAGCAATATGTTGGAAGAAAGGATTAGAGCATGAAGCAAAACCGAAATCGTAACCTGAAAAAATGGCAGGTTGTGGGGATGACGGCAGCAGCGGTGTTTGCTGTGACTGCCTGTAAGGCAGAGCCATCTCCCACAAATCTGATACCGGAGAAAGAGGAGACGAAAAAAGTAGTAAGCCTGTTTGTGCCAATGGAAAAAACCGATCCCAACGCAGATAATGTGGCAAGGACTGCAGTGGATATAACGGTTGGAAATGCAGAGAAGGAACTGGGACTGACAGTGGAGTATGAGACCTACACAGCGGATAATTATAAAGATAAAACGTATGATGAAGTTCTTCTGAACCGGGCCAGACACAACATGGACGATTTGTATTTGATGAATCCGGATACTCTTCAAAAGCTGGGGGAGGAGGGGAAGCTTCTGGACTTGTCCGAACTGGACAGTGCGAAGAATCTGCGGGATGTGGTAAAAGCTGCCAATACCGTAGATGGAAAGCTGGTTGGTATTCCACAGGAGATTGTAGTTTATGGACTGTTCGTCAACAAAGACATGTTTGATCAATATAATCTGCCTTTGCCCAAGAAACCGGAAGATCTGCTGGAATGCTGCAGGGTATTTAAGGAAAATGGGATTGAGACGCCCATCGGCGCCAATCGATGGTGGCTGGAAACCTTTGTCTTTGCCTATGGTTTTGCCGATTTATACAATGGCGGCAATACCCAAGAGGAGATAGAAGCTTTAAATAAGGGAGAGAAAAAGATAAGTGATTATATGCGGCCTGGATTTACGTTCTTAAAAGAGATGATCGATTTGGGGTATGTGGATGCCAAGACCGCTTTGACTTATGAAGCCATTGAGGGAGAAGGACCAGATTTTCTGGCTCAGAAAACTCCCATTGTAATGGCATATTGGGGAGCTGCCAACACAGATACTGCTTATGGAAATCCGGATTTTGAAATGCAGGTGATTGGATTTCCCAGCAGCAGGGGTCCAATGCCAGTGGTGTCCATGACCGGATACGGCATTGGCGCAGAGGCAGAACATTTGGAAGATGCCAAAGCTGTTTTAAATGCAATCACTTCCGATGAATCTTTGGAGATTTATGCAAAGACCAATCAGGTGATTTCCCCGTCAAAAAATGTGGAGGTGGAGTATGTTCCTGCCCTCAAGCCTTTAAGTGACAGAGTGAAGGAGAATGTGTATGTGCTGGCTTCCAATGCAGGGATTAAGGTAGAGCAGTGGGGAAACACCTGTCTGATTGTCCGGAAACTGATGGAAGGGTCCAGTGTGGAAGCATGTATGGCCGAGTTTGACAGGCTTCAGGAGGAATCGATCAAGTAGTGTGGCGGCAGAAGAGAGAAGGATAAAAGAATGGGCGGCAACAATGTCACCGCCCAATGGTAAATAAATCATGGCGATAGGCGTATCAGACGCCCCTAAGCATGCAGCTTTCCAAAGAATAAGACCCGCTTGGAAGGCTGTTTTTCTGTTGGATTTAACAAATTGCTGGCAGCCGGAGCGCCAGTGCCAGCGCCAGACTCATCCCTGGATAACTTTCTCATAATCGAAAGGTAGGAGGGAATCAAAAACAAATCGGCTGCAATCCAGGCGCTGGGACTGGCAAAACATGCGGCCAGAAAGCCAAAGCGCGGCACTAGCAGAAAACCAACCGCAGCCCGGGCCGCCATTTCACATACCCCTGCAAACATGGCCCGTTTGGAATATCCCATTCCCTGAATTAAAAACCGCACAACATTGACCAGCACCAAAGGTATGAAAAAGGAGCTGGTGATCAGCAGATATTGTTTTACCTGGCTAAGAATCTGCACCTGATCGGAATCCAAAAACAGCAGGGCAATGGTGTTGCCAAAAGTAAAGAGTACTGCCAGAGCCAAAAAGGAGTACACAGAACCCATGAAAACAGCAGCTTTTAAACCTTCTCCTATGCGGTGAAACTTGCGTGCTCCGATGTTTTGTCCTCCATAGGTGGCCATGGTGGAACCAAGGGCATCAAAGGGACAGCAGAAGAACATGCCGATTCGGGAGGCAGCAGTCATGGCAGCTACAGACATGGAGCCAAGGCCATTGACTGCAGCCTGAAGTATAATGCTTCCAATGGCAGTGATGGAGTACTGAAGCCCCATGGGAATGCCAAATCCACACAACACTTTCATCATATCTTTGTTTGGCAGGGCTTCTTTTTTGGTCATATGGAGGATTTCAAAATGCTTTACCATATACAACAGGCATAATATTCCGGACACAGCCTGAGAAATCACAGTAGCCCAGGCAGCACCTGCCACACCCATCTTCAGCACAAGGATGGTGAACAAATCCAGAGCCACATTCAGCACAGAAGACATAACAAGAAAATACAAAGGTGTTTTGCTGTCTCCCAAGGATCTTAGGATTCCGGATACCATATTGTATAGATATGTAGCAGGAATCCCAAGAAAGATCACAAAAATGTAACTGTAGGCAAAGTCAATAATATCTTTTGGAGTGTTCATCCACAGAAGAATATTCCGGCACAACATACATATGACCGTTGTCATAACAACTGCAAATCCAAGGGAAAGCCATGCGCCGTTGGCGGCAAATTTCCGAAGCTGGCTGAAATTTTTCTCACCAAATTTTTGGGCCACAGGGATGGCAAAGCCATTGCACACGCCGATGCAGAATCCAATAATCATAAAGTTGACCGAGCCAGTGGAGCCTACGGCCGCCAGAGCATTGACGCCTAAATATTTTCCCACAATGATGGTGTCCACCATATTGTAGAGCTGCTGAAACAAAAGCCCAAAAACCATGGGAACAAAAAATTCCAGAATCAGTTTTGCAGGAGTCCCGGATGTCATGTCTTTTACCGTTTTATTTGTCATAATTTCACCTCATATTCGATTGCTGCTTTTTGTGATTTTAGAGCAGCAAAACAGTAAAGTATAATTTACTCTTTTCGTTGTGAAAAAGCAATCTTATTTTTTACTAATTTTCCGCAAAATTTTAGAAAAAATCTAGTCGTTTTTATGTCTGGAATTTGGTATAATTGTAGAATCAAACAAATCTGGCTGTGGTGTAAAACCGCAATTTATTGACAACCAGTTCAGGGCGATACAAAAACTACAGGAGGCTAGAGAAATGAACACAAAAAGAGTGGTAAAAGTGGAGGAGGCGGTGATTCGTCTGGAGGGAGTTCATTCCATGGGGGTGATTGGAGATCCGGGATGTGAAGGACTTGGCACTTATAATATGAAAGTCTATGCAGGGGCTTTGGAGGAGAGCAGCAGGGACGACATTACCTTGATCGTGGGGGATTTAGTGCCTGCCGGAACCAATCATTATTATCAGATGATTCAGGAGATGACACAAGCTCTGGCTGGAAATGATGTGTATTCCCTAAGAGGGAACCATGATACGGGAGCTTATACCGATTATTTTGGCCGAAAGAATTATGCCCTTATGACCGATGACTTTACGGTGGTTGTCATTGACAATGCCTTCCGCACCTTTGAGGAGGATGGACTTGCCCTTTTATCCAAGGTGCTGGCCAGAGAGGATGTGCAGCAGGTAATCATTGCCTTCCATATTCCAGTGCCCAATCATTTCATATTAAATTGTGTGTCCGAAGAGGAATTTTCCCGTCTGAAAGAGGCTTACGGGCCATGGAAGGAAAAAGTGAAATATCTTCTTTGCGGTCATGTTCATTCCCGGTTTGAGGACCAGGTAGATGGGATTCCTCTGATTTGTACAGGCGGCGGAGGAGCTATGATTGAGGATGTGTCAAAAGAGATACGCGCCTGGGATGTGGAACATCATGTGGTTCATTTTTATGGGAAAGACAATCGTGTCCATTACCAGATTGCAGATCTTTCGGAAGATTGTTATGGCCGGGAAGGGGAAAATAAAATTTTAAAAGAGAAGCTTTGGGAGACCGTGGAAGGAGAGCTGCTGGCACATTTTAAATATCTGATGTTTGCAGACCGGGCAAAAAGGAGAGGGGCAAACCGGATTGCCAATCTGTTTCAGGCTCTAGCTGCGTCGGAATATTTCCATGCACGAAATTTCTATTCGGTTTTGGAGCGTCCTGGTTCTTTTGCAGAGACGGTGGAAACCTATGTGCCGGGAGAAGAATTTGAACACGAATATTTTTATAAAATGCTGGCGGAATATGCAAAAGAACAGAATAGTCCCCTGGCAGAACAGGCATATAAGGGGGCTGGTGCAGCAGAGCGGGAACATTCCAGGCTTCTTCGGAATGCCTCTCATATGGAAGATTTTAAGGAAGAAACCATCTATGTATGTCCCATCTGCGGATATGTAATGGCTGGGGAGTCTGCTTTGGAGAGATGTCCTGTGTGCGGCGGACCGAAAAAGCAGTATCAAGTATTTGAAAATAAAGAGCAGTCCTAGTACTCCATCCAGACAGTTCACGGCTTTTATTTCTGTCTGGATGGAGTTTGCCGAAAAAGCAATATTCAAACGGTCTTTTCTTTACAGGCAGGCATCCAGGGGAACTTTAATGACAATTTTCCGAATGGGGGCAGGGGCGTCCTTTGCCTGAATGGCAGGAATATGCACATCCCATGGAAAATAGACCGCAAAGACACCGGGAGTCATGTAAATGACTCCTTCTGGGGCGGCGGGATTATTGTGATAAAACAGAATATCCCGCGGGCTGTCAAGAAGGTCTTCGTCAATGAGATTGCTGCCGTCATCACTGTAATATCCAGCCATCTCAGGACCCCCAAAAGCCAGAAACTGGACGTCAATATTTTTCCGGTGAATCTCCGGACGGAGGGTCTGTCTTGGAGCGGTGGTCAGGTCTAAAACTTGTAAAACCATGGGAACTCCATCCAGCTCAAGGTCAAATTTCCCTGGTTCATGGGAGATTAAGTCCGTTTCCTTTAAGAAACGAACCGCACTTTGGAGCGCTTTTGGAAGAAGCGCGATCTGCTGGTCAATGTTTGCATTGTTTACATTTCCGTAAAACATGAGGATTCTCCTTTTCTTTTTTCTTGTACAAAACAGCAAAGCATTTCCATTGAAAGAATATAGATTATTATACTATATTTTATTTGAAAAAGGTGAAAGAAAAATCAAAATGGGGAAAATGACAAAAAAACGGTTGCAAATAGGATTTTATTATGTTATTTTGTATATACATAACCAATATGGGACCGTTCTGGAAGAAAAGGAGGAGATAGGGATGTTTTTCTCAAATATTTCAATCGCAAAGAAGTATAATTATCTGGAGGATAAGTTCTTGGCTGCTTACAAGTGGCTGGAAGAGACGGACATTGGGGCGCTTTCTGTGGGAAGCTATCCCATTGTGGGAGATACTGTGGTGGCGAACATTCAGGAATATACCACCATTCGGCCGGAGGAAGGTTCTTTTGAGACCCACGAGAAGTTTTTTGACATTCAGTATATGGTGTCTGGCAAAGAGCAGTTTGGATATTGTAAGCGGGACGGTCTGGTGGTGAAGGAGAGGATAGAAGAAAGCGATCTGATCTTTTATGAGGAGCCGGCTCTTTGCGGGACGGTATTGCTGCAGGAGGGAGATTTGATTGTGGTGGCTCCGGAAGATGCCCACAAGCCCAGATGTCAGGCAGACGGTCCAGAAGCAGTGAAAAAGGTGGTAGTGAAAGTGGCTGTGTAATTGTTCTTTACAGATGTGTAGATGGCAGCAAAGAAAAAAGAGTATTTTAATACTCTTTTTTCTTTGCCTTTACGAGCCGGTGTAACATAAAGAAAAAGAATTATGGCATACTGTAAGAAAACAGATTGGATGGGTGCAGGAAATGGAAAGCAAAGTGTATGAGTATGAATCTCTGATTTATAAAGCGGGAGAGACAGGGGGCGCTTATGTTATTTTTCCTTATGATATTCGAAAAGAGTTTGGACAGGGACGGGTAAAGGTACATGCCACCTTTGACGGGGAACCGTATGATGGCAGCATTGTCAATATGGGAGTAAAGAATGGGGACGGGAGTATATGCTATCTGATAGGGGTGCGTAAAGAAATTCGCTCTCGTATTGGAAAGCAGCCAGGGGATCAGGTTTTTGTGACGGTTCAAAAGAGAGATTAATGTCTTGGTTAGTACACCAACCATCCCTCAACGGAATGTCCTTGGTCTGGATGTTTATGTTGGAAAATAAAGACCGTTATGGTATACTTGGAAAGATTGGATGAGAGGAAAAGGAGGTAGAATACATGATTTATTTTCGTTCCGACTATAGTCAGGGAGCCCATCCAAAGGTGATGGATGCGTTGGTGAGGACCAATTTGGAGCACACAGATGGATACGGTCTGGATGAACACTGTGCCAATGGGGCAAAGATGATTCAGGAGTGGATTGGGGACAGGGACTGTCAGGTATATATGATGGTTGGCGGGACTCCGTGCAATTTGACTTTTATCGCGGCAAGCTTAAAACCTTATGAGTCGGTGGTCTCTGTTCGAAGCGGCCATATCTATTCTCACGAAACCGGGGCTGTGGAAGCTACAGGACACCGGATTACAGCCATGGACGGGGAAAATGGAAAGCTGACGCCAAAGCAGATTGATGAGGCGTGGAAAGAATATGAGGATGAACACACGCTCCTTCCAAGAATGGCATATATTTCTCAGCCCACAGAGATCGGTACGATTTACAGCAGGTCGGAGATGATTGCTTTGAGGGAGAAATGCAAAGAGCGGGGAATGATTCTTTATGTGGACGGGGCAAGACTGGGAGCTGCCCTGACATGCAAAGACAATGATCTTTCCATTGAGGAACTGGCGCAGCTGTGCGATGGATTTTATATTGGGGGCACCAAAAACGGCGCTCTTTTTGGGGAGGCTCTAATCATCCGGAATCCGGAACAGAGTGACCATTTCCGCTGGATGATGAAACGCCAGGGCGGGCTTTTAGCAAAAGGACGGCTGATTGGAGTGCAGTTTGAGGCCCTGTTAGAAGGGGGGAAGGATTGTGTCTATTTACAGATTGCGGCTCATGCCAATGAAATGGCGGAATTGTTAAGAAACGGCCTTTCCCAAATGGGAATCGAATTTTACAGCAATTCTGTGACCAATCAGGTATTCCCCATTTTTCCGGTTTCCATGGTGGAAAAACTAGAAGAGGATTTCTTTTTTCACCGGTGGGCGCCGGAAAGCGGCGGAAAAGTTCCAGTTCGTTTGGTAACAGGATGGGGAACCAAGAAAGAAGAGGTTGGGGCATTTTTGGAAGCTGTAAGGAAAGGGATTTCCTAACCGATGGATCAAGAAGTCTGGCTGTGGATGTTCATTCTCCAGGAAAAAACCGCGTCAATGAGGTCCTTTCTGCCATAGATGAGTTTTATGAGACCTTTGACATAAAAGAGGGGGATGGAATGTACCAAAAGCCGGAGGATTGGCCAGAGATCTGGTAGGGTTTTCCATCCCTTAATCAAGTTATCGTTTATAGCGGCTGCAAAATATCCAGAGTCTTATATTCCTTCATCTGGTCAGCAATTTGCTCCCAGGTGACTCCGGAACAGATAAACTCATAGTCATTCCAGATTCGTTTCAGTTCAGACTTGATTTGAGGCGTATCGATTAAGCTATTTTCACTGGTGCGAACATAGTAGTCAGGCAGAAGGGTGCAGCCTATCATGGTGCATTCTGCCTGGGGAGGTTCCTGGTCTTGGCATAAAGCGCTTAACAGCTGCAGATGGTTGTCCAGATAAAGGTTGATTTCCTGATGCACTCCCATCATTCCATTTAGATCAAAAACCTGAAAAGCCGGACCGCAGGGAACGCCAATCTCTGCTCCGGCATAAAAGGCTTCCGAGTCTCCAAAATCATAGAATTGATTGCAAATATCCATCAGCTGATCGTACTGGTCTTTGGTAATCGGGGTATGAAAGGATTGCAATATGGTGTCAACCACCCATCCCAGCCTGCCAAACACCTCACAGCCGGGAAGCTTGCCAAGCCGCTCCCCTAACCGGACCAGTCGGGCCATGGACAGAAGGCCCCAAATGCGGATGTGAATATCCTGCAGTTCCTCGGCCATTTCCTCTATTTTAGCAGGAACCTCATTGTAGAGCAAAGGGGCGTTCTCAAGTAAGCCGATGCGTCTGGAACAGTCGCTTACAATTTCTTTGTGAAACAGTCTGTTTTTGCTTGTCTTTTCGTAGACTTCATTGCTGGCACTGTAAATGGTGTCAGCTCTGCTTAACCACAAAAGGGCGCTGTTGAAATCTTTTTTGTCCATAGCGGCAACGCCCATGTCATAATACGTTCTGGCCAGTCTGTCCCAGTCTTTTTTTGCCAGACATTTGTCCAGCTGTTCGTTCTGATTCTGATTTTTGTGAAATAAATCAAACATGGCAGTTTCTCTCCTGTTTCTTTGTTTCATCCCCTTTTGAGATGATAGGATTATTATAAATCACCAGGATGTAAACAGCAACATTTTTTGCCAGATTTAGCGACTGAGATATTGACTTTTAATTCACAAAATGAGATAATAAAAACAAATTTCGATTTACGAAGTTTAGATTAAGGAGGAATTGGAATGGCAACAAAAGCGTATTACCCAATCAGCGAGATCGGCAAGGGAAAGACAGGTTTTTCCAAGACCAGATCCATTATCGAAGCGGCTTTCTACGGGAACAACGTGGTGAAGGTGAATACCCTGAAGGAAGCATATGAATTAGCAAAAAATTCTCCAGGAACCATTGTGACGGACATGCCGGTTTACAGAGGTGAGGAGTTTGGTCTGGAGAAGGATGCCAAGGTGCTGCTGTTTAACGACGGAGCGATCACCGGCCGTTATGCTACTGCCCGCCGGATTGCCGGAGAGCCAGGAGTGGACTGTAATGCCCTGGATATCGTTGCCATGGACGCGGTTTATGAGTCCCGTTGGAAAACCATGTATCATGCAGAAGTTTTTGTAGGTCTGGACCCAGAATTTATGGTAAAGGCTCATCTGCTGCTTCCGGAAGGGGAAGAGAACATCATGTACAACTGGATGCTGAACTTCCAGTACATGTCTGATGAGTATGTAAAGATGTACAAAAACTCCAAGGCTGTAGGCGATGGCAAGGAAGCAGACATTTACATTTTCTCCGACCCACAGTGGACCGGTTCAGATCGTCCCAACGTGTCCTTAGACTGTCTGTCTGACCCGCAGAAGAAGACTCTGTGCTATTTTAATACAGAGACCAACTGCGCCTGCATTTTGGGTATGAGATATTTTGGCGAGCACAAGAAAGGCACTCTGACCATGGCATGGGCGATTGCTAACCGGAACGGTTATGCTTCCTGCCACGGCGGACAGAAAGAGTATTTGCTGGCAGACGGCAAGAAGTATGTTGCTTCTGTATACGGCCTGTCTGGTTCCGGTAAGTCTACTTTGACTCACGCAAAACATGGCGGCAAGTATGAGATCAAAGTTCTTCACGACGATGCTTTTGTAATCAATACCGATACCTGTGCTTCCATCGCTTTAGAGCCTACTTATTTTGACAAGACTGCTGACTATCCTACTGGATGTGATGACAATAAGTACCTGCTGACTGCTCAGAACTGTTCTGCAACCCTGGACGAAGAGGGTAAGCTTCAGCTGGTGACAGAGGACATCCGCAATGGCAATGGCCGTGCAATCAAGTCCAAACTGTGGTCCCCCAACCGGGTTGACAAGATCGACGCTCCGGTAAATGCGATCTTCTGGATTATGAAAGATCCTACCATTCCGCCGGTAGTGAAGTTAAAAGGTGCTTCTCTGGCTTCGGTTATGGGCGCAACCCTGGCTACCAAGCGTTCTTCCGCAGAGCGTCTGGCTCCTGGCGTAGATCCCAACAAGCTGGTTGTAGTTCCCTATGCGAACCCATTCAGAACCTATCCTCTGGCAAATGACTATGAGAAGTTCAAAAAGCTGGTGGAAGAGAAGAACGTAGACTGCTATATTGTCAATACAGGCGACTTTATGGGCAAGAAGGTAAAACCAGCAGATACTCTCGGTATTTTGGAGGCTATTGTAGAGGGCAAGGCTGATTTCCATAAGTGGGGTCCGTTCTCTGACATTGAGATTCTGGATTGGGAAGGCTTTGTGCCGGATATGAATGATGCCGAGTATGTAGACCAGCTGAAGGCCCGCATGAATGACCGTGTCAATGAGATTAAGCATTTTGCAGAGGCAAAAGAAGGCTATGACAAGCTGCCGGATGATGCACTGGCTGCAATCCAGAAGGTAGTGGATGAATTAGGTTAATTTTTTAGAGAGCATTTTTGAACATGCTTTTGTGAGATGGTTACAGAAGCCGGAAACGATTGGAGGTTTCCGGCTTCCTTTTTTATATGCAAACGTTTACAGGACAATTCCAAACAGGCTCATGCCGATGGATTGGTGTGCTCTGTGAGATTGGGAAAGAAGCATATGAGAAGGTGTTTTAGATTTTTTGGAGGAGACGATGAAGAAAAAATATGTGCTGTTTGACTTGGATGGAACGTTGACAGATTCACAAGAGGGAATTTTAAACTCGATTGAGTATATGCTGAGGGCATATGGCATATCGGCAGGAGACCGGGACAGCCTTCGGCCATGGCTTGGACCTCCTCTCAAGGAGAGTCTGATGAAATACTGTGGCTTTGAGGAGAAGAAGGCTTTAGAGGCAGTGGAAAAATACCGGGAGTACTATGATCGCCAGGGGATTTTTGAGAATCAGGTCTATCCGGGGATTCCCAAATTACTGTCTGATTTAAAGGAACAGAGGTATGTGGTGGCGCTGGCCACTTCCAAGCCGGAGACAGCGGCTGTGCGGGTGTTGAAGCATTTTGGACTGGATCAGGCATTTACATTTATTGGAGGCGCAACGTTGGATGACAGCCGGGTAAAAAAGGGTGATGTGATCCGATATGTGCTGAAAGCGTTGAAGGTGGAGAGGCCAGAAGAGGCAGTGATGGTAGGAGACCGGGAGCATGATGTGTATGGGGCGAAAGAAAATGGCCTGGAAGTGATTGGGGTGCTTTATGGGTATGGTTCCCCTAGGGAACTGGAAGATGCAGGGGCGGATGGGATGGCCGCACAGGTGGAAAATATTCTGGAGTTTTTATGATTGCTTCCTCTCATTTTCCGGCGACTGCCATAAAGATCCAATACCCCGCAGCTTGTCTGCGGGGTATTGGACTTACTTGCCATATTTTTCTTCACAGTACCGGCAGCGGTAGGTTTCCGTCCGCTCGTCGGCAAGGAAGAACACATGAGGAAGTTCCTGTTCAATGGAGGTAATGCATCGGGGATTTTTGCATTTGATCACATTGGTGATTTTTTTCGGAAGCTTCAAAGTCTTTTTTTCTGCGATTTTATTGTCCTGAATAATGTTGACGGTGATATTGTGGTCAATGTATCCAAGAACCTGCAAATCCAGCACATCCAGTCCGCCTTCAATCTTAATAATGTCCTTGCGGCCCATTTTGCTGCTGCGGGCATTTTTGATGATGGCTACCTGACATTCCAGTTTGTCCAGCCCCAGATGGTAATAAATATCCAGGCTTTTTCCGGCTTCAATGTGATCCAGTACAATTCCTTCGTTTAATCCGCTGATATTTAACATGGCTTTTCCACCTCCAGTAATGTCATAATTAACGCCATCCGCACATAGACCCCATACTGGACTTGCTTAAAATAGGCGGCTCTTGGGTCCGCATCCACTTCCGTGGAGATTTCGTTGACTCTGGGAAGGGGGTGAAGCACATACATATCTTCCTTTGCCAATTTCATTTTCTTTCGGTCCAGAATGTAGCAGTCTTTCAGTCGAATGTAGTCTTCTTCATTGAAGAAACGTTCTCTCTGAACGCGGGTCATGTAAAGAATATCCAGCTCTGGCATGGCTTCATCTAAATTGTTGACTTCTTTAAAATCAATGTGATTGGCCTTTAGCACATCCTCCCGAATGTATTCCGGAACCCGCAGCTCATCTGGGGAAATAAGTACAAAGCGGATATGAGGATAGCGGACCATGGCATTGATCAGAGAGTGGACCGTGCGTCCGAATTTCAGATCTCCACACAGACCAATGGTCATATGGTCCAGACGGCCGGTGAGAGAGCGAATGGTCATCAAATCCGTCAAAGTCTGAGTCGGATGCTGATGACCGCCGTCGCCGGCATTGATGACCGGAATGTGGGATGCCAGAGAAGCTACCAATGCAGAGCCTTCCTTTGGATGGCGCATAGCGGCAATGTCCGCATAGCAGGAGATGGTGCGGATGGTGTCAGAGACGCTTTCGCCTTTGGCGGCTGAGCTGGAATCGGCCGAAGAAAAACCAAGTACGCTGCCGCCTAAGCTTAACATTGCAGATTCAAAGCTTAGACGGGTTCGGGTACTTGGTTCGTAAAATAATGTGGCCAGTTTTTTGCCGTCGCATACATGAGCGTATTTGGGAAGATTATGCTCAATGTCAGAGGCAAGAGTCAGCAGCCGGTCAATCTCTTCTACGGAAAAGTCCAATGGGTTTAACATGTGTCTCATAAGAAATCTCCTTTAGGTGTGTCTGTCAACAGGTTCTGTTAGGTTCGAGGGATATTATAACGGATTTTTCCGGGAATTACCAGTCCTTTTTAGAAAAATTTACAACGATTCTAAGTCGTTGGTTCACAGACTCATGTTCTTGTCTGACTATGCCAGATAAAAGCTGGGGAGAAGGAACCTGTAATGAATATTTAAGAAAATAATTCTTTATCCAGGTGAAAAATCGTGTATAATGGACAATGAAAGCAAGCAGAGAAAAGAGGCAGATTGTACCTGCAAAAAAGAAAGAATCTGCCATATGTGGGGAGAGTGAACAGAGTGGAAGGGGAAAATCAAAAGAAGTCGGAGGAAAATCCGGCAGCAGACAAGCGAATCCCCATGATTCGGGTGAAAAATCTGTATAAGATTTATAAGGTCGGAACCAATAAAGTATATGCTTTAAACGGAGTGGATTTCACCATGTACAAAGGAGAGTTTTGCGCGATTGTAGGACCTTCCGGTTCGGGAAAATCCACGCTTCTCAACATGCTGGCAGGACTGGAGAAGCCTTCCAAAGGGGAGATTGTCATTGCCGGAAAGCATATGGAGAAGATGAACGAGAATCAGCTGGTGGGATTTCGAAGAGAGAATGTGGGATTTATTTTTCAGTCCTACAATCTTTTGCAGACCTTAAACGCCATTGAGAATGTGGCTCTTCCTCTGTCTTTTCGGGGAGTGCCAAGGAAAATCCGCAATGAGAAGGCAAAGAAATATTTGAAGCTTGTAGGGTTGGAGAAGCAGATGAAGCATATGGCCAATGAGATGTCCGGCGGCCAGCAGCAGCGGGTGGGAATTGCCCGGGCATTGGTGGTAAAGCCGAAGATTATTTTTGCGGACGAGCCTACGGGCAACTTAGATTCTAAGACCACCATGGAGGTGCTGGCCCTGATGCGCAGGATTGTGCAGGAGCAGAATCAGACATTGGTGATGGTTACCCATGACAATCATTTGGCTACCTATGCGGACCGGCAGTTTCATATTGTAGACGGAAAGATTTTCAAGATAGAAGAGCAGCGGCATAAACCGCCGGATGACGAGGCAGGAGAAGGGGAAAGTTGAGGGAAACTTTCCGGGACTTGTCAAAAGATGCAGCAAAGAGAGGCAGGAGAGAGGAGCAGCATGAAAGAGTGGAGACGTTGGCTGGCATTGAGTTTTGCAGTGATTTGGATGGTGGGAACCATGCCGATTACCGGATGGATGGAGGCCCAGGCTTATAATGACTGGATTACAACCACAAAGGTTCCCACCGGAAAGACCGGCAAACAGATGACCATTTCCTTCCGTCTGAAAAATAAATCCGGGGAGGACGGGGAATTTGCGGTTCGGTTTTGCGACGACGGAGTGGATATTGGGGATGAGGATGAGGATGATTTGAAATTTGGATATGCCTTTCCCTTTGAAGTGACAGACGCTACCTTTGACAATTGGAAGAGCGTGGGAAAAATCCGGGCTGGAGACGACAAATCCGTTTCCTTGTCTGGCAGGGTCAGAAGAGATCTTCAGGACGGATATTATACGGTTCCCATTGAGATTGGGATAAAGGATGATGATGGTCAGTGGGGACGGTGTGTGTATGAAGATATCCGGGTGTGGATTACCCATTCCACCAGCACTTCCGATGATGACGACGATACCAGTAAAACCTATGATTTTGTTTTGGGAGAAGGACAGAGCACGCCGGATGGAAGTTATCCCAATGTGATGAATTTTGCCATTCGTATGCGAAATAACAGCTCTGCCACAGTGTACCGGGTGAAGGCATCCATTGTGCCGGCGGCAGAGACGGAAAAGTTTCCCTTTGAGATCAATGATGTAAATTATGACCGTATGTTTGAGAAGATTGAAAAGGATGAGACAGTAGATTTGGGCTACAGCTTTGCCATACGGGAGGACGCTTACAGTGGTTACTATCCCATTTCCATGAAGATTTATTATTCCGACAGCTCTAACGGAGATGCCCTTGAGACCTTTGAGACGTCTTTTTATGTGCGGATACATAACAAGGACAAGGAGGATGAGTACGGGGAATTTAACGAACATGACCGTACCAGGGCCAGGATTATTGTGGACGGGTTTACCACCATTCCGGAGACCATCATTGCTGGGGATGAATTTGAACTGATTTTAAAGATTAAAAATGCTTCCAGCGACATAGGAGCTACGAATCTGCTTTTTTCCATGGAATCGGAGAAGGTGTCTGACAGCGCTGTGTTTACTACTGAGTCAGGTTCTTCTTCCGTGGCCCTAAACTCCTTACCTCCGGGAGGCGTTACTGAGCTAAAGTATAAGCTTTTGTCCCGTCCAGGTGTGGACCAGCGTTCTTATGGACTGACCATCAAGGCAAAGTATGACAGTCCGGAATACAAGAATGCAGAGGAAAGTCTGGTGGTGGATATTCCGGTAAAGCAGATTGCCAGGTTAAGCACAGGGACTTTTGAGGTGATGCCAGATTCCATCACTGTGGGAAGTGAGTCCAACATTATGTTTGGAATTAACAATACAGGCAAGGTGATGCTTTACAATGTGACGGCAGCTTTTGAGGCGGATTCCATTCAGACGATGGATACTTATGTGGGAAATATTAAGCCGGGGGAAACGGGCAATGTGGACTGTATGGTGACTGGCGTTGCCCAGACTGAGGATGATGGGAAGATTAAGGTCATTATTTCCTATGAGGATGAAAACGGAACCGTCTTTACAGAGGAAAAGGAGTTGACTTTGTTTGTCACAGAGGATATGTCTTCTATGGAAGATATAGATGTGGGGACTTTTGACGGGGAAGAGCCAATGGAGGAAAAAAGTCCTGTGGCAGCATTTCTGGAAAAGCATCAAAAGAAGGTGGTACCAGTATCCCTGGCAGCAGCAGTGATTTTGGCAGTTGGGTTTGTGAATGTGGTAAAACGCCGGAAGGCGAAAGCAGCTTTGGAATCAGATGAGGATGAGGAAGAATGAGGCTGACAGATTTGTTCGGAATGAGCATAAACAACCTGCGAAGAAGAAAGTTGAGGACCGCATTGACGGTCCTTGGCGTCATTATAGGCACAGCTTCGATTGTGGTGATGATGTCCCTTGGAATTGGACTTCGCGGATTGAATCAGGAGTTGATTGAGTCTTTTGGCAGCCTGACCGCCATTAATGTTCGGGGAGATTCTTATTATTTCTCTTCCGGAGGAGATGAGGGAGAACCCAATTATTTAACGGACGATTCTATCCGGCAGATTGAGCGGATGGAGCATGTGGAGAGCGTGTATCCTATGTTGGAGATGGATGTATATTTTGTCCAGGGGAAATATTCCACCAATGCCACTTTGATAGGCGCTCCCAGAGAATACTTGGAACAGATTCCCATAAAAGAGGGAAGCCATCCAGAGCCAGGGGCAAAGGAACTAAAGTTGATTTACGGCAATTCCATTATTCAGTGGTTCAGCAATGGACGGGGAGGGGATTTCTGGAGTACCGGGGAATTGCCGGACGTGGACTTTATGGGGCGTCCCATGTTTGTAATCTTTGATATGGACCAGTACTATCAGTCAATGGGAGAGAGCGGAGCCAAACAGCCGAAAAAATATCTCATTGAGACAGCTGGTGTGGTAGAGGGCGAAGTTATGAACGGGGGAAATTATGCTTATAATGTATATGGGGAATTAAACGCTTTAAAGGATCAGGTAAAACGGATTTTTCGGAAAAAGCCGATTCCAGGACAGCCCACCAACAAAAAAGGAAAACCATTGCCCTATTTGGTTTACAGCACATGCATTGTAAATGTGGATAAGATGGAGCATGTGGCAGAGACGCAGGAACAGCTTTTGGAGATGGGATATCGGGCGTACAGCAGTTCGGAGTGGATGGAGCAGACCCAAAAACAGTCTGCTATGATTCAGGCTGTGCTGGGTGGTATTGGGGCGATCTCTCTGTTTGTGGCGGCCATTGGCATTGCCAACACCATGATGATGTCCATTTATGAGCGGACAAAGGAGATTGGGGTCATTAAGGTGTTGGGGTGCGACATGGGGGCGATCCGCAATATGTTTCTCATCGAGTCAGGATGCATTGGGCTTTTGGGAGGCGTCATTGGAATCGGGTTAAGCTATGGTTTGTCCTTTGCCATGAATCGGTTTCAATCCATCGGTGAGATGATGGTAGGACAGGCAGGGGATATTTCCCGGATTCCCGGATGGCTTTCTCTGGCAGCAGTGGGATTTGCCATTTTGGTGGGCATGGTGGCTGGATTTTTCCCGGCTCTGCGGGCCATGAAGTTAAGTCCTTTGGCAGCGATTCGAAATGAGTAGAAAATATATCAGATCAACTTATAAAACCAATTAAATATATTAATTTTACTAATATAAAAAATTGTGGTATGATAAGATTCAAAGATTTATGGAACATGCTGACAGGGAATTTTGATTGCAGGATTCTTTTTAGGAGGAAACGGTCATGAGCGTAAGACGGGTGTTTGTGGAGAAGAAACCGGAATTTGCAGTGAAAGCCAAAGAGCTTTTGGAGGAGATTCACAGTTATCTTGGCATGGATACAGTGACAGGGGTTCGGGTTTTGATTCGCTATGATGTGGAGAATCTGTCGGAGGAAGTGTACCGACAGGCTTTGACCACCATTTTTTCGGAGCCGCCGGTGGATTTTGTATATGAGGAAACTTTTCCGGCACAGGAGGAAGATACATGGTTTTCCGTGGAATATCTTCCAGGGCAGTTTGACCAGCGGGCGGATTCAGCAGAGCAATGTGTAAAGCTTTTGAAGGAAGACGAGGAGCCGGTGATTCGGACTGCAGTGACTTATGTTCTGACCGGGGAGTTTGGTGAGAATGAGAAGGAATTGATAAAAGGATTCTGCATCAATCCAGTGGATTCCAGAGAAGCAGAGGAAGAGAAGCCTTTGACCTTGACTGCAGAGTTTGAGGTGCCAAAGGATGTGGCTCTTTTGGATGGCTTTTGTGAGATGTGGCCGGAAAAGCTTCGTGAGCTTTACGATTCTTTGAATCTGGCCATGACGTTTTCTGATTTTCTTCATATTCAGAAGTATTATCAGGGAGAAGAACACAGAGAGCCAACTTTGACTGAGGTGAGAGTGCTGGATACGTATTGGTCCGATCACTGCCGCCATACCACTTTTTCCACAGAGCTGAAGGATGTGGTGATTGAGGAGGGAGATTACAAAGAACCCATTCAACAGGTTTATGAGCAGTATTTGAAGGAGCGAAAGGTCCTGTATGGAGAGCGAAAGGACAAGTTTGTTTGCCTGATGGACTTAGCGCTGCTGGCTATGAAAAAACTGCGGGGAGAGGGAAAACTTGCTGATCTGGAAGAGTCTGAGGAAATCAATGCATGCAGCATTGTGGTTCCGGTTGAAATTGACGGAGTCACCGAGGAGTGGCTGGTGAATTTTAAAAATGAGACCCACAACCATCCTACGGAGATTGAGCCGTTTGGAGGCGCTGCCACCTGTTTGGGAGGCGCCATCCGTGATCCTCTTTCCGGCCGTACTTATGTGTATCAGGCAATGCGGGTGACTGGAGCGGCTGACCCCAGGGTTTCCCTGAAAGAGACCATGAAGGGAAAGCTGCCTCAAAAGAAGCTGGTGAGCGGAGCAGCTTTGGGATACAGCTCTTACGGCAATCAAATCGGTCTTGCCACTGGATATGTAAAAGAGATTTATCACCCCAATTATGGGGCAAAACGCATGGAAATCGGGGCGGTTATGGGAGCAGCTCCAAGAAAATATGTGAAAAGGCTGACCTCAGACCCTGGAGATGTGATCGTACTTTTAGGAGGCCGCACCGGCAGGGACGGCATAGGGGGAGCCACCGGGTCTTCCAAAGTTCACACAGAAGCATCCACTCAGCTTTGCGGGGCGGAGGTGCAGAAGGGAAATGCACCCACCGAGCGGAAGATTCAGCGTTTGTTCCGCCGTCCGGAGGTAAGCAGTCTGATTAAAAAGTGCAATGATTTCGGCGCAGGCGGTGTGTCTGTGGCCATTGGAGAGCTGGCAGCAGGGCTTGTGATCGATTTGGACAAGGTGCCGAAAAAGTATGCAGGGCTGGACGGAACGGAGATTGCCATTTCAGAATCTCAAGAGCGGATGGCAGTGGTGTTAAATCCGAAAGATTTAGACCAGTTTCTTACTTATGCCGGGGAGGAGAATCTGGAGGCTGTAACTGTGGCTGTGGTGACAGAGGCTCCCAGGCTGGTGATGAACTGGCGGGGGAAAAAGATTGTGGATATCAGCCGCAGTTTTCTGGATACCAACGGCGCACACCAGGAGGCCAGCGTAACCGTAAAGCCGCCGTCTGGAGCGGTCAGTCCTTTTGTGAAGAAGAATGTGGGGGACGTAAGAGAAACGTGGCTTCAGGTTCTGGAAGATTTGAATGTGTGTTCCCAAAAGGG
This sequence comes from Clostridiaceae bacterium, assembly GCA_009911065.1. Taxonomy (GTDB): domain Bacteria; phylum Bacillota; class Clostridia; order Lachnospirales; family Lachnospiraceae; genus Brotaphodocola. The sequence goes on along the minus strand of QXWR01000009.1, from coordinate 19,783 downwards.
GCTGGTGGAGATGTTTGACTCATCCATTGGATCAGGGTCGGTGTTTATGCCTTATGGGGGAAAATATCAGCTGACGGAGACCCAGGTGATGGCAGCCAAGCTGCCGGTCTTAAAAGGAACTACAGATACCGTAACGATGATGAGCTATGGGTTTGACCCGGATTTGTCCAGCTGGAGTCCGTTCCACGGGGCTGTGTATGCCGTGGTATCTTCTGTGGCAAAGATTGTGGCAGCAGGGGGAGATTTTAAGAAAATCCGCTTTACGTTCCAGGAATATTTCCGGCGGATGACTTCCGATCCGGAAAGCTGGGGTCTGCCATTTGCCGCTCTTTTAGGGGCATTTCAGGCTCAGCTTGGCTTTGAGTTGCCTTCCATTGGAGGAAAGGACAGTATGTCCGGCACATTTCAGGATGAAGAGCACGGGGAAATTCATGTGCCGCCTACCCTGGTTTCCTTTGCGGTGGATATTGCAAGCCTCCGTGAACTTGTGACGCCGGAGCTTAAACGGGCAGGCAGCAAGCTGGTGGTGCTGCGGCTTGTGAAGGATGAATATGACCTTCCAAAGTACAAAGAGGTCATGGAAGGATATGAAAAGTTAAGGCAGGACATGCAGGCAGGAAGGATTTTGTCCGCCTATGCAGTGGAAGGCCATGGGCTGGCGGCTGCAGTGAGTAAGATGGCATTTGGCAATAAAATGGGTGTGAAAATTGAGCACAATGTGGACCCGAGAGATTTCTTTGGAGCTGCATGGGGAGACATTGTCTGCGAAGTGGCAGAGGGAAAGGTGGGAGAGCTTGCGATCACCTATACGGTCATTGGCGAGGTGACAGATCGTTCCTGTCTGGAATACGGTTCGGTGGCGATTCCCATGGAGGAAGCTCTCAATCGGTGGATGACTCCTTTGGAGAAAGTGTTCCCCACCCGGCCAGAGACGAAAGAGGCGGGTATCCCGGACTCGGTATACAAGGCGGATTCTGTATATGTGTGCCGTCATAAGCTGGCCAAGCCAAGAGTGTTTATCCCTGTATTTCCAGGGACCAACTGCGAGTATGACAGCGCGCGAGCTTTTGAACAGGCTGGGGCCAGTGTGGTGACGCAGGTATTTCGGAATCTGACGGCAGAAGATATCCGCCAGTCTGTAAATGTGTATCAAAAGGAAATTGCACAGGCTCAGATTGTTATGTTCCCAGGAGGATTTTCCGCCGGGGACGAGCCGGAGGGCAGCGCTAAGTTTTTTGCCGCTGTATTTCGAAATGAAGTGATTAAGGAAGAGATTGAGAAGCTTCTTTATGAGCGGGACGGTCTGATGCTTGGCATCTGCAATGGGTTCCAGGCCCTGATTAAACTGGGGCTTTTGCCAACTGGGAAGATAGTCGGCCAACAGGAGGATTCCCCCACTTTGGCTATGAATACCATTGGGCGCCATGTGTCCAAGATGGTGTATACAAAGGTGGTATCTGACAAGTCTCCCTGGCTGCAGAAGGCAAATCTTGGGGGCGTTTACTGCATTCCGGCTTCCCACGGGGAAGGGCGGTTTGTGGCAAATCCGGAATGGATTGGGAAGCTTTTGGAAAATGGCCAGGTGGCCACTCAGTATGTGGACGACAAAGGAAAGCCGGTTATGGACGGGTTCTGGAATCCCAATGGGTCCTATATGGCCATAGAAGGCATTACCAGCCCGGATGGACGAATCTTAGGCAAGATGGCCCATTCTGAGCGGCGAGGGGAAGCGGTTGCCATAAATATTACCGGAGAACAGGATATGAAGATCTTTGAGTCTGGAGTGGAGTATTTCCAGTAGAAGATTTTGGGATTGGCAAAATGAAAAAGAGGGAGCGGCTTTTACTGGCTGCTCCCTCTTTCCTTGTGTTCTTCTTGACAGAGACCAGGATTTACAGTATTATGTTGAGGGTATAAAACAGGGTTTTTTTGATACGAAAAGAACGCAGGACCTGCGCAGAATGGAGAGATGATAATGAAGAAGGTTGTGAAATTTGGAGGCAGTTCTCTTGCCAGTCCCAAACAGTTTAAGAAGGCCGGAGAGATCATCCGGTCAGATAAAACCAGACGGTATGTGGTTCCGTCAGCGCCGGGGAAACGCAATGACAAAGATGAGAAGGTGACAGACATGCTGTATGCCTGTTATGACGCAGCCAGCTCAGGGACAGCATATAAGAAACTTTTAAACCGGATTAAAGAACGTTATGTGGAGATTATTGACGGTCTGGATTTGAATCTGAATCTGGATTTTGAGTTTGACCGGATTGAGGAGAATTTTTTAAAGGGAGCAGGACGGGATTATGCGGCTTCCAGAGGGGAATATTTAAACGGAATTTTGATGGCTCACTACCTTGGGTACGAGTTTATTGATGCGGCAGAGGTGATTTTCTTTGATGACCAGGGGAATTTTGAGGCGGAAGCAACCAACCGGGAGCTTTCGGAACGGCTGGAGCATGTGGAACGGGCGGTGATTCCCGGATTTTACGGGGCAAAACACGATGGAACGATCAAAACCTTTTCCAGAGGCGGTTCAGATGTGACTGGTTCCATTGTAGCCAAGGCCATTCATGCAGATTTGTATGAAAACTGGACTGATGTGTCGGGATTTTTGGTGGCAGATCCTCGGATTGTGGATAAGCCTGAGGTGATTGAGACCATTACATATAAGGAGCTGCGGGAGCTGGCATACATGGGGGCCAGCGTGCTTCATGAGGATGCCATTTTCCCTGTGAGAAAAGAGGGGATTCCCATTAACATCCGCAATACCAACAAACCGGCGGACAAGGGAACTTTAATTGTGGAGAGCACTTTGCGCAAGCCCAAATATACAATCACCGGAATTGCAGGGAAAAAGGGCTTTTGCGCCATTAATATTGAAAAGGCCATGATGAATACAGAAGTGGGGTTTGGAAGAAAGGTGCTGGGAGTGTTTGAGAAATTCGGCATTTCCTTTGAACACATGCCTTCTGGAATTGATACCATGACGATTATGGTTCATCAGGATGAATTTGAGGAATATGAGCAGTCTGTGATTGCGGGGATTCACCGGGCTGTGGAGCCAGACAGTGTGGATTTGGAATCGGACCTTGCTCTGATTGCTGTGGTGGGCCGGGGAATGAAGGCTACCAGAGGCACTGCAGGCCGGATTTTTTCTGCTTTGGCCCATGCAAGAATCAATGTGAAGATGATTGACCAGGGGTCCAGTGAGTTAAATATCATCATTGGGGTGAAAAATGTGGACTTTGAGGGGGCAATTAAGGCGATTTATGATATTTTTGTCACGGCAGAGCTGGAAAATTAGAGAGGTGGAGGAAGCAAACTGCCCATTGGCTTTTGACAATGGGCTTTTGCTCCTGTGACAAGTAAGGAACATGGTTTTTTCTAGGTTCACCCTTTCTAAAATGTTGGAAATGTGGTATACTTTAAGTAAAACAGACGGTCCGAAAGGAGAGCGCTCATGGGAGATTCACACAAGTCCGGATGGGCAGTCATTCTGGCGGCGTTTTTGGCAGTATCCAGTATTCTGGAAGGCTGTGCAGGTCCTTCTACCAGGGTGCTGCCCAGGGAAACCAGGGAGCAGCCGGTGCAAGTGGAGGAACTTCCGATTTTGGAGGAGGGGAATCCGTTCTATCTTAGAGAGGAACTGGAGATTCTGGCTGACTCTCCCAGGCCGGCCGGCAGTGAGGGGGAGAAGAGGGCGGTCCGCTACATCCGGCAGCTTTTGGAGGATTACGGATATGAGGTTTCCCTGCAGGGATATACATACCGGGAGGATGGAGGAGACGAGAAGATTTCCGGCACCAATGTCATTGCGATCCGTCCGGCTCCCTCGCCTCATGGAGATATTCTGATTGTAGGCGCGTGCCATGATACAGCGAAGAACAGTCCGGGAGCCGTAGCCACAGCTTCAGGGGTGGCGGCTCTTTTGGAGACGGCCAGACTTCTTTCCCATATGCCAACGGATACGGAATTGCGTTTTATCAGTTTCTCTTCCCACGAAGACAGTCAGGCTGGCGCCCGGTATTACGTGTCTTCTTTGGCAGAAGAAGAGAGGCACCGGGTTGTTGGAACCATTATGTTAGGATCTTTGGGGTTTTCAGTGGACAGCAGTGTTGTGATGGCCACAGAGGATGGAGAGCCTACCCTTTTGGGGGATACGATTTATGAAGCAAGCCGGGAACTTTTGCGGGAAAGCTGGTCCTATGAGCAGCGGGAAGAGGAGGAGCACAGCCGTTTTGTTCAGGGAAGGATTCCAGCTGTGACGGTGACGCAGGAAAGGGAAGCTTTCGAAGCGGGAACGCCCTTTGACCGGCCGGATTTGGTGGATTTGGAGCGGCTGACTGAGACGGTAAACGTTATCAGTCGGGCCATATCCGAAATTGCAAGTCCAGATACCCCGTCTATGCTTGCCAAGTCCCGCCATTACAACGACCTGCGGGAAAATTCCTATGTGCAGCATCCGGATGTTTTGATTCCCTTTGGGGAGACAGTCTTTCAGACCGAAAAGCGCTTGGGGGCAAACGGTCATCTGATTTCTCAGAATACGGATAATGAGGGAAATCCCATTGAAGTTTACCGGTATTACGTAAAATGGCTGAATGTGGATCAAACGCTGATTACGGATTACTACTATACCGGAAAAAAGCTGACGTTGGTCCGGGTAGACGCAGATGGGGCTGGTGTGGATTTTACGGACATGGAGGAGCGCCTGACGGATGTGTACGGGGAACCGGAAAAGGAGCCGGAAGGGCCAGCGGGCAGCGAACTTATATGGCAGGTTTCTCTTTGTCCCATGAGGATTGTCCTAAGTCCGGGAAGCCAGGGATATACCCTGGAATTTCAGGAAGGGGTCCGAATCTACAAAGACATTGACCGCTATGAAGTGACGGAAGGAACCGAATCAAATCCACAGCTGAATGTGGGGGCCAGGATTTTTACGGAATCAGAAGAACAAGATTTTAGAGTCCATGTGCTGATAAACCAAATCCGTCAGCTTCTTCCCTTAAAGGGGTCTTTTCGTGTTACAGAGGTGAGGCTTTATACCGATGGATTGGGGGAGACCACCGCTTTGCTAGAGACGGATTCTTCCCAAGGAGAGGAAGGAAACGCCCCGGCTTTTGTGTGGTCGGTGGATTTGGAAGATGCCGTTTTATTAGACGGAGAATGGAGGAATGAGACAGAGACCATTCGTCAGATTTTGCTGTTGTATGGTCAGATGCTGGAGCAGACCGAGCCTTACCGCTCTGCCTTTGAGGAAGTGTTTGGGGAAAAGGAGGGAGAGGAATCGGTGCTCTTAGGTTTGGAGCCGGGAGAGATGACCAAACAGCTGCCAGATATGAAAGAAAGTTTTTTGTGGTTTGTTTTGGTTGACCCGCCGGATGTGGAGGGTGAATGGGGAGAGCGGATTCGGTTTTTCTATCAATATGAAGAGCTGACTGCATATCGGAACAGGATACGGAACAACCTAATGTTAAAGTGAAAAGAACGATTCTGTCTGAAGGAATGAAATCAAAATTTGGAGGAAAAAGGGATGTTAGAAAAAATTGATTTGTCCAGAGCCGTGGAGAAGGAGGTTTACAAACAGGTTCAGGAGGAGGAAGGGGCAAAGCTGGGCCAGCTGCAGCGTCGGTTAAAGGAAGCGGGGATTCCAGTGCTGATTTTGTTTGAGGGCATGGGAGCAGCTGGAAAGGGGACACAAATTAACCGGCTGATTCAGACTTTGGACCCAAGAGGGTTTGATGTGTATGCCAGCAACCGGCCTACTGAGGAAGAAAATCTGCGTCCATTCTTGTGGAAATTTTGGACCGTAACCCCAGAGAACGGACGGATTGCCATTTATGACAGAAGCTGGTACCGGAAAGTGCTCATTGACCGTTTTGACAAGGTTACAAAGAAAAAAGAGCTGCCTGAGGCATTTCGGGACATTTGCTGTTTTGAAAAGCAGCTTACCGACGGGGGTGCGGTGATTATCAAGCTGTTTTTGTATATTTCCAGGGAAGAACAGAAAAAGCGTTTTAAGAAGCTGGAAAAATCTGTTGAGACCAAGTGGCATGTAAGCCAGGGAGACTGGGAGCGGAACCGGCGGTATGACGAATATCTTCAGATCAATGAGGAGATGCTTGAGAGAACCGACTCGGAATATGCTCCCTGGACCATTATTGAGGCCACAGACCGGAACTATGCTTCCATGAAGATTTTAAAATCGGTTACAGAACAGCTGGAGCGTGCTTTGGCGGAGAAAGCAGGTAAAAAAGCGGTGCAGAAAGTAAACTCCGGGATTTCTCTGGATGCAGGCAGCCGCTATCAGAACGGAGTTTTGTCCGGCGTGGACCTTTCCAAAGCTCTTACCCGTGAGGAATACAAGGAGAAGCTGGATAAGCTGCAAAAAAGGCTGGAAATCCTTCACAGTGACATTTACCGCCTTCGGATTCCGGTGGTTCTTGGGTTTGAGGGATGGGATGCAGGTGGAAAAGGAGGAGCCATCAAGCGTCTTACCAGCCATCTGGACCCAAGAGGATACCAGGTGTGTCCCACAGCGTCTCCCAATGATATTGAGAGAAAGCATCATTATCTGTGGCGTTTCTGGAATAAGGTTCCAAAGGCAGGCCATGTGGCGATTTTTGACCGGACCTGGTATGGCCGGGTGATGGTGGAAAGAATTGAAGGCTTCTGCACAGAGGATGACTGGAAACGGGCTTATCAGGAGATCAATGAGATGGAGGCTCACATGGCCAACGCTGGGGCAGTGGTGCTGAAATTCTGGCTCCATATTGACAAGGATGAACAGGAGCGCCGGTTTAAGGAGCGCATGGAGATTCCGGAGAAACAGTGGAAGATCACAGACGAAGACTGGAGAAACCGGGAAAAATGGGATCAGTATGAGATTGCGGTCAACGAGATGTTAGTGCGTACTTCCACTACCTACGCCCCTTGGATTGTGGTGGAGGGAAACAATAAATATTATGCCAGAGTGAAGGTGTTAGAGACTGTGGTGGATGCTCTGGAAAAGAAGATTCAGCAGGTAAAGGAAAGCTGACTGTATGGGTAATGTGGTGATTGTCGGCGGCGGCGCGGCAGGCATGATGGCTGCTGTAGCCGCCGCCGGCTCCGGCCATCTGGTCCGGATTTACGAGAAAAATGAAAAGCTGGGAAAGAAAATTTACATTACAGGCAAGGGCCGCTGTAACGTGACCAACGCCTGCGAGACAGAGGAATTGTTTGCCGGTATGGTGAGCAATCCCAAATTTCTTTACAGTGGATTTTATGGATTTACCAGTCAGGATATGATGAGATTTTTGGAGGAAAATGGCTGTCCTGTGAAGGTGGAGCGGGGCAATCGGGTTTTTCCGGTGTCCGATAAATCTTCCGATGTGATTCGCGCAATTACAGGACAGCTGTCCAGACTGGGGGTGGAGATCTGCCTTGGGCAGGAGGTATCCGGCCTGATGGCAAGAGACGGGCAGATCCAAGGGGTAGGGCTGAAAAAAGGTGAGCGAAAAGTCCCGGCAGATGCAGTGATTGTGGCGTCTGGCGGGCTGTCTTACCCTGCCACCGGCTCTACGGGAGATGGGTATGAGTTTGCCCGGAGTGTGGGGCATAAGGTGACAGAGTTAAGTCCGGCATTGACGCCTCTTGAGGTGAGGGAACAGACGTTGGTCCAGGATTTGCAGGGGTTATCTCTGAAAAATGTCCGTGTTCAGATTTGGGATGGGAAAAAACTACGGTATGAGGCTTTTGGGGAAATGTTATTTACCCATTTTGGAGTCAGCGGTCCGGTGATTTTGTCAGCCAGCAGCTATGTGGCAAAAGAGCTGAAAAAAAGGGAGATGGTTTTGACGGTGGATTTAAAGCCAGCTCTTGATCTGGAACAGCTGGATAGCCGGATTTTGCGGGATTTTGAGGGAATGAAGCAGAAGATGTTTAAAAATGCCCTGGGACTTTTGCTTCCTTCAAAGTTGATTCCAGTTATAGTAGGACAAAGCGAAATTCCTCCGGAAAAGCCGGTTCATGCCATCACCCGGAAGGAAAGGCGGCAGCTGGCAGAACGAATCAAAGATTTTCGTCTGACGCTTACCGGGCTGCGGGGATACCGGGAAGCCATCATCACCCAGGGCGGGGTGTCGGTAAAGGAGATCAATCCCAAAACCATGGAGTCAAAGCTTATCCGGGGGTTGTATTTTGCTGGGGAAGTGCTGGATTTGGACGGGGTGACAGGGGGATATAATCTGCAGATTGCCTGGTCTACCGGGTATTTGGCAGGCAGATCCGTGTAGGAGCCACAGGAGGGCGACGGGATATTTCGGGAATGGAAAGGAGTGTGAGGCAAATGGAGGAATCCGTTTCAAGCACAGAGAACAATTGGATAAAAAGGGATGAGGAAGGAATTTTTCGGATTGCAGTGGACGGGCCGGCGGGAGCTGGAAAAAGCACCATTGCCCGAATGGTGGCTCATCGTTTGGGATTTATTTATGTGGATACTGGGGCTATGTACCGGGCAGTTGCCTTGTTTTGTATCCAGAAGGGGATTTGTACGGAAGATAAGGAGGCAGTGGAACAGGCAGTGGGCGAGGCCCATATTACCATCTGCCATAAGAATGGCATGCAGCAGGTGTTGTTAAATGGACAAGATGTATCCGGGGAGATCCGCACCGAGGAAGTGGGAAATGCTGCCTCCGCGGTCAGCGCCTATCCGGCAGTACGCGCTCATCTTTTGAATTTACAGCGCAATCTGGCCAAGGAGCACAGCGTCATTATGGACGGAAGAGATATTGGCACCTGTGTGCTGCCAGATGCGGAGGCAAAGGTGTTTCTTACAGCCAGCTCCCATGTGCGGGCGATCAGGCGTTATAAAGAGCTGAAAGAAAAAGGCATAATGTGTAATTTGGAAGAAATTGAGCAAGATATAATAGAAAGGGATCGGAGGGATATGAACCGGGAAGCGTCTCCGTTAGTCCAGGCAGCAGACGCAGTGCTGCTTGACAGTTCTGAGATGGACATTAATCAGGTTATCTCATCTATCATTCAGGTGGCTGTGTCCAGGGGCCTTCCGATTGATCCGAGCGTATGGAGGTAAAAGTGGCAAAGACCGCTGGCTTTTGTTTTGGTGTGAAGCGGGCGGTAGAACAGGTATATGAACAGATTGAAAAGGCCAAAGAGCCGGTTTACACCTATGGTCCTATTATCCACAATCAACAGGTGGTAAAAGACTTAGAGGAAAAAGGCGTGTGTGTTTTGAACACAGAGGAGGAGCTTTTGGGGCTAGCCAGAGGAATTGTCATCATCCGTTCCCATGGAGTGGGAAAGGGTGTGTATGATATTCTGGAAAAACGAAATGTGACTGTGGTGGATGCCACCTGTCCTTTTGTGAAAAAAATTCACCGGATTGTGCAGGAGCAAGAGAAAAAAGGACGGCGGGTTGTGATTGCAGGAAATCCCGATCACCCGGAAGTACAGGGCATCTGCGGGTGGGCCGGAGAGGGGACTTTGGTGGTTTCAGAGGCTTCCCAGGTGGAAAAACTGCCTCTTTTGCCAGGAGAATCCCTGTGTTTTGTGGCACAGACGACATTTAATTACAATAAATTTCAAGATTTAGTTGAAAAATTTGAGAAAAAGGGTTATGATATACTTGTTTTAAATACGATTTGCAGTGCAACTCAGGAAAGACAGGTGGAAGCCAGCCGTATTGCTTCTGAGGTGGATGTAATGATTGTGATTGGCGACAAGAAAAGCTCCAACTCACAAAAGCTATACGAGATATGCCAAAAGAAATGTAAGAACACTTACTTTATCCAGACAGTAGGCGATTTCAATCCTGAATGTGTGAATTCTGTACGCAACGTAGGTATTACAGCCGGGGCGTCTACCCCGAAACAAATTATCGAGGAGGTTCATGCTAATGCCAGAGCTAAATGAGTTTGAACAAATGTTGGAGGAGTCATTAAAGACAATACGTACAGGAGAGATCGTCACTGGTAAAGTCATTGATGTCAAAGATGATGAGATTGTCTTGAATATAGGCTACAAATCAGACGGGATTATCCCCCGCAGTGAGTACACGAATGAGAACAATGCAGACCTGCGGAATCTGGTTCAGGTCGGTGAAGAGATGGAAGCCAAGGTAATCAAGGTCAATGACGGTGAAGGCCAGGTGGCGCTCTCCTACAAGAGACTTGCCATTGATAAGGGCAATAAGCGCCTGGAAGAGGCGTTTAACAACCAGGAAGTGTTGACAGCCAAAGTAACTCAGGTATTGGACGGCGGACTGAGTGTGGAAGTGGAAGGTACAAGGGTATTTATCCCAGCCAGCTTGGTATCGGACACTTACGAGAGAGATCTGACCAAATATGCAGGTCAGGATATTGATTTTGTGGTGACAGAGTTTAATCCCCGCAGAAGAAGAATCATTGGCGACCGGAAGCAGCTTATGGTTGCCCGGAAAGCAGAGATGCAAAGAGAGCTGTTTGAGCGCATTCAAGTAGGCGATGTGGTAGACGGCACCGTGAAGAATGTGACGGATTTCGGCGCTTTCATTGATTTGGGAGGCGCAGACGGACTGCTTCATATTTCCGAAATGTCCTGGGGACGGGTGGAGAATCCGAAGAAGGTCTTTAAGACCGGCGATCCTTTGACCGTATTGATTAAGGATATCAATGGGGAGAAGATTGCTTTGAGCTTAAAGTTCCCAGATCAGAATCCATGGGCAAATGCAGATGAGAAGTATGCCATCGGCAGCATTGTGACCGGACGGGTAGCGCGTATGACAGACTTTGGCGCTTTCGTGGAGCTGGAGCCAGGAGTGGACGCTCTGCTGCATGTGTCACAAATCTCCCGTGAGCATGTGGAGAAACCTTCCGATGCTTTGAAGATTGGCCAGCAGATTGAAGCCCGGGTGGTGGATTACAACGGAGAAGACCGGAAGATCAGTTTGAGTATAAAGGCTTTGCAGAATGGTTCTGCTCCTATGCAGGATGAAAATTCGGATGTGGCAGATGTAGATATTGCTGCTGTAGCTGCTGAACTGGACGGAGAATAAGATACTTGGTTTTGCCTGTGTGTATTTGTGTGAAGGTGTAAAGTGTTATGGCAGCGCTTTGTCTGGGCCTGCCATTCTAAAAAGTGTAAACGTGTGAAAGTGTAAAAAGTGAACAAGCCAGATAGGGGTCTGTCAAGCAGTTGGTGCGGTAACAGGCTCTTATTTGGTTGTTTTTTTGTGCCTCGGAAAGGAATCGTAAAAAACATGGATAAGAAAGGAACACAGGTTATGCTGCAAAAGATGGACAAAGAGCAGGTCCAAAATGTTTATGAAAATCATATGAAAAAAGATTTCCCGGCGGAAGAGTTAAAGCCGCTGTCTGCCATTTTCACCATGATGGAACGAGGGATTTATGATTGTTTGGGCTTTTATGAAGGGGGAGAATTAAAGGCATATGCTTTCTTTGTGATGGATTTAAGGTGGCAGGTGGGGCTTTTGGATTATCTGGCAGTCTGTGAACCTTATCGGGGAGTTGGAATCGGCGGAAAATGTTTGACGGAAATGAAAGTGTATTACAAAGACAAAAAAGGGATTTTGTTGGAATGCGAGAAGGTGGAAAAGGCTAAAGACCTGGAGGAGATAAGGATACGGAAGAGACGGATTGGATTTTATCTGGGAAACGGATGTGTAGAGACCGAAGTTTGTTCCCGGCTGTTTGGGGTGGAGTTTACGATCTTGTATCTGCCTGTCCGGGAAGCAAAGATAGAAGTCTTTGAGGAGCTGGACAGAGTGTATCGGGAGATGTTTCCGGAACCGGTGTATCAGAAAAATGTATGGGTGTCTGCGTCACCTTTTTAACGGAGTAAAGTATTTGAATTGACATCCCCCCTTTGTTTCGCTATAATAGAGAGAACGTCAGCCCCTGTCAAAAGGGCGTGAAAGGAACCGAACCGATCATGATTCAATTAGAGCGTACCAGTGTGATGAATTTTGAAAATGCAATGCGGGGAGCCAGAAATCCTTTGAACAGCTGGGACCGGATGGACAGCAGTTATGATAAAAAAGGAAATTTTGTGCTGGGACCGAAAGATTTGGAGCTTGCAGGACGGCTGTGCAGGGCAGGCAGCGACCATCGGAAATTTATCCGTCAGATTTTTGTATCCGTAGATATTACAGCACCTTTATACTGGTGGAAGGAATACGATACCTATAAAGTAGCTACAGTGGCTAATTCTACTTCTACCATGCATCGGATTCACCGAAAGGCCTTTGAGATGGAGGATTTCAGCTGCGACCAGATGACGCCAGAGACACGGGCCTTTATGGAAACGGTGGTAGCACACCTGGAAGCCATTCGTCTGAAATATCTGGAAACCAAAAGCAAGAAAGACTGGTATGATTTGATTCAGCTTTTGCCTTCCAGCTACAATCAGATGCGCACTTGTTCTCTGAATTATGAAACCTTGACAAATATTTATTATGCCAGAAAAAATCATAAGCTGGACGAATGGCATGTATTTTGTGACTGGGTCAGGAACCTGCCTTATGGGAGAGAGTTGATTTTAGCCAAAGAGGAGGAGTCGTATGTATAAGATTATGAAAGCTGTAACGCTTGCAGAGAAGATATTTTTAATGGATGTAAAGGCGCCCAGGATAGCGAAATCCTGCCAGCCGGGAGAATTTGTCATTGTAAAGATGGATGAGAGGGGAGAGCGGATTCCCTTAACGATCTGTGATTTTGACCGGCAGGCAGGGACCGTGACCATTGTCTTTCAAATTGTGGGGGCGTCTACAAAGAGGATGGCAGATTTAAAAGAGGGAGACGAGTTCCAGGATATGGTAGGGCCTTTGGGGAATCCTTCTGATTTTGTCAAGGAGGATTTTGAGAAAGTTAAAAACCGGAAGTATCTTTTTGTGGCAGGAGGCGTAGGTACCGCTCCTGTGTATCCTCAGGTAAAGTGGATGAGGGAACATGGCATTGAGGCAGATGTGATTGTGGGTGCAAAGACAAAGGATCTGCTGATTTTAGAGCCGGAGATGGAGAATGTGGCAGGAAATCTTTACATAACAACCGACGATGGTTCATATGGAAGAAAAGGCATGGTGACAGAGGTCATCCGGGATTTGGTGGAGAATCAGAAAAAGCAGTATGATATTTGTGTGGCGATTGGGCCGGTGATCATGATGAAATTTGTGTGTCTGCTGACAAAGGAGCTGGGACTGTCAACCATTGTCAGCATGAATCCGGTGATGGTAGATGGCACTGGCATGTGTGGCGCCTGCCGTCTGACTGTGGGGAATGAGGTGAAGTTTGCCTGTGTGGACGGGCCGGAGTTTGACGGTCATCTGGTAGATTTTGACGAGGCCATGAAGCGGCAGCAGATCTATAAGACAGAGGAGGGCCGCGCTATGTTAAGGCTTACAGAAGGGGATACTCACCACGGCGGCTGCGGCCTGTGTGGTTAAGGAGGAGAATAGGGATGGATATGTTGAAAAAAATACCAGTGCGGGAGCAAGATCCTAAGGTAAGGGCGGCTAATTTTGAAGAGGTATGTTATGGGTACAATGAAGAAGAGGCCAGAGCAGAGGCGGCCCGCTGTCTGAAATGCAAGAACGCCAAATGTATGGGCGGGTGTCCTGTATCCATTAACATTCCGGAGTTTATCAAAAAGGTAGAGGAAGGGGACTTTGAGGCAGCTGCCAATGTGATAGCAGAGGCGTCGGCTCTTCCGGCTGTGTGCGGGAGAGTGTGTCCTCAGGAGACTCAGTGCGAAGGGCAGTGTATCCGGGGAATCAAAGGAGAACCGGTTTCTATCGGAAAATTGGAGCGGTTTGTGGCAGACTGGTCCAGGGAACATGGCTTTGTTCCCAAGGCAGCGAAAGAGAAAAAGGGAAAAAAGGTTGCTGTAGTCGGTTCTGGCCCTGCAGGACTTACCTGTGCAGGAGATCTGGCTAAGCTCGGATATGAGGTGACGATTTTTGAAGCTCTTCACGAGCCGGGAGGGGTGTTGACCTACGGGATTCCGGAGTTTCGTCTGCCCAAAGATACGGTGGTACGGACGGAAATTGAGAATGTAAAAAAGCTGGGAGTGACAATTGAGACGGATGTGATTATTGGTAAATCCGTTACCATTGATGAATTGATGGAAGAAGAAGGATATGAAGCCGTGTTTATTGGCTCTGGCGCAGGTCTTCCTAAGTTTATGGGGATTCCGGGAGAAAATGCCAACGGCGTATTTTCTGCCAACGAATATCTGACACGCAGCAATTTGATGAAGGCTTTCCGGGAGGATTATGACACACCCATTGCAGCTGGGAAAAAGGTGGCAGTAGTGGGCGGGGGCAATGTGGCCATGGACGCTGCCAGAACAGCGCTCCGGCTGGGGGCCAGGGTTTATGTGGTGTACCGGCGAAGTGAGGCAGAGCTGCCTGCACGGGTGGAGGAAGTTCATCATGCCAAGGAGGAAGGAGTAGAGTTTCATCTTCTTACAAACCCTGTGGAAATTCTCACAGACGACAAAGGCTGGGTGACAGGGATGACCGTAAGGAAAATGGAGTTAGGAGAACCGGATGAGTCGGGAAGACGGCGTCCAGTGGAGATTTTGGGTTCTGATTATACCATAGAAGTAGATACAGTTATTATGTCATTGGGAACCTCCCCCAATCCTCTTATTTCTTCCACCACAAAGGGTTTGGAAGTAAACCGCCGCAAATGTATTGTGGCAGAGGCAGATAACGGACAGACTTCCCGTCCGGGGGTGTTTGCAGGTGGAGACGCTGTCACTGGGGCGGCGACCGTGATTCTTGCCATGGAAGCAGGCAAGAATGGGGCCAAGGGGATTCATACATATCTTGAGGGAAAATAAAAAGGGCAGTCTCTGTAATAGGAGAGCGGGAGAAAAATCAAAGCAGGGTTTTTGTGGCGGAAACAGTTGTTTTCTGCCGCAGAACCCCTTTTTGTCTATTTTCGGAAAGGTATAAAGAAGCAGGATTGACGTGAGAAAGGAGAAGTGAATCGTGGATAGAACTATGACAAAGGAGGAAAAATTCAGGCAGATGACCGAGACTCCGGTGAACCGCCTGATTCCCACACTGGCAATTCCCACTATCATCAGTATGCTGGTTACTTCCATTTATAACATGGCAGACACTTTTTTTGTCAGTCGAATTGGAACTAGCGCATCTGGGGCAGTGGGAGTGATTTTTTCTGCGATGGCTATGATTCAGGCTGTGGGATTTATGCTGGGGATGGGCAGCGGCAACAACATTTCCCGGTCCCTTGGAAACCAGGAGGAAGAGCGGGCCAGTGTTCTGGCTGCTACCGGATTTTTCACGGCGGGAATGATTGGAATTGGGTTTATGGTGTTTGGAATGCTGTTTTCAGAGCAGATGGTTTTTTTACTGGGGGCCACCAAGACCATTGCTCCTTATGCCCAGGATTATGCCAAGTACATATTGATTGCGGCGCCTTTTATGATGTGTTCCTTTGTGATGAATAATATTCTGCGTGCCCAGGGAAATGCTACGCGGGCTATGGTGGGGATTACAACAGGGGGCATATTAAATATGATTCTGGACCCGATTTTGATCTTTGGGGCGGGGATGGGCATATCTGGGGCAGCAGTGGCGACGATGGCAAGCCAGATCATTAGTTTTGGCATATTGCTGTACCAGTGCAATTCCCATGGGGATTGTATTAAGATTCAGATTTCCCGGTTCCGCCCCACTTTAAAGATTTATGGGGAAATTCTCCATGCAGGGCTTCCGTCTTTGTGCCGACAGGGGCTGGCCAGCGTAGCTTCTGTTGTGTTGAACTTTGCCGCTGCCCCTTATGAGGATGCGGCGATTGCAGCCATGTCTATTGTAACCCGGTTTATGATGTTTATCAATTCCAGCCTAATCGGATTTGGTCAGGGTTTCCAGCCGGTGTGCGGCTTTAATTTTGGAGCCAAACGATATGACCGGGTTTTGGAGGCTTACTGGTTCTGCGTCAAGGTGGCAGTGGCGATGCTGACATTTTTTGGAATTGTGGCGTTTGTTTTCAGCAGGCCGATTTTGACTTTATTCCGCAGAGAGGATTTGCGTGTGATTGAGATTGGAACGCTGGCTTTGCGGCTTCAGCTTTTGACCATGCCTTTCCAGGCGTGGGTGATTATGGTGAATATGCTGACTCAGTCCATTGGATATGGCTTTCGGGCTTCTCTGGTGGCTATGGGAAGACAGGGGATATTTTTGATTCCCGCGTTGCTTATTTTACCTCACATTTTTGGTATTTTAGGGGTTCAAATGGCCCAGCCAATTGCAGATATGCTTACTTTTGCTCTGGCTACTGGAGTGGTGGCAGGAGTTTTGAAGGAGCTTGGAAAACTTCAGAAGGAGAATATCAAGTAACAGTTCACGGGGCGGGGAAAATTGGACAAAAAGAGACGTCAAGCTGGCTTGTAGGACTGTTTTATAGGTCATTAAAGGAAAATAATAGCCGCCACTACTACCAATAGTGACGGCTGATCTCGTATGAGGTTAGATTAAGCACTGTTTGAGGGTAGGCCGCCTCTCTGACTTTCCCCTTCTATTTTAATATAGCATATTTAGCAGACCGTTTCAACCTTTCTTTTTGGTGTTTTTGGTATTTTGGGCATGTTTCACTTGATTTTTACCAAGCAGAAAAAGGGGAATGAATTTTCCGACACGCTCTAGTTCCCTTCCTGTTAAATCTTTATACCACCTGTTCTTTCTGACCTGTTTGGTTATTTCTTCTATCTTTGGGAGTAACAGCTTAACATAAAATTCCCTGAAATTCTCTTGGAACTCATTTCCCCCCTCACTCCTAACAAGAGTATCTATCTTTCGATAAATACTCCCTTTTGTAATGTTCTTTAAGGTGCGCGAGAAGATTCGAACTCCCGACACCTTGGTTCGTAGGGAGAAGACCTAGAACTTGTAAGCGTCCATTTTGCAAGCAGAATCTTCATAAACTTTTTTGAATCAACATTACAAAGATTGGAGTATATTTTCATTGTCGAATCTTGGAAACTATGGTACAATCCTATTAAGGAAAGTCAGAGAGCAAAGGCGGCTTACCCTCCACCATTGGAGGGGTTAACCCTCCAATCATCAGAGAGGAGGGCGATGCTAATGGTTACATATGCTGATTTATTTCAGTTCTGTATACTTTTAGTTGCTCTTGTTGGCCTGTGTTACACGGTCTTCAAGGGTAAAAAATAGCCGCCACTATTCCCAGTAGTGACGGCTGACCTCGTAAGAGGTTAAGTCAACATTGTTGAGGGTAGGTCGCCTCTCTGGCTTTCCCCTTCTACTCTACTATAGCATATTTAACAGACTGTTGCAACCTTTCTTTTTGGTATTTTGGTATGTGCCTCCCTGCCTGTTAAACCTTTATATCGCTTCTTCTTCCTGACCTGTTCAGCCATTTCCGTTATCTTTGGGAGTAACAGTTTAACATAATCAGGTGTTAAGTCTGCCAGATATTTACTCCTTACCCCGTCTACTGTATGCCCCAGAGAAAACTCCACATTTTCTAACTCCGCTTTCTTTCTCAATGCCATTTTTTCATAAAACAGATTCGTTAGAAAAGTTGTTCTTAAAGGGAGGAGCCTGTCTTCTGATTTTGCGGTACAGGTCTTTTCATGTTACGTCCGGACAGCTTGTTCTCAAAATAAACATTACATTAATCTTGAAGTGCTTCCTTTTGTCTGGCAGAGTTCTGTTCTTTTGTAGACACTCTGGCATATCCAAAAACCATCCCTTTTGGTTGTGTCAATATTCCATTTGAGTTATCAAAATCTGTACCATTAATGTGTGTCAATATTCCGTTATTCTGTCCCATTATTTCAAAAGCTTGTGTCATAAAATGCTTCTTTCTCTTTTTGATAAAGATTATAGGCATTTGCGAAACGCCAGAACCCGCATAAATAAGGGATTCTTTTTTCTACAAAATAAAACAACTTCTCACTGGTCTGTGGTATAATTGAAATGTCCAGTAACAATTATCCATATCCACCAGTGAAGAAGTTCCTTGATCTTCTCGAAAATACCATCATCTTAGATGAAATTGTCCCAGTGTCCTTTATCTCTCATTTCCATGCTGCCACCGGTAGGTCCCGCAAGCATCTGCTCTGATTAGGAGATTCGCCATATCTTAAAATTCCTTGAAATCCCCCTGGTCCCCATTTCCCCCTCAAACCTAACAATTCCCCACCCAACCCAATACCCCCCTTTAAACCCCATTACAATCATTTTGGGACTATCTCTGCCCCCCAACCAACCATTCCCTAATTCCCCTAATCCTCAAAATAAAAAAGGCCCTATGGAATCAAAATCCCATAAGGCCATGTAAACAATTTTAAAAACCTATTGTATAAAAAGAAACAACAGTACCCCCAAAAACTCCACCCAACCCCCTGAAAGCGCCAGCGATTTCAAAAGCGAATGCCAGCGATTCGCACCTACGCACAGGTTGATATTCCATGCACCAACCCCATTTTTACCAAAATCCTTACACGCAATTCCTCAAATTTTCTAAGAACTTCACTACAAAACAAAAAAGAGTATCTATCTTTCGATAAATACTCCCTTTTGTAATGCTCTTTAACGTGCGCGAGAAGATTCGAACTCCCGACACCTTGGTCCGTAGGGAGAAGACCTAGAACTTGTAAGCGCCCTTTTTACAACAGAAATTCCATTTTTACCAAGGACTCTATATTTTTTGCAAGCGCAATGCTTTCTATTACAAGCGGAAAGCTCCTTTTTACAAGCAATCCGTCCTATTTTGCAAGCAGAAACTTCATAAACCTTTTTGAATCAACATTACAAAGATTAGAGTATATTCTCATTGTCGAATCTTGGAAACTATGGTACAATCTCTTTAAGGAAAGTCAGAGAGCAAAGGCGGCTTACCCTCCACCATTGGAGGGGCTAACCCTCCAATCATTTAGAAAGGAGGGATTGCCAATGATTACATATCAGGATTTTTTCTTGTTTTGTACATTCATTGTATCCCTTATCAGTCTGCTTTATCAGATTTTTAAGGGTAAAAAATAGCCGCCACTACTGCAATAGTGACGGCTGACCTCGTATGAGGTAAAAGCTACCATTATTGAGGGTAGGTCGCCTCTCTGGCTTTCCCCTTCTATTTTACTATAGCATATTTAACAGACCGTTGCAACCTTTCTTTTTGGTATTTCTGGTATTTTGGTATGTGCCTCCCTGCCTGTTAAACCTTTATACCGCTTCTTCTTCCTTTCTGACCTGTTCAGCCATTTCCGTTATCTTTGGGAGTAACAGCTTAACATAATCAGGCGTTAAGTCTGCCAGATATTCTCCCCTTACCCCGTCTACAGTATGCCCCAGAGAAAACTCTACATTTTCTAAATCCGCTCCAAACAATTTCAGATAGGTGGTATAGCAGTGTCTTGGCATATGTAAGGTCAGTTTCTTATTAAAACCTCTCCTCACCAAATACAACCCCAGATTTCGGTTAAACGCCCTCTTATCTACAATCTCTCCGTTCCTGTCAATGATTACAAGGGAACCATTTCCCTTTTTATAAGCATTGTCCCGCCAGCCATTTTCTACCTGTATTTCTTCCAGCTCTTTAAAACAGGCAAACACTTCCTGAATGGCAGGCGCATACCGTTCGGATTCCTCATTCTTGGTATTCTTGTTATCCTGCACCCTAGATACTCCAAGTCTTTCTTATATTCGTCAAATTAAATGAAGATACTGACTCATATATTCTGATGTATTTTACAGCAGAGTGTTTGAACCAGTACCTTCTTGTGTTATCATATC
>QXWR01000100.1 GCA_009911065.1 Clostridiaceae bacterium | reverse complement strand
AATGAGTTGCTGCTGATGAAGAAAACAACAAAGAGCAACAGACTGAACCTTGAAAATGAAAGATTGAACAGTGTTTAAAACCCTGAAAATTCTAAGAAAAGAAGTTTCAGAACAAAAACCAAAACAAACAGTAGAACGGTTAAAATTAGCCAGAGAGTTAAGATTGACCGGGAAACAAACTTTAATTTGAGAGTTTGATCCTGGCTCAGGATGAACGCTGGCGGCGTGCTTAACACATGCAAGTCGAACGAAGCGATATGAAGGAAGTTTTCGGATGGAATTCATATTGACTGAGTGGCGGACGGGTGAGTAACGCGTGGGTAACCTGCCTCATACAGGGGGATAACAGTTAGAAATGACTGCTAATACCGCATAAGCGCACAGAATCGCATGATTGGGTGTGAAAAACTCCGGTGGTATGAGATGGACCCGCGTCTGATTAGCTAGTTGGTGGGGTAAAGGCCTACCAAGGCGACGATCAGTAGCCGACCTGAGAGGGTGATCGGCCACATTGGGACTGAGACACGGCCCAAACTCCTACGGGAGGCAGCAGTGGGGAATATTGCACAATGGGGGAAACCCTGATGCAGCAACGCCGCGTGAGTGAAGAAGTATTTCGGTATGTAAAGCTCTATCAGCAGGGAAGAAGATGACGGTACCTGATTAAGAAGCCCCGGCTAACTACGTGCCAGCAGCCGCGGTAATACGTAGGGGGCAAGCGTTATCCGGATTTACTGGGTGTAAAGGGAGCGTAGACGGCATAGCAAGTCTGAAGTGAAAGCCCAAGGCTCAACCATGGGACTGCTTTGGAAACTGTTAAGCTAGAGTGCTGGAGAGGTAAGCGGAATTCCTAGTGTAGCGGTGAAATGCGTAGATATTAGGAAGAACACCAGTGGCGAAGGCGGCTTACTGGACAGTAACTGACGTTGAGGCTCGAAAGCGTGGGGAGCAAACAGGATTAGATACCCTGGTAGTCCACGCCGTAAACGATGAATGCTAGGTGTTGGGGAGCAAAGCTTCTCGGTGCCGCCGCAAACGCAATAAGCATTCCACCTGGGGAGTACGTTCGCAAGAATGAAACTCAAAGGAATTGACGGGGACCCGCACAAGCGGTGGAGCATGTGGTTTAATTCGAAGCAACGCGAAGAACCTTACCAAGTCTTGACATCCCGGTGACGCATGTAGAAATATATGTTTTCTTCGGAACACTGGAGACAGGTGGTGCATGGTTGTCGTCAGCTCGTGTCGTGAGATGTTGGGTTAAGTCCCGCAACGAGCGCAACCCTTATTCTTAGTAGCCAGCAGGTAAAGCTGGGCACTCTAGGGAGACTGCCAGGGATAACCTGGAGGAAGGTGGGGATGACGTCAAATCATCATGCCCCTTATGATTTGGGCTACACACGTGCTACAATGGCGTAAACAAAGGGAGGCGAAGGAGCGATCTGGAGCGAACCCCAAAAATAACGTCTCAGTTCGGATTGCAGGCTGCAACCCGCCTGCATGAAGCCGGAATCGCTAGTAATCGCAGATCAGAATGCTGCGGTGAATACGTTCCCGGGTCTTGTACACACCGCCCGTCACACCATGGGAGTCGATAACGCCCGAAGTCAGTGACCCAACCGAAAGGAGGGAGCTGCCGAAGGCGGGATTGATAACTGGGGTGAAGTCGTAACAAGGTAGCCGTATCGGAAGGTGCGGCTGGATCACCTCCTTTCTAAGGAAGAAGAAGTAAGGGTTTTGGACACTGTTGAATCTTTGATGAAAAGGTTCAAAGACATCCGGTGCTGATGCGCTTATGGGAAACACCCGTACCCATCCCGAACACGACGGTTAAGACATAAGCGGCCGATGGTACTATATTGGAGACGATATGGGAGAGCAGGTGGGTGCCGGATTG
>QXWR01000099.1 GCA_009911065.1 Clostridiaceae bacterium | reverse complement strand
CATGTACCTTGAAAACCACATATTGAAAAGAAGAAAAGATAGAATCTTCAAAGAAGAAAATATCAAGACATCCGAGGGATATACTGAAAGGTATATCAAAAGAAGAAAACCAAAGACCAGGAATGTAACGCTATACATTCAAAAACTGGTTAAGCTAATAAGAGCATAGGGTGGATGCCTTGGCACTAAGAGCCGATGAAAGACGCGATAAGCTGCGAAAAGCTTCGGGGAGGAGCAAATATCCATTGATCCGGAGATCTCTGAATGGGGAAACCTGGCTGGGAAAACCCCAGTCGTCGTAACGTGAATCCATAGCGTTACGTCGGGAACCGCCTGAACTGAAACATCTAAGTAGGGCGAGGAAAAGAAAGAAACATCGATTCCGTAAGTAGCGGCGAGCGAAAGCGGAAAAGCCCAAACCGGTATGCGTGCATACCGGGGTTATGGACTGCAAAAGTGAACCGAATTGTTAGCCAAACTGTCTGGGAAGTCAGGCCAGAGAGGGTGAAAGCCCCGTAGGCGAAAACAATAGGAAGCGGCAGTATCCAGAGTACCACGAGACACGTGGAACCTTGTGGGAAGTCGGAGGGACCACCCTCCAAGGCTAAATACTCCTTAGTGACCGATAGCGCATAGTACTGTGAAGGAAAGGTGAAAAGAACCCCGGGAGGGGAGTGAAAAAGAACCTGAAACCCTGTGTTTACAAACTGTGGAAGCACGTTAAAGTGCAACCGCGTACTTTTTGTAGAACGGTCCGGCGAGTTGCCGGTACGGGCAAGGTTAAGGACGAAACGTCCGGAGCCGAAGGGAAACCGAGTCTTAATAGGGCCGGAGTCCGTACAGGCAGACCCGAAACCGGGTGATCTATCCATGTCCAGGTTGAAGCCGCCGTAAAAGGCAGTGGAGGACCGGACGCACATCCGTTGAAAAGGGTGGCGATGAGGTGTGGATAGGGGAGAAATTCCAATCGAACCCGGAGATAGCTGGTTCTCCTCGAAATAGCTTTAGGGCTAGCCTCATATGAGTCTACCGGAGGTAGAGCACTGAATTTCCGCGGGGGCGTCAAAGCTTACCAAAGAATATCAAACTCCGAATGCCGGATAGATGCTGTATGGGAGTCAGGCTGCACGAGATAAGTTGGGCAGCCAAAAGGGAAACAGCCCAGACCACCAGCTAAGGTCCCAAAGTGCGTGTTAAGTGGAAAAGGATGTGGGATTTCAAAGACAACTAGGATGTTGGCTCAGAAGCAGCCACACATTCAAAGAGTGCGTAATAGCTCACTAGTCGAGAGGTCCTGCGCCGAAAATGTCCGGGGCTAAAACACGCCACCGAAGCTGTGGATTCATGGAGACATGAGTGGTAGAGGAGCATTGCCAGTCTGGCGAAGCGGTACCGAAAGGAGCCGTGGAGGACTGGGAAGAGAGAATGCCGGAATGAGTAGCGAGATGGAGGTGGGAATCCTCCAGGCCGAATATCTAAGGATTCCAGGGTAAAGCTGATCTGCCCTGGGTAAGTCGGGACCTAAGGCGAGGTCGAAAGACGTAGTCGATGGACAACAGGTTGAAATTCCTGTACCATGTATGGTCAGAAATGTGGGGACACAGAAGGATACCCGGACCCGGGAATGAGAAGACCGGGGCAAACGAGGTAGGGGTATGAAAGGCAAATCCATCATACAACCCAAAGACGTGATGCGGACCGAACAAAAGTAGGGAAGCCGGAGAATCAGACTGTCAAGAAAAGCCGCTATTGCATCATACATGCCCGTACCGAAAACCGACACAGGTGGATGAGGAGAGAATCCTAAGGCCGGCGGGAGAAGCATTGTTAAGGAACTCGGCAAAATGACCCCGTAACTTCGGGAGAAGGGGTGCCTGCGCGAGCAGGCCGCAGAGAAGAGGCTCAAGCAACTGTTTAGCAAAAACACAGGTCTATGCGAAACCGAAAGGTGAAGTATATGGGCTGACGCCTGCCCGGTGCTGGAAGGTTAAGAGGAGGGGTTAGCGCAAGCGAAGCTCTGAATTTAAGCCCCAGTAAACGGCGGCCGTAACTATAACGGTCCTAAGGTAGCGAAATTCCTTGTCGGGTAAGTTCCGACCCGCACGAAAGGCGTAATGATTTGAGCGCTGTCTCAACAATGCACCCGGTGAAATTGAAGTGCCAGTGAAGATGCTGGCTACCCGCGCCAGGACGGAAAGACCCCATGGAGCTTTACTCCAGCTTGATACTGGGATTCGGTCGTGCATGTACAGGATAGGTGGGAGGCAGAGAAGCGAGGACGCCAGTCTTCGCAGAGCCGCTGTTGGGATACCACCCTTGTGCGACTGGGTTTCTAACCTGCACCCGTAAGCCGGGTGGGGGACAATGTCAGGTGGGGAGTTTGACTGGGGCGGTCGCCTCCGAAAGAGTATCGGAGGCGCTCAAAGGTTCCCTCAGAATGGTCGGAAACCATTCGGAGAGCGCAAAGGCAGAAGGGAGCTTGACTGCGACAGCGACGGTTGGAGCAGGTACGAAAGTAGGACTTAGTGATCCGGTGGTATAAAGTGGGATTGCCATCGCTCAACGGATAAAAGCTACCCTGGGGATAACAGGCTTATCACTCCCAAGAGTTCACATCGACGGAGTGGTTTGGCACCTCGATGTCGGCTCATCGCATCCTGGGGCTGTAGCAGGTCCCAAGGGTTGGGCTGTTCGCCCATTAAAGCGGTACGCGAGCTGGGTTCAGAACGTCGTGAGACAGTTCGGTCCCTATCCGGCGCGGGCGTAGGATATTTGAGAGGAGCTGTCCTTAGTACGAGAGGACCGGGATGGACCGGCCGCTGGTGGACCTGTTGGAGATCAACTCCATGGCAGGGTAGCCAAGCCGGGACGGGATAAACGCTGAAGGCATCTAAGCGTGAAGCCCCCCTCAAGATGAGATATCCCATCGCAAGAGTAAGACCCCTTGAAGACGACGAGGTAGATAGGGCAGAGGTGGAAGCACAGTAATGTGTGTAGCTGACTGTTACTAATAGGTCGAGGGCTTAACCTGAAAAGGTCGGAGGGAAGCAGGTGAAACTGCT
>QXWR01000098.1 GCA_009911065.1 Clostridiaceae bacterium | reverse complement strand
TTTATAACGATCAGATAACTTGCTGATGCTGGTGCAGGCAATCTGCTGATCCCCAACGCGCAACATCAAAATCAGGTGCATCTAATCTGCATGGAGCTGGTGCGTCTAATTTGCAGGACAACAATTAGATTGTTTAAGTGTTTCTATAAAAAGCATAAAATTTGTTGAAGAAGAAAAAGGAAACCCTGACCATCATTAAAGAGAGAAGAATAGCATAAGTGGAAATTTATTTAAAGCAGTTGTAAAATGGAGTTCAAAGTAAAAATTTATGAAAGATATTTTTAAAAATTATTTGCTATCATAAAAGCATTATTGTGTTATATTGTAGAAAATGGGTTTTAAACGTATTCCAAAAGGCGAATGAACATACTACGCCCAGATGAGAAAAAGCTGCTGATATTGCTTAGTTACTATGTATTTATGAGTATTTAAAAATATATTATAAGGACAGTTGGGAGCAATAAGGTTTCTGATATGAGCAGAGGTATATCTAAAAAGAATCATAATGAAGTAGATATGATAGAAATAGGTATGATACCAGATACCAATTTTTAAATGTAGTATCATTGTTCAGAGATTGTATGTTAAAAATGAGTAACATATAATCATCAAAACAGATTAAGAGCAAGCCAATCAAATAATGGCTTGTTTTTTATATGTTGAGAAACAAAGGGGAGAAAAAGTAAGAACAATTGTTTAACAGTAGAAAACAGGGGGAGGAAAAGTTAGAACAACTGTTTAACAGTAGAAAACAGTAAGAATGATTGTTTAACAGTAGAAACAGTAAGAACCCATCACCATATAGAATAAGTATCAAGGGGAAAAGAGAAAACAGTAGAAACAGTAAGAACCCATCACCATATAGAATAAGTATCAAGGGGAAAAGAGAAAACAGTAGAAACAGTAAGAACCCATCACCATATAGAATAAGTATCAAGGGGAAAAGAGAAAACAGTAGAAACAAGGAGAACCCATCACCATATAGAACAAGTATCAAGGGGAAAAGAGAAAACAGTAGAAACAAGGAGAACCCATCACCATATAGAACAAGTATCAAGGGGAAAAGAGAAAACAGTAGAAACAAGGAGAACCCATCACCATATAGAACAAGTATCAAGGGGAAAAGAGAAAACAGTAGAAACAAGGAGAACCCATCACCATATAGAACAAGTATCAAGGGGAAAAGAGAAAACAGTGGAAACAAGGAGAACCCATCACCATATAGAACAAGTATCAAGGTAGAAAAGAGAAAACAGTAGAAACAGTAAGAACCCATCACCATATCCTATATAGAACAAGTGTTTAAAAGGGGAGAAACAGGGAACAAGGTAAAAAAATGATAGCATATCATTATTTAAAGGAAGAAAACATATCCCAACCATGTAAGAACAAGGAAGAAAAGGGATGGACAAGGTAGAAACAAGGAGAACCAGATAGATTGCCTATAAAGCCAGTGCAGGGGAAAAGGAAGTGCTGGAATTATTAAAAATGGGATATTCAAAGGTAGAAATATCGGATATGCTTGGGGTTTCAAGGAACACAGTATACAATCGAATTAAGGGATTAAAAGAGAAAGGTATTCTATCATAAATATAACAAGGGCTACATTCCTAAAGGGGTGTAGTCTTTGTTTATTTGAAATAGAAAGCTAGTTCGGATTCTACATCACCTCTAAAAAGGGGGCTGGATTTTTAGTGAATCTCCATACAGACAGAACCAGCCCTCAGCGTTAAGATATAGGTGAAAGGGAGGTGGTGATAGATATGACGGTAAAATAGCATTTATGGAAAGATAAATCTTGAAATACAATGCTTTCCATGATAAGATAGGGGTAGAAAATTAAAAAGTGCATAGCGCTGACAGAGGTGCTGGTAACACCACTGCCAGCGTGACAAAGTGTTTTGCGAGAACACTAAGCCACATGGAGGCTATCCACTGCTATGCCATTTCATTATAATGCAAAAATGAGCATTAGACAAGATGAAAATGGTTAGGAGTTTATTTGAGTACGAAAAAAGTACGAAAACATGGCAAGGTGGAGTGTAAAAGCTGACACCTTGCCTTTTTAATTTTCTACATCAAAAGGGAAAATATGGTTCAAGGAGGACATATAAGAAATGAGAAGGAAAGGTTTAAAGGTTTTAGGGCTGGCAGTCGGTATGAGTTTATCCATGTCACTACTCTCCTATGCTTCTACTTTTAGTGAATATTGGTATCAAGATACCCAAGGAAATTGGAAAGTCCAAGATAACAATGGTAATACAATCACCAATGCATGGCTCTGTGATGATGCAGTCCCAAGTAACGGACAAGACATCTGGTATTTGATTGATAGTAATGGTAATATGGTAAGTGCTGGTTTAGTCCAAGACCAAACAGGCAACATTTACAGTTTAGAGACTAGTCATAACGGCTACTACGGAATGTTACGTTATAAGAGTGGCGCCTATGACGGAGTTTATTTAGACTTAGAAGCATCTCATGGAGGGAGTTTCGCTAAGATCAAGAATCAAGAAGGTATAGCTGGACTGCAAGCTATCTATGGAGTAACACAGGTAAACATTGACAATAGTAACTGTGTATATACAAGTAGCTTTAGGAATAGCTGGGGGAATAGTAGCCCAGTAAATGGGTCGAATAACACGACTAATAATACACCTTCTAATGATACACAATACAGCCATACAGGTGGAGCATATTCTGACGACCCGTATTTTGATTGGGCTAAACCAGAGAATAGAGAACAATTAAGGGATAGTATGGATGATTCAACACGTAGACCAGTGGGGGATCTCACAGGAGAAGAATGGAACTGGCATTAAAAGTGGTTAATATACTCAATTGATTTTCAGCTTAGATCTAAAGTATGCTACTTAAAAGGAGAAAGAGAAACATGAGAAAACTACTAAACAAGTTACTAAAAACATCTATCATAACACTATCATTTGTTTATATGTTTTGTATACCAGCATATGCAGATACACCTACATTTAGTGAATTTTGGTTCCAAGACTCCCAAGGAAACTGGAAGGTAAGGGACAACAATGGTAACACTATTACAAATGCCTGGCTCTGTGATGACGCTGTAGCTTCAAATGGTCAAGATATCTGGTATCTCATAGACTCCAATGGAAATATGGTGAGTGCAGGCTTAGTTCAAGACCAAACAGGAAACATCTATAGCCTTGAAACATCCCACAATGGATACTACGGAATGCTACGTTACAAATCAGGAGTTTATGATGGAGTTTATTTAGATTTAGAGTCATCTCATGGTGGAAGCTTTGCAAACATTAAAAATCAAGATGGAAGGTCAGGCTTACAATCTATTTATGGATTAACACATGTAAACATTGATAACAGTAACTGTGTATATACGAGTAGCTTTAGGAATAGTAGTGGATATGCAGATAATAAGCAAAAGACACCTGAAACGATTAATATTGGTGGAAAGACTTATTTAGTGTCAGATTATGCTGATTATGACGGTGGAGGTAGCGATTTCAACCCATCACAAGAATTTTTGGACTTAGCAGACGAGATGACAAAAGGACCAATGCTCCCAGGTTTTTAATTAATTATAATTTTCAATCAATTAAAATTAAGAAATTAAAAGGTTTTATGTTTTTCAAAATAAACACTAAAATATAAAGATACATAAATACAACATATGCTTATAAGGTGTATGTTGTATTTTTTATGTTTATCTAATAAAAATGCTCCATAATGTATGTCAAATTAAATTTATGAAATATTGAGAGCGTGTCAACAAGTATTTCATGAGTCCAAGTCAACAATGGTAGATTTTTGATATAGGCTTATGGGACTGCTGTAAATAGGCTATGTCAAATATTGATTTCAGGTATTTTGACACACTCAAATGACACTGCTCTAAAAGTATAACTAAATGAGATTCAATATTTTATAAGTTTACAGGTGGCAAGTTAAAAAAATATATTCTTGTTGAGAAAAAGAAAGGGGCATTTTATGACAGAACCTTATGGAGTATTGGGACAGAATAACGACACAGTTTTTGGTAAGTCAAATGATATATTGACACAACCAAATGGGATGGTTTTTGGGTATGCCAGAGTGTCCACCAAAGAGCAGAACTCTGCCAGACAAAAGGAAGCACTTCAAGATAAATGTGAGGTTTATTTTGAAGACAAGCTTTCTGGAAGAAATATGGAACGACCAGAGTTCCAAAAGATGATGGAACAATTACGCCCTGGCGATACGGTCATGGTAGTAAGCATTGACCGATTAGGGCGCAATTTGAAAGAGCTGGTGGAACTGTCCTCTAAACTAAAAGAAATGGGGGTGAATATAGTTGCCCTCAATCAAGGGATTGATACCAGTTCCAAGATGGGGCAGTTATTTTATAATTTCATGGCTCTTATGTCTGAAATGGAATTAATGTTTATCCATGAAAGACAACGAGAAGGAATTGAGCTTGCCAAAAGAGAGGGACGCTATAAAGGCAGACCACTAAAAAAATTAAGTGACTGGGAGCAGCTTACAAAGGAAGTTGCTGAAGGTAAATTGTCTGTAGAGCGGGCTTGCCAGCTATTAAAGATAAGTCGCTCAACGTTCTACCGACGTAAAAAGCAGGAAGAAATTGATTTTTAGGAGGTGCAAGTTATGTACAGTATATCTTTAATGCTAGAAAATATTAGCAATGATTCAGGTGGTGAAGTGGTTTCCAATGTTATGGTAATCAGAGATTTAAAGACCATAACACCAGAAAACCTAAAGCCAGTTGTGGAGATACTCTCCCATCTGGCTTGTGAAAGTCAATTTATTAGAAAGGAGGTTTAATAGATATGGGAAAACAATTAAATTTAGTCCACATTCAACAGAACGGGGCATTTATCCAATTTTTTAATAAAATTGACGGTTCTGTTATTGCTGTTATAGAATTGTCAAGTAAAGCAAATTACACGGAAAATACCACTTATATTTTTAGTGTAGCGGAAGCGATTGAGGATTTCATTGAGGAACTTGTGGATCGCTCGATTGCTGTCAACACGGCGCATAGAGTATTGACTTTGGTAACAATAGTCAATGTTACCTCTGTCAATAAAACCGTCCATCTTGTGAAAGGCGGGCGGATCATGGCTAGGATAAATGAATATCATAGAAATGATTCTGCCAACAA
>QXWR01000097.1 GCA_009911065.1 Clostridiaceae bacterium | reverse complement strand
TATGAGTCAGTACCTTCATTTAATTTGACGAATATAAGAAAGACTTGGAGTATCTAGGGTGCAGGATAACATTACAGGCGGTAAGGTTCTTTGAACTGGGCACAGGCTTAGAGGAAGCACCTAAAAGTATTCAATGATAGGATTGTTGGAACGTGGTAAACCGGGACGTGAATGATAAAGCTGTTGCAGGCTGACGTCACGCTGGTAAGGAAAAGCGGAAACCAGCAGGAAATGCTGGTATATCAGTTATGATATTCCATTACCGCTATAACTTATCTTAATCCCGGTGAAAGTGGTGGCACAGTACCTATGAAGCGGGAATAAAAAACCCGTGGAGGGATAGCCACCAGTCGGATTTAGAATCAAATCTGAAAACATAACAAACACAGCTTCGAGTATGACAAAGAAAATCCTAACCGAAAGGGGTGGGTGCCTGTGTTGACTTCGGAGCAGCAAAAGCACAAACCGAAACAAAGCAAAATCCGCTATACGGAGTATTATGACCTTCAAAGCATCTTTGACAGTCTATATGCTGACAGTCTGAACGGCAAGACCTTTCAGAACCTCATGCGCCTAATTGCAAGTGAGGAAAACATCAAACTGGCTTATCGGACAATCAAGGGCAACAAGGGAAGCGGTACTCCCGGCGTGGATAAGCGGACAATCAAAGACCTTGCCGCACTTCGCGAGGAACAATACGTCCGGCTTATCCAAAAACAGTTCAGTTGGTATACTCCCCACCCGGTTAAACGGGTGGAAATCCCCAAACCCAATGGAAAAACAAGACCGTTGGGTATTCCGACAATCGTTGACCGCATTGTACAGCAATGTATTTTACAGGTGCTTGAACCAATCTGTGAAGCAAAGTTCCATGAGCGTTCCAACGGCTTCCGCCCAAACCGCTCTACGGAACACGCCATAGCACAATGCTGTCGGCTCATGCAGATACAGCACCTTCATTATGCGGTGGATATTGACATTCAAGGCTTCTTTGACAATGTAAACCACGGGAAGCTGATAAGGCAGATGTGGAAAATGGGTATTCGGGATAAAAAGCTGCTGTGTATCGTCAAGCAGATGTTAAAGGCACAGGTGGTGCTTCCAGACGGAACGAGGACAACTCCAACCAAAGGAACGCCGCAGGGCGGCATTTTGTCGCCACCGCTCTCCAACATAGTGCTGAATGAGCTTGACTGGTGGGTGACTTCCCAGTGGGAGGAAATGCCTACCCATTACGAGTACAAAACCCGGCAGAACGCCCACGGTACAGATATTAAAAGTCACACCTACCGGGCGCTCAGGCGGAGCAAACTCAAAGAAATGTACATCGTGAGGTACGCTGATGACTTCAAAATCTTTTGCCGGAAACGGCAGGACGCTGAAAAGGCGTTTGAAGCAACGCGGCTATGGCTAAAAGACCGGCTCGGACTGGAAATCAGCCCGGAAAAGTCTAAAGTCATCAATCTAAAACAGCGGTATTCGGAGTTTTTGGGATTCAAGATGAAAGTCTACCCCAAAGGGAAAAAATACGTGGTCTGTTCACACATGAGCGATAAAGCCATAAAGCAGGCAAAGGGAAAAATATCTGCCGCTATCCGGGCGATACAGAATCCGGCAGATGACCGGGCGCAGTACATCGCCATTCAGCAATACAATTCCGTGGTTGCCGGACTGCATAACTATTACCGTCTGGCAACACACATCAGCGTAGATTTTCCAAAGCTGTCCTATGGACTGAAACTGCAAATGGCAAACAGGCTTCGGGAATTGACACCAAAAGGAAAACTGGAACGTGGAT
This sequence comes from Clostridiaceae bacterium, assembly GCA_009911065.1. Taxonomy (GTDB): domain Bacteria; phylum Bacillota; class Clostridia; order Lachnospirales; family Lachnospiraceae; genus Brotaphodocola. The sequence goes on along the minus strand of QXWR01000097.1, from coordinate 3,828 downwards.
TCATTAAGGAACGGTATGGAAAAAGTAAACAGCTAAGGTTTTTGAACGGACACCCTCTCATTCCAATGGGATATGTCCAAACAAGAAACGCCCAGCACAAAAAGAAAACCGTCAATCGGTACACGCCGGAGGGACGGGCAGAAATCCATAAAAATCTTGGTATCAATACCGATACGATGATATGGCTCATGCAAAACCCTGTGCTGGACAAAACGATTGAGTTTGCAGACAACCGGATTTCTCTGTTTGCGGCTCAATATGGGAGGTGTGCCATAACTGGCGCTGACCTTATGCCTTACGACATTCGCTGCCACCATAAAGAACCGCTTGAAAACGGCGGGACAGATGAATACAGCAACCTTGTTCTTGTAATCGAAGCAGTACATATCTTAATCCATGCCACTTTGGAAGAAACAATCCAGAAGTACCTAAAGGAACTCCAACTGAACAAAAAACAACTGGAAAAACTGAATAAACTGCGAAAACTGGCGGGAACGCCTGTAATCGCATAACAAATCTTTTAATGCTGTAACGAAGTGTGTAAGTTATGTTTAAAACGAACAATTTCTAAATTCGATGGGGCGCCGTGTGCGGTGAAAGCCGCATGCACGGTGCTAAGCGGGGGAAAAGCCGGAAACATTTGAAACTGTAGGCTTACCTATCGCAATCTGGGGCCAAGAGCCAGGGCATGAAACAGTTCATGGCTAATTAGATGTAATCAAAAAGCGGAAAGGAAAAGCACAATCCAGACAGAACCGGCGAGCGGTCAAGAAATGTTTGTGGTTTAGCAAGTCCAATGGTATAATGAGTACAAAAGCCCCCGACACGGGGAGAAAGGCAGGCTGATAGATGTATATAAGCTACAAACCGCTATGGCATACGCTGATAGAACGCAATATGCGGAAAGAGGATTTACGGCTGGCTGCCGGTCTTACCACAAATATGATTGCCAACATGGGAAAGGGAAAGCATATCAGCATGGAAACGCTGACAAAGATTTGTGAAACTCTAAATTGTGATATTTCAGATGTGATAGAGTTAGAACGGGAGTAGATACATAATTATAAAATTTTGTTGGATATAAACAATAATTATAATTATTCAAAAAATAACTTGAATATTTCGCACAATTATGCTATTATTCAAAAGGAACCACACAAACTTTTCTACAAAATAAGGAGGTTTTTTATGGCGAAAATGAAAAAATTATTTGCGATGTTTTTGACTTTGTGTTTGATATTCAGTTTCAGCACAACGGCTTTCGCTTCATCAGTTGATGAAAGAGAGGTTCCTGTTGCCAGTGCTGATTTTAAGAGGGTGTGTGACCAAGTATTTGAGGGAAAAGGTGAAGTATATAACGCTAACGGAATAGACATAACAAATAGCTTTTTAACAAGATATAATGCAATTTACCAAAGTGGAAATTATGATGCTATTTTATCTGGATGTTTTAAAGAAGGAATTTCTCAATTGACTGGACATAAGAATATTGTTCCAGATGTAACGACTCGCACAGTTTTGCACCCTCAGTATGAAGAAAGTGTAGTCCATTTGGTTAAACAAAATGGCTTCCCTTATGATGGTAAAAGTTGGTATTTAGTTGTTACTGCTACTGGCTCATATGGATATCAAGATTCTACAAATGAGATTATTGATTTTCCATCTCCTACTATAAATGTGTCTTTTAGTGATTTAGGAGCACTTTTTTCTGGAAGTTTGGATAGCATAAGGACTACAAAGCCAGCTATCAATAGCAACAAAACTTCGGCTTCGTTTACTGTCACAACAACACATACTGTTAGTTGCCCTATTCCGGGAGTTGATTACGTAACAGGTACGCTCGGACCGTTTACTAATGTATCGAATTTCACGATTGAAGTATGAAGAAACAACTGCAACTGTTTCTCAGAAAATGGATTTTAAATCCGGATCGTCGATATGTTTTATTTATAGGAATTTCATTTGGATTGGCATTTTTAATTCCAATTTTAGGATGGAATCCATTGCTTCTATTGTGGATTGTTAATGGGTGTTTAAGTTATAAAGAAGCAAAATCTAATAGCATAAAGATTTTTAATGCTGTTTTGGTGTTATTGTTTGGCGTATTATTTATAATCAATTTGTTTTTAGGTTTTTTGGCACTGATGCAGTATTTTGGATACTTTATCTAATAATACAAAAATTTTTATCAATAATTAGAGTGGAATTCTTTGAATTCCACTCTCTTCTTTTTGGAGTAAAAGGTAGCCACTAACAGAGGAACTCTATCTGTGGCTGCTTCATTGTTTTTCTGCCTATTTGTCCAGTAGAGGTCAAATATAGAGCAAAAATATCTATTGTAAAAAAGTATAAGAAAAATTTGATTAGATAATCACAGCACAAATGATGTTACATGGGAAGCAAAAAACAACCATGCCCCAGCGATTATTTTACCGTTTTTTTCTCTGATTGATAGGCGTACCCATTTTCTTTGACTTTTGAAGAATACGGATAAACCAGCGAAATTCTTCTTCCGACAGATTTTTATAGTTGATACCGAGCTGCTTGCAATAAAGAAACACCAGCTTCTCCTGACGGCTGCCCTTGAAATTTTCCACCGCGTCCAGATTTTCTTTCAGTTCATCGGCAACCGTGGTCTGGGGCGCGCTCTCGCTGTCGTTTTTATGAGCTTCCCGGATGTCGCGGATAATCAGGTTTATATCGTCCAGCACCATACGGCTGAAATATTCATCATCCGTCACATGGGCGGCTTGCAGCACTTTCAGATATGGGTCATCTTCACCGGGACGGTGGCGTTCAATGATTTCATGCCGGATAGAATCAACAAGGGAGTTAAGGTTCTGGATTTGCATGTTGGCGATACCGTCCACATAAATTTCAATATCCGCCAAAAATTTGATAAAATCCTTATGAGTGGCAAGCTCACAGAGCAGCCGGTTATTGATACGCCCGTTTTTTAGAAGCTCCACCATTTCATCGCTCAAATGCAGCTCCATTAAAGGCGTATTTATCTGCTCCCGGTTTTCTGTCCGGCAAAACAGATAATCGAGTGATACTCCATAAAAATCAGCCAGCGTAATCAGATTCCCGTGGTTGATTTCTTTGTAATCGTTGGCTTCATAGCTGGCGAGGGCTGATTTTGAAATGCCGGTCTGCTTTGCCAGCTCTTCCAGCTTCAAGCCCTTATCCTTGCGTAGCTCCCAAAGTCTTTCCTGAATTGTAGTAGCACCTTTCACGGCGCACGCACCCCTTTCTGCGGCTGGCTGCCGCCGTCAATCCCATTATACCATACCATTTCCATAAGCGTGGAAATTTTTGATTTTTGCCGCGATTTCCTACTTTATGGACATACGGCACAGGGTACAAAAATGACCTATGATAAAGGCAGTTCATCGATGGATTATTCCAATCGAATGACCGGCCTGTATGGGATATGCTTCCCCGGCGAAGTGCCGCAGCGACTTTTATCAGGGAGATGGAGGAGCCTTGACGGAAACGAGCGCACCAAGGGGAGCGATACGCCGCTGTGAGATTCAGGGGAGGAACGACATCAGGGAGAACCGGCAAAAATGAACACCGAAACGCTACCGAAACACAACAAATTCACAGGGGATAGTTCCCCCTGTCCGTAATACTATGGGGGATTTTTAAGCGGCTCTATGCCCGTATTTTCCTTGAAAATCGCCTCGAAACGATACACAAAAACCTGCTATCCGCCCATTCCCGCTGTTCTGGCTGAAATGGGCGGATTTTCATGAAAGCCTGCAAATAAAAAGTCAAGCTAAATTTTAAAGAACATCGAAAATTTTATACAGGTTGAAAAATGGG
>QXWR01000096.1 GCA_009911065.1 Clostridiaceae bacterium | reverse complement strand
AAAGTAGTTGCAGTAACCTCTGCAGCCGCCCTGCTGGCCATTGGCGCTTCCATGACTTCCTTCGCAGCTACCGGCTGGGTACAGGAGAATGGCGAGTGGTTTTGGTATGACAGAGACGGCAGCCGTGTGGAAGATGAGTGGAAGAAATCTGGTAATGACTGGTATTGGCTGGACAGCGAAGAGAACGGAGCTATGGCTCTGGATAAGCTGATTGAGGATGACGGCGATACTTACTATGTAAATTCCACTGGCGTTATGGTTCGCAATGCTTGGGTTTCGATTGTAAATGAAGACCAGGATGATGACGAAGATCCGGCAGAGTATAACTGGTATTATTTCCAGTCTAATGGTAAAGCTTATAAAAAAGGCGACGGTGCAAACACCCGTTTCCGCACCATTAATGGAAAGAGATATGCTTTTGATGAAGATGGAAAGATGCTGTATGGCTGGGTAAATAAAAACGGTGAGCGTGAGACAGATGATGAGGGATGGGCATTAGAGGAGACTGCTTATTACTTAGGTGACTGGAATGACGGCTCTATGAAGACTGGCTGGCAGAAAATCACCGTTTATGATAATGACAAAGAAGATGACATGGATTATTGGTTCAACTTCAAGTCCAATGGTGAGAAGAGAAAAGAAACCAAGAGTTGGAAAAGCAATGGAAAAACCTATGCGTTCGATAATCGTGGTGTAATGGTTTACCAGTGGACAGCAATTGATACAATTGACAAAGACATCGCATCTGGAAGTGATACAAAGAAAGCATCCATCTCCACATGGAGATATTTCAATAGCCCAGAAGATGGTGCTCGCGTAACCAAAGGTTGGTTCAAAGTAGTTGCTCCTGATGATGACAATGATAACACCTTTGTGGATTATAAAGAAGATGGTTTCGCAAGCGAAGACGCTGGAGATGAAACAGAGAGATGGTATTATGCGGATGCCAATGGTGAACTTTATAAGGGTGAAATTAAGAGCATTAAGGGCAAATATTATGGCTTCTGGCCGGATGACGGTAAGAAGGGCGGAGCTATGCTGAATGGTTTGTGTGTGCTTCAGATGGATGGTGACGAGATTGAAAAAGTAATTGCAGATGACATTGATTCTAATGATTTAGATGACATTCTTGATGGCAAGTTTGCAAATGAAAACTGGGATCAGGAGAATAGTAGTCTAAATAACATCTATCTGTATTACTTTGGTAATGACTTAGATGGCGATGGTTCCATGAAGACTGGTAATGTTACTGTGAATTTGGATGGCAACTCCTACAACTTCCTCTTCAAGAAAACTGGTAATCCTGCCGGTGGAAGAGGTCAGGGTGTAACTGGCATTGAAGATAAGAAGTTTATTTACAACTATGGCTGCAAGATTAAAGCTAGCTCTGATGATAAGTACAAACTGGTTAAGATAACAGGTACAAACGGAAATGAAAGTGATGCAGTTGATATCAACTCTAAGAATGTTAAAGTAGAGAAGATGTCTACACCTGTGTGGTCTAATGATACAAATTACAAGAACTCTGATGAAGAGACTGTACGTTACCACTACAATGAGGGCAGCGATGACATTAACTTTACAGACAATGTATACTATCTGGTAAACACCAGTGGTAACATTCAGAAGAATAAGCTCAATGGCCTGAAAGATGGTAATGAATGTTATTACTATGTTGATAAAGAGATGAAGGTTGTTCTTTATACAGATAACAAGACTTTAAAGAGCATGAAGGGTTCTAGCTATAATGTCAGCAAGAATGATGCAGACACATTTATCAAAGAATATGCTAGCAAAGTAAATGATGGTGGTAATGGTTCTGACAATAATACAACTGAAGATGAATCAACCACAACAGCAGCTAACTAATTTTCCCTACAACTTTTTTAGATCGAATCTAACTTTATAATAAGTTAACAAAAAGTCCCAGTCCAGGTGTAAGCCTAGAATTGGGGCTTTTTGCAGCTTGTTACATGAGCAATGAATGGATTTCCTGATTTGGTCTCTGAAATATAAATATATTCTTCCGTACAGTATCTCGCACATGAAACAGCCGACCACGAAAAACAGGTCGTAATCGGCTGTAAAGATAACCGACAAATTTTCAGATATTCCCAGGAAAAACAAATTTTTATTACAAAGTTACCTCCCCCACGGTTCTGCTACCAATCCACCACCTGATTAATGATATTTTGCTGTTCTGTACTGGTTTTGCGAAGATAAATCCGGGTCGTTTCAATGCTCTCATGTCCCATCAAATCAGCCAGCATAGCAATATCATTGTATCTTTCCAAAAAACTTTTTGCAAAACGATGCCGGAATGAATGAGGATATACAACAGATACATCCAAACCATACCGTCTTGCAAGATTTTTCAGCTGCCCAGCGATTCCTCTGGCAGTAATTCTTTCCCCAAACTTATTCACAAAAAGGAAACCGCTTTGCCGATTATTTTCAGCAAGCCAAGCCATAGCTTCTTTTTTCAAGGCTGCAGGAATATAAATTCTGCGCAGTTTTCCGCCTTTTGAATACAGATCCAGATAACCAATTTTCACATGTTCGCATTTAATCTGAAGCAGTTCGCTGACACGCGCACCTGTAGCCGCCAGAAAACGAACAACAAAGTACCAATACATTTCCCCATCCTGCTTAAGGCGATTTTTAAAATACAGATAATCTGCCTCGCTGATGACATTCTCCAAGAATGGTTTTTGCTGGACTTTGACAGAAGTCAGTTTCCATTTGTCTTTCTGGATACTTTCCAAATAGCAGTTTATTGCACGGATGCGAAGATTGACCGTCTGTGGTTTGTAATTTTCAATCAGGTAAATTTTGTACTCGCGAAGATTTTTACGAGTGATACTGTCATACCGTTTGTAATACTGCTTTACGGTATATAAATAGGATATGATTGTGTTGGGTGACAAGTTTAACTCTTTTAAATACTCTTCAAATGCTTTGAGCATAGGCCTTCTCCTTTGCATTAAAATGTTTTTGATTCTTACCTACGATAAAACTTTTTAACCACGGACATTTTATCGTCCTTCTATTATACTATCAAAAAGGAGAAATGTGTGTACTTTTTTTGGAAAAAATTGGAATTTTATTTGCAAAATGATTAGAACCAAATAATATTGGACTAAATGCCTTTGTTCTAAATTTATATCCAGCAATTTTATACCATTGGTCAAGAATCGATTGCGTCTGATAAATTGTTTAAAATTCAAGAATTTCAGACATATATTGGTTCTTTCTTTTTTACAAAAATTTTCACTCTTCCACTTCACGGAATATAGCATATTATTCCTTTTGTATTTTAAATCACAAGCCCCTTTTATAATTTTTATAATACTGAAAACTTTTAAAGTATTGGGGCGTATGATTTTCTCGTGATTATTTGCCCTGCCTTCTATATCCGTTTTTACTCTTATAAGTTGTTTTTGCTTTATTGCTTCTCTGTTTCAGACCATTTGATTTCCATATCCAATGTTCTTTTTTGGTGTCTTTGTTTTTAAATTGAGAGTTCAAAGACTAACTATATATCCTCCCCCTTTCTCTGGTTTAATGATTTCATAAAAAGACATAAAATAAAGGAGTTTCCACGGGTACTCTTGTTACGTCTGTTTTTGTTTGGGCAAAATAAGTAAATAGAGCATTGATTTTCCAGTATTTTCCATACAAGTATCATAACATCTAGGTTATCATTTCGTCAATGAAGAACATAGAGAAAAGAGAAATTTTTATTCATTTTACGAGTAATATCGAGATAATTTAAAATAGATGAGAGTATTTTGGCGAATGTATGTTTGTCTAGGGATGGAATTATAATAGAATACGGAAATTTTTTTGAAAACAATTTAAGTTTATAATTACTCTTATTTGAAGTATATTTTGTTTTGAGTTTTTCGATATTGGTAAATGACATAATTCTAAAAACAAAACATTCAAATAGCTTACTATAAACGCTCCCATACATATTAGTTAAAAATTATTTTCATTAATGGAAATAATTGGCCCCTCAATCTTTAGGGCATATGCCTGGATTGAGGGGCTTTCTTCACTTGTTACACAATCAGGTTTGACATGCAACAAAGTAATATGTGGGATTAATTTGTTGCTTCTTCCGTTGGATTTTCTTCCGTAGATTCGGTTGTATCTGGTGTAGTGTCAGTTTCGCTATTATTGTTTTTTCCTTCAAGATACTCTACAAATTCTTTACCATCATTATTCTTAACAGGTGTTCCATCTTTGCTCTTTAAAGTTTTGTTGTCTGTGTAAAGAATAACATGCATATCGCTGTCAACATAGTAATAACACTCATTACCATCTTTCAGGCCACTAAGTTTCTTCTTTTGAATGTTACCGCTAGTATTTACCAGATAATAGAAAACACCGTTCTTTTCATCATTATCAAAGGTAGAGTAACGTACAGTTTCCTTCTCAGAGTTCTTGTAGGATGTGTCATTAGACCAGGATGGTGTCTCTTCTTTTTTCACCGTAACACCTTTAGCATTGATGTCATTCCCCTGCTTGTTTTCTTCTGTAACTTTAACAAGTTGATACTTATCATCAGAGCTGGCCTTGATCTTGCAGCCATAATTGTAGATATATTTCTTATCTTCAATGCCAGTTACACCCTGACCTCTTCCGCCAGCAGGATTACCAGTCTTCTTGAAGAGGAAGTTATAGGTGTTGCCATCCAGGTTGATTGTTACATTACCGGTCTTCATGGAACCATCGCCATCTAAGTCATTACCGAAGTAATACAGATATACATTGTCCTCATTAGCATCCTTGAAGTCGTAGTCCCCATCCAGAATACTGTCTAAATCATTAGAATCAATATCATCCGCAATAACCTGCTCGATCTCGTTAGTATCTGGTTTCATTTCTAATACACACAGACCATTCAGCATAGCAGCATCTTTACCACTTCCTTCTGGCCAGAAACCATAATATTTGCCCTTGATGCTTTCGATTTTACCTTTATAGAGATCACCATCACTATTCGCATAATACCATCTCTCAGTCTCGCTATCGGCATCCTCCCTTGCGAAGTTAATTTCGTCTTTATAATCTATAAAAGTGTTATCATTATCGTTGGCAGGAGCGACCACTTTAAACCAGCCTTTGGTTACACGAGCGCCATCTTCTGGACTGTTGAAATATCTCCATGTGGAAGTAGATGCTAATAACTTAGCGTCAGCTTCGCTTGCTTTTTCGTCAATTGTGTTATCAATTGCAACCCACTGGTAAACCATTACACCACGGTCATCAAATGCATAGGTTTTTCCATTGCTCTTCCAGCTTTTAGTTTGCTTTCTTTTTTCACCGTTGGATTTGAAGTTGAACCAGTAATCCATATCGTCTTCTTTTTCTTCATCATAAACGGTGATTTTCTGCCAGCCAGTTTTCATAGAACCATCGTTCCAGTCACCTAAGTAATAGACGGTACTCTCATCTGCCCATCCTTCATCTTCAGACTGGCGCTCACCACTCTTATTTACCCAGCCATACAGCATCTTTCCATCTTCATCAAAAGCATATCTCTTTCCATTGATGGTACGGAAGCGGGTTTTATCACTATCTCCACTCTTATAAGCCTTACCATTAGACTGGAAATAATACCAGTTATACTCTGCTGGATCTTCATCATCATCCTGATCTTCATTTACAATCGAAACCCAAGCATTGCGAACCATAACGCCAGTGGAATTTACATAGTAAGTATCGCC
>QXWR01000095.1 GCA_009911065.1 Clostridiaceae bacterium | reverse complement strand
TTTATAACGATCAGATAACTTGCTGATGCTGGTGCAGGCAATCTGCTGATCCCCAACGCGCAACATCAAAATCAGGTGCATCTAATCTGCATGGAGCTGGTGCGTCTAATTTGCAGGACAACACTGTAGGAACCGGAGCAGCAGGAAGATCTGGAGCAGCCAGAGGGACAGCGGCCAGGGCAGCGTCTGCTCATGGTGACGGCTTTATGAACATTCCGGATGGCATTGAGGACGAAGGGCTTCCGTTCCATTAAAAAGATAGAGAGAAGCAAAATAATCAGCAGCAGGATTATGGGCTGGCAGGATGGAGTAATCTGTTCTGCCAGTTCCGCTTTCAATGGGAAAGCTAGGAAAGATAAATTGGAAGGAGTATGACATGAGTATAGAAAAAATAAGAAAGACCGGATGTTTGATTCTGATAGGTGTGTTTGGCATGGTGGTAATCCAGTTGGCAGCCCCTGTTATCCTTGGGATTCTGGTACAGGGTGCGGCTCTGGTGGTTCCGCTGGCGGTCTACCACTTTTTTGTAAAGGAGAAGTGGAGAGTTAAGCTGGTTCGGGAAAATGAGAACGCATATGGAAACAGGAAAGCAGACCATAAGGTGAGCCATGAATCTAAGCAGAAATCTAAGGAAACGGGTCAGAAGGAAAATCTATTTGATGATAACCGGAATCCCTTTGGTGAATACGGGGATTTGGAAGCGGAGATGTCAGAAGAGGATATGGTTAAAGACGACTGGACGGCTGCCTGGTATGAGGAGCAGGGGAAGGATAAAATTCTGGAGATTGTCATGAAACTCATGAAGAGGGAGATTGGTGAATTCTGGATTCGGAAAGACGGAATCTGTAATATTCGCACCGGGAAAGGCTACCGTAGAACCGGAACGATTCCGGGTTTTTTTGAAACGGATAAGAAGAGACTTATTCAACTCCTTGAAGATGATGGGATTGTGGCAGCAGATCAGGGAAAATACCTGCATGTAACATGGGTACGATAGAGGAAGAACGCTTGTGGAACGGAGTTTCACAACAAGAATGCGTTTTGACAACCTGGCAGGTGACGCAAAATGTTGCGTGCCGGTTCCATGTAATAAGGGAGATTCACAACGGATGAGGAGGAAACAGCATGATTGTGTGCCAGCATGAGTGGCAGAACTATAGAAATCCAAGCAATGGGTATACGGTGGCAGTCTACAGGACAAAGGAGAGGGAAAAGGTTCCTCAGCAGGCGGTAAAGGCGGATCAGGGGAAATGGGTCAGCTTTACGGCGGTAGGCATGGAACTTCCCGACCTGGAGCATGTGGAGCTGGAACTGGAAGGAACATGGGAGGACAAGGAACGGTTTGGAAGGCAGCTGAAGGTGGAGTGGTTCCGTGTCCTCCTGCCAAAAAGCAGGCAGGGGATCAGCAGCTATCTGTCCTCCATGGTAAAGGGAATCGGGCCGGTTATGGCGGAACAGATCGTGAATCGGTTTGGAGAACATACCTTTGAGGTTCTTGACAAGGAGCCGGAGCGCCTTTTGGAGATCAAAGGGATTACCGAAGCCAAGCTGGGGGCAATCCGGGAGTCTTATGGGGCCAGCGCGGAGATCCGGGAGCTGATGGCATACCTGGCCCCCTATAAGGTGACACCAAAGAAGGCGGAGAAGATTAAGGAGCATTTCGGACTGGAGGCCGTAAACCTGATCCGGCAGAACCCATACCGTCTCTGTGAGATCAAGGGCTTTGGGTTTCTGACTGTTGACCCTATCGCAAGGGCCAGCACGGGATTCGGGCCGGGGGAGCCGGAACGGGTGAAAGCGGCAGTCCAGTTTGTCCTGGAGGAAGCCCAGAAGGAAGGACATCTGTACCTGGAAAGCGGGGCAGTGATTCAGAAGGCAGAGTATCTCTTAAATAAAGGGTTTCAGAAAGGGGAGGTGGAACGCTCTGCCATTATCCGTGCCGGAAACCAAATGGTTCTGAAGGAGAAATCCCTGCAGGCCGACGGAAACGCCATTTTCCTGGGTAAAAACCGGGAGGCGGAGCAGACCGCGGCCAGGAATTTAATCCGGCTTTTAAGGGAGGACAATCATAGCTTTGATATAGAACGGGAGCTGGAGGAGGCCCAGGCGGAGCTTGGGATTGTGCTGGCCGAGAGACAGAAAGAGGCGGTACGCATGGTATTCCGGTCCCAGGTTTCCATAATCACAGGCGGCCCGGGTAAAGGAAAGACGACGGTTCTGGGGGTAATCCTGAAAATTTTTGAGAGGAAGGAACCGGAGAAACAGGTTCTTTTATGCGCCCCTACAGGGCGTGCCAGGAAAAGGCTTTCGGAGAGCACTGGCTATCCGGCGCTGACCATACATAAGGCTCTGTATCTGACCGGGGAAGAAAGGGAAGAGATTTTGGAGGAAGAGGCTTTGGAGGAAGACCTGGTGATTGCGGATGAATTTACCATGGCCGACATGTGGCTTGCGGGAGTCCTGTTTTCCAGGATAAAAAGCGGGGCAAGGCTTGTGTTGGTCGGAGATGTGGACCAGCTTCCGTCCGTGGGGCCGGGGAGCGTGTTCAAGGAAATGATTGATTCCGGAGTGATTCCTTTTACGGTTCTGGACGTGTTTTTCCGCCAAGCCAAGGATTCCCGGATTATCCTCAATGCGGATCTGATCAACCGGAGCCAGAAATCCTTGCTGTTCGGGGAGGATTTCCAGTTCCATAAGGCGGAGGATGACAGGGACGCGGCGGAAATCATTGCCGGTCTTTATGAGAAAGAACTTAGAAATTTTGGAGGAAACGCGGACATGGTTCAGGTACTCTCCCCTTTAAGGGTCAACACGGAGGCGGGAGTCAATGCCTTGAACCGGGGCCTACAGGAGATCGCCAACCCGGCGGCCTTGGACAAGGGGGAGTGGCGTTATGGCTCCGTTACCTACCGGGAAGGGGACAAGGTCATGCAGACCCAGAACACGGAGGAGATTTCCAACGGCGACATCGGGCAGGTGACGGAGATTACCACCGGGCCGGACGGGAGCAGGGAGATGAGCGTCTGTTTTGGGGATGTAGTAAAGAAGTACCAGGAGGAAGAGCTTGCCATGCTGGATCATGCTTACGCTACCAGTGTCCATAAGAGCCAGGGCGGCGAGTATCCGGTGGTGATTATCCCGGTTTTAAAATGCTTTTATCCTATGCTGAAGCGGAATGTCTATTATACCGGTATTACCAGGGCAAAGAGAAGGGTTCATCTGGTGGGGAGCAGACAGGCCCTGGCCATAGCGGTCTCCAATACGGACGCCGGAAGGAGGAATACGCTTTTAGCCGCGCGGCTGCAGAAAGAGGCAAAAAAGCAGGGGCAGGAAATGGTGAGGCATGCGGCGGCTTAGAGGGGGGAAAGTATTTTTATGAAAACCATGAGCCAGTCAATTTGAGATTATAAAATGAAGCAGAAGGAGAAATGAATTTATGGGAAAGACGAAGATTCTGGAGAACTGGACATTTACCCGTCCCATTCCTGCGCCCTTTGATAAAGAAGTGGCAAAAAGGGGAAAGAAGGATACCACGGAAGATTCCTGCTTGTCCGTCCACAACAAGATGACAAGGGGGAAACGGGCCACTTTAAACAGCGTCACCCTCCGGGGACTGCTTCTGGCGGCTGACATCATAAACGGAGAGAGCCAGGGAGCCCTGGGCGTGGAGACCGAGAAGGGAAAAATCTGCCGGTATTATGCCGAGATGGTTGTATCGTCACAGGTGGCCCAGGAGATACGGATTTTGTTCTATGACCCGGAAAAGGGAAGCTGGAGGGCTTCTGTCAAGAAGGGGAGAGCCATGTCCGTATACCCCAGGATCGGTGAGAACGGGGCCAGCGGAAAGGAAATGTTTTTGCTTTTAGCCTATGCCAGCATGATCCAGGGGCCAGTCTATGACCAGGAGTTTGAGGGGAGCTTTCAGACCTTTGTGCAGGAAAAGGCAAAAGGATTTCCCGACATGGACCTTGCCATGAGGTGCGCTTTTCTATGCTGTGACAACCTGTACCGGAGGCTGGAAAACCGGGATACCCTGGGGAAAGCGGGGCTCCCGTTCCATAATGACGAGATCGCTTCGGGAAATGTCCCCATGGTTCCCATGTCCCGTTTTACGAAAGGCGCCTACAAACCCACCAGAAAGGATTACGGGACGTTCCAGGTTCTGAAAATGAGGGAGGAAACGGGAAGCCTGGAAACTATCGGGGAGCTAAAATCCAGATATAACCGGAATTTCCCTTTAACAGAGGGGGAGAAGGGGCTGGTTCCCGCCCTGCCGGACAATTACCAGGTTCCGGCGGAGGTATCGGAGATTGTGGAAGCAGTGTTACATACGCCTATGCGGGTATTCATGAGCGCCGGAGAGTCCGGCACGGGGAAGACCACCAACGCCAAAATGGTGGCCCAGCTGCTGGGAATGCCTTATTATTTCTTTACCTGCGGTGAAGGGACAGACGAGACAGACCTGGTATCTTCCATGATTCCCAATATCGGGAGGAAGGAAGCCAGGCCGGACATGGATTTGCCTACTTTTGAGGATATGATGATGGACCCGGCCTCGGCTTTAGAGCGTGTCAGCGGAAGCTATGAGGAGGAAGTGGATCAGGAGGAGGCATTTAAGAGGATTCTGTCAGCCATATATCAGACGGGGTTCCAGAACGGCCAGGGGGAAAAGGATTATGTGATGGTGAAGTCCACCATTGTCACTGCCTGCAGGAGACCTTCGGTGATTGAGATCCAGGAACCTTCGGTAATCACAAAGCCGGGAACCCTGGTGAAGCTGAACGGGCTTTTAGATGACGGGGCAGCCATTACCCTGACAAGCGGGGAGGTGGTACGGAGGAATGCGGAGACCGTGATCCTTCTGACTACCAACATGGGCTATAAGGGGTGCCGCGGATTTAATGAGTCGGTGCTTTCCAGAATGCGGATGATCCACTACTGCGAACCTCTCACGGCCAAGGGCATGGTGGAACGTGTGCAAAAACGGGTCACTGGCATGGAGAGGGAGACTTTGGAGAAAATGGCGGAGACGGTATGTGAGATTCAGAAGTACTGCCGGACGGAAATGATAACCGGAGGGGTGTGCGGATACCGGGAGTTTGAGGACTGGGTATGGGCTTCTCTGGTGCAGAAGGATATCTGTGCGGCGGCAAAGAGGACGGTGGTTGCCAAGGCGGCGCCGGAAGCGGAAGAGAGGGAGGAAATTTATAAGACCCAGATACTCACCAAGTTTGAGGTGGAGAATAGAAATGGAGGAATGAAGGCGGCATAGCCAGGTTGAGGTATCTTTATAGGAAAGGCAGCCTCTGGTGATGAAAAGTACCAGGAAATCATATGGAGGGCTTCCATGGCTAACAAATGAACAGAACATGTTGTCAAATAGGACGGGGAGAAGCGGGTGAAAAAAATGCCCATTCATACCTGTTACTACCAGAGAAAGCAAAACATGCAATGCTGCGGAATATGCACAGTAGAATGGAGAAAATATGAATGGAGTACAGAATAAGCGGAAAGAAGTCAGGAAAATCAGGGAGCAGATGACGGATGAGGAACTATTTCTGTCAAAGGCGTATCAGGAGTCTTTGGGGAAATTTGCAAGGGTGTTGGGAGGAAACCAGGCAGTGCGCCTGGTTCTTTCCTATATGAAAGAGGAAAATTCCAGGATTGCCTTTACGGATGGGAATCTTATTTATCTGAATGCGGCGAACCAGGTGACGGAACAATTTCCCCAGAGGGAGGAAAAGATGGCAAGCCATGAGGGCCTGACTGCCCATGAGTGCGGCCATATCCGTTATTCGGATTTTGACCGGAGGACAATTTATATAAATGGTTTTTCCAAGGGGCGCATTTTCCCAAGGCCCCCACAGGGACAGACTCCGGCAGAAAAGCGGGCGGCGGAGGAATTAAAACAGTTTGTGAGGCGGAAGGATCGGGTGGCGGTTTCCGTCATTGCTGTTGCTACCCTTTTGTACCGACCCATAATTACTCTGGTTGCCTGTCACAGAATTAACCGATATAATGACATGAGAACGGAGAACGGAGAACGGA
>QXWR01000094.1 GCA_009911065.1 Clostridiaceae bacterium | reverse complement strand
TGTTCCCGGAATGTCATCTATAAGCGTTTGAAAAAAATCAAAATATTTTTGAATCAAGGGTGACAAACGGCTTTTCCCGATGCCTACACATTGAAGGGACAAGTCCTCTTGCCCCTATTGCAGCTTGACAACTGAATATACGGCATAACAGGTACATAACCCGTATCGAAGCGAAAAAGGCGCGCCGCCAGGACAATTGCTTGCAGGAGGTGATGATGGACAGGCAATCCGAGCGATCTACGTTCAGCCTTAAACCCGGAGATGGCGTTCCGGGCGCGATGATGGTGCGGGGGCTTAAAGATACTTCCTCACGGCCCGCCAAAGACTTGGGGGGAACCCTGCGGCGCACGAGTAAAACGGCGCTGCGGAGTTATGACAGCTCTGCCGGGAGCGGCCTGTTATGTCCCTATCGTCAGGGGGCGTGGCAAATATGACGAACCATCCAAACAGAATTGCAGCAGCCGTACCGGACGGTATCCAGCGGCAACCGCCGCCCTTATCTTTCGATACGGCTGCTTTTTAACCATAGAGTAAAAACAATTTTTGAACGGAGGTGCGTCTTTATGACCAAACAGACAACCCCGACAAGTTCCTACAAAGAGGTGCGGATCGGGAAAACAATTTATCGCGTCACCAGCTTTTTTTCGGGAGAAAAGGACCTGGGAAAGACGCTGGAACAGCTGGCAGTCAGACGCGCCATGTCGGAAGCCATTCCAGCTGCCAGCGGTTCCAAATAACAGAAAGCCTCGCGGCCTGCCGTTCTCGCCTGTCGGCTCGGTCGGTGCTTCTAACCGCCTTTGGCGCTTAGAGGTCGCCATCGGCGACCCGCACCCTTGCGCGGCGGTGGATTCTCCGGTAAGATATTCATGCAGGGTAAAACCTGCGGAGCCATTTTGCCGCACGAGGTATGGATTCTGAGATGGTCGGGAGGTAAAAGAAAGATGATGGATACAACATACAACGTGGGCATCTACTGCCGGTTAAGCAACGACGATGAACGTGATGGGGAATCGGTCAGCATTGAGAACCAGAAGCTGCTGCTTCAAAACTATGTCAGGCAGCGCGGCTGGAATGAGGTCGATGTCTATATCGACGACGGATACTCCGGCACGAACTTTGTCGGGGTTAGATAACGATACCATTTAAGCTAAAAAAATATTTGCCTGGTACCGCTTCTAACCCCTTTCTATATAACAATGCTGTCAACATCAGCACCGATTTGTCGGAAGTAAGATGTGTTTTTGATAGGCTTTTTTCTGTTCTCGACTTTTCCCACAAAGTTGTAAAATATCTCAACCTTTCTGGTGTTGGTTGTTTTATCTAATTCGTAGACAAGGATACGATCAATAAATTCATGTACATTTTCATAGGTCAGTTCCGTTATCTCCGTATGACGTTTCACTAGCTGGATAAATTTCTTTACATCCGAGTTTTTCTCCTTGGCAGAGTGGATATAGGTTTCCAGTTCCTCTATGCGCCCGGAAAGGGTCTTTTTTTCATCCTCATAACCGGAAGCCATGAAAGAAAACTGCTCATTGGATAACCGGCCTAAAGCGTTGTCCTCATACAGCTTGCGGAAAATGGTATTGATTTCCTTCAGACGCTTTTCTGCCCTTGCAAGTTCCTTTTCGCTGTCCCGCAAAGCTTTGTTCAGTTCCCTTTCCCCGTATTCCGTTGCCATCTGGACAAATGCCTTTTCCTGGTTCTTTACATAGGAAAGCACCCTTTGTAAATCAGCGAGGACTAATTCCATGATGACCGACTTCCGGATATAATGGGTAGAGCAGTTCGTGGCTTTCCTTGGGCGGTTCCGGTAAGCCCCGCAGGTATAGGCATGTTTCCGTTCTGGGGTTCCGGCTCCTTGTTGCAGATACATTTTATACCCGCAGTCCCCACAGAACAGAAGGCCAGAAAAAAGGTCTATCTCATTGGATTTTGTCGGGCGGTGACGGGTTTCCAGGCGTTTCTGGGCAAGGGTAAAGGTCTCTTCATCCACAAGCGGCTCATGGGTATTCTTAAAGAAATACCGTTTTTCTATAGGGTTTTTCACGGTCTTTTTGGACTTATATGAGACCTTGTAGGTCTTTCCCGTGACTGTATGGCCTAAGTATTCCGGCCTTGCCAGCATGTCATAGATAGTTTTGTCTGGCCATGTATATGGGACAGACATAGCAGATTGGTACCTTGCAAGCCCTGTCCGCTTGAACCGCAGCGCCCCCACTGTCAATACCTTGTTATCTGACAGCCATTTCTGGATGGTACACATCCGCTCCCCCTGGCCGTACATGTGAAAAATCTGCCTGACAATAGGGGCGGTTTCCGGGTCTGGAATCAGATGGTTCTTGTTATCAGGATCTACCAGATAACCATAGGGGTATTCCCCATTGACGCGCTGTCCTTTCTGGGCCTGGGCCTGCTTAACCGCACGGATTTTTTTGCTTGTGTCCTTGGCGTACCATTCATTCATGATATTTAAGAATGGCGTGAAATCGTTATCCCCTTGCGTTTCGCTGTCTATCCCGTTATTGATGGCGATAAAACGGACATTTTTTTCAGGGAACAACATTTCTGTATACATTCCGACTTTTATATAATTACGCCCCAAACGGGAAAGGTCTTTTACTATGACCGTGGAAACATTTCCGGCTTCCACTTCCGCAATCATGGACTGGAAGCCCTCACGCTCAAAACTCACACCGGAGAACCCATCATCAACAAAAAATCTTGTGTTGAAAAAGTGGTGTTCATCCGCATATTTCTGTAAAATCATTTTTTGGTTGGAAATGCTTTCGCTTTCTCCGGCACGTTCATCTTCTTGACTTAACCTACAATATAATGCGGTGATTTTGTTGTCTGACTGTAACATTTTTTCTCCTTTCCTGACAGTCAGACAAGCCTTTTGTACTACCTCTATTATAGCATATCTGACACAAAAAGTCACTCGTTTTTGCTTGTAAAATAAGGGTTTTCCGGCTGCCTGCCCAGGTCTTTCCTGATTAGTTTTTCTATCTTTTTATCAAGACTTTCTCGCGCTTTTTCGCTGGATTCCGATACTATGTAATAAGTCACTTTCCCTATGGTATGGGGTGTTGTGGTTAAGATTAGGTCGCTCATTTCCTTCTCCCCTCGCTCGGTTACTGTATTTTATGTTTGGACAGGGCTGTCCTATGTCCCTTTTGAGGATGGAGAATCTCTGGCCTGGGAACCAGAGAACAGTTCTCTGGACTTCTGTTCCCTACGGTGGCGGCGCCCTGCGGGAGCAAGGTGGGATTTTATTCCCCCCTTACCCCCAAGGGGGATTAGTTTCCTTATCACTTACGGCCAAAAATCCCTTCGATTTCCATTTGTTCCTCTTGTGTCACTGCCTCAAATGGCTGTTCTCGGTTCAAGTATTCTTTTACGGAATGATAAACCCTTACGGCCCCGTCTGGCTGGTATATCTTTATCTTCTTAAACCTTCTTAAAAAGGCGTTCCATGATTCATCATCTGGTGCTTTTTCATCTTCGTGGTATTGGCTTTCCAATGGCCAATTGGACACTATAAATACTTTTTTGTAGCAGGCGTATTTGTTTGCATACCGGGCAGGAAGTTCAAGGGGATAAATGTCTAAGTATAAAAGCATATCGGCCAAAGGCAGGCTGGAACGGAACTCATCAAACATTATGACGGGTTCACAATGGTTATAACCGTCAAATGGGTGTCGGTAATCAGTTACTCTGTATACATTTTCGTCCCCGTGTTCATCATATATATCACGGGTTTTTCCGCTTCCCGTTGTGCCTGATACATACACAATTTCTATATCCAGACGTCGCTCGCCACGGTATTTTTCTGTCAGGATAGTATTTCTTAATTTATCTAATTTTTCAATTTGTAATATGTAATCCTGGTTGCGGGCAATGATTTCCGCATTGGAAAGGCCATCTTTTACCATTTCATATAATTCGGTCATGTCGCCCCGCTTGCCCCGGCTGTCTGCTGGTCGGTTCCCGTACTCTTCAAAGGTATTTTCTATCTTGGTTCCATGCTTTGTGTCCTGTTCCCATTTGCCCGATTTTTGGATATAATTGATATTTTCGCTTACGGTGCCTTTTACAGATTCAATATGGGCTGTTGGAAAATGGCGTTTTATTTTAGAGAAGCGCACCCGTGAAGAAAAATATACAAAAATATGCGTGTGGTAACAGGAGCCTTTTTCGTCTGCCATACAGAAATATTCTAATGTTTTAAAATTGTGGGCGAAAACCTGCTTGATTTTTTCATGCTCCATTCCACAATCCATAGGGTTATTGATTGTTAGCTGATACCGGTCGGATTGGAAATCTTTTTCCTTGTTTTTCTCCTTTTCCATTAATTCACCTGAATGTGCGTTTTGTGCAGGATTTCCTGCACAAAAGCCATATGCCGAAAATCCTTTATTTACGGGCTTCTTTTTACTTTTTTTGTTTGTTCTGTTTTTCACGGGTAATACTAACCGTGAAAAGGGCTTCGCCCCTGTTTGGCAGCCTGCCGCCTGTGCCTGCGGCGCTCCGCGCCTCCGGCACGTTGGCAGGCCGTATTCCAGTCTTTTTCTATTGATTTGCTTTCTTCCTTAAAAGTGCCGTCATTCTTCCTTTGTCTTTGATAAACGGAATTTGGATGGCACGCAGAGGCTGGCCGTCAACTAATATAAGTCCTTGGCCGCAAACGGGAGAATATCCTTCCTCAAAATCTTTGTCCAGATGCTCCCCGGCAAACAGGGATTTCCGGCTGTCTACGGAAAGCCGCCCTAAACCGATAAGTATCTGAAAATTGTCGATTGCCCCAATGCCAGATGGGAATAGCTGGGCGCTCATCCTCTGCTGGATACACCATACATAACAATGGCGGGAACGGCCTAGCATCAGCAGGTTAGCGATTTTCCCCTTTATCTCCTCACACTTTTTCTTGTCTTTTTGGGTAAGCCAGGTAATGAAGCCGGCGTATTCATCAAGAATCAGAATCTTAATAGCTGGGCTGTTTTCTTCGGTTTCCTCAAAAATGCCATAGAATTTTTCAATCAGGCCGGTTACCTGTTCAAATTCTTCAAAGCTTTTGGTAATCCCCTTATAATCACCGCTTTTCTTAAAATCACCGATATATAGCTGTACTTCATGGTACAAAGAGAGGAGGCCATATAGGATATACAGTGTCGCTATGGATTTGCCGGAACCGGTTCCGCCCACTATGCAGATATGGCCTGTCCTGAAAATATCCGCCTGTATAGGGAACCGGTTCTGCAAGTCGAAACCGAGATTAATGAGTGCCATCTTCATGGTTATCCAACTGCTGAAGCTCAACTTCAAGGTTAGGGTCAGTGATGGGGCTTACTGCCTCAACTGCTTTCTGCTGCGCCCTGGCTGCTGCTATCCGCTCTACTTCGTTAAATTTCTTCTGGTTAGCCTTTGTCGTGGCGTAAACGACGGAAACGGTGTACCGGGGAGACTTATTTTCCCGGATTAAAACTTTACAGAAAACTTTATAACCGCCAGAGTTTAAATCCACTTCAAGGCAATTTGACAAATCCGCTTTAATCATAGGAAAATCTACAGTGCCATTTTTGCTGATGAGTCCAAGATTGATACAAGGAAGTTTAAAACGTCCGAAAGGCTTGTTGTCCCAGGGGACTTTTTCTTCCTGTAGCTGGTTATAAGGAGCCAGTGTCCTGATTAAGTCACAAATTAAAACACCATTAGGGACAAACTCCTTCTCATGGGAAAACCAGTCGTCTACTTTATCTAAAATATATGCTTTTGACGCTTCTTCTGATAAATTTTTTGTGGCTTTGATACACGCTACCCATATCCGATAAAGAAGATAAAGAATGATTACAGCTAAAAATAAAATAGTAGATATTGATAAATGATACATATTAAATGTTCTCCTTTCTTTACATAGAGAAAAGTTTGGCTGGCTTTGCTGGCAGGGCATCCGATTGTAACACATTTCCGCCATTGATTTGTCAAGGCCGAGCCGCAAGCGGTCGGCGTGCGCCGAGCCTTGACAAACAGCGGAAATGTGTTGAAGGAAATTATCTGCCAGCAGAAACAGCGAACAACATAGTTATAGTTGTTGGTATGTTACTTTTTGGCATCTGTCACTAATACAGCATCTGGCGCAACAATTGATACTTTTACTTTTCCAAATTCGATTGCGTATGGACGAACCTCGGTTTTATCCAATGGAAAAGTTATGAACACTGGACTGTCAGACCGGTCTAATTCATCCTGGGTTATCACAGGCACCGGATTTGCTACCTTCACGTTCATGCTGCTGAAAGTTTCAGTTTCCACGACCGTGTAGGTTACGGATTCATTCACATCCGATACTTTGTTTGCCTCTTTATCAAAAACTTTGTTTACACGGACAGATTTTATAACAAATGTGTTATGCTTTGTGAATTCTGAGAGCATCTTTACATAAACACAAGTTTTGACCTTGTTGTTATCTAAATGTGCAATCATTCATACTGCCTCCTTTCTGCCTGACATCTCCGGAAATGTCCAGGCTCTTATCGACATCTATATGATAACACATTCCCTTTTAAGGCTCTATGAGAGAAAAAAATCTCGTATATAAAAAGTCAATACCACCCGTAAAACGGGTGGCTTGTGGAACGGGTATAACCCTTTGTTGCTAGGCCAGCGTCTCA
>QXWR01000093.1 GCA_009911065.1 Clostridiaceae bacterium | reverse complement strand
TATGAGTCAGTACCTTCATTTAATTTGACGAATATAAGAAAGACTTGGAGTATCTAGGGTGCAGGATAACAATATGTTAAAACTGCCTGTGCCGGAAGCGGAGTATGAAAACGTAGTGTTAAAGCCGAGTGAGTACCAGCAGGACATGGTTTCCTCCCTTGCGGACAGGGCGGAGGCGGTGCGAAACAGGCTTGTGGAGCCGTATCAGGATAATATGCGTGAGCGATACGTTACAGCTATAAATCACGAGGAAAACGTGACAAAAGCTGTGACTGATGTGTAGTAATAAAAAAAATAGAGCACATCAGGATAACTGATAATCTGAGAAGTGGAATGATGGAGTAACGCCCAGAAACGCTTCCCTTAATACCCCGTTGGGCGAGTGGATAAAGTTCACGGCCTACAGCACGGAGAGGACGGCTGAAGTATACCCAAACAGGCAGAGCTGTGGAAAGGCCGGCAGAGGTGTCGGCTGTATATGACAGGTCGGAGGTCTATATATAGTCATGGTTAGAATGTCTGAAAAGACTGACATATCTGCGAACGTACAAGTCTATATGTCGCATAGATAGAAATGTCTATTCCACGGGCGTGGAGCCAGTGAGGTAAAGTAAAAGTGCATGTTATGAAATACCTTATGCCGTTACAGGCGGCATCAAGCTGGCAGGCTTAAAGCAGAACCTAAAACTATATTGAAATCCTTGAAGTTTTTTCAGGGATTGGGATAAGATTATCGGAACGTAGTAAGTTACCCGACACCTGCCCATTTGCAGGTGGTGATGACGAATCATATAAGCGTCTTTGCGGGTGATGAAAGTGGAGGCACAGTACTGATGATACACGCAATAATAAGGCGTGAGGAGGGATAGCCTCCAGTCAGTAGTCAGATTTGCAATAGGAATTATCACCATAGGTTCGAGCAAGACAAAAAGTTTGCTCCGAAAGGAGTGATGTTCTATGACAAAGAAACTGAAAAACAAGAAGCTAAGGCACAACGAATACTACGATATGCAGGATATTTATGACGGGCTGTACCAAAAGAGCAAAGACGGCGGGAAATTCAGGAACCTAATGCAGTATATCACTTGTGAAAACAATATAAAACTTGCGTATAGGAACATCAAAGACAATGCCGGGAGTAAAACGTATGGTACAGACGATATGAATATCAAAGATATTGAGCGAATCGAAGTAAGCGAGTTCGTGCAGATTATCCAGCGTAAATTTAAGGATTACCAGCCAAAAGCAGTAAAAAGGGTAGAAATCCCAAAAGAAGGGAGCGACAAAACAAGGCCGCTTGGAATCCCCACAATGTATGACCGCCTGATACAGCAATGTATCTTGCAGGTTTTGGAGCCAATCTGTGAAGCAAAGTTTTATGAACAACACAGCTATGGGTTCCGCCCAAACCGGAGCGTGGAACATGCTATCGCCCAGACGCACAGGAATATGCAGTTATCCAACCTGCATTACTGTGTGGATATAGACATACAGGGATTTTTCGATAACGTCAACCACTCAAAGCTGTTAAAGCAGATTTGGACAATGGGAATACAGGACAGGCAGTTATTAGTGATTATAAGGAAGATGTTAAAAGCCCCGGTCAAAATGCCGGACAAGACCGTCTGTTATCCAACGAAAGGAACACCACAGGGCGGTATTTTGTCGCCGCTACTGTCCAATATTGTGCTGAATGAGCTGGACTGGTGGGTCAGCAGCAACTGGGAAAACATGCCGACAAGGTATGAATACTACACAACCACCACCAAAAACGGCACGGTCAGCAGGAGCGGCGCAATGGAAGCATTAAAGAAAACCAATGTAAAGGAAATGCGGATTGTGCGGTATGCGGATGACTTCAAAATCTTTTGCAGGAGTTATGACGCCGCCGTCAGGACATTCCATGCGGTGAAAGGCTGGCTGAAAGAACGGCTGAAACTGGACATCTCACCCGAAAAATCAAAGATAGTAAACTTGCGGAAACACTATTCGGACTTTCTTGGATTTAAGTTAAAGGTTCATCGGAAAAGGAATAAATACACTGTTGTCAGCAGTATGAGCGACAAGGCTGTGAAAAAGGCGGCAAAGAAGCTGGTGGAGCAGATAAAGCGCATACAGAAGCCGGACAGTGGCAAAGAGCAGTATAAGATGATACAAAACTACAATTCAAAAGTCATGGGCATACACAATTATTATAAAACAGCTACCCGGATATGCCTTGACTGCCGAAAGATAGCATTCCAGGCAACGGCTGTATTCAAAAACCGTATGAGGAAAAATTTTAAATCCGTTAAGTATTATAAAAAGCGGAAAAAGAGAGTGCCAAACATATCAAAAGCTGTGAAAATGAACTATGGGAAAAGCGAGCAAATCCGATTTATAAGCGGCTATGCAGTAGCCCCGGTTGGGTATGTACAGAACAAAATCCCTAAGTGTAAGAAAAAGTCTGTCAATAAATACACAGCCGAAGGGCGTGCTGAAATCCACAATAATTTAGGGATAGACACCTTTACGCTGTTGAAACTCATGCAGAACCCTGTCAGCAACAGGAGCATACAGTATGCGGACAACAGGATTTCACTTTATGCCGGGCAGTATGGGAAATGTGCAGTAACAGGGATAAAACTGGAATACAGCGACATCCACTGCCACCATAAAACCCCACGCTGTCAAGGCGGTACAGATGAATATAGAAATCTGGTAATCGTGCATGAGGACATCCATAGGCTAATCCATGCGACAAAGCAGTACACAATATCACAGTATATTTCCGAATACAAAGACACCATAGATTTACGCAAACTGAATGAGTTGAGAAACTTAGCTGGAAACACAGAAATAAGTTCTTTGGATAATACTATTGCAATCTAATTATTGATGGAGCGCCGTGTGATGGGAAACTGTCATGCACGGTGCGAACCGGGGGAAAGCGGCGAGAACTGTAAAGCCAGTTCAGACCGTTACCTATCGGTATTGAAAATCACCAATGACGGCAGGAAGCTGGCTCTGGATCAGCGCCTTATCAACGATATGCTGCCGGACAGTGAAACTTCCAAATCGGCAACCTGTGTGGGAAAGGCGTTTGAGATATGGGAGCAGACGAAGGAGAAGAAGTCCGCACAGATAATTTTTTGCGATCTCTCGACACCAAAAGGAGATGGCTCATTCAATGTCTATGAGGATATAAAAAATAAACTGGTTGAGAAAGGAGTGCCGCCGGAGGAAATAGCGTTTATCCATGAAGCGAATACGGAATTAAGGAAAGCGGAGCTGTTTGGCAAGGTAAGGAGCGGACAGGTTCGTTTTTTATTGGGTTCCACGCAGAAAATGGGCGCAGGAACCAACGTGCAGGACAGGCTGATTGCATTACATCATCTTGATGTGCCGTGGCGCCCGTCCGACATTGAACAGCAGGAGGGGCGTATTTTAAGGCAGGGCAACCTTAATCCAAAGGTAAAGATTTTCCGGTATGTGACAGAAGGTACGTTTGATTCGTACAGTTGGCAGCTAATCGAAAATAAGCAGAAATTCATCGGGCAGATCATGACGAGCAAATCCCCGGTGCGCAGTTGTGAGGACGTGGATGAGGCGGCGCTCACTTATGCGGAGGTGAAAGCCCTGGCTACCGGGAACCCGTATATTAAAGAAAAGATGGATCTCGACATACAGGTATCAAAGCTGAAACTGATGAAGGCGAACCACACCAGCCAGAAATATAAACTTGAGGATAATATTGCAAAGCACTATCCGCAGCAAATAGCCATTCTGAAAGAGAGGATAGAGGGCATGGAAGCTGACATTCAGACCGCAAAAGCAAACCTCCCGGCAGATAAGGAGCAGTTTTTGATGAAAGTCGGGGATAAGGCTTATACGGATAAAAAAGAAGCCGGAACCGCCCTTATGGAGATGTGCAAGGAGATGAAAACGGTCAATGTGCCTGCCACGGTCGGGGAGTATGCTGGATTTAAAATGGCGGTGTCCTTTGATTCATTCAATCACAAATTTGTGATGAATTTAAAAGGGCAGCTTTCCCATAACTTAGAAGTCGGTTCTGACCCTCTCGGCAACATTGCCCGTATCAACCACGCCCTGGAATCCATGCCGAAACAGCTTTCCGAAGCGCAGACGAAACTGGAAACCGTGGAGCGACAGCTTGAAACCGCAAAAGCGGAAGTCACAAAGCCGTTCGCACAGGAAGCGGAGCTTGTGGAGAAACTGGAACGATTATCTGCCTTAAATGCCTTGCTCAATATGGACGAAAAGGGGGATGATGCGATTGGCATGGACGATGTGCCGGAGGAAGAAAACGGAGGGCAGGAAACTTCTGGACATGATGTCCAGAAGCCAGGGCAGACGGAAAACGTTTCTGAGCAACCAGAAACAGTCGAAAAAGCCGCCAATGCACCGATACCATACCCGGTAGAAAACACAAGGCGTGATTATACAATGGGGAATGGTGGGCTGAGAGTTGCTGCGGCAATGGCTGACAAGCCTGTGCGGCGGGCATCGTTAAAAGAGAAGCTGGCGGCATACAAGGCACAAGCGTCCGGGGCAGATCGGGCTGATACTGAAAAAGCGAAAAGGAAGGAAGAAACGCTGTAACAGTCATAAGGTCAATGAAATTGCAGAAGATGTTCCGTTGCTTTCAAAAAAAGTTCCGATTGATTTAGCCGGGATTTCGGGGTATAATGGCATTGAGGTCATATACCTTTTGGGAATGGCTTTTGCGTTTCCTACCATACAAAAAGGAGGTTTATGGCTGATGGATACGGAAATAAAAAATGCGGTCAGCGCAACAGACCAGGACGCACAGTATGATGATAAGGCAAAACGTCTGTTGGGAAATAAGATCATTCTGGCGCATATTCTGGTAAAGACGGTTGATGAGTTCCGGGGAATGAACCCGAAAGATGTGGTATCTTATATTGAGGGGGAGCCATTTATCAGTGTGGTTCCGGTGGAGCCGGGGCTGACCAATATTGAAAAAGAAGAAAACGGGCAGCGCATTGTCGGGATGAATACGGAGAATGCGGAGATTAACGAGGGGCTTATACGGTTTGACATTATCTTTTATGTGCGTATGAAAGATGGTATCTCACAGGTTATCGTAAACGTGGAGGCACAGAAAGATGAACCGTCAGGCTACCATATTCTGAACAGGGCAGTTTTCTATGTAAGCCGTCTTGTTTCGTCGCAGAAGGAACGGGATTTTGTCAAGACAAATTATAATGACATCAGGCGTGTATTCAGTATTTGGGTATGTATGGGCATGGACGAAAGCAGTATGGCTTATGTGCATCTTGCGAAAGACGATCTGCTTGGTTCCTATCCGTGGAAGGGCGGGCTTGACCTGCTGAATATTGTCCTGATAGGTATATCAAATGAACTTCCGAAGCATGATGAAAAGTATGAGCTACACCGTTTGCTGAGTACGTTGCTTTCGGCGGAATTGACCGTTGATGAGAAATTAGGGATTATTAAAACTGAGTATAGTATTCCGGTAGATGAAAAATTGAGAAAGGATATGAGCGCTATGTGTAATCTTTCACAGGGAATCAGAGAAAATGCAACAGATAATGCTATAACTGGCGTGATTATGAATATGCACAGAGATGGCTATTCATCAGAACAAATAGCAAGGATTGTTGAAAAGACCATAGAGGAAGTGGAGGCTGTCATTAGAAAAAGAGAGCCAGTATTAGCATAATCACAGCAACTTAATAACACAAGCAGTAAAGCAGTGAATTGTTTTTATTAGAGAAAACAATTTGCTGCTTTTTCTGTTTTCGGGAAGAAAGACAGTCATAGCAGATTGTCTTTTTTTCGTGCAAAGAAAGGAAAATCAAATATGGCAGACGCAAAAACAGAAAAGCAGAAAGTAAAGGAAATCACTGACAAGCTGGAGGAAGGCTTAAAAGAGCTTTTTGAGAGCGAGAAATAC
Organism: Clostridiaceae bacterium; assembly: GCA_009911065.1. Classification (GTDB taxonomy): domain Bacteria; phylum Bacillota; class Clostridia; order Lachnospirales; family Lachnospiraceae; genus Brotaphodocola. The sequence goes on along the minus strand of QXWR01000093.1, from coordinate 792 downwards.
AAAAGCTATCTTTCCACTATGTCAAAATTCCATAATTACAGTTTCAACAACACTCTGCTGATAGCCTTACAGCGCCCTGACGCAACCTTAGTGGCAGGCTACCAGGCATGGCAGAAGAATTTCAACCGCCATGTAAACAAGGGGGAGAGGGGAATCCGTATCCTTGCCCCTGCCCCTTATAAGATCAAAGAGGAACGGGATAAGTTAGACCCTGTGACCGGGGAGGTCATGCTGGATAAGGACGGTATGCCGCAGACGGAGGAAGTCGAGGTTAAAATTCCCGCTTTCCGTGCTGTGTCCGTCTTTGATGTAAAGCAGACATCAGGGGAGCCAATCCCGGAGCTGGAGGCAAAAGAGCTTTTGTCCACAGTGGAAGGGTATGAGGACTTTATCAAGGCAATCACCTATGTTGCCCCGGTTCCGGTCAGCTTTGAGGACATTCCCAGCGATTCCAAAGGCTTCTTCAGCCCGGCAGAAAAGCGGATTGCGGTGCAGGAGGGCATGAGCGAGAGCCAGACCTTAAAGACGATGGTGCATGAAACCGCCCATTCCATGCTGCATGATAAAAATGTAAACAAGGATATCCTTGCGCCCGCAAAGGACAGGAACACCAAAGAGGTGGAGGCCGAGAGCATTGCCTACACCGTGTGCCAGCATTTCGGCATAGATACTTCGGATTATTCCTTTGGGTATATTGCCGGGTAATACCGATATCGGTATTACCCGGCTAATTCCGATGTTTTATTTATTCCGATAGAGGCGCTAAAAGCGCCCCTATTATGCCTTTGATAA
>QXWR01000092.1 GCA_009911065.1 Clostridiaceae bacterium | reverse complement strand
TATGAGTCAGTACCTTCATTTAATTTGACGAATATAAGAAAGACTTGGAGTATCTAGGGTGCAGGATAACAGTAAAACAGCCAGTACAAACACAAAAAGTAAGCATGATAAGAAATGTAGATGATGCAAATAGGTGGCTACAATCTATAGGAGCAGATAAAAAATATAGGTTTAATGTGCTTACAGAAGATACTGGTTTAACAAGCTGGAGGCGGTTGCGGAAAGAAGATATTATCTATTTTACAGAGGATAATCCAGAAAGGTTTAATAGGAGAAATTATCACAGAAGTATTTATCTTATGGTTCAGATAGCAGCACAGAAGATGAGAAAACCAATGCCACCTTGTATTGATGATAGAGGTGAGAAAGTAGTAGATATACCATCTGCTAATAGGTGGTTACGAAGAATAGGAGAAAATAAAGATTTATTCAGAGTAAGAAAAGATGCATTTGGTAGAACAAGATATGCATGGGATACACTTAGTCAAACTGGAGTTCCAGAACTAGATGAAATTCATTTTAAACACAAGAGTTTAGAGGATTTGATAAGATATTATTGTGATTTTAATGGTGAACCATTACCTTATATGTAAAAATTGTAATCATTGAGGGAGTGGCAGATCAGAGCCATTCCCTCACAAATTAGAAAGGGGCATAAAGATATGGCAGGACCAAGAGTATATAATGTAAGAGAAGCTAATGATTGGCTTAAAAAAATGGGTGTAAGCAATATTCTAAAATTCAGTACAAGAAGTGATAGTTATTTCGGTAAAGTTTATGTACTATCAGAAATTTACAATGGCAATCAAACAAGAATGATAGTTAAAAGTCCTGGCCTTGGTGAGTGTGTGGAAACGGCTTACATGGTAATAAAGAGAATGGGCAGATAAAAGTTGAAAGTGCATTACCAAAATTAAGAATACATAAAAAGGCATAATTGTTTCTATTGTTTGGAAACAGTTATGTCTTTTTTGTGAAGTTAGAAATTTCTTTTAAAAGCTATGGAGGTGTGATATAATATAGTATAAGCTAAAAGAGGGGAGATAAAATTATGTCACAAGCAGTAACCCAAGAAAAGGTTTATACGATAGATGATATTTATGCTCTACCATTTCTGATAAAATATCTGTAGGTATTTATTCAGATTTGGAAATTGATTTAAGCATGATAAAATAAAGGTTTATGAGTTGAACCATAGAGCAATGTAAGGAAACATTGTTCTATGGTTTTTTATCTTGAATCCATGTGTGGTGTATGATAAAATAAAGAAAAGGTGATTAAGAAAGAGGGTGGCAGGCATTATGGATGAGATTAATATAATAGAAAGACAGTTAGAACAAGCATGGGAAAAATTGGGAATATCAAATGATTTCATGTTTGGAAAGGTCATGCAGGATGAAGAATTATGCAAGGAGTTATTACAAAGGATACTACCAGATTTAGATATAGACCATATAGAATATCCTGAATTGCAAAAGTCAATTAAGACAGACATTGACGCTAAAAGTATAAGATTAGATGTTTATGTGAAAGATAAAAAGGGTACTGTTTATAACATTGAAATGCAAACAACAGATACTAAGGATCTACCAAAGAGGACGAGGTATTATCAGGGTGTCCTAGATTTACAGCTAATAGATAAAGGACAAACATATAATATGCTAAAGCCAAGCTATATTATATTTATTTGTTCATTTGATGTATTTAAAAAGGGCAGGCATATTTATACCTTTGAAAATATCTGTAAAGAGGATAAAAATATTAGCCTTGGAGATGAAACAACAAAGATATTTTTGAATACAGATAGTATTATGAATGATGTAAGTGAGGAATTAAGAGTATTTTTAGATTATGTGGCTGGTAAGAAATCAGATGATAGCTACATAAAAAAGTTAGATGAAGCAGTTAAAAAAGCAAGGTTAACAAAGGAATGGAGGCATGAGTTTATGACATTATCAATGAAAGAAAGATTAGATAGAGAAAAGGGCAGAGAAGAAGGCATGGAAAAAGGCAGAGAAGAAGGCAGAGAAAAAGAAAGAAAAAATATTATCATAAAAATGATAAAACAAGGTTTTACTGATTTTCAAATTTTATCTGTGTGTGATACGTCTATAGAAGAAATAGAGGATTGTAAGAAGAATATATAGATTAATAATTTATTTAAGAAAGGAACAAAGGAATGGATTTTGATGAGGTTGAGAAACAGATTGAAGAAAAGGCTAGGACACAGGAACGTAAAAGTATTATTATAAAAATGATAGAACAATGTTATTTGGATAATCAGATAATGGCTGCATGTAATACATCTGATGAAGAAATAAAGGAATGCAGAAAAGAATACCTTGAACATAGAGATCTCATTCAAGAGTGGATGACTGGACGATTTCAATTGCGAGTGAGAGATATGGAAAATGAAGAAAAGGGAAGAAAAATATCTTTAGCTTACCATACAATATATAAGCTAAGATGTTTAGGACATTCAGATGATAAAATTTTAGCGATATTACAGGAAAAATGTCAATTATCACAAAAAGAAGCAGAAGAATTTTTGAAAATTGAACTAAAGGTAGTAAGAGCGGATATGGAATATCATTCTCCAATAGTATTTCAATGCAGAGATGAGATTAATTTATACAAAGGGGAAACAAGGATGTATAAATTGATTAATAAGTTACTCGAAGACAAGCGATTTGAAGAATTAAAAGAGATTGAACATAACTATAAGCTTTGCCAAGAACTATATATTGAATATGATGTGCTTAAAGACTAAATAATCAAGGAATATATAATCATATCTAAAAACCATAGAGCAGATATAATCTGTTTTATGGTTTTTCTTTTTGTCTAAAAGCGTCAAATCCCTGCTGTAGAATCCGTCATATACACTATTGAATCTTATTGGAATCAGCGTTAGAATCTCCCCACTAAAATGAAAGGAGTAAAGAAGATGTCATTTGATTTAAAAGGAAAGTTGGAGCATTTGAAACAAGAGCAGGATGAAGAAGATTTTAGAGGAGAGAAGCAGGATTATAAGTTTAGTGGTCTTCCATTTCGTATGACAAGAGTATTTATGGAAACCTTTAAGGATGAGCATCTTTTGTTAATATGGCACACTATCATCAAGATTAATAATATAAAGGGTAAAAAGGAGAGGATACAGGTATTCATTTATGATAATAAAAAGTTTTATGCTGTTAGCACCTGGGAAAATGGCACTAAGGCAGAAGATTATGTGAATCCTGAAGAATTAAGTGTAGTGTTTATGATGCCATCAGATTATTAAAAAGGGGGAGAAGTTTTAATTAAAAAAATCCAGAAAAAGATAAGTGGATTTAGCATTTAAAAATAGGGGATGCAGTCAGTGTAAAAACTGGTATGCATCTCCTATAGCATTTAGGGGATTTTCAGCATGAAGTAAGAAAATATGTATAAGTGAACAAGATAAAAAGAATTTTTAAAAGGTATGTGACAAGTGAAAAATAAGCTAAAAATAGGAGAAAAAATGATTACATTTAATAAATTTAAAGAAACAGTATTAGACAAAATGACAGAAAGATATAAAGGGAAATACAAGGTATGTTTAATTGATGTACCTAAGAATACTGGAGGAACAGAGGTAGGACTCAATATAACCAAAGAAAATATTGAAGATGGAATAGTATTCAGATTAGAAGATTATTATAAGTATTATGACACAGATATAAGCATGGAAGAGGTTATTGTTGATATTAGCAATATTATAGATGAAAATAGTGAGGGCATGGAAGAATCAGGTGAGATCAGGGAGGATTTTAATACTGCTAAAGGCAGGATTGTTTATAGGCTCATAAATAAGAAGTTAAACAATGAATGGCTGAAGGGCGTTCCTTACAGAGATTTTTTTGATATGGCAGTTGTTTATTATATTCTGCTAAATAAGAGTGAGCATGGGCAGATGAGTATTGATATTACAAATGAGTATATGGAAAAGTGGGGCGTAGATGAAGAAGAGTTGTACAATATAGCTAAAGAGAATACACCAAAGTTATACCCATGTAGAGTGGAATCAGTGAGAGATATTGTAAGGAAGATACATGAAAATTCAAAAAGGAAGGACGAAGAATGGCAGCAAGTAGAGAGATACCTAAAGGAAGATGAAGATTATCCTCTGTATGAACTGGATCAGGAGGATTCCATTAATGGAGCAACGACATTAATCTATCAAGGAGTGTTAAAAATGATGGCAGATATGCTTGAGAGTGATTTGATAATATTTCCAGTAACCATATGTGAAGTACTGATAGCACCATATAAGGAGGATATGGGTGCATCTGATTATAAAAGGCTGATGAAACATTTGAGTGATACAGTACTTCCATTTGAAGAGGTGCTGTCAAAGGGTGTGTTTCGGTATAGTAGGGAAGATGATTATTTGGATTACACATGGCCTGATGGTCTATCTTGAAGCTGATACATGGGAGATAAAAAGGGGAGGCATAGAGATTCTATGTTTCCCTTTTTTAATGAGAAAAAATAGTAAAAAATGATAAGCTAGTGATAAAAACAAAAGTTGCATGAGTAAAAGGGGAGTAAAATTTTAATTGTTTATGAGAATAAAAATAGCATGAAGAAGCTGAAGGATTTTAAAATATAAAAAGCAGATTAAAAAGACAGATTTTTTTGGTACATAAAAGTAATCTAGTGATAAAAAGAATATTGACATTAAAAAAGTTAGGGGAAGGAAATTATAGAGCGATAAAGAAATGATGATAGGAGGGAGCAGTTGAAAAGAGAAAATAAGTAAATAGTAATAAATTAGTAAAAAAATTTCATACATATAAGTAATCTAGTGATAAAAATTGATAGTGCATTTCCAAAATAATAAGGAAGCATGGGTACAAGGAGCATTGGATAATAAAATAATAGTTTTGAGATATAAAAAGTGATTGAAAAATAGTAAGAAAAAGACAGCTAGTGATAAAAATTTAGATTCATTTTTATAAAATAAGATAGTATTGAGATGAGCATTACAAAATAAACCAAGAAATAATCTAAGGCTGTATCACAATAGTGTAAGAATAGGAAAAGGAAGTTTGGCAGGACAGTTTTATAGAGAATAGAAGTTTTATGATACAAATTTTGGATGTAAAGAAAATTGGGTTGGATGTCTTCAGAAATAAGGTAGTGGAAAGGTAAGTTCAAGATAGCATATAGAATAAGAAAAGTAAGTTCAGAAAATAGAAAAGTAAGTTTGGAAGTTTGGAAGGTTAGAAAACATACAAATATAAAAATAGGAGCAATCAGTCAACGAAGAAAAAATAGGGTTAGAAAGTAAGTTTATAAGAACAAGGGAGGTATAAAGGTAAGTTCAGAAAAGCGTCCCAATAATATAAAGTAAGTTTCAGATAAAGAATAAAAAAGGGGGCATAAAAAATGCAAAATGGAAACGCATATTTTAATGGCTATACACAAAACAATAAAGCAGACAATAACAGAAAAAGAGAAGCAATTAATAGAGCAAATAATCTTTTAAATTTTAAAATAGATTACAGTAAAACGACAGTAAATAAAAGAACACAAGTAGAGCAGAGGCAGAATGTTGGAAGTTTTCAAAGAGTGGAAACCAATAAAAACAGTTCTGTTGTTTCCATGAATGAACAGACATTTATTAATCGTGATGATAGTTTAAAGGAAAGGGGAAAGCAGGAAATGGCAGATGTAGGAAAAGAAAGGGCAAGTGGCAGCATGTCAGAAAAAGAAAAGGTAAGCACAAAGCTGCTGATAGCAACGACAGATAATACAATAGGCTTTAATCTGTATTTAAAGGATACAGAGAAAAAGATAATGACTATGCAATTTTATCAGAACAGTCCCAAGGCATTAAATGGAGAATTATTAAAAAAGATAATGCGTGCAGTTGAAAGTTATATAAGAGAAGCCCAAAGAAACATGGAAGAAGAATAAAGGAAGTTAAAAAAAAATAAAAGAGAATCTAAAAGAGGAATCAGTTGAAAAGATAACTGGTTCTTTTTTTGTGTACATTAAAGTAAAAAGTTTTGTGCTTTGCAAGGAGCATTTTGGTGATTAAAAAGTGAAAATTGAATTTTTCAAAATTCAGTTATAGGCTTGTTTTTTCTTGAAAAATAAAAGTTCAGTCATATAAAATTTTTGCTATGGAAAGATTTTTTTGGATTGGAGGGATGAAATCAGAGAAAAAAGAGGTGCTACTGAAAATGAAAATCTTAAATTGATGATTGAAAGTGAGGGTAAAATTTATGAGTGAGAACACTACAAAAACAAGTAGTTGCCTGAAGGCAATAATTAAGGGGTTCTATAAGAATGGAGAAGTGGTAGCAGAAGGAAGTTTAAAGGGTTTTACATTTAGACCGTCAGAAGACCAATGTAGAATATGTGCCAAGATAGCACATTTAGTCATGGATAACAATGGATTCTTCAAGCCAGACACTAAATACTGGCTAACAGGGTTGGAAGAATTTAACACTGGATCAGAGAATAAGTACACTAAGAGAAGCAGAATCAATTATGATATGAACATAAGATTGCCAAAACTCTTAGGGAGCAGCGCCTTAGATGAAATATGTAAAGGGACTGGAGATTTTACTAAATATGAGAAGATTATAGATGGCTTGTTGAAAAAATACCAGAGCAAGTCGGTATTTGACAAGTTAATTTTTAAGGTGAAATCTGCCGGGATCAAGGCAGAGCGTCAGAGTTTATCCTATGATGATACTATGGCAGTAATAGAAATTTTTACTACATATAATAAGGAAAGGATACGATTAGAGGAAAAGAAGTTGACACCAGAATTGATAGGACATATCAAGTATTTGGAGGCACATCAGGATAAGCTGAAGGATACCGATAAGGAGATGTGGGAACTGTTAAACAGCCAGGAAATGTAAAAACAAGTAAAAAATAGTAAGAAAAGATAGGGCTAGTTGAAAGAAAGGGGTTACATATGATGTTGTCCTGCAAATTAGACGCACCAGCTCCATGCAGATTAGATGCACCTGATTTTGATGTTGCGCGTTGGGGATCAGCAGATTGCCTGCACCAGCATCAGCAAGTTATCTGATCGTTATAAA
>QXWR01000091.1 GCA_009911065.1 Clostridiaceae bacterium | reverse complement strand
TTTATAACGATCAGATAACTTGCTGATGCTGGTGCAGGCAATCTGCTGATCCCCAACGCGCAACATCAAAATCAGGTGCATCTAATCTGCATGGAGCTGGTGCGTCTAATTTGCAGGACAACAACAACGAAAGAGAGAAATGCACGTGGAAAAGGAATCAAAGTGTTTGAAATTTCTCCGGGCGGTGATTGGAAGCTGGTACAGTTGGTGGAGGAGATGGTAAATCCGTCTTATCTCTGCCTGGATAAGAGTGGGAAATTTTTGTATACGATCCATGGGGATTTTAGTGAAATCAGTGCTTTCTCAGTGAAAGAAACGGGAAAGCTTACCTATATCAATACCGTTTCCACAGGAGGGACTAATCCAGTTCATCTGACAGTGGATAAAACCAACTGTTATGTGTATGTGGCAAATCTGCAGACCGGAACCGTGGCAGTAATACCGAGACGGAAGGACGGTGCTTTGGAACCCTTAAAAGAGTTATATACAATTCCCGGAAAGGAGGAAGGAATGGTTTCTCATCCCCATCAGGTGATGCAGGATAAAACGGGAGACTATTTGATTGTATCCTGCCAGGGGAGAAAGCAGGGATTTGGGCAGGTAGATGTGTTTGGCATGAATCATGAAACAGGACTGCTTCATAAGACTTGTACCGTAAAATCAAGAGAGATTGCAGAACCAAGACATTTTGTGTTTCATTCCAATAATCACTGGTGCTATGGGGTAAATGAGAAGGACTATTCCGTGACTTATTATCACTTTAATAAAGAAGAGGGAACCCTTGAGGCAAAGCAGATACTTCCCACTCTTCCAGATACCTATACGGGAGACGGATGGGCCAGCGGGATTATTATGAGTGCCAGCGGAAAGTATGTGATTATCTCTAACCGGAAACATGACAGTATTACCAGCTTTGAGATTCAACAGGATACCGGATTTCTTAAGTTCTGTGACTGTATCAAGACAGGAGGAGAACAGCCGCGTTTTATTACCTTGGACGAGAAAGGTGAAAAAATTCTTGCAGCCAATGAATTAACCGATACGATTACGGAATTTGAACTGGATGAAGAAAACGGAAAATTTAAGGAAACAGGCAGAAAGATAGAAACAGAAAGTCCGGTCTGCGTGATTTTTAAATAGAAAAATACAGGAGTAGGCAGATATGAAATACATAAAACAACTGGGAATCATTCTGGGGATTGCATGTATTGGTAAGGGTATGAGATATCTCATACCCTTACCTGTTCCTGGAAGTATTTATGAGTTATTGCTATTGCTGATCATGCTGATGTTAAAGGTAATTAAATTGGATTGTGTAGAGCAGACAGGGAGATTTTTAATTGAGATAATGCCTGTTATGTTTATTTCACCAGTAGCAGGAATCATCAAATCATGGGAGCAGATAGAGGGGATACTGATTCCTCTCTGCGTGATTATTCCTGTATCCACTTGCCTTGCTATGGCAGTAACAGGAAAAGTAACAGACAAAATTTTTAGCTGGAAAGAAGGAAAAGGCAAAGATGAATAATTTTATGGTAAATTCAGTCACTGCAGGGGTAACAATCAGTTTATTAAGTTATGGGATTGGAAGCATGGCTAAAAGAAAATTATCAATATTAAACCCATTATTGATATCGATTCTATTGGTTATTTTATTTTTGAAATTGTTTCATGTGGATTATGACATATACAGCGACAGCGCAAAACCATTAAACTATCTTCTGACCCCGGCAACTGTGAGCCTTGCGATTCCACTGTATCAGAAATTAGAACTTTTAAAAAAGAACATGGCCTCAATCCTATGTGGTATTTTAGCAGGTATGCTGACAAGCCTTAGTTCTATTTTTGTGATGGCGCTGCTCTTTGGTCTTTCCCATGAAGAATATGTTACATTGCTTCCAAAGTCTGTTACAACAGCCATTGGGATGGGGATTTCAGAGGAACTGGGGGGATATGTGACAATTACCACAGTGGTAATTATATTAACCGGTGTATTTGGAAATATAACAGCAGAGGGGATATGCAGGCTGCTGAAGATACAAAACAGTATTTCCAGAGGATTGGCCATAGGGGCCGCCTCTCATGTAATTGGAACATCAAAGGCTATGGAAATGGGAGAAACAGAAGGGGCCATGAGCAGTCTTGCAGTTGTTGTCAGTGGAATGTGTACGGTAGTGGGTGCCGTTTTATTTCTAAATTTTATTAATGCTTTAAAAATTCTGTCTATCAGGAAGCGTTCTTTCCTGAATTACCTTTTGGGCATAATCCAGGGTATAATCCTTAAAATTGGATATCTGACTCAAAGACAATGATTCCTTGCGGTATCCAAGATAATCCTTGCGGACAACTGGAGATCCATCTTTAAAAAACAGTTGTTGGTAGTACAGCTCTTTATTGTAAAACCAGAAGTCGGAATTGAGAAAAATACCAAATCCCAGGTCATGCCGCACCATTTCGTAACAGATATTCACATTCTTGACTGTCATGACCATATAAGGAGCAGTTTCAAAGTGATGATACCACCAGGTTTCGCGGATACTAGTTCCGGAATGGTCAGCTTCAAAGGAAATATAGGGAAGCCGTGGAAGCTGGGATAACTGAAATGGCTGATGGTATACTACATAGGCAAAGCGGGTATCCAGGAGGATTTTATTAAAAGCACCCTGATGTTCACCACGAAAAAATGCTATGGGCACTTTGCGGGTATTCAAAGCCCGGACACATTCCGCACTCATCATAGTTTCTACCTGAAAGCGAATTTCCGGATAAACTTCGGAAAAACCTTGAAGCAGAGCAGGAAGAAAAAACTGAGTTTGGGAAAGAGAGGACGCAATCTGTATCGTTCCTGCTGTATTCTTTTCGGATTTTAACTGCTCTTGAAGCGAATGATATTGTTTCAGCATGTCTTTCGCATACCGAACTAATTGTTCTCCCTGTGGAGTAAAGGTAATTCCGTTGGAAAAACGGAGAATAATAACAGAAGAAAATTCTTCTTCTATTTGTTTTAGGCGCCTAGTAAGAGCCGGCTGTGATACAAACAGATTTTCGCTGGCTTTTGATATACTTTTTGTTTTATACAGTTCTGTTAACAATTCCCAATCCTGTATTTTCTGCAGAAGTATGTAATTTTGTAAATGAAGAACTTTTGTATCATGCCAACCAGGCAAAGGGTGTGGATGAATGGGGGCGGCGGAATTTCCTGCGGCTTGCCATGCAGGCGGCAGAGCCTTCTGTGGATGGAATCATTATAGCCTGCAGCCTGTACAGTACCTATGGAGAGCAGGTCAGGACTCTGACGGATAAACCAGTAATTGCTATTGATCAACCAATGATAGAAGATGCTGTTCTAAATGGTTCTTATATTGGTATCTTGGCAACGACTGCTTCGGCGGGGCCGGCAGAAGAGGCGAAAATTCTGGCAGAAGCAGAGAAAAAGAAAAAAGTAATCAAGACAGAGATAGCAATTAATACAGAGGCAATGAGAGCATTGAAGACCAGAGACAGAAAGAGACATGATGAACTTCTGGAAGAAACCGGGCTTAAACTAAAAGAAATGGGCTGCGATCTGTTGGTGCTGAGTCAGATCACCATGGCCAGCGGAGCAGAAGGGCTGGAACGCCATGGAATTTCCGTGCTCACCAGTCCAAGGAGCGGTGCAAAGGAAATGGTTGCCCGGATAAGAGAGCGGGGGAGATAAACGATGGCAATCTGGGGATGTATTGCAGATGACTTTACAGGCGCTTCCGATGCTGCTTCTTTTTTAAGAAAAGGAGGGATGAAAGTCCGGCTTTTTAACGGAGTGCCGAAAAAGATTCAAAACTGCGAAACGGATAATGCCTGGGTGATTGCTTTAAAAACTCGGACGGAGGAGAGGGCACAGGCAGTCAGGCATATTTTGGAAGCTTTTGATTTTTTGAGAGAAAACAGGATCGGGCATATTTACATAAAGTATTGTTCCACTTTTGATTCTACCAGGGAAGGAAATATCGGACCAGGCGTAGACAGTGTTATGGAGAAAATGAAGCAAAAATACACCATTCTCTGTCTGGCGCTTCCTGTAAACGGACGGACGGTAAAGGACGGCATTTTATATGTGAATCAGGTCCCCCTTGCACAAAGTCCCATGAAAGATCATTCTCTGACTCCTATGTGGGACAGCCGGATTGTCTGCCTTATGGAAAGTCAGAGTAAGTATTCCTGTATGATCCTTTCCAAAGACGATATGGAACAGGGAAAAACCGAAGAGAAGATAGAAGCATTTGGAAAGAATAAGGAACATTTTTATGTTATTCCTGATTTTGAGGAAATGTCAGATGCAAAGAGATTGACAGAGCTGTTCGGCAGACTGCCCCTGCTGACCGGGGGAAGCGGCCTTCTGGAAGAACTGGCAGTTATGTGGATGGCGGAGTCAAATCCGAAGCCTATAGCAGTCTCCCCGCAGATTAAGGGGAAAGCGCTGCTTCTGGCAGGAAGCTGCAGTACTATGACACGCAGACAGATTCAGGACTATCAAAAACATGGAGGCATTTGTCTGAAAGTGAACCCTGTCAGTCTTTACAAGAAAGAGATGACGGTGGAAGACATCTGGAATGAGATTCAGAATATGGGAGATTCTGATGTTTTGGTTTATACTTCGGATACTCCAAAAGCCGTGGCTGTCTGCCAAAGTTATGGCCAGGAAGAGATTGCCGGAATGATAGAAGGCATGTTTGCGTCATTGGCCAAAAAGGCAGTCCAAAATGGTTACAAAAGGATTATCACGGCCGGGGGAGAAACCAGCGGCGCCGTTACGAAGGCGCTTGGCTTTAATGATTTTTATATTGGGGAAAGCATTGCTCCGGGAGTCCCTATCATGGTTCCTGCCCCTTGCCCGGATCTAAAGCTGGTGCTGAAATCCGGTAATTTCGGACAGGAAGATTTTTTTAGAAAGGCATTGGAGCAGACGGGAGAAGGGCTATGAGTGGATTAGCAGAAGAATGGAAAAAGCAGGCGGTCTGGTGCGCCCATACATTGTTTGTCTTGGGAAAAACCAGCGGGTCCTCCGGCAATATTAGTTTCCGCATAGGAGAAAATGTATATATCAGTGCAGGCGGCACATGTTTTGGTACATTGAGCGAAGATGACTTTTCTGTGGTCACTATGCAGAATATCTGCCTTGCAGGGAAAATGCCAAGCAAAGAAAGCCCGATGCATTTGGCATTCTATAAAGCCCATCCGGACATGCAGGCGGTGATACATACTCATGGTACATATGCCATTTTATGGAGCTGTGTCCCAATGGTGGAAAAAAACAACTGTATACCGGCTTATACACCATATCTGAACATGAAGCTGGGAATGGTAGGTTTGATTCCTTATGCTCCCCCCGGGTCAGAAATACTGTTTCAGGAGTTTGAGTCACACTTAGGAGGGAGCAAAGGCTACCTATTGAAGCAACACGGTGCGATTGTAGCAGGAAAAAATATTATGGATGCTTTTTATGGATTGGAGGAACTGGAAGAGAGTGCCAAAATAGCATGGGAACTTATGCGTGCAGGTCTGAAGGATACTCATGTGACAGCGTAGACTCATAGAATGATTAGAAGAATTGCTATGACAAATTTTCAGTGATCGATATGAATAAAAAGAATACTTGTAATAATTGCACAAAGTAAACTTGAAAAAATGGGAAAAGCACAACAAAATGGCAAAATAGATAAAAAAATTATATATTATTCCAAATAGGAATGGGATAACAGTAAATTTCTGACTTTTACAATGAAAAATATTCATAATACAATGAATATAACAAAACGAGGAGGGAACAAAAGATGTTAGCTTTGATAGGTTTTACTTTAATGATTATTTTGATGATTGTGCTGATTAAAAGTTGGGTCAGCCCGCCGGTGGCTTTTATCGGATTGCCTTTGATTGCGGCAGTAATTGCCGGATTTTCCGTGGCGGATATCGGTGGTTTCATTGGAGATGGAATGAAATCCATGTTAAGCACAGCAGTGTTGTTTGTATTTTCTATTTCGTATTTTACATTGATGGATGAGATTGGATTGTTCGATCCCATTATCAATGCCCTTACTAAAAGGGCAGGAAAAAATATCTGGATGGTAGTAATCGCATTGCTCCTCACTACTTTTGTAGCACATCTTGACGGTTCAGGAGCTACTACTTTTCTTATCGTCGTTCCGGCATTTCTTCCTATCTTTAAGCGGCTGGGAATGAGAAAAGAGGCTTTACTTGCTATGATGTGCGGTCCTTATGCAGTGATGAATATTTTGCCTTGGGGTGGGCCTACCATGCGTGCGGCTACAGTGGCAGAAGTTGAGACCAGTGATTTGTATGCGTTTATTATTCCTGGAGTACTGTGTTTGATCGTCTGTGCGTTTCTTAATGCTTTTCTGATTACTACCAATGAAAAGCGTCATGGATTGAATCCGGAAGAAAGCAATGATAACTCTCAGAATCATTCGGAAGAGAAATCAGAAAAAAGAACCTGGCGGTATTGGTTTAATCTTGTGGTTACTCTAATCATGCTGGCATTTTTGTTCCTGGATACCCCGATGCCGTTGTATTCCATCTTTATGATTGCTTATGCGATTGTATTGGTAGTTAACTTTCCCAATACCAAGACTCAGAACAGTAAAATTAAGTCTTTAGGCCAAAACGCTATGGTTATGACTGTGACCTTGTTTTCCGTAGGTATATTTATGGGTGTTATCAGTGGAACCGGGATGGTGGAAGCAATGGCAAATACCATTGTAAGCGTTTTGCCGGAGGCTATGGCTCCTCATATGCACTGGTTTATGGCGCTGTTCTCCGTACCGCTGATGATGATTCTTGGAACAGATGCATTTTATTATGCTTTGCTGCCTATCATTATTGGAGTGGTTGCACCGTTTGGAGTTGCCGCAGAGGCAGTGGCAGCTACGTTCCTTTTGACAGCCACTTATGGTACACCAGTAAGTCCATCGGTTGCAGCGGTTTATGTAGGTCTTGGCCTGGCTGATGTATCCATTGGCGATCATATTAAATATGCATTGAAATTTGTTTGGCCGATGAGTATTCTTGTATTAATTGGAGCGACAATTTTAGGAGTAGTACCGTTTTAAGGAGATAGAATATTGTTATAGTTAAAATGAGTTGTACAAAATTCATTATATGGATGAAGTTATTTCTTTAGTAGAAGAATAGTTTTAAAACTATAGACAGCAGGCACGGGGCTGTCGCTTTAACGAATATCCAGCAGCTACAGAAAACAGCCCCTGTGAACACTCCGTACCGACATGCAAAAACAGAGTATGTGACGCCATGCACCATCGAAAAGATCATAAAGCTCCTCCGATGCGCTTTCCATCAGGCGGTCCGGTGGGATATGATCGGCAAAAACCC
>QXWR01000090.1 GCA_009911065.1 Clostridiaceae bacterium | reverse complement strand
TTAAGGCAAGGTCATAGATTTTACGGATAGTAGGCGCTGTTTCCGGGTCAAGGATAAGGTGTCCCCTTTCCTCCGGGTCACGCATCAAGCCAAGGGGCGGCTGCCCGCCGCCAAACTTCCCCTGACGTGAGCGTGTCATACGACCAGCCAGCACTTTCTTTGAAATATCCCGGCTGTACATGTCATTCAGGATATTTTTAAACGGCGTAATGTCCATTTCCTGCCTTGTCAGGCTGTCCACGCCGTCCGTGACCGCTATATACCTTACATTGTGCTTTGGGAAAAAGATTTCGATATAACTGCCCGCTTCAATATAGTTCCTCCCAAGCCTTGAAAGGTCTTTGGTTATCACGCAGCCCACCTTCCCCGCTTCAATGTCGGCAATCAGACGCTTAAACGAAGGGCGGTTGAAATTCCTTCCCGTATACCCGTCGTCCACGTAATACTCGTACCGGGGCATACCGTTCTTTTCAGCGTAATCTTTGAGCATAAGTTTCTGGTTCGAGATGCTCATGCTTTCATTCTGGCTGCCGTCATCAAGGGAAATCCTGCAATAGAGGGCGGTTATTTTCTGATTCGATAGATGATTTTTCCTGCTCATAGGCTTCTCCTTCTATGAACAGGGACACGATACCATGATAATACCATGCCCCCGCCATTTGTTCAACTGTTTTCTGCAAGATTCCCGGTTTTTCTCCGGTTTCCGCCCTTTAGCCTGCCTGCCGTTTCTGCCATTCCTCGAACCGCTCACAGGTCTGCCTCTCGATAAGCTGCTCAAAAGCTTCCTGCATGGTCTGGCTGCCCGCAAACTCACGGGACACGATAAACTGCACCTTTTTCTTTTTGTTCCGGCTCTGCGCCGGGCGGTCTGCTTGTTTTGCCATAGGCATTTACCTCCATAAAGATACCCGGACGGCTCCGTCCGGGCGTGTGTCGTGTGCTGCCGGGCAGGTGGGAGCCTGACAACGGGGTCTGACAACGGACGTTAAAAAACCCCGCACACAAAACCCGGCTTTCCGTTTTCTGTTCTGATTGATTTTCTTTCTGTTTTTCCGTTGCTTTCGTTGTCAGGGAAAGAAAAAGCCCTGAAAAACGGCATTTGTTAGGCGGCTTCCCGGCAACGGGCTTGACAACGGGAGGGGCAACCAGTCGACAACCGGCTACGGTTTTCCCGCTTCCAGCCATTCCTCCGGCAGCCCAAGCTGGACGGCTTCCCCTTCGGGCAAAGGCTGGAAACCTGATTTTCCATGCCCTCCGTTGTCAGGCGGTGCCACCCGTTCCCAACCCTTCTGCCGGTTATAGGGCGAGGGGAAATGCCGGGGATTCTCAAAGGCTTTCCAGCCCGCCGCATAGTTCTTCATGATGGAATTAATATCACGAATATCATACTGTTTTGGTTCCTCATAAGCCGGGTGCCCCAGCCCTTCATGGTAGATTTGCAGGGAGCAGACCATCTTCCCGCCGTACCCGTCCAAGAAGTTCAGAATCCGGGTGGCGAGGGTGTCCTCCGGCATAAATGACCGCTGGTGCTCTTTCAGATACCGCTCCATTGCCGGGCTTAATTTCAGCTTTACATCACCTTTCCGGTAAACCTCCATGACCTCCGCCCACATCTGCCCGATATAGGCTCTGGAAGCGGCTTCATCTTCCAGAATATGAACCTCCGCCGCTTCCGCCTGCACCTGCACCGGTAAAAAACGCCGGTTCCCAGTGCGGTCAAGGGGCAGGAAGTCCAGCGTGTTGGAAGTTCCGGCAAACACGCACTGCCGCTTATGGTCTTTTGGGTGGACTTCATAAGGGGCTTTGTAGGTTTCCTTCTGGCGGCTCAAAAAGGACTTAATATCCTCAATGCTCTTTGCGTTCGCCGTGGCAATCATTTCCGACATTTCAATAATCCAATGCCCTTGCAGCTTCCGGTATATGTTATCATCGTCTAACTTCCGCAGGTCATCGGAAAACCACTCATCACGGACAGCAAGGAACCGGAAGAAAGTGGACTTCCCGGCTCCCTGACCGCCCACCAGACAGAGCATGACCTCAAACTTTGTCCCCGGCTTGAATACCCGTGTCACTGCCCCCAGCATGAACAGCAGGAGGACTTCATAATTGTAATTATTTACCTCCGCACCGAGGAAATGGCGCAGGGCATAGCGCACCCGCTCCGTCCCATCCCATTGCAGGCTGTTTAAATAATCACGGACAGGGTGATACCGGTATTCATTGGCGGCGACCTTGATAGCCCCCTCAATCCGCTTTTCCGAGGTCAGCCCGTAGTGTTCCTCCAAGTATAGAACCAGATATTGAATATCCACGTCCGTCAGGCGGCTCCCGTCCCGATACCAGCCAAGGTGCTTTACAATGTCAATCCGGTCAGTCAGGAGGTTATTGCTGAACGCCCCGCTAAGCAGCGGGTCATATAAAAATACCGCCTTGTAATTCCCCGGCGTGTTGGCGGTCTGCCCTTTTTGCGTGGTTTCCAACATCTGCCGGACTTCGGCAACTGTCTTTTCACCGTTCCGGCTGTCTGCTGCGGTTTCCCCGGCTTGTCTTTCCGCCGCCGGCAAACTCTGATACCCTCCGCTCAATCCGCTCCACCTCCTTCCCATGCCCCTTGATAACGGCGGCTTTTTCCTCCTTTGTCCCGGTCAGCAGCGTGTCTAAAAGATAACCCACATACTCCCGTTTCTGCATGGCTTCCACAAACAGCGGGTTCCACCCGTCCCCCGGTGATTTCGGCGCATATGCCGTTTCCCAACGCACCAACAAGCGGAGATAATCACTAAGCACCCGGAAACACTTTTTCTCCGCCTGTAAGAACCGGAGTTCTGCCGACAAACTCCGTCTGGCTGGTTTTGGTGAAGCCCGCCCCCGGCTGTCATAAGAAATGCCAAAATCCGCAGCCAGCTTTTTCGCCGCTTCCAGACCGGGCAGCCCATAAAGCCTTGCCACAAAGTCAATCACGTCCCCGTCCGCCTGGCAGCCGAAGCAATGGAACCGCTTATCCACCTTCAAGCTGGGATTCCTGTCATCATGGAAAGGGCAGCACGCCATGCCGTTCCGGTTCACCCGGATGCCGTACATTTCTGCTGCCTGTCTTGTTGTTACATTTTCCTTTACTGCTTCAAATACATTCATACTGTCCCTTCCCGGAAATAAAAAAGCATCTGCCATTTCCACAGCGGAAAGCAAATGCTTCAAATCTCCATATCTTTTTTTGTTGCTACCCTTACGTTCCTGCGCTCCATGCGCTCCCGGTTCACCCGGTCAGCTTCTATTTTCCCCCTTGCGAGCCTGTCCTTCATGGATTCCCTTGCCTTCTCTTTAATCTGCTCCTTGTTTGCACGGCTCACCTCCGGCTTTTGGAGCGCAGACTGGACTTTCCTTAACACTTTCTGCGCCGCATTTTTAATCTGCTCCTGAACCGTACACAGGCACTTCACGGCGAAATCTCTTTTCTCCTGCGGGGCTTTCCGTTCCGGCGAAGCCAGCCACTTTTTGTAATCCTCCACCGCCCGGATGTCCTCCTTCTGCGTTTCCGCCCGGACGGTATCCGCCACAACTTCGCAGGCTTTCTCATAAGCCGTGTCCGCCACTTCCTCCACCAGCGATTCCATGTCCGCAATCTTCATGGTGACAGTGGCAAGTGCCGCCCGCTTTTCCGAAAGTTCCCGCCCTTTTTCCGCAATCAGCCCCTCCTGCTTTTCCAGTTCCTTTTCTTTTTCTGAAACGGCTTTTGCGGCTTTATCAAACTTCTTTTCCTGCTCCGCTATGGCTACGGTGTTTTTCGTCAAGGCTTCCCCCTGTGCGGAGAGTATTTTCTTCTGTTTTTCAATGATGAAGTCCTGCTTTTCCAGATAATCCCGCCCGCCGTAGGACGGCTCTGCCTGCAAGTGAAGGTTATGTGCGGCGCAGATACGGAAAAGCATCTTCCGGCACTCCGCATCAAAAGTCTGCTTGCGGTTGTTGTTCCTTCCCTTTTTCTTATCCGGTTCAGGGAGCGGCACTCCCAGTTCTTCCAACGCCTTTTCCTGCTGGGGGCATAACTCCCCATACCGGTTTTTGCAATCGAATACATGGCGCTCATGGATATGCGGTGTCCCCTCGTCCAGATGGAGCGCCCAGTCCAGAAGATGCACGTGGGAACCAAAACGCCGGTCAAACTCTGCATAAAACTCATTCACAATCTGGAACAAGGTTTCCGGCGGGACGGATTCCTCCACCGTCCCAATCTGGTAAATGCTTTCCTCCGGGCAGGTCTTATTGTTCTTTAACAAATCCCTCACCGTGCGGTTGCGTTCCGTGTGCCGGTTCTTCTCGTTCCTTGCGTTCTGGGCTTCAATGAAATCCGAATAATTCTCGGTGTAATAAGCCAGTTCTATCTGCTCAAAGCTGAAATCCGGCTGGGAAGAATCCTCCCGGCTCCCGGCGGTGGTATAGCCCCGGTAGCAGTCCCAGTATACATTTTTCTTTGCCCGCTCCGAATCAATATGACCGCTGTTTTCCACGTCAAAGCGGCGGTCATTGTGGCGTGGGTTGTACGTGCCGTTTTTGCCGGAGCGTCCGTTGTGCCGTGTCAGTTTCAATCCAAAATCCCCCTTTCCTTTTTACCGATTCCCGGGCTGGCGGGAGGGCTGCGAAGCTGCCGAACCTGCGGGGCTTGCGTCAGGTAATACCCAGTACGAATTGGCGCAAGCGCCAACTCTAGCTGGGCAAGGCGTTTCACCCTTGACCCGATAAGGACTGCCGCCCTTAACCCGCCAATGGGCGTTGCCCCTTGACCCCAACAGGGCTGCTGCGCCCCTGTACCCCGCATAAAAGGTTGCCGCCAACGTGAGTGCGCTGCGCCCGCCCACGTCAAAGACGGCTCCCTTTTTCCGTATCAGAAAATCAGAACGCGCCGCGCTCGTTCTGATTTCCTACAGAAACCGCAGCCATTCCCCATGACAGCCGGAAAAACACGCCCAAAACAGGCATTTCCGCCGTCCGGGGCTTCCCTGATGTCTGATACCTCTACCGTGAACCACGGGGAAAATACCGGCTCCGCACCCGTTGTTTTGACCGTAAAACGCCCCCAAATCAGGCAATATCCTTCCCGCCCGGCATGGACTTGAAGCCGTGTTCTTTGGCATATGCCCTCGCCGCCGCCCGCCGTTCCTCACTGTAAGGCGGAACCAGCCGGATAGACAGCCGGGACTTATCCAGAACATAGGTCACGCTCCCTTCCGGCGTGGACTTCTCCAAACGGCACAGGAGCGGATATTTTTTGCTGAACTCCGCCAGCCGCCGCTTCAAGTCCGCATTGAATGTGTAAATACTGGCTTCCTTCTCACCCTCGTTGAAGTTGACAATCGTTTCCTTTTCATACTTAGACGGCTTTCCCATAAAATCCCTCCCAGTCTGTGCTTTTTTCAACCATGCGGATATGCTTCTTTGCTTCAAAATATCCTTCCATTTCCAAACGGAGATGGCGGTAAAAACAGGGATACCATTCCCCGGCTCCGCCGTCATCCAGCTTCCTTGCCAGGCACAGCACCCGGCGTTTCACTTTTTCATCCACCGTCAGGGCAGTGACCCATTTCAGCCTGCGGACGGTGTTCTCATGGCTCCCGCACCCGAAGGCATATAAAATCTTCTTTTCCTCAATGCTTAACTTCATGTTCCATCCTCCATAATTGATAGTTTGTTTCCCTGCCGTTTTGCCTGCAATCCGTTCCTGCCCGGAATCACCCCAGCGTTTTCCGTTCCTTTGGTATGCTCCTGTCATGGCACTACTTCTCCGGGAACGGTATCACTTGCAGCCGGTCATTCTGTTTTCAATGTCCTGTGACACTGAAATCTTATCAAAATAAACCGGCTTCCCCCGTATGTCCGAAAGGCTGGAAAAATTCCCGAAAAACCAAAATTTCCACGCTTTCGGAAATGCCCTGTGCTATAATGGTCATGAACCCTGTTTTGAGAGGAGGGGCGCAATGTATATAAAACTGACGCTTCAGGAGAAATTAAAAGACGAGAGAACCAGCCGCCGCATGACCCTTGCGGAACTGGAAAAGGCAACAGGCATAGCAAGAGCCACGCTGGGAAAATATGAATCCGACAAATGCACGGATATAAGCCCGTTCAACCTTGCAAAGCTGGCGGAATACTACGGTCTTTCCATGGATTACCTCATGGGGCTGACCGAAAATAAGAACCACCCGAACACCGCCCTGCATGAGCTGCACTTGAATGATTCCACAGTTGATTTGTTAAAAAGCGGCGCACTCAACAACCGGCTTCTCTGTGAGTTTGTCTGCCATCCGGGATTTTTGCGCCTGCTGACGGATATGGAAGTCTGCATTGACCGGATTGCGGATATGCGCATCCGTGACATGAACTTAGTTCTGGAACAGGCAAGGCAGTCTGTCATGGAACAGCGGCAGCCCCCGGAAAACGACCTCTATATGCGCACGTTGGAACTGGGGCAGGTCAGCGAGGAACTGTTTTTTAGCCACGTCATCCATGATGACCTTGACCGGATTGTAAAAGACCTCCGCACCCGGCACGAATCCGACAAGACCACCGCCGAACTGGAAACCCCAGCAGCGGATTTTGCCAGGAACATCCCGGTGATACTGCTGGACGCCCTCATGCACAAAGGCACGGCGGACGAAAAGCGGGCGTTTACTATCTGCCGGGTATTCGGCATTGACTATATGAGCCTCCCGGAAGAGGAACGTGCCACCCTTGCCCGTGTGTTCAAGAAATCCCCCCTTCTCCCCGTATCTGCCAGCCAGCGTGGAAAATCAAAGCTGCTGTCCCTGTTTGGGAAGAAAAAAACGAAAGAATGACGCAAAAAGGGCTGCCATTCCCGTAAAATCCGGTTAGCAGTCCTCTTTACTGTATCGTGTGTCCTATGTTCAATTTTCCGGCTTTAGAGCCGCTTTTTCCAGACAGGAGCCAGCCGCATTACGCATAGACCAGTTCCGCATAGATAATTTCCTCCGCCCGGTTGCGGATAGAATTGCAGCGGCGCACCCATTCAAGCTGGTCATCCGCTTTCAATTTCTCCGTCACGCCCTCGGCGGCTTTCATCTGCTCCATGATAAGGTCAAGCCGCTCCTGTGCCTGCTCGTCCACGTCGGCAAGGTGCGTCCAGAGTTTCCCGGACAACAGCAGGCTGCAATAAAGGGCGGGGCGGGCTTCTTCCAGATAGGCTTTACGCCTGCGCCCCCAATGCCCGATTGGGCGGGATTCCTCCGTCAGCCGCAGGGCGGGAATGTAATAATCACCCACAAGAACGTAGTCAAGACCGTTGGTATCGTCATGGATTCTTTCTGGCAGTTCTTTCATTTGTGACCTCCTGTATTCAGTTTTCCAGAATCCAGTTGTTCGTGTCCCTGTTCATGCGAATTTATAAGGCAACTGAACTCTTCACGAACAAGTATGGCATATC
>QXWR01000008.1 GCA_009911065.1 Clostridiaceae bacterium | reverse complement strand
CGGAATTTAGCCGGGAAAATTTTGTGAAGTATTTGAATTATGTGGCGCGGATTATGCGCCGCTATGCCAATTAAAAGAGTCTGGATCAGTTGAAGAAGCTGAAAATCCTGGTGATTTATACGGCAGATGTGAGTCAGGCCCAGGAGGTTTATGATTTAGGCGGAGTGGTGATTCAGGTGGAAGCATCGTATTTGATTCATCAAAACACAAAAGAGATTTATGGCCGGTTAAAGGAAAAGGTGTCAGGGGGAGAAGAATTAAATGTAACGGAACGAATGGAGCTGATGATATTACCTCTGACCATAAAAGGAAAGAAGGAGAAGCAGGAGTACATTCAAAAGGCAATCGAACTGGCAAAGAAGATGGAAGACCGCAGGCAGGGAGCACAGGTAACCGCCGGAATCTTAACGTTTACAGACAAGGTGCTAGACCCAGCTTATGCAAAGCAGGTGAAGGGAGAGATTAGGATGAATTTGGTAAGTCAGATGATTTTTCAGGATGGTTTTGACAGTGGAGTGGAGCAGGGAATGAATCAAGGAATTACTCAGGGAAGTGAGAAAAAACTGGTTCAGCTGGTATGCAGGAAGCTGCGAAAGAAAAAATCGCCAGAGATGATTTCAGAGGAGCTGGAGGAGGAATTGGAGGTGATTGAAAAGATCTGTAAAGCAGCGAAAGGGTATGGACCAGATTACGACTGGGAGCAGATTTATAAGAAACTGCCTTTGAAGGAATGAAGAGAGTGTCAGAATTTCTGTGTAAGTTCTTCATAAAATCCCATAAATTGGGCATTTTACGAGTGCATGCAGGAAAATTCTGACACTCCCTAGCTGACACAAATATCCGGCATTGAAAGTATAATTTCTGGCCGGATATATCACTAGAGCGTGTCTGAAAATTCATTTCCTCCATCTGCACGCCTCACTTTGCGATATATTTGGAGTATCTCTTCTGTTAAGTCCTCAACACCCTTAGGAATAACTGTTCCTGGCTGTTTCGTAAACTGTGGTGACACAATTCCACATTGTTCAAGGATATCCATAAATCCTTACATTTTTCATTGTATTCCGAATAACAAATAAAAATTGATTTGTTATGATTTTTTGAAAGGTCTCCGCTTTAATGTGAAAATTTCTCGTTGAAATGCCACAAGCACCCACTCATGGCTTCGTTCATTCTCTTATTAATTCCCCTGCTGCCAAGCATATCCCTCTGAGCCTACCAAACCGTCTCACTTCTGCCTTCTCCAGGCCCAACCAAAACAAAAGGCCAGGTTAATATAAATCCTCTGATTTTTCTGGATTCCTTTAACTTATCCCTCTTACAACACCAACATCTGCGTCTAAGCATTTGCATATAATGCACTCTCTGCTTTTTCATACTCCGCTTTCGTATATCCCATAGATAATATCTGCTCTTTTGTAATATTAAATCTGATCATTCTCTCAATAGCCTCCATTCTTCCTTCCATTCTTCCTTCCATTCTTCCTTCCATTCTTCCTTCCATTCTTCCTTCCATTCTTCCCTCTGTTCTTGCCAGTTCGCTAATACTCTCTGACCAATTACACATAATCTGGATTCTCCTTTCCAATTCAACAGTCATTTTCATTCCATATTCATCTGCCAATATACGTCTCTTCTCTGATGCGTCTTTCCTGGAAACTAACTCTTCCAACATAGCTATCAACACGTTTTGAGATTTCTTTACAGCTTTTCCAGAAGAACGATCCATTCCACCTCTGATATTGACAATAATGCCTTTCATAAGATCCGTATGATAGGAATTTCTCTTATTCCCAAAGACTGTTTTACTGTCAAAACCGATTTCTTCGATAGAATCTTCTGTTTCCTCGCTATCCATACAGATCCAGATACTTCGGACTTTTTTCAAATTATCAAAGTCACTATGGAAAAATTCTGTCTGTTTCTGTGCTGAAATCATCCTTGCGAGATAAAATACGATCCTATTCTCCAAATGGTATCCCAGCTTACCAAAACTCGTTGACTTCTGCGCCTCAATATTGATAAGAATCCTCATCTCTTTTTCCTTGAGATATGCAGTAAAACGGATATCATAATAGATAATGCCCTCTCCCGGAATATTATCTTCCGTTATTGTTCCTTTCACCCGTCCGAGATTGGAAAGTCCTGCATCAACTGGTCTTGTTCCGATTTCAATATCATCACCAATACAGACCATGATATCTTCCATGTCCATATCCCGGAACTCTTCAACGGTATACTTCAAAATCCTTGACAGTATCTGCTTGTCCGCCAGCAAATATTTTACGTTTGTATCATATGCAGAACCAGAGTCGTTCGTTGCAATGACTGTCTGCGCTAAATTTGTCTCTATCATTGGCTCTCCCCTTTTTTTTATTATATGCGATATAAATAATAAAATCAACCAGTCAATTTTCCAGAAGTAAATCGAAATCGTGCAGAAAAAAGGTTTGTCCGAAGAAAAAAGGACGATTTTTTGTCTTTAGCTCTTGCAATAGATAGAAAAAATACATTATCATTTCGTTGAATTTTATTTTTTGCTTTCTTAATTAGAAAAAGTGTGGTACACTGTATGGGAAAACAAAAGTTAAATAGAAAAAGCAGAGTAGGTCTGTGCGCGTAAAGTGCCGGGTGGACGGGGAGTTGCCATCCGGACGAAAAGAACAAACGGTTCTTGCGGTGCATGGTCCGCATCCCGCTGCAAAGAGGATAATTTTGGCAATTATCTCCTTTGTGATGCGTGAGGTCTGCAAAGGAGGTAATTTTTTATGAAAAAATTAGCAACTTTGTTTACCGATTCGTACAACGAATTTCGACATGTGAGAACCCTCACAGCCACAGGCATGTTTGGCGCTGTGTCTCTTGTGCTGGGGTATTTTACTCTTGCAGTCGGTGATTACGTTAAAATCGGTTTTTCCACCATTGCAAATCAGTTTGTGTATTATCTGTTTGGGCCGGTGGTGGGAGGCGTATTCGGCGGCGTTATGGATATTTTAAAATATCTGATGAAGCCAGTGGGGGGATACTTTCCAGGTCTGACTTTGGTGTGTGTGACAGCCGGGGTGATCTATGGATTGTTCTATTACAAAAAGCCGATTTCTCTGTGGAGGATTTTGGCAGCAGAGCTGGTAGTAGCTGTGGTTTGTAATATTGGGATGAATACATTTTGCCTAAGTATTATATTGGGCAAAGGATTTTTTGCCCTGCTTCCAGCCCGCATTCTCAAAAATCTGATTATGTGGCCCATTCACTCTCTGTTGTTTTATACCATTGGAAAAACTGTGGAGGCATCGGGAGTGTTTCATCTGTTAAAAAGGCAGGAGGACCAATCCATGAGATAGCAAATGGGATGAAATGGCGGGGGGCTTTTTAACTGCCTGCCCGCTCTGTCACAAACATTTCCTCCAACAACAGCCAGTTGGCGCGAAAATACCGCATTAGCTGCCAATATCCCACCCCGCTTAACCCGGCCTCTTTCACCAGATCAAACTTCGCTTTCAAGCTTCGCACATCCTCAAACCATACTTCATGCTGGATTCCATACTGCCAGTATCGGAACCAGGGGGATTTGGCTGTCTCGTCAAACCGAATCTCCACCCCATGGTCAATGGCAAGCTGAATTGCCTCCAAAGTCCCCAGCGTTTGGGCTTTGGTGGTTCCTTTTACATAGGGCAGGGGCCAGTCGTACCCATAGTTGGGAATGCCAAGGGAAATCTTTTCTCTAGGAATCTGGGAAAGGGCATATTCCACCACCCGCCTGACCATATGAATCGGCGCTACTGCCATGGGTGGTCCATAGGTGTATCCCCACTCATAGGTCATAAGCATGGCCCGGTTGGCAGCTGCCCCCAAAAGTTTATAATCCACCCCTTCATACAGCAATCCAGGCTGGTCCCGGGAAGTCTTGGGAGCCAGAGCCACACTGACCGGGTATCCAAACAGATTCATTACCTGTGTGGCAAATTCCACAAATTCAGCAAAGGCTTCCCGGTCTGTGGCCTGGACATATTCAAAATCAATGTCCAGCCCCCCATATCCCCTTTCTTCCATTACGCTTCCCAAAGCCCACAAAAGCTTCTGCTGCATGGAACGGTTTTGAACCAGGACGTTTACCAGATTGTTGTTAAAATGCCCATCTGCCCCTAAAGGGGTTAAAACTAACACTGGCCGCACTCCCATAAGGCGGGCCGAGGCAATCATCCAGTCTTCATTTTTTGAAGGCGGTACTAGCTCTCCCTCCATGGTAAAACCATAGGAAAATATGTAAATTGCCGTCAGCCATGGCAGCGTATTCTTTAACACCTCATTGGAAATAAAAGGATAGGCATAACCGCTTACATACAAGGGAGTACGCTCTTGTGTCATCCATCCCCGAATGAAAAGAGCCTGCCCCACTGCCAGACGATATGGATAGGCAATCTGGTTGTCATAAATCAAAATTCTCACTGGCACCCCAGTTTGAAGAGCAATCTGATCTACATTATCCCCCTCTTTCACAACATAAATCCCCATACCATTGCTGCTCCCGCATTTTTATTATTACAGTGTATGCGCTTTTCCCAAAATCTTTCCCGGAAAACAGGGTTGTATTTTTGTTATGGAAAAAATAAGCATCCTTAACCAACCAAAGTTTAGGATGCTTATTCTGTAACCGATTACAGGGCAAGCAGTTTGTCGGCGGCTTCATCCATCCAGGTTTCGTCAAGGTATTCAATGGTACCTGCGTCTACATGTTCTGCGATAGCAGGGGCGATAGGAAGTTTGGCCAGAACCGGAAGGCCGGATTCTTTTGCAATCTCGTCAATATGGCTTTCGCCAAAGACCGAAATCCGTTTACCACAATCCGGACATTCCAGATAGCTCATATTTTCCACCAACCCTACAATGGGGATGTCCATTTTTTTTGCCATGTTCACTGCTTTACCAACAATCATAGACACCAGTTCCTGGGGAGAGGTTACGATGATGATTCCATCTACAGGAAGAGACTGGAACACGGTTAATGGCACATCTCCGGTTCCCGGCGGCATGTCCACAAACATGTAGTCTACATTTTTCCACAGGGCTTCCTGCCAGAACTGCTTGACGGCTCCGGCAATCACCGGACCTCTCCAGATCACTGGGTCTGTGTCATGGTCCAACAGCAGATTGGCAGACATAATGTCAATGCCTGTGGCAGTGGTGGCAGGAACCATCAGTCCCTCTGGAGTGACGCTGACCCCGTCTGTACCCAGGCCAAAAGATTTGGGAATGGATGGACCAGTAATATCTGCATCCAGAATGGCGGTGTGTTTTCCTCTTGCATTCATCTTTACTGCCAGAAGAGAGGTGACAAGAGATTTGCCGACGCCGCCTTTTCCGCTGACAATGCCAATCACTTTCCTCACAGAGCTGGCAGGGTTTAAGGGTTCTAAAAAGCTGGTGCGGTCTGTTGTGCGGCTGCTGCAGTTTTCTTTGCAGGAACTACAGTCATGGGTACAATTTTCGCTTACTTCACTCATCATTGATTCCTCCTGATTTTCCTATAAATTTCTTCGCCAAAGGCGATTTTCATTTCCTCTTCTATGAAAGAATACCACATTTAAGAGAAAAGTAAAACCCTTTGTTGCAAGAAGATTTTTTACTTGCATATGAAGCAAGAAAGAGGTATCATTAAAGACAGATAAAGGAGAAAAAGGACAGGTTTGATAAGAGAAGAAAAAGGCAGAAAAAGGCTGGCAGCAGGATATATTTTGCTGGCTTTGTGGGGAATTGTGTTTTTGGCCAGCGCTTTTTTGCTGGTAAAAGAAAATCGCAGGGCAAAAGAACAAAAGGAGACTTTTGAAGGGCTGCGAAAGATGGTGGAGACAGAAGGCAGATTGGAAAATCTGTGGAGATCCGATCAGGGGAGAAGCTCTTCTTTGGCTTTGAAAGACCGGATTTTGCCCGAGAGCTGGAAGGCAGAATGGGAGAAGGAGGCCAAAGACCGTCTGGCTGGTTACTGGGTTCTGAAAAAGGAGAATCCGGATTTTGCCGGATGGATTCGAATTGTGGGTACGAATCTGGATTATCCGGTGATGTTAAGACAGGGACAGACGGACTATTATCTTTACCGGGACTTTTATGGAAAAGAGAGCAGCTGCGGGACCCCGTATTTATCGGAAGTCTGTGCGTATGGATTGGAAACAACCAATTTTCTGATTAGCGGGCATCACATGAAGGACGGTTCCATGTTCGCATCTCTGTCTAATTACAGGGAAAAATGGTATTTTCTTTCCCATCCTTATGTTCAGTTTGATCGGACGGATGAGGTGGGAAGTTATGAGATTGCGGCAGTAATCCAGCTGGATGCTTCCAAAGATTCCGCAATTTGCCAGAATTTGCTTTTTCCCCAGAAGGAAGAGGAGTTTGAGCGGGCGTGGGAACAGGTGAAGAGGATGGGGTTTTATGATACGGGTGTGGAGCTTAGCGCCGACGACCGACTGTTAGCCTTGCTGACCTGTGAATACTCTCTGTCTGACGGACGTCTTCTTCTAGTTGCACGGAGAATCTTGTGAAAACAGGAAAGGGCAGCATATAGCTGCTGGAAGGTTTTGACAGGATGTTTCCAATGGTTTCTTTAAAACAACATGAAATAGGACAAAAGTAAGAGGTGTACTTATGAATATCGGCATGAATCCCAACAGTGAGCTGAAACAGTCGGTTGTCAGCATTCCGGACATTGTTCAGGTTCCAGATGACCTTGTGCATCAGGCAAGGGAATTTCAGGAAGCGATTATGATGTATTCCTGTGCCATCCGGGAAGTGAAGACCAAGCTGGAGGTTCTCAATGATGAACTGTCTGTGCGCAATCAGCGCAATCCCATTGAGATGATCAAATCCAGAGTGAAAAAGCCATTAAGCATTGTGGAAAAGCTTCACCGGAAAAATCTGCCCATTACTCTGGATTCCATGGTCAACTATCTGGATGATGTGGCCGGGATTCGGGTGATCTGTTCCTTTGTGGATGATATTTATGCGGTGGCGCGGATGCTGGTCAGCCAGGATGATATTCGGGTGATTGCAGTAAAGGATTACATTGAGAATCCCAAGGAGAACGGATACCGCAGCTATCATTTGATTGTGGAAGTTCCGGTGTTTTTTTCCGACCAGAAGAAAGACATGCGGGTGGAGGTGCAGATCCGCACCATTGCCATGGATTTCTGGGCGAGTCTGGATCATCAGCTGAAATATAAGAAGGATATTGGGGATGCGGCCGGGTCCATTGGCGCTGAGCTGAAAAAGTGTGCAGATGTCATTGCCAAGACCGACCGGCATATGCTGGTAATCCGGAAAAGCATAGAGGCTCAGAGACGGACGGTGAGACAATAGGAAAAGATACAGACAAAATTGTCTGGATGAATCAATATAAGTAGTAGGACAGGGTTTCAGCAATCTGGAATCCTGTTTTTTTGTACAGAGCCATGGCAGGGATATTTTCTCCGGATACCTGCAAGGAAACTTTGCGGATGGGAGTTTTGGCCAAATAATCAAGAAGGCAGCAAATCATAATGGTTCCGTAACCCTGGTTTTTAAGGTCGGGAAGGATTTCTACCTGATGAAGGCAGAGATGGTCCGACCCTATGGGAGAGGTAAGAAGGGAACCAGCCTTGTGATTGGGATGGTCTGGTAAAAAAAGTGTCCAGCAGGCAGGGCTGGCGTAAAGGCTGTGGGGAGGTTTAAGCCGTGGGAAAGCAGGAGGGCAAGAGGAGTCGGCGTTCCAATGAGCGGCATGAAAGGCAGGGATAACGGATTGGGAGGAAGACGGAAGTATAATCTCCATCCGATGTTCCTGGTATGCCAGTTCCGCACCCAATGCCTCCAGGGCTGCCGCGGTGTCTGGAGAAGAGCCGGATACGGGAAAAAACAGGTCCTGATCGTGGCAGGATTTTAAGGCAGAAGAAAGAAGGCGGGAAAAATAGTGGCGTCTTCGCCAGTCAGGATGCGTGAACGCAATGCATTCCATGGCAGAGTCATCCATAGGTACGAGAGCCAGAGCGCTTACTAGGTTTGGCTGCCCCTTCTTTTGGCTGTAAAGGAGGAAATGGGAGGCATTTTCTTTTGGGGAGACTGGGTAGGACAAAGAAACAGCGTCATAGGCACAACATTGGCTGACCAGACTGAGAATCCTATTTTTTTGGCTGTCCGTAAGGGTTTTCGTTTGGCAGAGAGTCATAGGGGAATCCTTTCGTTTACTTTTGCGGGCAATGATACAAGCTGCCCTGCTTACATGGGTATTTGACGATAATCAGGAAAAGTATATAAAATCTTTTGGATTATTACAAGTAGTTGATTGTTATTTTTTTAATGAGGTGGTACAATGGGTGACAGTTCAGACACAATGTTAGGATACCAGGGTCAAAAGACCTTTTGGCCCCAACATCATGTCATATTGTTATAGGGAAGGAAGATGGTTTGGAAGAGAAGAATGAGGGGGGTCTGGTTCTGTAACAAAATAATATGATTTGGATTTTAAAGAAAGAGAGGGAAGGGCGGCATGAAATATATCAAACAAAGCGCGGTGATTTTGGGAATCACATGGGTGGGAGAATGGATGAGCGAGACGCTGCCTCTGCCGGTTCCGGCAGGAGTTTACGGATTGTTTTTGATGCTGATTCTTTTTTGTATCGGCGTGCTTCGGGTAGAGCAGGTGGAGGAGGCCGGGAATTTTCTCCTGGATATAATGCCGGTTTTGTTTGTCCCGGCGGCGGTGGGGCTTATGGAAAGCTATGAGCAGATTCAGATGGTATTGGCGCCTATGATGGTGATTTGCGTGGTTTCTACGATTGTGGTGATGGTAGTTACGGGAAAGGTGGCAGATGGAATCATGGGGAGGAAAGATAAGGGGAAAAGGGGGAAGAAGGCATGAGTTTTTTGAAGGAATCTTTGTATTGTGGCGTTGTCGTCAGTCTGCTTGCTTATTGGTTTGGAACGTGGATTCGGGGACGGTTTGGTTTGGCGGCGCTGAATCCGATTCTGGTGGCTGTGGTGATTGTGATCGGGTTTTTGAAAGGGACAAATGTGGACTATTCTTCTTATATGGAAGGGGCCAGATATATCAGCTACTTGCTGACTCCGGCTACGGTTTGCCTTGCAATTCCCCTTTATAAACAGCTGGCTTTGTTAAGACAAAATCTGGTAGCTGTGGCAGCGGGAATTTTTGCGGGGGTGGTGGCCAGCGCTGCAAGCATTTTCCTTCTTTGTCTGATCTTTGGCCTGGATCATGTGTATTATGTGACGCTTCTGCCCAAGTCTATAACCACGGCAATCGGCATGGGAGTCAGCGAGGCGGCAGGAGGGATTGTGTCGGTTACGGTGGTGTGTATTATAGTCACCGGCATTTTGGGAAATGTAATCGGGGAGATGGTTTTTAAGATTATAAAGCTGGACAATCCCATCGCCCGCGGGCTTGCTATGGGAACGGCAGCTCATGCGGTAGGAACCGCTAAAGCGTTGGAGATGGGAGAGATTGAGGGAGCCATGAGCAGTTTGTCTGTGGCTGTGGCAGGACTTTTGACAGTGGTGGCAGCTCCCCTTGCGGCAGGGCTTTTGTGAGGAGTTGGACAAAGGTTTTTGTCACAGGAACAGCCAGAAGAGGGGAAACTTGTGCTTGAAAGCATATGTTTCCTATGCTAGAATGGGAAAAAGAAAAAAGTTTCCAGGAGAAAAAGGAGGATTTTATGATTCGCCAGTTAATGAAA
The DNA here is from genome assembly GCA_009911065.1 of Clostridiaceae bacterium. GTDB lineage: Bacteria > Bacillota > Clostridia > Lachnospirales > Lachnospiraceae > Brotaphodocola. The sequence goes on along the minus strand of QXWR01000008.1, from coordinate 130,256 downwards.
AAGATACAGAAAACAAAGGCTCCGGTGTGCGTGGGTCTGGACCCTATGCTGGGATTTGTCCCGGAGCACATTCAGAAGGCCGCTTTTAACGAATTTGGAGAGACCCTGGAAGGGGCAGCAGAGGCAATCTGGATGTTTAATAAGGAGATTGTGGATCATACCTGGGATTTGATTCCCTGTGTAAAGCCTCAGATTGCCATGTATGAGCAATTTGGTATCCCTGGGTTAAAAGCTTATGAAAAAACCGTCCGCTATTGTCAGGACAAGAAACTTGTGGTGATCGGGGACGCAAAAAGAGGCGATATTGGCTCTACATCCGCTGCTTATGCAGCCGCTCATTTGGGACAGGTGAAAGTGGGAGAGACCTGGTGCAGAGGGTTTGACACAGATTTTCTTACTGTGAATCCTTATCTTGGAACGGACGGGGTAAAACCATTTGTAGACGTGTGCAAGCAGGAGGACAAGGGGTTGTTTGTGCTGGTGAAGACGTCCAATCCTTCCAGCGGTGAGTTCCAGGACCAGCTAATTGACGGCGTACCTTTGTATGAGCGGGTGGCAGATATGGTGGTAGAATGGGGAAAGGATTGTATGGACGGGGATTACAGCAATGTAGGGGCGGTGGTAGGCGCTACCTATCCCCAGATGAGCGCAGCCCTTCGAAAGAAAATGCCTCATACGTATTTTCTCGTACCTGGATATGGGGCGCAGGGAGCTACAGCCCAGGATTTAAAGCCCTGTTTTAATCCAGATGGTTTGGGAGCGATTGTCAATTCTTCCCGGGGAATTATCGCCGCTTATCGGCAGGAAAAATATGCTCGGTTTGGGGCAGAGCATTTTGGAGAAGCGGCCAGACAGGCAGTGCTGGATATGGCGGCGGATATTGGAAGCGTGCTGTAAGGCACAAAAAGACAGATACCAAAATCCCGGAGACAGGGCCAAACCGATAGAACCGGGACAGAATCACAGGCAGACGCCGGAAAATGGAAGGTTGTGATCAGAAAGATGAAAAATTCGGACAAGGTGAAACAAACGGCGCGGGTGGCAGGACAGGAGCGTCTGGCAGAAGGAATATACAGCATGTGGATTGAGGCAGGAGAGATTGCTAAGACCGCAAGGTCCGGACAGTTTCTGTCTCTTTATACGAAAGATTCAAGCCACTTGCTTCCCCGGCCTATCAGCATTTGTGAGATCAATAGGGAGGCTTTACAGCTGCGGATTGTGTACCGGGTGGCAGGGTTTGGAACAGAAGAATTTTCCCAGTATAAGGCGGGGGATATGGTGAGGGTGTTAGGTCCTTTGGGCAATGGTTTTTCTCCCGAAAGAAGCCAGGGGAAAAAAGCTATCTTAATCGGAGGCGGCATTGGGATTCCTCCCTTGCTTCAGCTGGCCAGAGAACTGGACGGCCACAAGCAGATGGTGCTGGGATACCGGGATCAGATGTTTTTAAAGGAAGAGCTGGAAGCATTTGGGCCTGTCTTTGTGGCCACAGAGGATGGGAGCGCAGGAACCCAGGGGAATGTGATGAATGCGATTAAGGAAAAGGGACTGACTGGGGACGTGATCTATGCCTGCGGTCCTACGGCTATGCTTCGGGCGGTTAAGGCATTTGCCATGGAACAAAAGATGGAGTGCTGGCTTTCCCTGGAAGAGAGGATGGCATGTGGCGTTGGCGCTTGTCTGGGATGTGTCTGCCGTTCCAAGGAGGTGGACAGCCATTCCTTTGTGAAGAACAAACGGGTCTGTAAGGATGGCCCTGTATTTGCGGCAGAGGAGGTGGAGCTGTGAGGAACACGAAAGTACACTTGGCAGGAGTGGAACTGAAAAATCCGGTGATGACTGCTTCCGGAACCTTTGGAAGCGGTATGGAATACGGGGAATTTGTGGATTTGAACCGGCTGGGGGCAGTGGTGACAAAAGGGGTTGCCAATATACCCTGGGAGGGAAATCCCACTCCGCGGGTTGCGGAAGTCAGTGGAGGAATGCTCAATGCCATCGGCCTGCAAAATCCGGGGATTGATGTGTTTATCAAACGGGACATTCCGTTTCTCTCCCAATATGACACGAAAATTGTGGTCAATGTGTGCGGAAGGACGGTGGAGGATTACGAAGAGGTGGTAAAGAAACTGGCGTCCGAGCCAGTGGATTTGCTGGAAATCAACATTTCCTGTCCCAATGTGAAAGAAGGAGGAATTGCTTTTGGCCAGGACCCAAAGGCAGTGGAACTCATTACCCGCAAAGTGAAGAATTGTGCAAAACAGCCAGTGATCATGAAACTAAGCCCCAATGTGACGGACATCAGCGAGATGGCAAGGGCCTGTGAGGCAGGCGGAGCCGATGGAATTTCCCTGATTAACACATTGACTGGCATGAAGATTGACATTTACAGGCGGAAATTTGCTCTGGCCAACAAGACAGGTGGAATGTCCGGCCCTGCCATTAAACCGGTTGCGGTCAGGATGGTTTACCAGGCGGCATCAGCGGTGAAGATTCCGGTGATTGGCATGGGAGGGATTGCCACAGCAGAGGATGCGCTGGAGTTTATTATGGCAGGAGCTACTGCAGTGTCTGTGGGAACTGCCAATTTCTTTAATCCCTATGCCACGGTGGAGATTGTGGAGGGAATTGAGAAATTTATGGACCAGCAGGGAGTCAGGGACATTTATGAACTGATTGGATGTGTAAAGTAAATAAAGGAGAGATGGTTACAATGGAAAGCTATAAGGCAGAATTTATAGAGTTTATGATTGACTGTGAAGTGCTGAAATTCGGGGATTTTGTCACAAAGAGCGGAAGAAAGACGCCGTTTTTTGTCAACACAGGATTTTACCGGACCGGAACTCAGCTGCGCCGTTTGGGAGAATACTATGCAAAAGCCATAAAAGCTGCTTTCGGAACTGATTTTGATGTGTTGTTTGGGCCTGCATACAAGGGGATTCCCTTGAGTGTGGCGGCAGCCATGGCAATCAGTGAGTTGTATGGGGCGGATATTAAGTACTGTTCGAACCGGAAGGAGATCAAGGACCACGGAGACAAGGGGATTTTGCTTGGAAGTCCTATAAAAGACCATGACCGGGTGGTAATTATTGAGGATGTGACCACAGCAGGCACTTCCATTCAGGAGACCCTTCCCATTCTCAATGCTCAAGGGGATGTAAAGGTGCTGGGACTGGTGGTGTCTGTGGACCGTATGGAACGTGGACAGGGCAAAAAATCTGCGCTCAAGGAGATGGAAGAAACCTATGGTTTTAAGACCACTGCCATTGTGACTATGGCAGAGGTGGTGGAGCATTTGTACAATCGTCCCTACAAAGGAAAAATTGTGATTGACGAGAATCTGAAAGCGGCCATTGACGCATATTATAGAGAGTATGGAGCAGAGTAAATAAGGAGTATATGTTATGGAAAAGGTTTATAAGACCATGAGAAATGCAGGCGTATGCAATATTGCAGCCGGAGTGGTAATTCTGGTGGCGGGAGTTGCAGTGGGTGTGGTATCCATTGTAAGCGGAAGCATTCTTTTAAAGAGAAAGTCCGAAATTTTGTTTTGATTGATTTTCGGCGGGGGGAAGAATTGTAAGGCACAATTCAAAAAGGCTGTGATATGCCAAAAAGAAGGGGACGTGCGTCTGGCTGTGGTTTCCATTTCAAAACTGCGGTCAGGCGTATACTGCCTTGAATGGAAACATGCTATAAAGCGTGGGAAATTTGGGAAAGGAAGAATTATGATCAGAAATGCGACCAGGAATCAGAAGCTTGGATGGGTGATGTTTGGTGCCTATCTGGCGTCGCTGGTTTATTTTATGTTTTTTGCCGAGTCCTTTGGAAGGGCGCCGGCGCAACGTGAATACGCTTATAATCTGGAACTGTTCCGGGAAATCCGGCGGTTCTATCAATATAGACATCAACTGGGAATGGAGGCATTTTTACTAAATGTGGTGGGAAATGTGATCGCGTTTCTGCCATGTGGTTTTTTTCTGCCGGTGATTCTTAAAAATGGAAGAAAATGGTACAGCATATGTCTCCTTAGCTTTGGAATCAGTCTTTGCATTGAAACCATACAGCTGGTATGTAAGGTGGGGAGTTTTGATGTGGATGATCTGCTGCTCAATACCACAGGAGGCGCCTTGGGGTATTTTTGTTTTTATCTGGTTCAGACAGCTCGCATAAGGAGGAAGCGGCGTGAGAAGACAGAAGTTTAAAATTTCTTATATTCGAAAACCTTTTGCCAAAAGAAGCCGTATTTGTCTGTTTCTAACACTGATGGCTCTGGTTCTTTGTATTGTCAGCCTTGGACTGAGTGTTCGGCAGCAGGGACAGGGAGAGCTGAATGTGGCGGCCTGGGCAGTCAGCAGTCTTGTATTTGCTTTGGGGGCATTGATTTATGGAGGTTTGTCGTTCCTGGAAAAGGAGAAAAACTATCTGCTGGCCAAGATCGGCTTATGGATGGCAGGAGGATTGACGATATTTTGGATTTGTCTGATTCTGGCAGGAATCCTGAACCGGTGAACATTGGCAATGGATGTGTACAGAGAAGAAAGGGAGGGATCTGCAGATGGAGAGAAAGGTATGTCCAGGGGAGATTTACCGGCATTTTAAGGGGGAACTGTATCAGATTGTCACTGTAGCCTGTCATTATGAGACAAGAGAATCCATGGTGGTGTATCAGGCTTTATATGGAGATTTTCAAGTATATGTAAGGCCATATGACCAGTTTCTAAGTTTGGTGGATGAAAAAAGATACCCAAATGCTTCCCAGCAGTACCGATTTGAAAAGATAGAACGGGCAGCTAAGTTTTCCGGAGAAAAAGAAGGCGGAAGCGGAGTTACTATCGTGGAGGAGCGGGAAGAAAAGCCGGTTCTGGCGTTGCTTGGTTTTTTGGATGCAGAAAATTTGGAAGAGAAGATTTCCTATCTGAAAAAATGGAGAGATACGGTGTCCCAGTCGGATTTGGACAGCATTTATGTGGCTTTGGATATGAAGCCTCAGACAGGAAATGTGCAGGAGCAGCTGGACGGGGTGATTCAATATCTGTCAATTCAGAGACATTATGACGGAAGAAGGCTGCGGTGACAGAGGCCGGGAGAAAGGGGAACGGCAGATGTTTAACATTGAAGAAGAGTTGAAAAAACTTCCGGCCCAGCCAGGAGTTTATCTGATGCATGACAAAAGGGATGAGATCATCTATGTGGGGAAAGCCATCAGTCTGAAAAACCGGGTGAGGCAGTATTTTCAAAGCAGCCGCAACAAGACGGCCAAGATTGAACAGATGGTTTCCCGGATCGCCCGGTTTGAATATATTGTGACGGATTCCGAGTTAGAGGCTTTGGTGTTGGAGTGTAATCTTATCAAAGAGCACAGGCCCCGTTACAATACTATGTTAAAGGATGATAAGGCATATCCCTATATTAAAGTGACAATGGCAGAGGAATTTCCCAGGATTCTTTTGGCCAGAGAGATGAAAAAGGATAAAAACAAATATTTTGGTCCTTATACCAGTGTGGGAGCGGTAAAAGATACGCTGGATTTGATTCATAAGCTTTACAAAATCCGGACATGCAGCCGGGTGCTGCCCAGGGATGTGGGAAAGGAGAGACCTTGTCTCAATTACCACATTAAGCAGTGTGACGGACCTTGTCAGGGAACGGTGAGCCGGGAAGTGTACGGGGAAAATGTGGCGCTGGCGCTGGAATTTTTAAATGGCCGTTATGAGAAGGTTCTGTCGCTTCTGGAGAAGCAGATGATGGATGCGTCGGATGAGATGGATTTTGAGAAAGCCATTGAGTATCGGGATTTGCTTTCCAGCGTAAAGAAGGTGGCTCAGAAGCAGAAGATTACCAGCAGCAGTATGCAGGACCGGGATATTATTGCCATGGCAAGAGACCAGGAGGATGCAGTGGTGCAGGTGTTTTTTGTCCGGGAAGGGAAGCTTATCGGGCGGGAACATTTTCATATGGAAATTGCGGCTCAGGAGGAGAAAGGACAGATTTTATCCAGCTTTGTGAAGCAGTTTTATGCAGGAACTCCCTTTTTGCCAAAAGAACTTTGGGTGCAGACAGAGTTAGAGGACACAGAGGTTATCAGTCGGTGGCTCAGTGCCCGGAAGGGACAAAAAGTTCACATTGTTGTTCCAAAAAAAGGGGAGAAGGAACAGCTTGTGGACTTAGCCCAAAGAAATGCAGCTTTGGTGCTGATTCAGGATAAGGAGAAAATCAAAAGAGAGGAACAGAGGACTATAGGCGCGATGAACCAGGTGTGTGGCTGGCTGGGAATCGGGCCGGTAAACCGGGTGGAGGCTTTTGATATTTCCAATATTTCCGGATGTGAATCTGTAGGGTCCATGGTGGTCTATGAGAATGGGAAACCGAAACGGAACGATTACCGGAAATTTAAGATTCGGACGGTCATTGGGTCCAATGATTACGGGTCTATGAAAGAGGTGCTGCTTCGGCGTTTTCGCCATGGACTGGAGGAGAAAAGCCAGTTAAAGGAGGCCGGACAAGAGGAAACCTTAGGCAGCTTTACCCGTTTCCCGGATCTTTTGATGATGGACGGAGGGAAGGGGCAGGTGAATATTGCTCTGGAAGTCTTGGAGGAGCTGGGGCTTTCCATTCCGGTTTGCGGCATGGTAAAGGATGACAATCACCGGACAAGAGGATTGTATTATCAAAATCAGGAGATTCCCATTGACCACCGGTCAGAGGGATTTCGGCTGATTACAAGGATTCAGGATGAAGCTCATCGGTTTGCCATTGAGTATCACCGGAGTCTTAGGGGAAAGAGCCAGGTGAAGTCCATTTTGGATGATATTCCGGGAATTGGAAATACAAGGAGAAAGGCGCTTATGAGGCATTTTAAGTCTTTGGAGTCCATTCGGGATGCCCAGGTGGAGGAGCTTTTGGAGGCGCCGGGAATGAACCGGGCGGCAGCGGAGAGTGTGTATGATTTTTTTCGCAGGGAGACAAAGCCTGCACAAGGGTAATGACAATTATTTCGATCTGTGCTAATATGTAATATATAGATATGTAGTATGTGCAGTTGAAGCTTAACATAAATAAAAACAGCGACGAATAATTCCCATGGTATTATGAATAATAATTTATTGGGATACCAGTTTTTGAGGATTGCAGGTGTACAAAGTACAAAACATTAGTATCAGAGGATAAAAAGATAAAGGAGCCGGAGAAGATATGTATGGTGTTACAATTACGGAACTGATTCAAAAGATGGGGCTGAAAAATTTTATTCCGGAGATTGATACGGACAAGGTGGTGTTGTCTCATCCGGATGTGAATCGTCCGGCATTGCAGCTGACAGGTTTTTTTGATCATTTTGACAAGGAGCGGGTGCAGATTATCGGGTTTGTGGAACAGGAGTATATCAAGACTTTAAGCCGGGAGAGAAAGGTGAAGATGTATGAGAAGCTTCTGTCCAGTGAGATTCCCTGTATGGTGTACAGCCGCAGTCAGCTGCCGGATGAAGACATGCAGGATTTGTGCCGTCATTATCAGGTGCCGTGTATGGGTTCTGACAAGACTACATCGGATTTGATGGCTGAGATTATCCGGTGGCTGAACGTAAAACTGGCGCCGTGTATCAGCATTCATGGAGTTTTGGTGGACGTGTTTGGCGAAGGTGTTCTGATCATGGGAGAAAGCGGCATCGGGAAAAGCGAGGCGGCTTTGGAACTGATTAAGCGGGGACACCGGCTGGTGACCGATGATGTGGTGGAGATTCGGCGGGTCAGCGATGATACATTGATTGGTAGCGCACCTGATATAACCAAGCATTTTATCGAGCTTCGGGGAATTGGCATCATTGATGTAAAAGCCCTGTTTGGAGTGGAAAGCGTGAAGGAGACTCAGTCCATTAACATGGTGATTAAGCTGGAAGACTGGAATCGGGATAAGGAGTATGACCGGCTGGGAATGGAAGACCAGTATACGGAATTTTTGGGCAACCGGGTGGTGTGCCACAATATTCCCATTCGGCCAGGGCGGAATCTTGCCATTATTGTAGAGTCAGCTGCCGTAAATTTCCGTCAGAAGAAAATGGGGTATAATGCGGCGCGGGAACTATATAACCGGGTTCAGGCCAATTTAGGGCGGGCGCTGTGACAATCAGGAGGTCGGATGAGTGAGTTTGAGCAGAAATTAGGACAGATACTAAAGGATGAACCGATTCGCAGAAATGAGCCTATGAGACACCATACTACATTTCGGGTAGGAGGACCGGCAGATTATTATGTGGAGCCGCAGACACCAGAGGAGCTGGCAGATGTGCTGAAGCTGTGCAGACAGTGGAATATACCATATTTTATACTGGGAAATGGCAGCAATCTGCTGGTGGGAGACCGAGGATTTCGGGGAGTGATGATCGTTCTTGGAAAACCGTGGCAGCAGGTGACTGCCACAAAAAGCGGTATCCGTGCAGGAGCCGGGGTTCTTCTGGCCACAGTAGCACGTTATGCTCTGGAACATGCTCTTGCAGGACTGGAGTTTGCTTCTGGCATTCCAGGAACAGTGGGCGGCGCTGTTGTGATGAATGCAGGGGCTTATGGTCAGGAAATGAAGGATGTGCTAAGTCAGGCGGTGGTTCTGACCAGAGAAGGGGAAATAAAGACCCGTCAGGCAGGTGAGTTGGAACTGGGGTATCGGAGCAGCTGTATTTTAAAGGAAGACCTGGTGGTCTTGGAAGCTGAGTTTGTTTTAGAGCCTGGGAACCGGGCGGCCATTGGGGGGCGTATGGAGGAGCTGGCGGCAAGGAGAAGGGAAAAGCAGCCGTTAGAGTATCCCAGCGCAGGAAGCACTTTTAAACGTCCTTTTGGGCATTTTGCAGGAAAGCTTATTGAGGAGGCAGGGCTGCGGGGCTTTGGAGTGGGGGATGCCCAGGTGTCGGAAAAACATTGCGGTTTTGTGATTAACCGGGGAAATGCCACAGCAGCGGATATACAAAAGCTATGCAGTCAGATACAAAAGCGGGTGAAGGAAAATTCCGGGGTAGAGCTGGAACTGGAAGTGAAACTTTTGGGGGAATTTTAAGGCACGCTCAAAAGTGTGAAGATGACAGGAATGATTTTTATATAGGTTCTGGCACTTCATCCGGAGTCCGAAGATTACATAGGGAGGAAGAAACGTGAAGCTGGTGATTGTGACCGGAATGTCCGGGGCTGGGAAGACCATTGCTTTAAAGATGCTGGAAGATTTGGGGTTTTATTGTGTGGATAATCTGCCAATTCCCCTTTTGGAACCTTTTGCACAGCTGGCCGTGTCAAAGCCGGTAAATCAGGACCGGGTGGCTTTGGGAATTGACGTTCGAAGCGGAGAGGAGCTTCCTCAGCTGCTGCATGTGTTGGAGGACTGGAAGCAAAACGGAATGCCCTACCAGATTCTTTTTTTGGATGCCAGTAATGAGACTCTTGTAAAGCGCTACAAGGAAACCAGACGGTCTCATCCCCTGGCCGGACGGGGAAGGGTGGATACCGGGATTCATCAGGAGCGGGAACGGCTGGGATTTTTAAAGCAGGAAGCGGATTTTATCATTGACACCAGCCAGCTTTTGACCAGAGAACTGCGCCAGGAGCTGGAAAAGCTGTTTACAGCAGGTGGAGATTACAGCAATTTGTTTATTACGGTTTTGTCCTTTGGGTTTAAGTACGGAATCCCTGCTGACGCGGATTTGGTGTTTGACGTGCGTTTTCTTCCCAATCCTTATTATGTGGAGGAGCTGAGGCAGCATACTGGGGAGGAGGCGATGGTCCAGGCTTATGTCAGACAGGGAAAAACCGCAGATCGATTTATGGAGAAGCTTTGCGATATGCTGGAATTTCTGATTCCCAATTATGTGCTGGAAGGAAAGAACCAGCTGGTGGTGGCAGTGGGCTGTACTGGGGGAAAACACCGCTCTGTGACTGTGGCAGGAGCATTGTATCAGTATTTAAGCCGCCATGAGGAGTACGGGCTTAAAATTGAGCACAGGGACATTGATAAAGACCGGATTCGGAAAGAACAGGGGTGAGGGATTGTCATTTTCATCAAACGTGAAAGAGGAGCTTTCCCGGCAGCTAAGTATGGCAAGACATTGTCAGATTGCGGAGATTGCTGCTATCATCAGTCTTAGCGGGCGGGTTCACCGATTTGGGCGTGACAGATTTTGTATAAAAATCCATACAGAAAATGCACCAGTTGCGAGAAAGTACTTTACATTATTGAAAAAAACATTTAATATAAGAACGGATGTGTCTGTTGGTCAGGGTATGGGAACCCGCAGAAGCCGGATTTATACAGTAGGAATCCGAAGTCATCCGGATGCTCTTCGGGTGCTTCAGGCCACCAAGCTGGTTGACCGGCATGGCGAAATGTGGGAGAGCCTGTCTCTGGCTCAGAATGTGGTTACTTTGCAGAACTGCTGCAGACGTGCTTTTATACGAGGGGCATTTTTGGCAGCAGGGTCCGTCAGTGACCCGGAAAGATTTTATCATTTTGAAATTGCCTGCGGCTCTGAGGCCAAGGCAGTACAACTACAGGGACTGATTCGCTCCTTTGATTTGGACGCAAGGATTGTAAAGCGAAAGAAATATTATGTGGTCTATATCAAGGAAGGGAGTCAGATTGTAGATATCCTGAATGTGATGGAGGCGCCGGTTTCCCTCATGGAACTGGAGAATATCCGGATTCTCAAGGAGATGCGGGGAAGCGTCAATCGGCAGGTGAACTGTGAGACAGCCAACATTCACAAGACGGTGTCCGCAGCCATCCGGCAGGTGGAGGCCATCACAGTCATCAGGGACAAAATCGGTTTTGACAGATTGCCGGAGAATCTCCAGGAGATTGCACGGCTTCGTCTGGCAAGGCCAGAAGCAACGTTAAAAGAGCTTGGGGAAGCTCTTGACCCGCCGGTGGGTAAATCCGGTGTGAATCATCGGCTGCGAAAGCTTGGGCTTATGGCCGAAAAGCTTCAAAGCGACAGACCAGGTACACAGGCGTGAAGTTTCGCCTGAAGAAATGAGGAGGATAATTATGTTAAAAAAGACAATCACCATTGGACTTTCATCAGGGCTGGAAGCAAGACCCATTGCAATGCTGGTACAGATTGCCAGTCAGTATGAAAGTAAGATCTATGTGGAGAGCCAAAATGCCCGGGTAAATGCAAAAAGTATTATGGGTATGATGACGCTTGGCATGGGGACTGGTGAGCGGATTACTATTTCGGCAGACGGCACAGATGAGACGGCGGCTTTAGATGGGATGGAAAGGTATTTGCTGGGAACGGATTGATCATTCGTCCTGCCTGGGGTGTAGACAGGATTGGGGATGACTTTAATGAATATAGACAGGGCGGTGCATCATCTGTTGAAGGAAGGATGATGGGCGGCTCTGTTTTGATGTTGGGTATTTTGGGGAGGATAAAATGAAAGATATAATTCATGTTCGAAAGGCCAAAAAGGAAGATTTACAGGAGCTTTTAGCCATTTACAATTATGAGGTGGACCATGGAGTGGCTACCTTGGATTTGAATCGAAAGACCATGGAAGAGTGGCAGCAATGGTTTCAGGTACATAGTGGGGAGCATCATCCTCTATTTGTGGCAGAGTTAAAAGGAAAGGTGGCAGGATACGCCAGCCTTTCTTCTTATCGGGAAAAGGAGGCGTACCAGTCCACCGTGGAATTGTCGGTTTATGTGGACGCGGCCTGCCGCGGTCAGGGGATTGCCACAGCCCTCATGGACCAGATTCTTCTCTTTGCAAGAAAAGACCCTGCTATTCATCTGGTGGTATCCGTTATTACCAGCGGCAATGAGTCTAGTGTGCATCTCCATGAAAAATATGGCTTCCGGTTTTGCGGGGTGATTCATGAAGTAGGGTGGAAAATGGGCAGGTATCTGGATATTGAAAATTATGAGCTGGTGGTGTGAAATAAGGACTTACACCTGTACCCATCAGCTTTTTGCCCCATGGCAGTGCCAGTAAGAAATCTATTTAATTGAGCAGATCTGAATTTTTTGTTTTATGAAAAAGAGATGAATCTTGCAATTAACATTTGCATATGCTATAATGCCATTAGGCAAAAAGAGATGCAAAAGTTCCATGTGAACAAAGAACGAAATCCCCGAACCGTGTTCCAGCACAGTTCGGGGATTCTTCTTTACTTTTATGGTGGCAAAGCACCCACCAGGCTATTTGTTGCTCTTATCGTCACCGTTCTAACCATTTGATGATGTAGTGGCAAGCTTAATATTGGGCTTTCAAAAATTAAAAAAGAATAAAGTGATTGACAGCAGAAAAATGGTCGTTTATACTGAATCTATCATTACCGGAGATTCTCTCTGGTGAGATTTCAACAAATTCTTATTTTTTTACAGCGAAGATTACGCTGAAACTCCAAAACTAGGAAAGAAAAAAGAAGGAAAGGAGGAGTCCTAACTAATTCATTGTTTTTTGTGCAAATGGTGCATAATTTTATGAACAGAAAGAACCGGTAGAAAAACAGTGATTTTCATAAAGATAAATCTGCCGAAAATTGTCTGTTCACAAGATCGTCTCAAAAGAGGCAGAAAGGATGATATGAGAAAAAAGTTTGTGAAAGAATTGGCAGTGTTGGGAATTATATCCTTCCTGGGGCAGACAAAGCCAGTTTATGCAGGATGGGTCCAACAAGATGACGTGTGGAGATATGAACGGGAAGGCACATGGGTCAGAGACAGCTGGGTGCAGGAACAGGAAGGATGGTATTATCTGGAAAGTGACGGCAGCATGGCTGTGGGATGGAGACAGGCTGGAGGATTTTGGTATTTTTTAAATCCAGGGCCAGACAAAACTTATGGAAAAATGATGGTGGGATGGCAATGGATTGATGGAAAATGCTATTATTTTGCAGAATCAGGCAATGAATTGTTTCCAGAGGGAGCCATGTATGTCAATGCAAGAACTCCGGACGGATACCAGGTCAATGACAGGGGAGCCTGGGTGGATGAACAGGGGGCTTTGGTGGAAATTCCGGGAAAAGGGATTTTGACACAGGGAATTTTTGAACATGGAAGACAGGGAGAGGAACGAAGTGAACCTGGGAACCGAGAGGGAAGCAGAAACAGTAGCAGAGGAGGCAGAAGCAGTGGGAGCAGGAATAACCATGGAGGTGGTAAAAGCAGTGGAAGGGGTGATGGCAGTAAGAACCCTGATGAAAAGGTGACAGATAAGGGAATGGTTGAGAAAGAGAATCCTAAGAAAGAGGATACTAAGAAAGAGGATGAACGGTGGGATTACCAAAAAGAGGATTTTGTGGGAGTGATTGGAACAGCGACTTGGTCCAACGCTGTCATGGTGGATTGGAAGGTATGTTTTGTGGATGAAGATACACACCAGATTTTTTTGGCAGAACCTAGACAGGGAAAAATTCAGGACGGAAAGACCGTGACTTTAAATTTCCGGGACCGGATTGTGGATTCCGAAAATCGTATATGGGAATCCGTTGAGAAATCTCCGCTAAAGATGGAGGTTTACGGGCCTGGAAACGTGATTTATTATGTGGAATATCAATACAACGGCGTTCTGGATGGTCCAGAGGACCCGGATTTTAACGAGAAGGAACGATTAAAAGAATGGCTGGAAAAGGCTAAAGAACAGGAAGGGATTCTTACAAAAGAGGATTGGATGAACATTCCAGACAGCAGAATTGTGGCAGAGAATCAGCAGGAAAATAACAGCCGTCTTTTGACCGGGGCCGGACAGATTCCGGTGCCTGGGGAGCATGTGATCTATGTGATTGGCAAAAATTTTGAGCCAGATGGAGGGATTCTTAAAAATTATTACAAAGATGAAATGGTGTATTCCAAACAGGTTTTAGATCAGTTTCTACTGAAGGGGGATACTTATACCATCACCCGGTTTTCCATTGCCAGAAATGGGAATCCCAAAAACTGCAGTCACATCTGGAGGATTCACACCGAACACAAAGCAGGATGTGATGAGACCGGTCAGCGTATTGACAGGTGTGAAACATGCGGCAAAGAGAAGGAGGAAATTCTTTTGCCAAAAGGCCACCTGGATTTGGACAAAGACCAGATATGCGACAGGTGTAAAAGTCACATAGAAGATATTTCGATGGAATCTGCCTATTGGAAAATAGGGGATGTGTTGACTGGAACCATTCATGGAGAAGAATATTCCTTTCGCTGCATTGACCAGAATTATTCCGATGAGTTCGGAAACCACTGTCAGGGAGCATTGTTTTTGTGCGATTCGGTCATACCGGCAAATTTTGGTTCTTCCTATTCTTATGAATGGTTGGAGGATGGAACTTATGGATATGTTTTCTCACCAGGACCGATTGTGAATTTTGGCAAATCCAATGATTATAAGTATTCAAATATTCGAAAATGGCTGAAAGAGGCAGAGGATGGTTTTGCTTTTGCAGAAGATTTGGAGCTTGGCGTTTCCTATGCTTATACAGGAAGCACCAGCCCGGATATGTGGGAACAGTTTCATGCTTCTGACTTGACAAAAATCCCGATTGGAAATCAGAAACTTCCAGGAAAGTTGTTTGTTCTGTCCGTAGATGAAGCGTTAAAGTACCGTCAGTGGCTTTGGAGATTTTATGGTTCTGAAGAAGAGAATCCAGAAAGTGTCTGCGGCGCTTTTTCCAAGGGATATTGGCTTAGAAATCCTGTGGGGAACGATACGAAACTGGTCTATGCAGTGGATTTGATGGACGGAAGGATTGGGCCGGTTTCGATCAGGCCGGAAAATGTGACAGGAGATAAGGAGCTGTGTGTTACTGGCAATGTGGGAGTACGTCCTGCATTTGTTATGCCTTTGAAGGAATAATTTTTCATTTTATGATTACAAATACAGGAGGTAAGTGGATGGGACGATATAAAAAGAAATTGGCAGGAGTTTTGGCAACTGTCCTGCTGACGCAGGGAACAATACCCGTTATGGCAAAGGCGCCGGAACTGACCTGGAACGAGAAATGGAAAAGCAGGGCGCTTTTTGGAAAGGACGGTTTTGCTGACATTCTGGCAACTCCTTATGATGCGGCTGTTTCAAGCGGCAGCCAGCTGGATAAGTGGATGGAGAAGGAAGCAGATTCTTCTTGGACCGGAAAGGCGCCAGTAGAAGATGAGGAAAAAGACCAAGATGTGAGGGATAAAAAAGACCAAGCTGTGGGGGAGGAAAAGGAGGAAGAAGAATCAATCGCTACGCCGTCAAATGGGGAAAAGAATATTTTTGCAGATATGCCAGAGATTGGGAGCGATTCTTTTACAGAGTGGTTTTTGAGCCATGGGGAAGAGGAGGATTTGTGGAATTGGATGTTTGGGGTTCTGGAAGGTCAGGAGCCGGAGCTTTATGAGGAATTTATCAGGTGGTATGAACTTTGGGAAGAAACCGTGACCGATGCTTATCATAAATATGCCGGGATTGAGGCGATGGCAGCCAATACGGACAATCTTTGGAATGACTGGCAGTCTGACATGAATTTTCCAGGAGATGGAACGAAAGAAGCGCCGTTTCAAATTGGAAGCATTCAGCAGTTAATGGGACTTTCCGAGATGGCTGCTCTTGGGCCAAGAGAAACGGAAGGAAAATATTTTGAGCTGACAAGTGATCTAAACCTTAGCGGTCTTTCCTATAACAAGGGAAACTGGATGCCCATTGGATGGTATCAGAAAAAAGGGGAGCTTGGGGGAGCAGTACAAAGTCCTTTCCGGGGCCATTTTGATGGAAGAGGCAACACCATATCTGGCTTAAAGATTGTAAGCCAGTCATTGGGATTGACCAACATCGGTCTGTTTGGCGTTATTGACGGAGGGTCTGTTAAGAATTTGAACGTAGAAGCAGATCAGATTGCAGGAGAGGACAATGGAGGAATTTTGGCAGGATGTATTACAGGAGACGCGATAATTTGCGGGGTTACGGTTTCCGGATATGTGAATACCAGGGGGAATTCCGGAGGTATAGCAGGGGAAGTGACTGGCTCGGAAAAACGGGTGACTGTAGAAAACTGCAGTGCAGAAAGCATTGTTTTAAATTCAGAAGGAACGGAAAGCTTTGTGGGAGGGATCGCAGGTAATGTGCAGAATGCCTGGATTGTGGACAGTGTAGTTACCACGCAAAATGGAGATGCGGACCGAATCCGGGGAAAAGGATATGTGGGAGGAATTGCAGGAAAAATCAACCGAGCCGACATATATAATGCCTATGTAAACGGGACCATTGGAGGAAACGGCAGTCGGGCAGTGGGAGGAATCATTGGCCGGTATCAAAGCGGCAATCTGGTTCTGGCCCGGATGGCCGGACGGATTTCTGCCACCAATCAGGGGATGGCAGCCAGAGAAGGAACGTTTATTGGAACCAGGGAATCCAGAGACCGTTTTACCTATGGGACAGAGAAAACGAACAATGTCAGTTATCTTTTTGCTAACGACGCTGCCAAAGCAAAGAATGTAATTGGGAGCACCATTGACGGAGATAATTCGTTTACAAAGGAAGCTCATATTGGTTACTGGACAGACCATGAGACCAAATATGCTCTGGTTTTTGGAAACACAGAAACCCACAGTGGAGAACGGTATTTTTATGAAGAACTGGAAGACGGGGTGCGCTACATTGTAACTGGAAAATTAAACCGGGAATTTACTGCATCTGACTATGCAAGGGGAATCTCTTTTCACATGGACCACTTTGCACCTGGATATATGGGGCAGCCAGTGAGAGGTTATCTGGTATCCATTCCCCGGATTGACGCCAGAAATGATAACGGAACGTTTGATACGGATGTGGCAAAGCTGACCGCTATCTCAGGCACCAACAACACCTATTACCGGACTATAGACAAGGACCATGCCAGAGCAGTTGTGCCGGGAAGTGTAGTGACTGTGGCGACTGGGCCGAAAAACACAGGGGAGAACCGTTACCAGATGGTGGTGGATCATCAGGTTCCTGGCGGTGTAAAAGCCCCCACGTTTATAAACGGAGAGGGACAAACCCAAGAGATGGATTATGTAAATGGAGGTTCTTACAGTTTCATTATGCCAAACAGGGATACTGAGCTGAATGCAGAATACATAAAAGTGACAACCAAACTTTATGTAGACCCGGCAAAAACTTCGATTCATATCGTTCAGACCCGCAGTGGAGACCGGAAAAATCCCAAGATTGTTACAGAAGTGACCAATCAGGAGGGTGTTTTGATTGCCCGGTATATTGACGGAAATCCAGACCGTCTGGTAGAGGTGCAGCCGATCCGGATTCATGGAGAACACAACGGAGCCGGTCAGATTGCAGACCGGACCATGAAATGGTCCATAGATGACACCAATCTTTTAACCAATTTGTCCGAAACTGGTTATACAGTTAAGGACGCGGTGATTCTGCCAAATCTTTCTTCTAATTTTATTCAGGGAATTATTCAGCGGGAGGTTCAGGCCCAGGCAGACAATCAATATGAGGAAAAAATCAACAATACCATATACAATCAACATGCAGTAGTTACAGCCGCAACCAACCCGGAAACATCCATAGATAACCGGCCGGTGTATGCCAACTGTCAGGTAAATGTGACGTTTCAGATTGTGGACAATACTACAGTGCGGGTGGAAGGAATGAGTGTAAGTCCAGATCGGATGGAATTTACTGTCACCAGAAAATTGACGGGAGACCGGAAAAATCCAAAGGAAACTCTTACAGCTTCCCATCCCCTGGTTTTGACAGCAGCTTTAAAACCAGTTCGTCCGTTTTTTAAAAATGTATCCTGGAACGATCTGGAAAGCGGGAAAATTTTGTCTCTGACTCCGTCAGGAGATTATACGCAAGATTGTAAAGTGGAAATCAATTACGATTCAAAAGGTCAAAAGAACCCTGCCTGGATTCAGAATGTAATTCAGGCAGACAAAGACAAAAAAAGAGCGCAGCCATATGAGAAGCTTTTTGGCTCTGGAACTTGTGAGGAATCCGTAACAGCCGCCAGTGAAGACCAGACTCACGGTCATATTCATACGGTCTGTCCAGTGGAGATTCGTTTTGTGACAGAGGACGAGACGGTAATTCATCCAGAAGAGCTTACGTTAAACCAGGAAAATCTGGCTTACAAGTTATCCTATGATTATACGGGTACCATTTATACAAAAATTAAGAACAAAACTGGTTTTGGAGTGCGAGATACCCTTGTGGCAAAAATTCTGCCAGATCTGCCAAAAGAAGAACGGTATGAGCCTTATGACCGGACCATTCTATGGCATTCTTCTGACCCAGATGTCATAACGGTGGAAAATGGAAGGATTACGGTTCTTGATCAGGGAAAATGGATTCAGGAGGCCCTAAAGACCTATCCCTATAAAGGAGAAAAGGTGGTGACGGTCACAGCAGAGGCCAGAGACGGAGGATTAAAAAAATCCTGCAAAATTCATCTGACTTTTCAGGCCAATGCTCTTTTGGGAAGCTCCTCTAACAGCAGCGGAAGCGGTTCTTCCGGCGGGGGAGGCAAAGGCAGCAATAAGGGAAGCACAGGAGGAAGTCAAGCAGCAGGACCAGGGGTGCAGACAGCAGTAACCATAAATGAGACAGCAGTGCCGAAGGCTGCATTGCCAGAGGGAGGACTGCCGGATTATGTGGTATCGGGAAACTGGAACCAGGATGAACAAGGAAACTGGAGATTTACTGATGGATTTCGCGACTATGTAAATGAGTGGGCGGCTGTGGTGAATCCTTATGCCAATATAAAGGAAGGGCAGAATGGATTTGACTGGTTCCGGTTTGATGAAAAGGGTTTTCTTGTGTCTGGATGGTTTCAGGATTTGGATGGAAAGCTATATTATCTGAATCCTGTGTCAGATGGAACGAAGGGACGGATGGTTACAGGTTGGAACTGGATTACCGATATAGATGGAATTACTTATCGTTATTATTTTAACGAAAATTCAGATGGGACAAAAGGCGCATTGATTCAAAATGGCGTGGCTTTGGACGGGACGGTTTTGGATGAAAAAGGACGCCAGGTTGTGGATGGCAAGTTACAGGTAAGGTGAAAAAAGCAGGTCTTGCGTATAATGGGTTTTAAAAACCTTACGGTTTCATTGGGATTGTTTTTTTCAGAGTGCAGAGGGAAAAGGGGAGGCTGGTAAGATGAAGGGGAGAGTCTTTAAACGGGGGTATGCCGCGGCATTGGCGTTTGTGTTGTTTTTTATGACATTTTGGCCCTATATGTCTGTGACAAAGAAGGTCTATGGAGATGTGGCTTTTGGAACAAACGGACTTTATTACAGCGAAGAACTGGTGGCATTGTGGGACCAGCTTGCCGCAGGAGAAGGGATGGATTTAGAAAGAACTGATTTTGTGGGCCAGATGACAAGAACTTACCCAAAGGGAGGCGGCAATGAGTATAAACAGCAGACCAGTGACAGTCCCAGCGGTGAGTGGGAAGAATACGAGTACCATAATATGTATTGTATTGCCCACAGCAAAGAGCTGGCGGAAAATCCCAATGTAAAAGCAGAATTTACAGGAATATGGTATATAAAGAAAACGCCTTATACACTGCAGAATATGCCAGACTTTGTGTTAAGCCATACGTCGGACCCTTATCGTCAGCGGTTAAATTTTTTGATTATGTCTTATGCTGCCAATTATAAGGGAAAAAATGTTGGTGTAAATTCAGACCCGGTGATCGGGACCGGGTCTTATTGCCTTTGTCAGGCGCTGTGCAGTCTGGCGGAGATAACAAGATTTACCGGAGATTGGAATCATGACTGGAAGATGTATCAGCAGCATATGGCTCAGGTAGCCTCCTACTATAACCCGTCCTTAATGGGAAGCCGGCAGGTATACGAGGATATTTATACAGAAATGGAAGACACTTTTCAGCATGTGTGGAACACGGCAAAGGTGGCGGCTGACGCCAAAGCGTGTTCCGATGAGGGATATATTTATTTTCCCACCGTTGCCATGGAAGAGGATGGAATGTACCATGTCCGCTATAAAGTCGCGCCGGAGACAAGAGAATTTTTTGGGGCGGCAGCCATTACCACCTATGGAGACTGGAACTATGAAATGACAGAAGGCGGTATTGATTTTAGATCGCCTACTGGACAGATGCCAGATGGCAATCCCATAGCGGCTATAGATTTGGAAAATGCCAATGGAATTATGAAAAAAACCATTGGCATGGAAAGTGTGCGGGAACTTCATACTCCGGTGAAAGTGAACAACCGTTGGAGTTTAAATTTTGCCCAGGGAAATTTGCTTGCCAATTTAAAAGATGGGATTCGGATCTTTGTAGGTCCTCCACCAGAAACTCTGCCGCCGCCTCCAGTGAAGGACAATCCTTATTCTGTGGAACGATTTCTGCACACAGAAGAGTGGCAGGCAGATTATGTGGTAAATTTGAGAAAACTGGACGCAGAGACTGGAAAACCGTTAAAAGGGTCCTGGTTTGATGTGCTGGAAGCTTTTGATGACAGCCAGTTAGAGGGGAGCGTGTTGGAGGATGACAACTGGGACAATGATGGGGGAAGCCAGTTTCTGCGCTGGGACGGATGGGACAGTCCCTATGAGGATTGTGGAACAGACCCATGTGAAAAAGATCAGGAAGTGACAGATGAAGATGGGTGGCTGGTGGAGGCGTCCTCTTTTGGCGCTGGTTCGCTTTTTCCGTCAGAGGTCCGTGCTCATCGGGATACAAAATATTACTCTTATACAAAAGGATATTGTGGAGGTCATCCAGAACCAGAAAAAGAAGGAGAGGAGGATGGAGAGGAAGGGGGCGACGAAGAGCAGGAGGAATATGAAAGGCAGATTGAAATTTGTGAAAGTCTGGCGGCAGCTGGAGGATTTTACCATTCCCTGGATGGGGGAGCAATGGATCTTTTAATCGCAGACCGGGATCAGCACTATGAGGAATTTATCTCTCTGGTTTATGATTATTCAGCGCGGGAGCTATCTGCAAGAAACGGATATATCCTTCACAATCAGGAACGTCTTCACCAACCGTTTGACAATCGGTTTGATGGCATTCACTCAGATACCGTTCCAGTGGAGACGGTGTCGGTTCATTCCAGTCAGTACTATGGGTTAAGAGAAGGCAAAGCATATAAAGCAGAAAAATCCACTACACAAATCAAACCAGTAAAGGAAGCGTTTCCTGCAACAAAAAGCAATGGCACACCAGCTGAAACCGTCCAGATTCCAGACGATAATGTGAATCTGGATGAGATTTTGATTTTGGATGAGGATGCGTTTTGGGAGGAAGAAGAGGTTCATAAGGCAATAGAGGCCAGCAGTTCGGATGCTTTGCCTGTGCTGCCAGGTCAGGTCCGTACTGCAAAAGAGGCAGGAGTATTTTTAAAGGCGGGAAAAGGTTCCAAAAAGGATGGAGGAGATACTCTGGTTTTTGATCCAGAAGAATGGAAGGAATCTTTGGTGGATGCGGTGCCTTTGCTAGACCCAGACTATTCTGGAAAGAACGGGGCAGACTGGACATTTGAGATTTATGATCACCGGACGGAAGGGGAGGTTCACATCAACAAGCGGGACCTGCTTTTAAAACAGGGTGAAAGTGAAAATTATGATTCTTATGGAGACACTCAGGGGGACGGAACTTTAGAAGGGGCTGTTTACGGTTTGTTTGCTGCATCAGATTTTTGGCATCCGGACGGAAAGACAGGAATTGTATTTGAAAAGGGCAATTTGGTGGCAATGGCAGCCACAGATAAAAACGGAGACGCCTCTTTTTTGGCCATTACAGAAGCGCCGGGAACCGTGTACGATTACAGTCAGGGCCAGACCATAAAAACCGGATTTTCAGGGCCGGAAAATCTTTACGTGGAATCTGTGGAAAAATATACCAGCAATCCGGACAACAACGGGAAAAACCGGTGGAGCTATCGGGTGACAGATAACCAGACAATCAATGGAAACTGCTGGATTGGAAGACCTTTGTTTTTAGGTCCCTATTACATACAGGAGTTGACCCGGTCAGAGGGATACGAGCTGTCCGTGTACGGGGTGGAGGCAGAGGTCTCCAACCGGATCAGTCAGGAGGCAGGAGGAAATGTGGAGGCAAAGGGAACAATCCAGGTGGAAGAGATAAAGGGAGATGTACGGGAAACACAAGACGGAAAAAAGGAAGTGGTGACAGAAGTTTCCTTTTCCAGCTCCGGTGCGGATTATGGTTATGATATATGGGTGAAAAATGTAGATTCTGCCTGCCTTCCTACTTTTTGGATGACCACAAAAGGAAAGAAGAAGATTTACCGGGAGTGGAAGGAGGAGGAAACCTACTATGAACCAGTTAAAGCGGCAGCTGGAACTTTGGTGGTCATTGGAAAGAAAAATGTGGAAGTAAAAGAAGGAGAAGAGATACTGCTTCCCAATGGCGAAATCGTGACCGCGGCGCATACCAAAACCGTGGCAGTGACGCCTGAAAACATTGTGCGGACTGGATTAAAAGGCTACATTCGGACCTTGGACAAGCAATACATACCCCAGTTGACCGGGATTTTGGGAGGAGATGAGGAAGGATTTGTAAACCAGTGTAATGGAGAGATGGAAGCCATTGGTTTAAAAGAAGTGGGAAAAGAAGCTCCCTATTTTCTCATAGATTTGGGAAACAATTCCAGTCTGTGGGGCCAGAAGTTGTATGATTTTATGTCAAAAGAGGATGGTCCTGCTTTTAGCGGAGCAAGGCTGGAAACGATCATCCATCAAAACGGGAAGACTTATGGGGTGCTTCGGTATTCTTTTCTGGCAGGAGAGGAAGTGCTGCCTGTGGTATTTTCCGCTACAGACCAGGTTTTTTATGTGAAATATCCCATGTCCTATTGGGATGGAACCAAAGGATATGTGTATGGTAAATATCCTTTATCTGGATTGACGGACAAAGATTATGAGACAGGAAATTATCTGTACCGGTGGATTCGTGTACCGAATGAGAAGCCTGGAAAAGAAACAGTGGATGTTTATGAAGATTTGTCTGTACTGCCTTATAAAGACGCCAAAGAGTACAAATCTTTCTGGGCATACGGGGAAGGTGATTTTCTCCGGGCGGATGACGGCAGCATTTATCAAAAAGCATATACCCGTTATGTAGACCGGTCCGGTTATGAGACGGTGGAAACGGTGGATTACAGTCCTTTGGAAGCTTTTTATAATTCCGATACAAAGGTATGGAAAATTTCGGTCAAACCAGAACTGATTTTAGAGGATGGCAAACTACAGATGACCATTCGTTATGGGGACCGTTTTGGAGGGCAATATGGGGGGATTCCCGTCTATGTGAGTAACTAGGAAAAAGAAAAGCCGCATTTTAAGCGGTTTTCCCTGTTTTTTATTCATCCAACTTCTTCCCCTGTTTCCTTGTCTACAAAAGAAATTTTCAGTTCACATCCGACCGCTTCCGCGATCGCTTTTAGTTCTGATTCCTTAAAATCTCCGCGCTTCAGCTTATTAGAGAAGTTTTGCCGTGTCTGGCCGGTTTCCTCTGCTACATTGTACATTGTTTTCCCGGATCTGGTTACGGCGATTCTTATTTTTTCGGCCGTGTTCAGGTTCGACATATGATCACCTTCTTTCTGTGTTGTGTGCTTATTTTACAATATACACTTTAGAATGTCAATAGGAAAAATAATATTTATTTTTTATTGATTTTCTTTACATTTTTACTTGACAAAATACATTTTCTAGTGTATAATGTAAACATAAGATGAAGTAAGGAAAGCGAGGAAAACGAAATGAAAAAATTTGAAGTTGGAGAATATAGAACATACATCGGATCATCTGAAGTAAGGTACTGGATCGAAAAGGTAACGGCCAAAACCGTAACCGTAACAATTCATAAGGGAAGCGGACGGTATGAAAAAACAAAACGCTGTAAAGTGGTTGATTGTGGGGTAATGCAGTATTGCGAAGCGTTCGGATTATATATAGAATCCGACCATGATAAAATCCAGTAAATAAAAACGCCTGGCCCCGGAATCCGGGGCCGCATATAAAAGAAAGTGAGGAAAAGAAAATGAAAAAATTTGAAGTAGGGAAACGATATAGCATGTCAAGCGTTTGTGATCACAACTGTATCTGGACATACACCGTTACCGCGCGGACGGCGCAAACAATCACAATCACGGACGGAACCGAAGTAAAGAAATGCCGGATCAATAAAAAAATTTCTGAATATAGCAACGCGGAAACGGTTTATCCGTTGGGCCGGTACTCGATGGCTCCCAGTTTAACGGCGTAAACAATTATCTGCATAGGGCCGCCAGGCCCTTTTATTTTGTTCATTCTTGCGTGTATTTCGGAAATATTTTCTTGAAAAAAGTTTAAATATTTTTACATTTTCTATTGACAAAATACATTCTCTAGTGTATAATGTAAACATAAGATGAAACAAAGAAAGAGGGGAAATAAAAATGGAATTAGTAAAGGGAAGCATTGTAAAACAGGTTAAAAGGAATGACAATCCACTTTTCGCCAGCACAACGGCAAACAGTGAATTAACATATAAGGTAACACGGGTAAATGCAAAAAGCTATACTCTGGAATGTATCGACGGTTACATGAAGGGAACCGGATGTAAACTTTTAAAAAGCTTCCTGGAAGAACATACCGACGTATACGGCACTGTTACAAAGTGGGAAGTGATTCAGTAAAACAGGCGGCGGCCAAACGGCCGACAGGAAGGAAGGAAAAATGAATAGAGTAGAATTTTTAAACAAGATTTATGAGAAATGTACTTGCTTAGACTGGCGCTTGATCGCGGAACCGCAAGAAATCCTTTCCGCCTTGCGTAAATACAGAACCGGAAAGAAGAAAACACCGCTTCAGGATTATAAAATCACGGTTGAAAATGGATGTTTATTCCTGAATGGCGATTTTATTATCAGGATCGAACCGCTGATCCGGCCGTTCAATGTGGAATCCCCAAAAGCCAGCTATTACGAAGGTCTGTGCTTGCGTGATTATGAAGTATAAAATAAAAAATCCCTATGCAGAAAGCCCGTATTTGCCCCGTATCGGCATTTTAGAAATCTGCATAGGGATTTTATTGTATAAGTAAATAAAACGGCTTTACGGGGCGCCTGGCGCGTTCTGAATGGTATTTCCGGAACCGGCCAGGCGGACGGCCCCAGCACACGGCGCCGCACAAGCGCGTTATTTGCCCCATAGACGGCTTTTTCTGCCGTATGTGGATATTTTATCATGTAAGACATTAAAACGGCTTTACGGGGCGCCTGGCGCGTTCTGAATGGTATTGCAGAAACAACCAGGACGGGCGCCGCTGCATATTTGCCCGCGTGGGCGCTCCATTTGCCCCGTAAATGGATTTTATGGACGTAAGCGGGGATTTTATCCAGGAAATAAAAAACGCGGCTATATGGCCGCCTGGCGCGTTCTGAATGGCGCCTTTTTGTACCCCCTTTATAACCCCCTCTGGCCGCCATTGTATCACACTTTATAGAAAACTGTCAAGTGTATTTTGGAATTATTTTATTTACTTTATAATCCGATTAGATTACATTATACACGAATTATATTTTCTTTGCATAGTCCAACGCGATCCAGCCCTCTTTGCTTTTCAGCTGGCCCCATTTTGAAGCGCCGGGGCCGTCCGATTCTGCAATGATTGTATAGGCGCCGGGCGGACAATAACGGACAAAAGAAGTATTTGTTCCGGGGCCTTTGCGGATCCGAAGGTCTGTCGCCGTCACTTTTACCAGATACGGCGTAAATGCTGCCGGGGCTGGCGCGGCGGATCCGGATGTGCTGGAAATCTTTTTCAGGATTGCCAGGATCTTTTCTCCGTACTTTGCGCCCGTCGCCCATCCTTTACCGTTCGGATTTTCTTTTTGCCCTAGCCATTCCACAAATTCAGCCGATTTGCGGGAAACATACTTGAACCGCGGATCAATGCAGCTGTTCACAAGCGGATCGGCCGTTGCGTATGCTTTCAAGTGCTGGATCTGCGCCCGGATCCCCAGCTGCGGCGTGCTGAAGGAATTTCCTTTCATGCCGTTTGAAGTAACTCCCATTCCGCAAAAATTATTCTGATCCAGCGTAACCGCGGAACCCTTGAAAGTAAAATTTCCGGTTTCCAGGCATGATTGAGAAAATGCAACATCCCCGCGGATCCCCTCTGTGTTTCCCTCTGAAATATAAAACGGGATCATGTCAATTACAGACTGCGGAACCGAAGGATTCACCGATCGGATATAAGCCCGCATTTGCTCCGCCGTTGCAACGGATTTTCCGGCAATTTTTGTATATCCGGCGGCGGCTCCGGATGATACCCCCAGCCGTTTATTGACTTCTGCGGCGATCTGCCCGTGCAAATTATAAAGATAATCCCCCGGACACGCTTTATTTGCAAACCACCTGTGAACGGTCATGTTCTGCTTGTCTACCTGGCCGATCAGCGCCTTGTTTCCTTGCCATTTCAGGGCCTTGATTCCGTTCCGCTGGCAAATATCCACTAACAGATTGATCAGGGTCTTGTATACCTTATCATTCACGGCATACGGCGAAGTTTTATCGCTGGCACATTCGATCGTGATTGCGCGGTTGTCGTTCGCGCTGCTGGACGTACACCAGGAACGATCTTTTTCTTCAACATACATCCCGATCCGGCCGTCGGCGCCGATCCCATAGTTAGCGCTGCACCCGGCCGACGACGGCGCAAACACATTCCCGATTGTTTCAACGGATAACTGCCCCACGACACAATGAATAGAAATTGTATCTATTGCATGATTGCGGGGGCTGTTTTTGTTCGGTGAAATCCGCGTATAGCTTACTAATGCACTATTTGACATAAAATCAGATCCTTTCATGGAGAAAAGCGGCCGCACATCATCCGCGCGGCCGCCCTCAATTATTTTAATTCAAAAAAATTCTTGTTTTCGTTGTTCGACTTGCAAGCCGCTTCAATTTTGGAAATAATCCACGATTCCGCCCCGTTGAATTCTTTTTCCAATAATTCAATCGTGCGATCGTTCATCCTTTCCAGCGCCGCCTTCAGCGACATTTCCAGGGCTTTCTTCTGGTTTTCCTTTGTGAAATCGCCGCTTTCCCGCAACTTATCCGCGAATGTCTGATTTGTCTGATCAACCGCGTCAAGAACGATCTGCCCCGCCTGTTCGATCCTGGTTCCCTGGATTTTCAGGCGCATATAATCAACGGCCGCTTTGGTAAGCGTGGGAATAACCACGATAACCAGGACATTGATCAGTGTTTGTGTTGTGGCGTTTACATCCATTTTCTTTTTACCTCCTTAATAGTCTGAACGGATTTCTTCGTCAAGCGCTGATTCAAACTGCCGATCGGCCGGTTCCGGATCAAGCCCGGCTTTCCGGTACGCCGTGCGAAGTTTAATCGCGTTTTCTGATTTTGCCTTATTGTAGTAAAAGGCCCGTGCTATTGCATACCCGCCCCAGCTTACCGGGATCACATATGCAAAAAATGAAGTGTCATATCCCTTTGCAGTAAAAAACAGGCCGAAGGCAGTAATGATCCAACATTCCCATTTTGCGGTTGTCAGAATTTGTTTTGAAAACTCCGGCTTTTTCTTTCTGCTGCGCTTGTGTCCGTTCATACGCCGATCCCCGCCTGGACTAATGCGAACACAATAGCAACCAGGCTTCCGATCACGGCTCCGGCCGTCGTCCTGTGAAGCCACTTGTTAGAATCTTCCAGCTTGACTATACGATCGCCCTGATTTTTGACTTCATCCTTCAGGCGGATAATGTCGTTTTCATTGTCGTATGTCTTTTTTTTCGCGGCGTCGAAGCTGTCCAGCTTTGCTTCGATTTTGGTCAAGCGGTCTAACACTTCTCTTTCAAATGCTACTTCCGACATAGAAAAGCCCCCTTTCTTTCAGAATTAAACAATTTAAAACCGGGCCTTTACCCGGTTGAATTGTCATGTTTGATAATGCGGAACGAAAATTCATCAATGACTTTCCGTAAAAGGTTTCTGGCTGTAAAGGTTCCAATCAGCCCGAAATAGCTTTGCATGGTATTATTTACTTTTTCAAATGCGATCCTCCCGATTTCAAACAGGCCGCGGATATATTTCATTCTGCGGAACATGCGCTTCCTTGTGCTTTTCCTCATGCGGATCGCTTTCGGCGTGATCTGTGCGCCTACGAACGTAACAGGCAGCCAGGCCGGGCGGATACATGTTTTCTTGTTTAATTCCAGGTGAAGTTTTTCATCCAGGAATCTTTCAATCTCTGCCTGAATTTGATGTAATTCGTTTTTATCCGGCCATAGGATGATAATATCGTCCATATAGCGGATGTAATGCCGGATATGAAGGTCATGTTTGCAGAATTGATCCAACTCATTCAGATAGATATTTGCAAACATTTGACTTGTCAGGTTCCCGATCGGCATACCACGGTTGTAAAGCCATTCTTCCTGATTGCATAATTCAGGCTGTACGCCAGCCGGAAGCCCGAAGGCTGTATCTTCGCAATTTATCAGGTTATACAGATCCCGAAGAATCAGCGGATCCTTGATATGCTTAGATAGAATTTTCATCAGGATTTCATGATCCACGCGATAAAAATACTTTGCAATATCCAGCTTCAGCACATACCACTTTTTAGCGCTCCTTGACGCCATGCGAAGCCAGTATTGTAGCTGCGCCCGCGCCCTTGTGGTTCCCTTGCCTACTCTGCACCCGTAACTATGTTCTATGTACTGCCTGTCAAACAACGGGTTTAATTTTTGATAATACGCCCACTGTACAACGCGATCGCGGTATTGTAGCGCCATAATGATCCGCGGTTTCGGCTCATAGATTTTCTTTCGCCGGTATCTTCCGACGTGGTATGCAGATTCCAACGGATTTCCCGGAATCCCGTCTTTCGGAAAATAGGTCAGTTCATTGTGTAGGTTTATAAGTTCGTCGCTTTTATGCGCGGCAAATGCAAGGTTTTCATCCCGGTAATGCTTGCTTTTTGAAGCGTTTTTGTCCGCTTCCAAAAGATTTTCAAAATCTATTATTTCTTCATGTGTTACATTAAAGGTTTTCAATAGCCTTTTCCTTTCTCTAAAAATCCCCCGCTTTTTGCGGGCTTGCGCTTTGCGGGGGCTGCGCTGGCGGCTTTCGGCCGTCGGCGCAGCGCTGTTCGTTGCACCCTTCAGGCCCTCCCATGCAGCCCATAAGCCAGCTGCATGATCGGTACTAACTGCATTAACAGCAACGTCAATTTATCCGGCCAGTCGGCCGGAATGGGAATAGATCCCTTTCCTTTTCTTGCGCTGTGAAAATGTCCGTAAACATTTCCCTCCTGGCTAAAAAGGTAAGCGGAAAAGAAGCCGATGTTCGTGTTCACGTTAGAACGCGGGTTGTTCAAATTCAGCGCCGACGGCCCGGAATTCGAAGTGTTGTTGTAACTCGCACCCACGATCGGCAAGCGTTAAATGATCTATCCCCACCGGAAATTATTTTCCAGTTGTTTTGCTGGTTTCTTTCTGCGAATTTATCCAGCCGCCGAGTAGCCGTCCAATTTCGCACAACCTTTCAGAAATCAGCTTGTAACGCTTTTCATCAATAAAGTGCATGTCATAGGAAAGCTGATTGAAAAGCCGCAACAATTCCAGCTGCACATCTGCGTCCTGAAGCGTGGTTTTCTTGAAATACTTTTTCTGCGCCGTGATAATGTATATCAGGAATTGAAAAAGACATTGTTTATAATCCGCCACAAAACCGGGCTTTTCACTCCGCGGATATTTTACCCATGAAGTATAAAGATACTGCATAAGGTCTTTCGATTTCTGCAATATGATCAATCCGCTTTTCTGTTCTTTTCCTTCGTCCGTTTCCGGATTCCCGCGCGGCTGATTGTCATACCGCCTTTGATAACCGCCCATTCCTT
The DNA here is from genome assembly GCA_009911065.1 of Clostridiaceae bacterium. Classification (GTDB taxonomy): domain Bacteria; phylum Bacillota; class Clostridia; order Lachnospirales; family Lachnospiraceae; genus Brotaphodocola. Next base: position 100,391 of record QXWR01000008.1, on the reverse strand, counting down.
TATTTCCCTTTCGTCATGCCAAAACATAGGGGGCCGCTATCGCGGCCCCAAACAGATTACAGTATTCAGATTACAGATTCCAATTCCATAAAAGCGGAAAAGAAGCCGATGTGCGTGTGCACGTGAGAACGCGGGTTGCTCAAATGCAGCGCCGACGGCCCGGAACCCGAAGTGTGGCCGTAACTCGCACCCACGAGCGGCAAGCGCTCCCCCTCATTGTTGATCCAGAAGGCGCCCTGGTGTGTAACGCCAGCTTTCGGCGCAAGGTGTAATTCATAAAGGATTTCCGGAATGGTTACGCCGGAAGCGGCCGTAATATTTCCGAAATTTGCCGTATACGTGGAACCGGCTTCCCCTGTCGCCGTCGCGATCTTGAAATCCTTTGTATATTTCAGCGTTCCGGCCGTTCCCGGATTTACCAGGGCGCCAGTAGGAAGGATCGCTTTCCAGTATGTGCTTTCAGGGGCGGCGCTTACCTGTCTTGCAGCCAGGTTTCCAACGAAGATCTGAATTTCTCCGTTTACTATACGCATACCGGAAGCCCATTTCCAGACATTTCCAACCCAATCCGCAATCCCGTTCCTGGTTCCGTCATGGAACCATGTTGCGGGGCCTGATCCGGCCGCTGTCCTGGTTGTCCTTCTGCCGCCGCTGCCGTCGCTTTCGTCCGCGGTCTGTTCTCCGGCTTCATATGTGTGCGTGTGGCTGTGTCCATACTGTGTATTGCCGCGCGGAACAAAACCGGATTTATAAATCAGGTGATCAATAACGGCCCTTTCCGGTATGCTCATTAAATGCCAGCCGTTCCCCTTTGCGTTACATGCCGCCATAGAATCATCATAGTTGATAACCGCTTTCGGATCCATCAGCGGCCAGGAATACGCGCGGCCATTGATCACGCAATTCACAAATTTGCTCATAAAGAAACGCTTGTATTCCACATCATCCACCATAAAGGCCGAATGTGTTTTCTGTGATCCTCCCTCAAAAAGCTGTGCATTTGTCCGCTGATTGACCGGAACCATGAAGGACGGAAGCGCCGCGTTATCCTGAATGACGGTACACGCGCCGCCAGAAAGCCCTTCCGTTGCAAATTTCAAGCTGTCAAAATCATATGTTTTCATCCTATAACACCCCTTCCTTCAGCGCGTAAAGCGTCAATGTTACATTGTCCATAGAAAACGGAACCGGATCTTTCTTTGTGATTGTCCGGTTTACATGCCCGGCGCCGGAATCTTCCGCTTCTTCATCCTCCGGCGGCTCCACATAATCCGGATTTTCAATTTCCGTTTCCTCATACCGCCGCGCCGGTATGGTAAGCTGTGCCACATAGTAGACGCCTTCGCCGGTCTGCAATTTCCCGAAGGCGTTTGCAGTAATGTCGATATGTACATCATTATCCGCTTCCAGCTTTTTCAGGTTCAGGCTGATCTGATCGTCAAAAATCAGCCAGCTTCCGTTTTCCTCATACTCAACCTTGCGCCCTTCGTTCGCTTCGATAACTTTCATCTGATCCCTACCTCCTTTTTTACCTCATTCATTCGCGCGTTGATTTCCTCCGCGTACTCCCGATTCTCCCGGCTTGAATTGTCCGGGGAACCTCCGCCAAACTGCCGTAATACGGCCGCTTCCTGTGCGCGGCGTTCGTCTGATTTAATAATTACATTTGCCATCAGTACAACCCCCCTGTCACATGCAGCTTTACCGTTACATTCTTTGCGCTGCCGGAATAGCACACTTTAAAGGCGTTCAGCGCCTTTCCGTAAACCTCCACACGCTCCACTGGCCCGTCAGCTGATACGACTTCCGCGAAAACATCATAATCAACTTTGTTGACCGTCCGCGGAAGCGCCACTGTCTTTTCTGCATTTGTGGCCGGAAATTTCATTGTGTTTTTCAGGTCTACGCTGATAACCTGGCCGCGCATATCGTCAACGGATTCTTGCGCCAGGCGGATATTGATTGCAGCAAAACCGGACATCAGCGCATTTTCCAAAACGCCGAAATCCATATTCCCGAAGTTGGTTGCGCTCTGCTGTGTTCCTCTCTCTAAAATCTCACCCGGCGCCGGTGTCCAGTTGTAAAGCCCGTTTCCCAGGCTTTCCGATGAAACGCGGCGCGGAAATTCCACAATCCGATCTTTCCAAAATACCGGAATATACATCCTTTTTCACTCCTTCCTAACTTTTGCCCGACGACTGGACTATTTTCAGCGTGTAGCGGTATAAAATACCCTCTTCAAACTCTGCTTTGTTCAGGTTTTCATTTCCGCCAGCCCACAAGAAGCCGTTTTTATGATAAAAACGGATCCCGGTGATTTCGTCCGGCGCGTCATGGTCAAAAAGCACAAATATAGCAACGCGCCCATCAACCAGCGTTTCCACTTTGTAAATAGGGATTCTTTCCCACTTATCCCCGGCGCGGTATTCCGCATGTGAAACACAACGCTTGATGTATTCTTTGAGATCATCCAGCGCTTTTTCCGTAAGTGGGATATAGCTTGCTTCTGCCATGTTTTAGGCTCCTTTCTTATTCGTCGGCGGCATACTTGCCCGCGTCAGTGTTATAATATAAGTCAACGCCTACGCTATCCGGCGCGGCGGAAACGCCGCTTTCCGCCCCAGCAAAACCGATCGACGGATCCGGAATGGAACCGCTTTCCGTGCTGCCGTCTGCGGGATAAATAACTTCATTCCCCGCGGAATCACTTTCAAGCGTGGCCTGTACTTCGGTAATCTGTGCGCCGACTGAAATATCCGGCGCCGTGCCGCTTTGGTCATATGCGGCCGTGTGGCTCTCTGTGGCGGCCGTCAGGCCCATTTCTGCGCCGCCGCCCTGGAATCCTGTTGAAATGTCCGGAATCGTGCCGCTTTGGTCATATGCGGCGCTTCCGCTGTCTGCTGCTGCCCCCAGGTCAACTTCTGCCGCGGCTCCCTGGAATCCGGTTGATATATCCGGAATTGTTCCGCTTTCCGCGCTGCTGTCTGTCTGGTACTGGAAAATGTTTTCCCCCGAAGCGCCCTGTGCTTCAATCTGGCCCACGGAAAAAGCAGCGCCGACGGATATATCCGGCGCGGTTCCTGTTTCGTCGTATGACACGCGCCCGCTGTCGGTTTCCGTGTCCACGGTGATCCCGCCTTCGTTTCCCTGGAATCCGGTTGAAATCCCCGGATATGTGCCGCTTTCCGCGCTGGAATCCATAGGATAAACAATATCCGTTTCCCTGGAATCCGGTTCAATTTCAAGCTGCATATCGGCCGGACGGAATCCGACTGAAATATCCGGTTCCGTTCCTGATTCCCGATCGCTGTCCGCTGAATACTGTAAATGGTTTTCTTCAGAAGCTGCTTGAATGTCAACACGGTTTTCAGTAAGCGCGGCGCCGACGGATATATCCGGCGCGGTTCCGGCTTCCGTGTATGCGGTATTTCCGGAATCTGCGGCCCCTTCAAGCGTGATCGTAACCTCTGCGGGCTGGAATCCCACTTCCGTATATGGAAATGTGCCGCATATGTGATCGCCGCAAAAGGTATATAAAAAATTCTGGTATTCTGATAACTGATATATGGTCAATGTGATCCCGTTCTGGAATACCATATAATCAAAACGGGATCTTGCGTTTTTCACCTGTTTCAGATAGCGCAAAAAATCCTTTATGGAAGTTTGTGTTACCTCCGTTCCTACTGCGATCCGGAAATGGAACGGCTCCCCAGCGTATGTATACCATTCTTCGACGGATGTATTTTCATTCCCGAAAACGGTATCAATCATTTCTTCCATTGCCTGTCTGGTTCCTAATTTCATGTACCAGTATATAGAATTTCTGATCAGGCTCCGCTTTACATCAGGCGCCAGGGCCGTATTGTAGAATAAGACGCGGTTTTCTACTGCCAGGAAGTCAAGTTTCCCATCGTCAACCCGATCCAGATCCGCCCATATATAAACCCGTTTCATGCGGTCTATAAATTTCTTTTTCTGTCTGTCATAGGCGTAAGCCAGGGCGATCCGTTCAGGCGTCCGCATTTCTGCCGGAAACGCTTTCCATGTTTGAAAATCAACTAATTTAATCATCTTCTACCCCGCCATAGACAAATTTTACACTGTTTTCGATTGCGATCGATGTTTCCGGAATCACGGTAAACACGGGGGATTCTATCACAACGCGCTTTCCGCCAGCCGCCCGGACAAATTCCGTCAGCGCGTCCGGATTTATGTCACGCCCGATCTTTGTTTTCTGCCAGCTTAAATATGTATCTTTTGCCGCTTCAATGGACGCCTGGATCGTCGCTATATTGTTTATGTCGCTTCGTGAAATGTAATATGTTGCTTTCAGGTCATAGGGCGCCACATCCGGCGCCGATACATAAACATTATCAGTAAGCGGAATGATCGGATTTTCCTTCAGGTATTCCAGGCAGCCGCCGCAAAATGATTCACTAGGAAGCGCCCCGCCACGAAGCAAAATCCGAATATCCACAACCGCTTCTAACGGCTCATGTATTTTTACATCCTCAATCGCTGCGGAATTATACTGCTTTACCCAATATTCGTAAGCGTCAGACGGCCCGGCCACGGAATAAGACGACGGCGCCAGGAAGATCCGCTCCCGAAAACTTTCTTCCGATTCCTCGCCCGTTCCGCCCTCTGATTTCGTGACATTTTCAACGGATTCCACATAGGGAACCGGATCAACCAGCGTTCCGATCTGCCCGACAATGTAATCATTCCCCACGGTTCCGATAACCTCACACGTGCAATTTATATCCGCGTATGATTCCCCAGCTTTCACTTCCGCGTAATCATCCGTCGCAAAATAAACGCCGTCGCCAGCTGTTACCCGCGTTCCCTGTGGAATATAAATAACGTCTTTCCTGATTTCGGAAAGATTAAAGCGCATTTTCACGATCGCCGGTTTCGGTTCCTGGATGAATGTCTTTTTAAATGCCCCTAAATGCTTCAGGAAATCGCCGCGCGAATATTTTAAAAGATTCATTTTTGCAGCATTATCTAACATTTGGTACATTTGGAAATACTGCCCGGCTTCAATTCTTAAATGAATATGATCCTTGTCGCCTGGCCGCAAAACAATTTTCTGTTTCGTTTGTTCCTCATACTTTTTTTCATAATCCCCGATCATTTCATTTAAAATCTGCTCATAGGAAATATCTTCTATAAACGAAATATCAGGAAGCGCATATAATTTTTGAATATCAATCGCCATTGTATGTTACCACCACCTTCGGAATCATTTTTCCAGTCCGTTCATATACTTCAAAACTGATTTCATCGACTGTTACACGCGTTTCAAATTTTTCTATCAACTCCATAGCGCTAACCGTGTACCGGTTTTGCGCTTCATACATAGGCAGATCCACAATTTCCGATTCCAGCCCGATTTCCCGGTTCATGGGAATGGTTCCCTTTATCAGTGTTAAAAGAAACATGATTTTATTGAAAATATCCTCACGAAGTTTCTTTTCATACACACTATTGATTATGATCTGCACTCCGTCTATAACTATCATCCGATCACCGCCTTAATGGTATTCTGTGGCCGTCACATTCACGGCAACGGAAACAAGTTCCCCGCGATTCCACACTTCCCTATAATCCGCGTCAACACTATCTATTGTCCAACGGCCGCCGCCTACCTTGTGGCCGCCCAGGACAAACGTGCATACCGTTCCATTTTCACATAGTTTTATGATCTTATTCAGCATAGCAAGGGGCTTCACCCCATGACCGGCAACAAACTTCATTTCAAATGTGACGGATTGATTTTCCGGCCCCTCAAATTCCCGCTGTGATTTCTTTGTGTACCGTTTATGTTCGGAATAGCTGCCGGAAATCGTTCTTTTCAAATTGTTGAAAGTGCATATTCGTTTATCAGACGTTTTGAAGGTTACACTCCCAAAAAATCCAATCATAAAAGCGCCCCCTATTCCTTTATTGTTGTACCGTGTAAATACAGATTTCCGCCGATATGAATATCGCTTTCCACGCGTATTTCGCCGTCAACATGCAGATCCCCGGAAACGGTCAATTTGTCGCATACAATGTCTAGCTGCTTTGTTTTTCTGTCATATCGCAAATAGCTTCCGTCACCGAAATCTTTTCGCCAGATTCCTTCTTTTCCCTCTGGCGGCCGGTTCCGTTCCGTATATGGCGGAATGATGATCATTCCCCTTGTGCCGCCGTTCTGAAGGTGTATGACATAAACCATTGTGTCAATCTCTGGCGGGAAAAACTCATTTGACCATAGCGGCATAAACGGCGATAAAGAATTGTCGCGGTCTTTATATATGACTTGTGCCGTTCCCTCTTCGTAATTTACGGATGATATATAGCCCACCCTGATAACTTCTGCCATAATTCCCCCTTATCCCGGAATCGTTAGCGTGGTTCCTGGATATATCCAGTGTCCGTTGCTTGACGATGTTTTCCCGTGTGATTTTGCGGTGCCCTCTATGGTTCCGGAATTTGCATTGTATATCTGCATGTATTTAGCGCCGGATCCTAAAAACTGTGTGCTGATTTTCCATAGTGTGTCACCGGAAACAACCGTGTATGTTTTTGATTTTGCGCTTGATTCCGAAGCCTTTTTTGTAGTATCTCCGGAATCTACCTTTGCCACGGTTACGCCCTTAACAATGATAACGGCGTGCATTTCCAGCGTGCAATAATAGCCGGAACCGGCGTTTTTTTCGTGTGTGACAGTATCAATATAATATTTCCCGTCCAGCTTTCCGAACCCGGACACATTCGCGCATTTGCTGGCGATATATTTTGTATCGCCCATCAGCTTTACACTCATTGTCTGGCATTGTCTGTTATGCTCTAGCAATTTAGCCTTTGCCTTGATTTCCGCGTCCTGAAGGCTTTCCGCCGTTTCATTCAGCTTTAGAATTCTGTTTCCATCCTTCAGCATGAATTTATAGCTTAAAGTTTGATTCTTTTTAGAATCTGTATAACTGATCGATACGCCGTCATAGGCCCTCGTCATTTTCTTTCCAATATTCCAGCTTTCCAGCTGTGATTTATTTATATTTAAACTTGCCTTTTTATCCTCATACTCTGTCTGATCGAAAACAACCATTCTTCTGTTATACAATTTCATAGCAAGATTATAAGAATTGCATAATTCAAACGCGAATGATTGATTTGTCTTGTTTGACTGCTCTAATTCCTCAATAGGGTAATCCTGGCCGGAAAAATAAAGTGTTATCCCGGCTTCGCCTGAAATCTTTTGAAGGATTCCCTTTACCGTCGTTTTTTTCCATGTTTTTGATTTTTCCGTGACGTTGAAATCCGTCCGGATCGGCGTTGCAATTCCGCCGACCGAAGCCACGGAAGGCGGGCCTGAATAAGAAAGATCGTCTATTAGGAAATAGCCGCAATTATATTTTCTATTGTCGCCTTCCGCTGTCCAGTTGGTTAATTTTATGATTGATTCGACGAAATCACCTTCCACCGGGATCCAGCCAGCCGACCACTTCCCGCTTCGGTTGTTCAGCTTTAGCGTTACCGTGTCGGCCGTTCCGCTGGCATTGTCAACATACTGGAATCCCTCTATATAGTCAGTGATTGTTTTTGTAATATCTTTCCCGTTATATTTTACGATAACGGATGACTGCCGCGCTTTCATAGCTTATCTTCTCCATTCTGGTAAATCTTCGTCGTATTCCTCCGGAATCTCCGGAATAAAAACCTTTGTTCCGGCTGAAAAAACATATATTTCCAGAAGGTCAAGATTATTTTGTAACAAAAGGCCGATGTATTTCACATCGCCATAAAAATGATAGGCTATTGAATCCCACATGTCCCCTTGTACGGTTGTGTATATTCTGTTTTCGTCCATACATCGGCCCCCTTTTTTTACGTGGCGAAGGCTGTTCTGCCCTTCTGCCGTTCATGCTCTGCGTACATCCTTTCAAAATCCGCCTGTGACATTTGCAGCGCGGAAGTCACATCTTCCTTGCTTGCGTTCCCCTGAATGGTAATTTGCGGGGAAAATACCAACTTTGAAGAATTGTCGGAATTGTCCGCTTTGCTCGTTTTGTTGACAGTGCTATTATTGTTTACCGTGTTATAAAGTTCTTTTGTAACAGAACCGCCGACGCCTTCCGCCTGGCTGCCGTTTACCAGCTGATTGATCCGGTCAAACATTCCCGCGCCGCCGTCTGCTGCCGTCTGCTGTGGTACTGTGGAACCGACAACGCCAGCGACCACCGATCGCATATTTGACCATAATTCCGATAACGGCAAAACGGCTTCCCGTCCAGCTTCACCGCCACCCAGCAACGAACCATTATTCGCGCCGAATATTGTAGGCCCTGTTAAAATTCCGCCGTCCTTGTACCATTCAACGCCGATTTTCGGAATTGATGGCGGGGCAAGTGAAAAGGATCCGCTAATTGAAAAATGCGGAAGTTTAATGTCAGGCAGTTTCAGGGATAAACCGGAAAAGAACCCCTTGATCGCGTTCAGCCCATTTGATACAACGGATTTCGCCGCTTCGATTTTTGACTGAAAAGCGTTTCGGACTTCATCCAGCTTCCCGCCTGTGATTGTATTGATTGCCGACATTACATTACTAACTGTGTTTTGTATGCCTTGCATGGAAGCGGCCATAATGCCCTTTATCCCGCCGCCAGCGGATGTATACGCCGCTTTCATACTTTCCAGGTTTGATCTTGCGTTGGCTGCCGCCTGTGACATCATGCTTCCTACCGTGCTAGTCACGTTTGAGAACGCTTCCGACACGGTTTGTTTTACGGATGATAATTTTTCCGTGAATTTTGCTTTCACTTCATCCAGCTTTCCGCCTGTCAGGTTGTTTATAAAGGTATAACCGGCCGTGTAATAGCCTTTTACGCCCTCCATAGCTGCCGCCGCTATGCCCTGGATCCCGCCGCCGTGTGAATCATAAGCGGCTTTAATGTTGGAAAGTTTTTCCGTTATGGTATCTTTCGCGGCCGTCAGCACATTTCCGGCTGTTTCCTTGACGGAATTCCAGGCTTCGGAAGCCTTTTCCTTGATCGCGGTCAGCTTTCCGCCCGTCGCAACGTCGATCGCATTAAAAGCGCCCGTTACAACGCCCTTCAGCGCGTTCAGCGGCGCCATAGCAAGGGAAGAAAGCGCCTTGAAAGCGCCCGAAAAGATATTTTTCAGCCCGTCTAGTGCTTTTTGCCAATCTCCGGTAAAAATACCGGTAAAAAACTGTATAATACCCTGGAATACCTGTTTCACGCCGGATATAACATTTCCTACCGTCTGGCGCCAGCTGTCGAATACAGACGAAATAAAAGCGAACGCGGCCGGGAATTTATCCGCGAACGCCTGAACCGCTTTTGAAATATTCTCCTTTATTTCGTTGAATTTTCCAGTAAGCCAGTCTTTCAGCTGCCCGGCCTTTTCTTTGACCGTATCCCAGTTTTTGTATAGCAATACCCCGATCGCAATAATCGCGGCGATCGCCAGTATGACAAGCCCGATCGGACTTGTTAAGAATGTAAATGCAGCGCCTAACGCCGTTGTTACTGCCGTTCCCACTGTACAAATTGCGTTCCATGCCGTCATAGCCGCGGTTTGCGCCCATGTTGCCGCTGTGCTGGCCCCTTTTACAATGGCGTCCTTTGCATATAAAGCATGAAAGTATAATGTTTCCGCCTTATCCTTTATTTTTAGTGCAAGATTCGCCAGCATAGCCTTTTTTTCTGCCGCAAATACAGTAACAAGCGCCTTTACTGCTTTTACTGTGTTCAGTGTGTCCTTTGCAAAATTCACCATCTTAACCGCCGCAATAGCACCAGCGATCCCTATGATGATAGGCTTCAACGCGCCCCATTCGTTTAATTTTTGGTACACCGTGGCCGCGGCTCCGACTAACTTCATAGCTGCCGCCACCACTTGAGGAAGCGCTTGTGTGGCAATAAAAGAGATTGCCGGTTTTGCTTTTTCAAACGCTTCAAAAAGTTTGTCTTTCAGATCCAGCACTACCGCGATAACCTTATCAATGGCGGGCCGGTTTTCCTCTATTGCTGTTTTGACGTTCCGAAGGGCTGTCTGTCCTGTTTCTGCCAGGAATTTAAAAGCCGCCGCCCCTTTCGCGCCTATATCTTCCAGTACGGGCCGGACTTTGTTAAACAGTGCAACCGCCCGATCCTTGAATGATGAAATCGCCGGAACCGCTTTCCCCGATAAGGTCTGAATAAATCCCGTTACTTTTTCGGTAATATGCGGTATGTAGTCAGCAACGGCGAAAATGGCGTCCTTTGCCATCGGCGCGAATATCTTACATAACCGGATCTTTGCGTCGTCAACCGCGGAACCGAAAACGGCCATAGCGCCCGGAAGCGTGTCTGTGACTTTTCCGGCCATATCCATCATAGCGCCTTCAGCGTCGCGCAATTCATCATTCAGGGCTTGCCATTCTGTCCGCCCGTCCTCTGTCGTGGTATTCAATCCAGCAAGAAGATCGTTTAATGTGTCAATCTGCGTTTTTCCGCCGATTGCCGCAAGTGCGGCGTTTCTTTCTTCCTCTGTCAGCCCGGCCGTTGCTTTGTTCACCTGTTCCAGTGTAGCTTGTAAGCCTATAAACTTCCCTTCGGAATCAAACGCCGAAATACCTAACTTTTTCATCATTTCCCCGGCCTGGCCGGTTCCGGATGTTAGGTTTATTAAAACTGTGCTTAATTTGTTTCCGGCTTCGGATCCTTTTATACCCCTGTTTGCCAGAACGCCAAGCGCCGTGGCGCTATCCTCCACTTCGACGCCTAAATTATTTAAGACGCCGCCACATCCGATATATGCTTCCATCAGCTGTTGCGCCGTCTGATTGCTTTTATTGTTGGCCTTACACGCCACATCCAGATAGCCGGATAGATCATCGACGGTAAGGCCCAATGCACTCATTGAATCTGTTACTAAATCGGAACATGTAGCAAGATCCATCGAAGTGGCTTCAGACAATCGAAGAACCGGCTCCAATGCGGATATAGACGTGTTTACATCCCATCCGGCAAGTGCCATATATCCCAGGGCTTCACTTGCTTCTGTCGCCGTTTTGGTTGTCTTTTTCCCCATTTCCAGGGCTGCCGCTTCTAATTTCTGGTAATCTTCGGCGCTGGCTCCGGCTGTCGCTGCCGTGTTTGCCATAGCCTGATCGAAGTCTGCATATGTAGAAACTGCGTCCTTCATAAAATCGCCAATCTTTACGGCGGCAAATGCCGCCGTTGCGATCTTTGCTGCTGTCTTTGCAGCTTTTCCAATGGAATCCAGCTTTTTATTTACGCCGCCCACGGATTTCTCTAATGAGCTTTGTATTTTACCTCCGATTTCTAGCGCCAGTTCGTATGTTGTTTTGTTTGCCGATTTCCGCCACCTCCTTTGCTACGTCCAGGAAATCTTCCAGCGGAAGGCCCGTAAAGAAATCAATCCCGGTATTAGTTGCCATAGACAAGTGAACGGCCGTTTTCTGTATGTCTTTCCCGGAATTATGCCTTATTCGTCTTTGTAGAAAAAACCCACAACCGCATTTTTGATTTTTTCAATCTCACCGACCGGAAGATCCTCGAAAAATTCAGCCGGAAGGCCCGTTACCTTTGTAGCAACAATTTTCGCGTATGTCGTGGTTGATTCCGGAACGAATGAAGAAACGCCCGTTTTATTGAACGCCTTTTCGATCGCTGTCAGATCGCGGCCGCGTAAATCTTCCAGGCCGTGAAGGTCAAGTTCCCGGAATGTTTCCCCCTCAAAACCAAAAGGTTTCCGGAATGTGATGATCAATTCATCCTCCTGGCCCTCTTTTTTGGGAAGAAGCGACGTTTTCCCCTCCTGTGTAGGCGCCACCGGGATTTCAGGAACCACTTTTTCCAGATTGTTTTCTGCTGCATTTTCTCCGGTATACTCTTCCCGGCTTGTTTCTGCATAATTGTCCATGCTTATTTCCTCTCTTTCATATCAATTTTTATATCTGGCTTCGTACTTTTTGCAGACGGTCAACGCCGTTCAGCTTCCAGATCATGTTGTATTTATCCAGTTCCAGGACATTTGTTCCGCCGATCGTGATCTTGCAATAGGTCAATTCACGAACGACTTTCGGCTCCCCTTTTCCGCCTTTTTTCAGCGTTCCCAGGTCAAACGATTTGACTTTTCCCTTTGTCGTTACGACAATTCCCTGAAAATCATTCGTTTGTGTGGCCGTGTCGGTCATTTGCATAGATCCGCGGTATGTGACGATCCCGGTCTGTGTGATATAATCAAAATATTCCTGGCCGATATTCTGGAATGTGGTTTCTGTTTCCAGTGAACCGAAGGAACCCTCGATCGCTTCCTCAATCTCTCCACCGATTCCGGCGCCGTCGATTGTTTCCGTCAGGTATTCAAAATTAGGCAGCGTCACTTCCGCGGCAACTCCCACGTATTTATGAGCGTTCCCGTAAGTATTAAAGTTATTTAACACTGTGGGTATTTTCATTATTCAGCACCCCCTTCCAGCGCGGCTTCCGTGATTGTCGGATCGAATTCAAACACATTTTCTATATCCTCCGCCGGGGCATATCCGCCGATCCTGGTATGAAATAAAATGTGTCCGTTTAAGATTTCATTGATCGGATTTTCGTCATGGTCAAAAACAATTTCCCCGCCCGCTATATCATCCGAACCCTGAAGGCTATTCAGCTGCATATTGAACCCGGACACAATTTCATCAATCAGCCGGTAATTTGTCAGATCGTCAACCTTCTGGAAAAACGTCAGCTTGAAATTGTTTTCGATATAGTCAAAAATCGTTACAATGTTGATCCATCTGTCGATCGGATCCGACGATGAAGGATAAGCTGCCGTATTATTTCCCCAGCATTTCCAGCCGTTAGAATTGATCGCCGTCACAATTCCGCAAGCGTTCGCGTAATCGTTGGCTTCGTCCATTTCCAGCATGACTTCCTCACCGTCTGCCGTATAAAGCCCGGTAATTTTCAGATCCTTGTTTGATGGAGAAGCGGACGGAACGCCGCCATTATTCGCCGCTAACCATTGTAAGTGTGCCGCCAGTTGTGCGCTGTAATAATATGTGTAATCACCGACGCCCACCAGCGGCCACGCAACGATCATATTTCGGTCAGAATATGCGCTTTTATCCTTGTATTCTTTGATTTCCTCCATAGAATCCGCTTTTCCCTCTGCCGTGTCCAGGTCAGAAACGACTTTCGCCGTGAAAAGGCTTGAAATCAGCTGCGCCTTTGCGTTAAGTGCAAGATTTACGGCTGGATTATGCGACCATCCAGGCGCCAGCAAAAGGGAAGGAACGATCCCATATTTCGGATAAACACGGCCGATCAACTCCATTCCGGTTTTCTTTTTGGTTTTCACATTGTAGGATCCGATCACGTCCTCATATGTAACAAGCGACGGATCCAGCTGTGCAAACGTGGCTTTCAGGCTCGTTTCATCCTTTGCCGCGCCTGTGCTGATAATTGCAACCGTCACTGTGCCGTCGCTGTTAAATGTGGCGATATAATCTTCTTCATCCTTGTAAACGGTTTCCGCTTCTCCCGTAGATGAAATGGAAAGTTTATCCAGAAGGATCCCTGTTTCGTTAATCTGGATTTTCCCGTCGGCAACGCCGTATTCTTTTGAAAGCTGCGCTTTTACATGCTTTTCAGGATCCAGCACATTGATCATTACAATAGGCGCAACCCCGAAAACATCAAAATTCGCATACATGGACTGGCACAACGTATAATTTTTAAAGTCTGTGCAATATCCAAGATCATTGATTGCTGCCGGTTTGTTGTGAAAAACAAACGGCTTGTGTACGGTATCATACGGATCCTCCGCCATGTTGACGGGCGCCGTTCCGATCACGCATTGAATACACCCATCCGATTTGATCGGAATGGATAATTGCGTCGGAATCCGCCGCGTCCGTATACCATGCTTATAATTAGACATGCTTTATTCTCCTTCCGTAAGTTTTCTAACCTCTGCTTCAGAAAGTGCTGAAATCCGGTCATAGGCGACTGCTGCCACGGTTCCTTCTGTGTCAACATCCTTTTTCGCCTGAACGATCCCGGAAATCGGTACAATCAGATTTTTTATGATCGGCTTTTTTGCCGCCAGCTTTTCCAGCTTTTTAGGAATCCCGTCACTGAAAACGGCGCCGCTTTTTGCGACGCCGCGAAGTGTAGGCCCTATATACATAACCTGTTCATTATTAGTCATATTCTGTCACCTCAATTTCTGGCGCTTCCACTGTCCATAGTGTAGACATACCGCCGATAAATTTCGGCCAGGTATTTTCTTCCTGGAATTTCTTTGTAAGCGGAAAATTTATCCGGTATCTGTTATCTATCAGCCGCCTTGACAGGAAGCGCTTTTCCAGCTTATTCAGCACGTTTGCAACGTCAAAATGGCCCTGGTTGTTAGTATTTTTGTCTATAATTCCAACCAGGAAATAGATGGAACATATATTGTCGGCTTCCTCTCCGTTTATTTCCTCTTCATCCAGGCATACCAGGACATACGGGAAGTGATCGTCGTCGTTTTTACTCTTTTTTGCGGGTAAATTCTGCGGATATACGTTGAAATTCAAGTATTCCCCGGCATTATTTACCGATGTATAGCCCTCTAATTCCTCTTTTACCTCATTGACAAGCGCCTTCTGAAGAAAAACATCCGTCTGCATACCCTAGAATCACCCCTTCCGCAAGATATTGTTTACCTCTGCATTGATACGCTTTTCCAGCGTTTCCCCAGCTTCTTTGTTTATTTTTACCATGATTTCTTCATTTTTTGCCATTTGTGGAACCGAAGGCCCGTATAGCTGCTTGATCGGAAGGCGCTTGCTTGATACGCGGTTCCACACTCCGGTATGCCCGCTTTTCATATCAGCAATAAAGGCTTTCGGATCTCCGGAAAGCGGCTTCAGCCCTCCGGACTTTTCCACACCGGCCGAATACACACCGGGGGAAAATCCTTTTTTTGTGCGCTTTACGCCCCTGTTTGGGCTTACCTTGAATTTTGACAGTGCGATCGGGCTTCCGCTGGAAACAACCGCGCCGGAAAGACTGCTTTTCGAAGCGTTCAGTGTTCGGATTGTTCCGCGTACTGTGCCGCTGGAAACATAATAGCGCTGCGGAACCTCTTTCCCCATATTTTTACGGATGTTTGAAACTGCCCGATTGATCGCCCTGGAAACTACAAGCGGCGCCTTGCTTTTGAACGCTCCAAGCCGCTGTTCGATTTCCTCAACGCCTGATACTTCAATTTTTTGTATGATCATTAGCCAGCATTTCCCTTCAAAATGATTGTATAGCCGCCGAAATCTTCCAACACGTTCCCCACCTGGTACATTTCCCCGTCAAATTCCATAACCTGATCAATGACGGGCTGATCCGGCATGTGTTCCTTCTGAACGAAAAACATTTTGCTATCCTCAAAAATGCCGTCAGAATCGGCCGTTTTCCCCAGGTTTAATTGCAGAAGTGTTTCGTTATCCACAACAACGGGGATTTCGGCCCCGTCAACATTATGGATTTCCGCAAACTCATTCAGGTTGAAAAACGTGTCTTTGAAATCCTTTTCCAGCTGTTCTTTGAATGAACGCATTTCCGATCACTCCCCTTCGGTTTCGGCCCCGGTTTCTTCCTCCAGCTTTTCTTCCTGGAAATTGATCACAATCTCCTGTAAATCTTTCAGGGCTTTTTCGTCGTAATTTTCGCCCAGGTCAAGCCCCACGGAAGCCGCATAATTGAAAATGTCTTTCTTTGTGCGGATTTTCCGGATTTCCTCCGGGCTTTTGAGCGCTTCCGGTACTCTTTCATTGAACCCGGAAAAATCGCCGCCTTCATCCTCCCGATCCTCTGTTTCATCCACCAGGGCGGCCGGAATATCTACCGGTTCCACAAATTTTTTAGATTTCAGGAACGCAAGATCCGCGTTTGAAATGTCGGCCGGAAGAATCATTCCCGGCTTGTATGATCTGCCACCTGTTACAACCGTTACTTTTGTTTTATACCTCATTATGCGCCAGCCTCCTTCTTTGCATAAATAACCGCCCAGGAATCCACATCATACGGACGCGGAAGCGGTCTTGAAGTCAATCTCACTTTCTTTACTTCGTCGTTTTCGTCAACCCATACTTTAGGAACCAGCTTTCCTTCGTATGAACGGCTTTTCTTATCCTCCATCTGTGTAACAAGCCCATATTCGATCTGACCCTCACCCGTGGAATGGCCCAGAAGGACGGTTCCGGGCGGGATAATAGATTCATCCTCCCCTTCATCATTCAAAAACCATTCATCATATGTATAAAGGTCAAGATCCAACTCCGCGATCCGCCCGTAAAATGTCAATGCGTCGTCAACAACACGCGGCTTGATCTCCACGTTTTTCATGTTTAAAACATCCATAGCCTTGACAACGAATGTATTCATAATAAAATCTTCGATCACATCAGACGAAAAGATCGCAATATCAGGCGCCCGGCCGGTATCTTTGATAATTTTCTTTCGCAAGCTGCGGAAAAGCGGAAGCGGGTTGACCGTCGCAAGCGTCCACTGTTCATCAGCCCCCAGGACAATAATATTTGTAAAGCCGAAATCAATCTGAAAATCCAGCCCTTCCTTTTCGTCTACCACATCCAGCTTTCCTTCAAAAAGAATCTGTCTGCACATCCATTCTTTTCTTCTGTCGATAGACTCTTCCAGATCCGTCAGGTCTTTTGCAAGAAGTTCATCCTCTCTTTCCTCCGGCGTTTTCTGTGAATAGATATTCTCACCGATCGCGCGGCTGGAAATGTCGTCAATGGTCAAAACTCTTTCAGGCGCGATTTTCGGCGTTGAAAACTGATTTGTTTTCCAGCCCTGGCGTGAAATCACTTTCCCGGCCTTGCGCTTACTTACAAACGGCGCCATGACACGTTTTCCCTTGCGTACATCAAATTCAACCTTTTCTGTTACGTGCGTCTGTTCGTGCGGGAAAAAGGTTTTCTGTAAAAAGGATCTAACGGGCGGCGTCTGATCATACGCTTCCATCATTTCCCTTGTGGTATATTCTGCCATTCTTATAAACCCCCTTATTCATATTTCTGGATATTCCGAAGGTAGATTCCCACCTTTTTCATATCGCTTTCATAAGTTTCAACGGTTGCGCCCTCTCCGGAAACAATCACGGCTTCGCGGTTCATTTCTCCGGTCTGATAACATACAACCGGGATATTATCGGCGGAAACGTCGGTTCCCGTGTCGCAATCATCCGTAAGAATACCGAAAACTTCCATTTTCGCGGTTTCTGTCGTGGCGCTGGCGCCTTCCCCTGTTGTAACTGTTACCACGGTTCCGGCAATATATCCGGCCCCGTCAGCACATTTCATAATCAGGGAACCGCGTTTTAAAATGCCCTGGCCCGCTTTCAGGCCGATCCCCTCTTTCATAATAGGGAAGCTGTTTCCAGCAATCAGGGAATCCGGTTTAAATTCTCCGATCTGTTCAAATAAATTCATACCTTTTACCCCC
Organism: Clostridiaceae bacterium; assembly: GCA_009911065.1. Lineage (GTDB taxonomy): Bacteria > Bacillota > Clostridia > Lachnospirales > Lachnospiraceae > Brotaphodocola. The sequence goes on along the minus strand of QXWR01000008.1, from coordinate 82,875 downwards.
TTCTGTTATCATTTTTCAGTTTTGCGGCGAAATTGCTTACTTTCTGTGCTTTTTCTGCCTGTTTCTGGCCTTCCTGATCATACCCCGTGTTAGGCTCCGATCCGACTGCTGCCGCGCCGGAATTCTGCAAATCATCAACCATCTGATCCACAAATTTTTTTCCGGCTGCATTGTTGGCCTTCATTTGTGCAAGTGCCAGGTCAGCGGCGGACATAGGTTCATCATATTTCGCCTTTGTCAGCAATTCTTCCGGGATCCCGTTTGCGATTTCATCAATAGCCTTCAGGCGTTCCCGTTCTGCGGAAACGGCTTCAGCCGCGATTGCAGCGCATAACTGCGGATATGCTGCTTTCAGTGCTGCGGCGTCAGTAATAACCGGCGCTGTCTTGTCTTTTTCATCCATCGTTGTTTTTCCTTTCTGCATTGTATTTGCTGTATCAAAAAAAGCCCCGGTTTCTTTCTGCGGCGTTTTAGAAAGATCCTGAACCTTTTTCCGTATGTTATCCGGAACGAATTTTTCCATGTAGTTATTAAAACTGTATGGAATCCCGTTCACTATGAAATTATTAGAAACGGCGTTATTCTGGAAATCTGATTCAATCACGCAATCACAAAAACCAGCGTCAACCGCTTCTTGACCGACATACCAGCTTTCCTCATCCATAAGCTGATTTATTTCTTCCTCTGTTTTGTCCAGCCGTTCCATGTACGCGGAAACAATGCTTTTCTTTACCTGGTTTGTAACCTCTGCCAGTTTCAAAAGATCTTCCGCCTGGTAAGAACCCCATAAGCTGATAGAAGGATTATGTGCCATCAGGATCGCATTTTTGGCAATCTTGCGACTTTCACACGCCATCAAAATAATTGTTGCAGCGCTGGCGCATATGCCTATAATTGTACCTGTGATCTTTGCTTTATTCAGGATAAGCGCGTTATATATCGCATTTGCCGCGAACACATCACCGCCGCCAGACTGGATCACAACATTTATAACTTTCTTATCCCCCAGCGCGTTTAATTCATTGATAAAGTTCCGGTATGTGATACAATCATCATCCCACCAGCTTTCTTCCGACTGGATTGTACCGAAAAGCTGTAATTCCGCTGTGTCGCCATTGTCCAGGAAATTCCAGAATTTACCTGTTTTTGGTTCCAGGCTCCCCGCCGCCGTTGGCTGATTCGTTATCTTCATTTTCCGTTCCATCGGTTTCTTCCTCGCTTTCTTTTTCTATTTCCTCCGGATTTTTGCTTTCCGGCTGTTTTTCCACTACTGAAGAAGTGATTCCGGCCGCTTCCATCAGCTGTTTTTCACGCGCCAGCTGTGCGACGTTACTATCAAAATCACCGCCCGTCATTTCTATGGTTTCCCGCTGCCGCGTTGAAATTCCTATATTGATCCGCTTTTCTGCCGCGTTTACCTCTTTCACCGGATCAATCATGCCTTGCGCTGGCCCGTTCCACTGTGCGCCGCAATATGCAGCGCGGATCAGGGGATCCAGGAAAAAGCCCGGCGCCTTCAGGCGTCCGCTTGCGATCGCTTCTGTCAAGAATATTTCATACACGGGCTGGCAAAAATCAGACGCCAGCCAGGATCTTTTCATCCTGAACGCTTTCCAGGCTTCCAACAATGCAGCGCGGGAAGCGGAATAACTCGAAGAAAAATGCTTTACCAGAAGTTCAACCGGTATTTCCAGGGCGGCGCCGACATATTTTGCAAGCGACGTTGTAAAGGCGTCGAAATTGCTTGACGGTCTTTTTGCGTCGGCAATCTCCACGCCCTCACCAGGCGCCAGCATGTTGACCATGCCGGGGCCTATCTCATAATTTATATCATCATCGGAAATCTGATCTTCTTCATCCACAACGCCAGTAAAGCCCGTTTCTGTCGTTCCTTTTTCGGACGTAATGAACACGGTAAAAAATCCGTTGATAACGGCCGCCATCATTTCCGCTTCGCTGTACCTTGTCAGCTGTTTTAATGATTCAATGACGGGCGCCAGATACGGAACGCCCCTATATTGTTCCGCCCGCTCCGTTTCGTATATCATTAAAACATTAGGCGTTCCGGTCTTATCTCCGAACGCCTTAACCCTTTTCCACTCTTTCCGCGTGTAAAGGTTGCTATTTGGATATGTAGAACATATATGATAAGCTACAACACGGTTGTTACTGTCCACTTCAACGCCGTTGAAAATCCGGTTTTTCGTGTCCGGATCCGTGGCGTATAAATAGACATTGTTTCCCGTGCTGTTCGGCGTGGAAACGCGATCCGATTCTATCAAATGCACCCGCAAGCCATACGGAAGCGCCTTTGTGGGCCGTTCATATTCCAGAAGTACACAAGCGTCACCATTCATCAGCCAGGACATACACGCCACCTGTTGAATTTCGTAAAAATTATTTACCCGTGTAGAATCACAAAATTTCGACTTCGCCCACAATTCAAATTCGCGTTCCGCGGCCCGCTGCCAGGCGGCGGCTTCATCCATAGACAAGCCAAGAAGATCCGCGTCAATCGTGCTTTTCAGGCGCAACCCTTCCCCGACTATATTTGTCCGGTTCGTTTTTATGGCTGATACTGCCAGGGGCGCCGACATAAACAGGCTTCGCGATCTCTGCCGCAATACCGGGATATTTTTATCAATATCTTCCTGTGGCGTTTTGCTGGACGCCAGCCAGCCACGCATTGAATTTTTATTCCGTGCCGCCCCTGATTCATCATACCCGGAATTTTGAAAAGCCCTCATTGTTTGCAGCTTCCAGCGGGCCGATTCCCGCCGTAATGCCGCCTGTGGGCTTATCTTTTCTATGGCTTTATCAATAATATTCATGTTTCACCGCCTTAAATGTCACGCGGAAGAAAACGGAAAGCCTTATTTTTCCCGCCGTTCGCTTCCAGCGATTCAATTTGTTTTTCCAGGTCTTTAATTGCTGCCCGTATGGTAGAAAGATCGGCCCGTTTCAGGCTCTTTGTGCCGATCGTGTATTCCTGATTCAGCAACACGGCTTCTTCTGCTTCGTAGTACATAGAAAGCCGCTTTTTGTACCGTTCCAGACGTTCCTTCTGTAATCTTGTCAACATGTTTCCGCCTTTCTATAATTCAACGCCCCGGCTTACTGTGCCGGTTCGCCGTTTTTTCTTTGCTTTTGCTGGCGCCTTTTTCATGTAATTTATTCCAGCTTTTACTTTCTTTTCCAGAATATCCCAATCCGGGCGCAAGATTTCAACTGCTGCCGTATTGTAGACACGAAGATCCAGCGGTTCATTCCGTGTTCCGGATTTCTTTTTCCACTTTACAACCGCGCGGCCGTCCTTGATTTCTGTTACCCTCTGTTCGCTGTTCAGGCCCTTTATAACGTTTTCGCTATATCCACGGTCAGAATTGATCGGAAAGTGGCAATACCCCGGCCCTTCGTCAACCGTGGAAAGCCTGGAAACAACAATTTCTTTTCCGCTATCCACTCCAAGAATGAACACTTTCACTTTATATTCATTGTTTGTTGATAGCTTATGTATTAGCGGGATTCCCTGGCTTTCCCGGCCGAAGCCTTTAATTCCATAGATACGCTTTCCCTTTTTTTCCATCCGTTTCAGGAATTTATAACATTCCGTCGTTTTGTGTCCGCCCGTATCTATGCAAGTTAGCGCAATCAAAAGAGAAGATCCGGACGCGAAATAGAATTCCCGGTCAAGCCATGCTTCCAGGCGATCCCAGGTTTCTTCTTTGTCCAGATCCCCGTATAACTTTTCATATTTTACGCCCCAGGATTCAAACCCGCGGCCCCAGCCGCAAACCTCAATTTCAAAACGATCGTCCTGAACATCAACGGAAGCCGTCAAAAGAAGAACGCCCTCCGGAATCTCTGCTTCGTACCGTTCCCGGCGGGAAAGAAGGGAATCATCATCCGCGCCCTTTCCGCGCGGCTCCCAGGTTTCCCCCAGCACGGTATTGATAAAGGTTTTCAGCTTGTTTATGTCGCCGTTTTCCTTATACTCTTTTTGTGCTTCTCTCCATTCCGCGATAATGGAATCCCAATGTGTCCACGGCGAAGCTAATTCGTTTAAGTGAAACGACCGTTTCCGGCGCCGTTCCGGATGTGCTGCAATCCATTTTCCTTCGCCCTGTTTCCAGTCAAATTCCGAAATGTGTTCGCCGCAATATTTACACTCCATTGTTACATCCGAAAAATGGATCCGCCCCCATTCGTAGGGCTGATATTTTCCGCAACATGGACACGGAACACACCATTCTTCCATTGTGCCGGATTGATATTCCTTTTCTATCTGGCTTGATCCCTTTATTGTAGGCGTGGAAACTTTGATTTTCTTTTTGTTCCAGAAGGCCGTTGTTCGTTTCTCTGCCAGCTTGATCGGATTTCCTTCAGTTCCGGCGCTGGCCGGATAACGATCCGTTTCATCCATCAGGACGATACGAACCGGACGCGAAGCCAGGCTTGAAGCTGAATTTGCACCCGCGATCGTTACGTGTCCGCCAGGGAATGTTTTGTGTAAAATCGTATTCCCGGAAGCCCTGGATTTTACATCATGCACCTTCCCGGCCAGCGTCGGCGTGTCGCGGATCATCGGCGCCAGCCTATCCTTTGAAAAATCTTCCGCCATTGGTTTAAGTGTCGGCTGTACTATCAGCATAGGCGCCGGATCGTAGTCTATGTAATATCCGACAATATTCAAAATCAATTCTGTTTTTCCGACTTGTGCGCTGCTCATGATCACGATATGTTCCACAAGCGGATCATTTACAGAATCCATTATTTCCCGCTGATACGGCGCCCGGTCTGTGTTCCACTGTCCAGGTTCCGCCGCGCTTTCCGGCGATAATCTCCGGTAACGATCCGCCCACTGGCTAACCGTCAGGACGGGCGGCGGGCTTACTGCCTTTGCAAGATCCCGGAATAGCTTCAGCGTCTTAAATTCAACCCCGCGATCCTTGTGACGTGTTTTTATGATAACCGTGTCAGGCTCCACAAGCGGCGACTGTTCAATTTTTACTTTCTTCCTCATACTCGCCTTCGCTTTCCTCCACATATTCATCACTATAAAACGCTTTCGGATCGTAATCTTTCAATTCATTCAGCGCTTCTATGACCTCTTTTGTCAGACGGTCTTTGATAAAAGCGGCGTCGCGGTTTTCCAGGATCGGCGCCACCTTTGAAGGAATCCCCATAATTTTTGTTTTAAAGGCGACTAACATATCCATCATAACGATTTCTACATCCTCCGCCTTGTGCAATTCCCCTTTCATGATCTGCAATTTCAATTCTGAAATATGGCGCTTGATTCGCTCATGCAGCGCCTTTTCTTCCTCGAAATTGATTTCACCGTCTGCCAGTTCCACGCCGACACCCTCCGCCGCCAGCTTTAGTGTAAGCAAATAATTCTTTACGGATTCCACCAGCTTATAGCGGCCCTTTGCAGCCCTGGCGACAATCCCTTCTTCCGCCATCTGCCGGATCCGTCTGTCGGTCACTCCGAAAAGATCGCCCAGCACGGCCGCCGATACGGTTATACTGTCGATACTTGTCACCTTCGCGGAATCCGTTTCAGCCTTTGCCATGCCCTCACCCCCTTTCTGGCCCCAAAACCGGAAACGGCAACTTCTATTTTTGTTTTCTGAAATCTAGCCAAGTTTTGGGCTTCGCAGATCCGCAATAAAATTTTGGGCGCTGAAAGAACCTATTTTGTCCGGGCGATTCTTCCGGCGCCTGGCGCGTTGCTGCTGCCCCTCTCTTGACTTGTCATATCTTGTTATTCTGTCAAGTGCTTCCCTCTCTCTTTTCTTTCATTAAAGTGCGAACAAAAGTTATACACATCATTTGTCACGCGCCCAATGTGTCAAGTGTAGGGCATAAAGCAAGAAGGGCTTCCCATTATCGGCCTGTTATCAGGGCATAATAAAAAGGCTTATCTGTGGCCCCTCTTCTTGAATGATAGCCCCTTGATAGCCTTGTCTTTGTTATCCTGATTGATACCTATGTACCGTAATGTCACGGATATATCAGCATGGTTTAATATCTCTTTGATAGTTACGGCGTCATGCGTCTGTTGATACATATGATAGCCGAATGTTTTTCGTAATGTGTGTGTTCCTATGCTGCTGATTCCAAACGCTTTCCCAGCGCCAGCCAGAATATTATATGCCTGTTGTCGGCTGATAGCCTTATTTTGCATATTGGGGGATCTGAACAAAAATTCAAAATCCTTTTTCCCGCGTATATAATTTTCGATAATAGGTTTTAGTTCCGCATTTATGGGGAAGCGTTTTTCCTTGCCTGTTTTTTTCTCCCGTATATATACGGCGTCTTTGTCCTTTACATCACGGACACGGAATTTTAAAATATCAGAAATCCGAAGCCCCGTATAAATTCCGAACATGAAAAGAACATAGTCACGCTCATTTCTGGCTTTCAGATAATCGGCCACATCCAGCACAACATCCATATCCCGGATCGGCTCCACTGTATTCAAGAAAAACACCCCCTTCACGGCATGAAAAAAAGCGCCGCCCTCCGGCCGCGCCTTGTCTTTTGATATAATTTTGACTATACATAGTATAACACACATGAAGGCGACATTTCAACGACATAAAAGGCGACATAAAAGGCGACATTTGTTAATTCCAAAAATCCAGCAAAATCAACGCTTTTCTGGATTTTGTTCACAAAAAATTCACAAAAAATTCACACGAAAAAATTTCACCTTTTAGATCAGCCCTTGATCCCTCATGCCAGCTTCGATCCGCTGAAAATGGCGTTTAGAAAATCCCATTTCATCAGCTGCTTCTTCCTGTGTCATTTTACGGATAACACGCAAGTAATAAACCCGTTCTTCGTTCCCGTCCAGGCTTTCATATATCTTTTTTATCCGTTTTTTGCTCTTTCGAAGTTCCGTTCGCTCCATTTTTAGCCGATTGATCCGGGCTGTGTCCTGTTCAATCATCCGCAAGCCCTCCGCGAACGATATACGAACACTGTTTCCCGGTTCCCTGGAATAATCAACCCCATTCAGGCCAGAAGGCGGCGCCCATCCGGACATTTTCTTCGCCTTTTCGATTGATCGTTGATGGTTTTTGATCTGCTCGTTTATCAGCATGATCTTTAGTTCGATTTCGTTAAAAATATCCCTTTCTTTGCTTGTTTTACCCGGTTTTGCCATATTTCCAGCTTTCCCTTGCAATTATACCGGCCATGCGATATAATTATTAAAGGTTGTGTGCGGGGCGCTGGAAACGGCGCTTCGTGCTTTTTATTTTACCATTATTTTTTTGTCAAATCAACCGCCCATTAAAAACAATCGTCATGATATTTCAGGAAATCCGCCGCGCTTTCCCGTATCTCCTGGAATACATCTTCCAGCGCGTGGCCCCAGCGCGTATCATTTCCATTTTCCGGAGATTCATCCCGTAACATTTCCACGACCGCTTCCACAAACTCCCGATTCCGGCCCCTTTTCACGCGGCAAAATTCGTGTTCGCCGTCGTCGGCCACATTATCAGGCGAATTTCTGAATAGCCAGGCCAGATCAGACAATTTTATTTCCATTTTCAGCTTGTCATTTGTAATTTTGAATTTCATCAACTGATCGTTATATTCTTTCATAGTTTCTTTTCCTTTCTTTCCACGGATTCAATTTTTAAAACATAGTATTCCTTTCCAGGCTCCGCGCCCCACTCCGGGCGGCCGGTCTTAATGTCAAGCGTGCATTTTGCTTCTATGGCCGGGGAATTTACAGAATATCCGTTCCGAAACGTGATCCAGGCGCGGGAAATCGTCGGAAGCCCGTATCTGTCAATCAGCCCGGCCGTATGGAACCGGCTTTTGTAATATGGTTTTATCTCTCTGTATTCTTCTTTCTTTTCTCCGGAAAGAATCATATCAAACCATTTTTTCTTGATCGGTAATATGAGCATATCGATCCCCCTTGTGGCTTTATTTCTTAATATTCAGCATTTCCAGAACATCCGCGCCCTTTGTCATGCTTGCCTGTGCTATGTCATACATTTTCTGAAGCATTTCTCCCTTTGTCTGTCTGTTCTGTGTGCGCCTTACTGCACACATCATGGAACCTTTGCCGATCTCCGTTCCGCACCCTGAAAAGCTGGCGCAAGCTAAACATTCATAGTCAATAATATTCATTTTCTTTTCGTCCTCCTTTTGCGCTCCCTTTCTGCTTCCCTTCGCTGCTTTCTGTTTCCCTCAAATAGTTTGATTTCCGGAAGTTTTTTCTCTGATAGTTGAATAATATTTGCAGAACCAGGAACCGCGCCGACAAGCGCTGAAGGACTGGATGAAAGTATAATATCATCAGGAATACTATTGTTTATCGTGATAACGCCGTCATAATCCGTTGTTCCATGTGTTACTTTTTCTTTTGTCGCATTGTTCATAACGAAAATCCGTTGATTTTCTGCATATTCTTTCATTTTCAAAATATCTGAAATAACATCCGCTGCCGTTGTATCATTCCATGATCTATGTTCCACCGTTTTCTTCCTCCTGTTTTTCCAGGTCAACCCCTAATTCAACTATACGCTTGTTATTCTTGATTGACATTGTTTCAACCTGTTTCCGGAATAATGCGCCGTATACCTGATAATCCTTTTTCAGCGTCAGAAAATACCGCTTGTGTGGATCCCTCATGTGCATTTTGATTAAACTATTCATCAGGTGATCCGTTACGCCGGAATCAATGACGGAAATTTCAATCCGGGCTTCCGCCCGGTTGAATTCCCGGCATATAACCACATATTCCGGGCGCTTGTTTTTCTTTTTTCCCTTAACTTTTCCCATCGTTTACACCCCGTTTCTGTCTGTATATGATAACCATTGAAGGAAACGGGGCGCCGCTTGTGCTGCCGCCGAATTTTAAGCGACCCTTTACAAAACGGATTTCTGCCTTGTGGTATATAAAATCATGGAACCATTTTGTATCTGTTCGCGCCGGAAGAAGCATAACCACAAGATCCCCGTGTTCCTCATTCGTTCTATATGCTTTTTCAACCCACTTTCCGATCTCCCGCCCATACGGGGGATTGCAAAATACAGAATATCCCCCCCCAGCTTTGCAAAAGTCCGTTTTCTTTGACTGTAAAATATTTATCGCATTTATGATTATTTTCATCAGCTGCCGGATCAAGGTCAAAATGAAATTCCCGGTTTAATTCGTCGAAAAATTCCTGTGGCGTGGCCCAATTATCCGTTTTACTGGAAAACATAACATCAGTATTCACCTTTTTCACTCCTTTCTTTATCCACGTTTCGGATCGTAATCTTCGAAGCGCTTTATTGTTTTAAAAATCTTTCGGTTATTTACCCATCTTTGCAGCTTTCTAACCGGATCGCTTCCGTTCGTGTGTTCCTTGTCATATACCATCACATACGGATCATAGTCCATATCCCGAAGTGTATAAATTCGCTCTAAGTCCTGATCCAGCGTTGTATTGAAATTTGTCAGGACATACACACTTGTTTTTCTTGCTTTCCATCCGGTAATTTCCTTAAATGCTTTGAATTTTGGGATAATGATATTTTTATCCTCATACCGATCCCAGGCGAAATGTACACTGTCAACGCGGATTTTCTTAATCATTTCGGCCTTTTCATCCGTCATAATCCGAATGTCGATCCCCTGGTTTATATTTACTTTTGCTTTACTGTCAATAAGCTGCTGCAATAGTTCTTTCCAATCAGGGCAAGCTATTACATTAGGATCGCACAAAACAATATTCTTTTGACCGCGCCAGAATTCCGACAAATCCGCCACCTTGTAAGAACATTTTCCTTCTTTTGCTGCCACGTGGCAAAACTCACACCCGCGCGGGCAACCCCTGGACAAGAAGCCATATGCTGTATCTGTTATCCCGTAAAGGGAATAATCAGGATAAATATGTTCTATTTCATCCGGAAGGCAGCTGTCCTTTTCTTTGTTGTATACCTCTTTTCCGTCCACAAGTGATATACAGTAACCGCTTCCGCCTTTTATAACCTCTTTCGCGTTTACAAAATCCTGATAATCAGGTGTAAAGCTGAATACTTTTGACATATACACTTTATCCATAGGCGGAAGCGGGAATCCGTGAATAACCGGGATATACCATTCCACGCTATCCCCGTTTTGCTTGTGCTAGGCAGATAATTTCATTAGCGGCAAATTTGGGTAATTGTGGCCGTCAACATCAATCAAGCCTATTTTCATTTTCCGACATTGGAACGATCGAACGTGACGATCGAAGTCTGGCCGTTTTCAACTTTTACTTCGGTTCCGACCGTTATTTCAAGTTCGATCGGCTCGTTTACCTGTGTATCAAACAATACCAGATTCTTTCCGGCTTCAACCGCGTATGTAATACCGGTTTTCATCAGGGCTTCTTGCATAAGCCTTGTAAACTCTGTTATTCTCTCATTCTGGCTCATTCTCTGTCGCCTCCTTTTCTGGTTCATTTTTTGTTTTTATGAAATCCTTAATTTCCGCCACGCACTCCGGGCAATAATCCCGCGGCGTTTTTGGGAACGCTTGCGCCAGGGCTTCAACAATTTTTGATTTCATGGTTTCTTCCGGCGTTAAAGTGTATTCAAAAGAAATCCTTTGCGCCAGCTTTGCTTCAAACTGTTTCTTGCAGCGATCGCATTTGCAAAACATTTTCAACATTTTTCATTCCTCACTTATAAACAATTTTTGATTTTTTATCACGAAAAGCGATCCGCCCTTCTACTTCGTAACCATAGGCGCCAGCTATTTTTTTAATAACGTCCACAAGTTCAGAAATTTCATACGGCGTATGATCCGCTTTTCTGATTGCCTTTTCCGCCACTATATCCCGACATCCTGAAGCGTTATATTTCAAATCGTTTCCCATGCTGCACCCCCTAGCAAAACGGAAGTTCGCCGTCTATTCCGTCCGGAATGTCCATAAAATTATAATCAGGCGGCGCCGGTTCCGGCTCCTGGCTCCGGCGTTCCTTTTCCTGGCGTTCTTCCTCTTCGGCTTTCGTTTCTGCGAAGCTGATTTCCTCCGCGTATACTGTTTTTGTGTATATCTTCCGGCCCTCTTTGTTCGTATAGTGTCCAGATTGCAGCGGCCCGCAAACCTCAACTTTCTTTCCCTTGTAAAGATACGCTTCCGCGATCCTGGCATTGTGTCCGGTACAAATACAGTCTATAAAATCGACGGGCTGATCTCCCTCTTTTATTCTGCGGTTGCGTTTCACCATGATAGTAAACGCGATAAAGGAAGCCTTATCCCCATCGTACTTGATGATCGGATCCTCCGATACTTTCCCGCTACCTATCCATTTATTCACGCTTTTTCTTCCCCCTCCCTTTCCGGCGCATAGGAAAACCGTGCATTTTCAGCCAGTTATTTGACACACGTTTCGGATTCTTTTTCATTTCTCCGTATGATTCCGTTAGTGTTTTAAGCGCTTCGGCCGCGTCCTGGAATGAAATTCCGGCTTGTGCCGTGGCTGCCGATAACTTCCCCAGGACGGCCGCCGCTTCACGGATTGAAATTCCGCATTTTCTAAGCGGGATCACAATCGGTTCAAAATCCTTAAATTCAATCAGGAATGACAAATAATCATTCAGTGTATAGGGAAACTGCTGCACCCGCTTTTTAATCTTTTCCGTTATTTCCTCCGGAACATAGAAAACTATCGTTCCGAAGTTTTCCGTCAATGCCACAATGTAAAGCTGGCGGCCCTCTGTGCCTATCTCATAACAGAACATCAGCCCAGCTTCAGCCACTTTATAACTTTGTCGCTGAAAACTGAAATCTAATGATTCCAGCATTTTATAAATCTTTTTATCCTCTGATTCAGCTTCTTTCCTCTGCCTTGAAAATAAAGATTTTCTTTCCGCCGCTGTATTTCGCCAGCTTTTGCCGTTTCTTCTCTGCTGCCGCCAGGGATTCCCGGATCGTCGCGCGTTCCTCCCCCTCGACGATGATAAAATATTTTTCTTTACATTTCTGAAATTCCATCTGTCCATCAACTCACCTTCCTAAATGCTAACTTTCAAGCCTTTCTTTGTCGCCAGCGTTGCGGAATGTTTTTCCGTCAACATATCCGGTTCGCTGCAATAGCGCGTGTTCGCGGTTTTGCTTGAAATCCTTATACCCGGTTCCTGTTTCAAGCCCTGGAATAGCGTCAACATAATCATTTACCGCTTTCGGCGTAACCAGTGCCAGGGCGAAGGATTGACTTTGTGCTTTCTGCTCTTCAAAATTCTTTTCCAGGCCGTGACAGAACCCTAACACATAATTCATTTTTTCATCCTGGCCGAATTCCCGCTTTGCGTCTGCATATATGGCCCGCAATACCATAAAACGCTTCCTGATAACCTTAACGGCATAATTAAAAATGTTTATGCAGATTTCCGCGTCCTCTTCGTAACCGTAAAACCTGATCCGGAAAGAACCGCGGGAACCTATCCGGCTAACCGCGATACGGCGACAACGGAAATTTTCGGCAATCACGCCGCTAACCATGTGAATCCATTCATCCCGGAACGGAACCGAAGAAAAGTTTACAACCGGCCTTTCCTCCTGTTCTCCGTCCTTCAGCTGTTCGCGCTTGATTTCATACTTTGCCATTAGTTCCCGCGCCTTCATCATAGCGGCCCTGGCTTCGTTCTCGTTACTGGATGAAGAAAGCGCCAGCAATTTTTCAATCTTGTCTATGATTTTATTTTCGTTATCGTTCATCCAATTTCCCCTTGATAAATACTTGTTTACATGCTTTGTCGTCGATATAGAGATCCGCCGTTATTTTCCGGCTGTCCTCTCCGAATTGTTCCAGGATTTCCGGAAGGTTTTCATTGATTGCGTCAAATTCCAGGCCGTTACTTTTACAGAATTCAACCGCCGTTTCCAGGGGGATTCCCGTTTCTGTTTGTCCATAGAATCACTTTCCCGCCCATTTCCCGGAACATGATCAGCCATTCGATCAATTTTGTATTTGGTTCCCCGGTATTTGGCCAGTGTCCGTTTGGCGTTAGTACGCCGTCAAAATCTACTGCAATAGTCATTTTCCCAGCAAGCGATCCAGAAGATCGCTGTTCTCCTTTCTTGCGATCGCGCTCCTGATTGATTCCGCCGGAAACTCAATAGGCAGCGCCATTTTTTCAATACGGTTTACAATCCGATCGTCAAGCTGCAATTCCCCGATCCGGTAATTGCTTGTGAATATCGTGATCCGTTTCTCAATCATGCGGCCGTTTAGGATATTATAAAAGCGCTCATTTATCCAGTCTTTAGGTTTTTCAACGCCTATATCATCAATCACCAGGACGGGAACGGATATAATATCATCAATCAATCTGTGTTCGTTTACCGGTTCGCCCGCGTTCCGTTCCCTGGAATTTTCGCCCCATGTGCTTTTTATCTGGTCAAGAATCTGTATTGTGGTTGCAAATTTCGCGCCCACCATGTACCGCGTGATTATGTCATTAGCAATCGACACGGCCAGCCGCGTCTTTCCGGAACCCTTAACGCCTGAATGAAAGTAAAATCCTTTTCCGGTTTCCTTGATTTCCTGGAATTGCTCAATATACTGTTTTGCAAGGTGTTTCGCCAGCTTTGCAAGTTCCCGGCTTTGCGACGTGGAATAACAATCCGTCTGAAAATTGTCAACCGTCTGGCCTTCAAATTCTTTCGGAATCGTGGCAAATCGCAACCGGCCAGCCAGCCGATCCCGCTGTATTTTCCCGCACTCACATTCACGGGAATATGTATAGCCGTCCTTTTCAATTTCGTAATATCCGGAATCACGGCATTTCTGGCATTTATACGCCGTCTTTTCCGTTGTTTCTCCGGAACCGTTCAAGCGCTTCATTCGTTGTTCCCTCAATCGTTCCAGGATCGGCGCGGTTATTGATTCCAGGGTTTCCGGCGCCTGTGCTGCCTGTGTTGCCGTTGACATTGTTTGCACCCCCTTTATTTGCATACGTGCCTTCTAGCACTTTTAAAGCATTTGTTTTATTTATCAGCCAATCAAACGAACATCCGCCCCAGCGCCCGTTACGGCCGGAAAGAAAATCACTATTCTGTGCCATCTCAAAAAGCCGGTGAAGCCGGTCATAATCTGTTATGCCAGGCCAGATTTTCAGCTTTTTAAACTCGTTTAACAGTGTCCGGATTTTCTTTTTCCGCGCTTCAGACATTCCGCGGATTTTTGGTAAATCTATACATGTATCGTGAAAATCCTGTGTTATGTGCTGATAGTCTAACCGGATTTTTCCGGAATCCGGAACCGGCGTTTCATCAGCCGGGCCGGACAATATATCTTCGTCAGAAGATATATTTATATATTCTTCTTCTTTCTCTTCTTCTTCTCTCTGTTGCGTGACTTCACGTGAAATGTCACGTGACGGGCTTGTGACATTGTTGTTTTCACCGATTCCAGACGGCGGAACCGCGGCGGCGCCGGAAGGCAATTCTTCCAGCAATAGCGCCTTTTTCCGTTCTCTTTCCCGCTGTTTTCTGATCCGGTTTTGCTCCCTGATTCTGTCCATGCCCTCAATGTTTTGGTGCTTATCAAAATTTGTGATATAGATTCCCTTTGTTGTGCTTTCAATCATCCGGAATTTTTCAAACGTCATAAGCGCAAGTTTAACCGTTTGCAGCGGTTTATTGAAAATCACGGAAAGCATTTCATCCGTATACGGGAATTCATCTTCCACCAGTACAAGCCCGTTTGCGTTGCATTTTCCAGCAAGCGCAATCAGGCGGATCCACACCACAAGAAGCGCGTCACCATCTGGCATTGACTGAATAATTTTGATTTTTTCATCGTCAAACATATCGATCCGAAGTTTGATCCACTGCATTTCTGCCATAGTATCACCACCTAAAAAGCTATAAATATTTGCTCATAATATCCCGCTTTGATTGCGGCTTTTTCCCTCCATCCTTTTTCTTTGCCGGTTCCATTTCGTCCAGGAAATTGACGCCGCCCTTCAGCCCGGTTTCCCGTGTAGCTGCCAGATTCTTTTTGATCAAATCTTTGTTTTCAGCGACTTTGTTATAAACCACTTCAAGCCTTGTCTGCGGATATGTCAGGCCGGATATGCAGCATATTGTTTCTTCGGCGTTGAATGTCTGGAAATTGTCGATCGGCGTTCCGAACGCCTTTTCTAAATCCGACATTTTTACATTTCCAGCAAGGGAAGCCGTAATATATTTCACGGCTCTATCAGGTTCCAGCGGCGCCAGGGCGCTTTCTTTTACTGCCTGGATAACGTCGGCGCTTTCCTTGCCTTTGCTGCGAATAACAACGGAAACGCCGTGCGCCTTTAATGTTTCCATGATTTCCGCCTTGTCAATATTGCCTTTTACGCTTTTATGCTTTTCCGGAATCTCCAAAAACGCGGAAAAGGAATCCACGAAGGCGGCGTTTAATTCCAGTTTATCCCCGTTCCCGTTGTCGATGATAAAACAGGAACCGGAACCGGAAATTTCCGTCAACTCCGAAAAACATTCGTATGAATTGATATGTGATTTTACGCTTTCATCAGGCGCCGGAATAATTGTGATCGCTCCTATGGTCTTTCCTTCGTCAATCAGCAAATCAATAAGCATAGGCCCAGCCCCGGAACCCGTGCCGCCGCCGCTGGCGAAAATAACAAAAGTCATTTCAGATTTTGCCTTTGATTCAATTTCCGCCGCGATATTGTCAAAATCATCAATAACAAGCTGCTTCGCCTTTTTGCGGTCTTTGTTGCAGCCTTCGCCCTGTGGAATGTGATACTTGAATTTTGCCTTTTCCAGCGTGTCAAGATCCTCCTGTGACGTATTCACGTAAATTACAGAAAAGCCGTTTTCCTCAAATAACCGGCCTATATTTCCGGCCGCCTGGCCTACTGCCACGAATGAAATTTTCTTTTTCATTTTTTGCCCCTTTCTTTTTCCAGACATTCACACCCTTCAGGCGTGATATAGTATGTATCAGCGCGGCCCTCTTTCAAGCCGCGGCCAATATATCCGGATTTTTCAAAATCTTTTATTTTTTTGAATATCGTGTTTTCTTTCAATCCGAAATCCTCCGAAGCGGCGATCTCTTTTACTGTCATTGATGATAGTCTGCTTGTGGCTTCGCCTGTTCGCAAGATTGAAAGAATAATAAAACCTAACCTGTTCAATCTTTTACCGCCCTTCTGCCGCCCTTGTGAATTCTGATTTACTCTGATTTACTCTGATAAACTCTGATATATTCTGATTTACTCTGATAAACTCTGATTTTTAGGTTTACCACGTTCAGCAATCACTTGATCGTATGGAATAGTACCAAGATAACGATCCGCGTCAGAACATCCACAATTAGGACATGTGCTAGTTGCTTCACACGACATATAAACTTTCCCGCAACCCTGGCAAGTGTTCCGCCAGAATGGATCTGTAATCTTTGTAATGCCGTCTGAATAGTATGTGTTTCTTCGCTGAAAATCGCTCCATATGCTTGACATTCACGCGCCTAACCTTTACAATTATTAAAGGCTGGCGCGTGTCGCAAGCCGTGAACGGGGCGCAACGGGAAGGCTGTCAATCTTTGGCGTTGCGCCTTTTTATTATGCAGAATCCACGATCGGCGCGGTTGTCATAATGCCGATCGTCAATGTGTCAAGCGCTTTCGGAAGGGCTTCGTCAAGGTCTTTCGGCGTCCTGATTCCGAAGCCTTTCAATATCTCCTTCAGCCGTTCGGCCTGTGCCGTCTGCTGATTTTCTTTTTTCGCCATAATTGCAGCCCCCTTTTGTTTTAGTAATACTCTAATTCTTCAGAAACATGGAACCATGTGATCCGCCCGTGCATTTTCCAGTCAACCCGAAGAAATTCTTTTGTAGTTGTCCTGTCAATGTCTTTTTCGGTCTTGCCATCGTCCATATATTTCCTGAATTTCTTTGTTTTGCCGTTCGCTTTCAGGATGATAAATTCTTTCCCAATCTCCCAGCGGAAATTGCGCTGCTCTTCCTGATCCCATTCCTCCGGCCCGGTGTATGTCAATTCCCGGACATAGTGAACCGATTTCGGCCACATTGTAAGCCTGGTATTCATCCCGACATTGTTCAAATGCCGGATAACATAGGCTTCAAAAATGCGCTTGTTTTCCTCTGTCAAGTCCTGATAGCCGGTTGTTTCGGTTATGTCATATCCGTGGATATTTAAAATGTCCTGGACGGTCTGAAGCTGATAATCAGCCCGGCCGTATTTCTCATAAAGCGCCGTTACTTCCTGGTATGAAGTGCGGTTCGTTGGTTTTCTCATGGTTCCACCTTTCCGGCCCTCCACGGGCCTATTAGCCGCGCTATCGCGCGGATAAACAGATTACAGTTACCGGATTACAGGTTTTCCAAGTAAAGCGGAAAAGAAGCCGATGTTCGTGCACACGTAAGAACGCGGGTGGTTCAAATTCAGCGCCGACGGCCCGGAACCCGAAGTGTCGTAGTAACTCGCACCCACGAAACAAATTGCTTCGTCAAGTTCTGCGTCAGCTGCAAACCATTCTTCGCTTGCGTTCATATCATCCGTAATAACTCCAAGATCCTCCAAAATCGGCGGGACGGTTTCCAGATCGACACATACATCATCACGCGCCACACAATCCCATCCTTCCACTTCTCCGGTTGTTATCATCATTCCATTTTCGCCGGGGCCTATCTTGACCGGCCGCCCGTCTGCCAGCACTTCCAAAAATTCCGCGCTATTCTCTGATAAATCAGCGCCAGGGGCGGCGGCGTCATTGTTCGGCATATATTCCAACTTTCCACGCTTCAGGCGGATTCCGGAAACAATCTTCCACACATTCCCGATCGTGTCTGCTATGCCCGTTTCTGTGTTTCCGTTGTGGAACCATGCAGCGGGGCCTGATCCGGCTTCTGTGCGCCCGTATTCGCTGTGTATGCCCGTTTCTGTTTCGTCGCCGTGATATTCTCCACATGATGTATTCCCGTGTGTTCCTGGCCGTGTTGTGTCCTTTATGTACTGCCATTCGCAATTAGTCAGCAAGTGCCAGCCTTCCCCTTTCTGGCGGATTCTTGCGATCGCGTCGTCCATGTTGATCATTGTCAGGGGATCGCGGAACGGAAGGGAAACAACCTGATTATTTACGGCGCTATTTAAGAACCTGGAAAGATAAACGGAATCATATTCCACACCCTTAACAATGAAGATCGGATCTGCCTGGTCTTTTGTGGGCGCCGTGTTTTCAAGTTTTAACATCATGTTAGGAAGTCCGTTTTTGTCATAAATTACAACCGGCGTTTCCTTTACATACTTTCTTTCTTTCATTTGCTTATTTCCTCTCTTTACTGAATTTTTACTTTCAAGCCGCGCCGCCGCAATTCTGCGGCTAGTTCCTTTGTTTTGCTTTGTTCTATCGCTTTTTTCTTTTCCAGGTATGCGGCCGGAATCCGCGCCCGCGCCAGGCGCCCGCGCTTTTCCTCCGGCCCCAGGTCAAATAATTCAAAATTTGCTATATTTGTAACCGTGAATTTATCCACGATCACCCACCACATGTTATTACAGTTGTGATAAACACGGCCCCGGAAAAGATAGCCGTTATGATTCCGGAAATACTTTATTTCGCCGTTGTGAAGCTGTTTTTTATCCCTGTCAAGCCCGTTATAACTTTCTGGCGGCGTCTGCCCGTCCAGGCTATGCAGATCAAAATTCGTGTCTTTCTGTTCGTGATACCATTCTTCAACATATCTGCACTTGATCCATTCCTCCGCCAGCTTTGGGGATCGCGTCGTCGTGTCCTCAACGTCCACCAGGTACTTCAGAAGCCTGATCAGCTGATTCATGTATTTTTGATACCGAAGCCGGATCATGTATGGCATTTTCTGGAATTTATTAAAATCAAATCTCCCGCCGTGTGAATTTTCATGTACCACATTTTGAAAGAATTCGATTTTGAAGCCGCCAGGATATTTTTCAGCATGAAATTCCAGATCCCCGCGCTTTCCTATCCAGTGATCGCGCCTTATAATTTTGTCAACATCCGGATCCATGCAGACATTAAAGCCTTCGGCGCCCAGCATATTGATCAGCTGATAAAAATATCCATAGTGCCGGTATTTGTACTTGTTCCAGTATCTATCCGGCGCATTTTCTGTATTGTTTACAAAAGAAATTGTTGTGTCATAAATCGAAAAAGTATTTTTTGCCGTATTGATCACGCCCTTTCATGTTATTAGAAAGCCATTTCGCGGCTTTTGTTCGTTTGTGCCTGGAAAATATCGCTATGATAAAATGGCGACATTCTCCACGCCTTTCAACTCATTTTTGAGATATTCCGCGATACTGTGAACCGCGTCAAATTTCCACGCGCCGCCGTCCGCTTCAAACAATGCACAAGAAACGCCGTTTGATCCGTTCCTCATGCGGAATACAAAAGCAATTTCCGGCTGATCAATTTCATGGAATGTCCGGAACGGCCGCAATTTTACGGGATTAGGTACAAGAACATCTTCCATTCCGGAAAGCCCGCTTTTGATTGTGGCTTTTTGTGTCACTCCATCGTCGCCGTAATTTGCGACGGTTTTATCCTCCACATTTCCGGCCACTTGCATAACGATCGCTTTGTCCGGTGTTTCGATAAACATTGACTGCATTTGAATGATAAAGTTTTCCTGATCCATGAATCTATTCAGCTGGATTTCCGGAACCCTGGCCTTCGCCGTCGCGATCTCCCATCTGTCCATATCTCCATTAAAGGCAGATACAAGCCGGACTTCGGTTTCAGATTTTACATGTACAATCATTTTAGGAACCGCCCCAGCCGCGGCGAAATCATCCGCCAGGCGTCCTTTGATGTACTCCACAAGCGAAGTAAGCGTTGAAATTTCCAGCGCGTCACAAGTGCGACATTCGCCTAATAACATAGGCGATCCGTTGTAGAAGTAATAATGTTTACCTTTGATTTCCTCAACACGGGGCTGCTGAAGCCCTATGATGTACTGTAATGCTTCTTTGATCATGCTCTTTTCCTCTCTTTATCCTTGATTTACGCCAAGTTTCCGCGGCTGCTGGATCGGCGTCACTTTGGCGCCTGTTGTTTCCTCTTTCTGGCCTATGTCGGAAAATGACATCTGGCCGGGAATCTGTTTCCCGTACTCATTCACCACAACTTCACCGTTTTCCAGGTTTTTACCCATAGCGAAATTAGTTTTCGCGGATATAACCCCGGCAAGTTTGGAATTTAAAGAAATTTCGATCTTTGCGTCGTCGCGCATTTCGTTCTGGACGAAGGAAATATTGATTGTGATTTTCCGCTTTTCTCCGAATGGCGTGTTCGGATCTTGCATGTTTTCAATAACCCGCGTAATCTCACGATCAAATTTTTCCTGAAGCGTTCCGCCCGCAAGCTGTGACAGATCAACATGTAACATTTGCTTTTCTCCTTCCTCTATATTCAAGGCCATAACGGGGCCTTATCCGTATTATGTAAATTGCAAATACCCCCCCCCCGAACCGCGCCGGACAAATAACCGTTCTATCGCTTTTATGCGGCTGGCCTTGTCAAGTGTCGTTGTCCGTTCCATTTCCCATATGCAGATAAAATCATCAGGCGCGGCGTATTCGCTGCAAATAACAATATTGTTTTCGCTCATTTTCCGCACCCATTCCCAATAGCGGGAATGATTAAAGCTGCCTATATACTTTGTAGTTCCCTCATATGGCGGATCGCAATAAACCAGGCAGCCGGAAAGATTGATTTCGTCATAGCTTTTCGCCTGAAAAACCACATCCGCCAGGGCGGGGATCTGTTTTAAGACATTTCTAACGGCTTCATCGTAATAATTCCGAATTTCGCCGGTTTTAGTCTTTACGGTTCCGGCATATCCCCCGAACCATTTTGCGTTATATGTGGCGCAAAATCCCGCAAGCGCCACCACTTCCGGCCGGAATAGTTCTTTATAGTCCTTTATCTGTGTATACAGTTCTTTGGACATTGGAACCGTTCCGGGATTCCATCCAGTTTGTAGGGCTTGCCAGAATCCGATCAAATATTCGTTATTGTCATAGCCGATCCGGTTTTGACAATGCACTTTGTCAATCAGATTCCCGCCGCCAACAAACGGCTCAACATAGGTTTCAATACCGTTTCTGTCAATAGCTCCCTGGATGATAGGAAGAATGTGTCTGCTGATTCTGGCCTTGCTTCCGACATATTTCATAAGAAAAGATCCTCGTAATCATCAAAACCCATTTGTCCAGGAATAGTCTGTTCTTCCATCCACCAGGCGAAAACATCTTCGCCGGTTTTCCATCGTGGTTTTCTGCTGGTTCCGTCCGCATTTAAGGCTTCTAACATTTTTTCGAAGGCGTGAATATATGCTTGCCTGTATTTGGGGAATAGCTGAAATTCAAAATATCTTGCTTTATCTGCCATAGGGCAGCCAATACACCCGACGCGACAAAATCCCATTTCATAAAGCGGATTCACCTTTATTTTTTCAGATTGTATAAATTGCCATATGTCGTTGTCTTTCCATTCAATAATTGGATTGCATACGGTTTTTGCTTTCAGTTCGCACCGTTCAATGAATTTCCGCTTTTTCCCGTTGTCATTCATCAGCATTATTTCCCCCTGGTTTTCAATTCCCGGAAGGGAAAGCTGTTCATATTCCGGCTTTTGCTCCTGGCCCGTTATGTCGGTATCATTCAGCCCGATTCTATCCTTTTTTGTTTTGCCTAATACTTCAAATTCCGATCGCTGGCTCCTGGCGTGGCTTTCATCCCAGCGAACGCCAGTTGCGATCATACGATTCCGGCAAGACGTTTCTTTCAGAATCGCACAACAATATCTTGCAAGGCGCGTCGGCGGCATTTTCTTTTTTACAATCAGGCTCCACATGGTAAACCGCCGCTTTTTCGGATCTGATTTATTGATAAGCGGCTTTTCAATTTCGCATTTAATCCCCAGATTTTCTAATTCCTTGAATTTTTCCCGAATATGATAAACCGTCTGCGGCGCGTCAACTGTCGTATGGCTGTTATGAACCTCAAAAGGAACGCCGCTTCGCTTGAATAATTCCAACATTACATCAGAATCCTTCCCGCCTGAATAAGTACATACGATCGGCTTCTCATAATGACGCAAACTCATTTCTGAAGCCATACGGATCCGTTCTATGGATATTTTTTCAAGATCCACTTCCTCTATCACCCCTTTCTATTGGTTCGAGCCAGGATATTTTGTTTCTGTTCTATATTCTGTTGTCAATGTGCGCTTATTTCCAGCATATAGCCGCCGATTGCCGTCGGCCCTGGCTATATGGTCAATGGCCCGTTGTGGGCCTTTATGTCACCGCCCTGGCGTCCTGTGCGTACACCATACCGGCTTCCATGCCGTTCATGTATGCCAGCATAACAACGCTGAAAACGCTTCGTTTTCCTTCAGGTATGCTATTAATCAGTTGACATAATTTTTCAGCGTCGGAAATTTGTTCCGGCGTATAGCCGTTTTTATTTTCCTTACCCATTCAATCACTTCCTTTCTGGCGTTTTTGTTGTTGCCTATGGTATGATTATATATTGCCAAACGCATATTGTCAATAGTTTTTTTGTTGCCTATGGAATATTTTATTGACAATGGTATATTTTCGTGATATTCTTAATCCAGAAAGTGAGGTGAACACCGTGAATATAGGGGATCGAATAAAGAAAGTAAGAAGGGATCTCAACATGACACAAACAGAATTCGCAAACCGGATCGGCTCAATGCAAAATACCATTACACGGTATGAAACAAACAACCGGAATCCTTCAGCTTCAGTTATAGCGCTGATATGTAAGGAATTTAATGTAAATGAAGAATGGCTCCGGACTGGCGAAGGCGAAATGTTCAACCCAGCGCCAACGGATGTATTGGATCGCCTGGCTCGTGAATACAAGCTTTCAAACGCTGCATATATAGTTGTTGAAAAGTTTGTGAATCTTCATCCTGAAAAAAGAAATGAATTGATTGATTTCTTTGTGGATGTATCGAAGGCGATCATGGAAAGTTCGGATCCGAACGCTCCCGCATTTCCCGAAGGCGCCTATTCTGGATTTTCGGAAGATCTGGCCGTCCAGGTATTCCGGGAAATGCGCGAACATCAGGGAATACCGAAAACGCCGGAAGAATTGGAAAAGAAATTTCCGCCCGTGGATCCTGGCGTTGAAGAATCCGACGCCGGATAGAACACCCGGCAAGTTAAAAGTTACATCATTATGTATATCTTTGTTGCGCCGCTGAAATTCAAATTATAATACATTACCTTGTGTTTTACATAGTAAATTGCAAATATTGTCTTTTCTGGATAATGGATAAATTTTTTTATCATTGTATTTTTACCTTTCTTTATGTGAAGCCGGGCAAGGTATATTATAATTTGAACGACGGCGGCAAACCGAAAAGGAAGGGTAAATTATGAGAAGTCAGAAAATGAAAACAATCTTTGTTGTAGTGTGTTTAATCATTATTGCAGCTGCAATCATCAGCTTGCTTCCGTCAGGAAAGAAAGACACGGGCGGAACCACAAAAGAAGCGGAAACTGTATCAACGGAACCGGCGGCCGAAATAGAAACGACGGAACCAGCAAACGATCCGGAACCGGAATCAGAATCCGCGAAGGAAATTGAACATCGTTCCGGGGATGAAATCATAGGAATAAGTGAAAAAGATATATCCGATTTGCGCCTGGTGTATTATGAAAGCGTTATTGACGATGTAACCGGAAAATGGCGACTTTCTGTAATGTCGGAAGATATAGATATTCAGGACTATATTTATTCATACTATAATAATTATTTTAAAGACGATACCGAAATACACGGAATTGTGAATCTTTCCAGTAATACAACGGCAAGGATCAACTGTACTGCCGGAATGTTATTTGTGACTGAATATAGTTATGTAGATGGAGAAGAACACGACGCAAAACTTTTGTATTCTGGTACACCGTTAAAAAGTTATATTGTATATGTGGATAACGGGGATATTGAAAAATCAGAGGAATAAAGGTAAGGTGATCTATGTTTAAAATATTGATTGCAGCTTTGATCATTTTTCTGCTGATATGGGCGAATAAGATCAGAATATACTTGAAATGGCAAAAGAAAGCGGAAGCGGAAAATAAACCGTTTTACCGATGGCCGGAAAGCGTCCACCAGGAACCGGAACAAAGAAAGCGGCTCCGGCAAGCACAAGCGGAAAATTTTCAGGTTGAAGCCGTCGGAAAGAATGGCAGGAAAATCTGCCGGATGAAGGCAGCTTCGGATCCTGATTTTTATTTCGTCGCTTTGGGGATCTGCCAGTGTCCGGAATTTAAAGCAACACATAAACCGTGTAAGCACATTTATAAAATCGCGCTGAATAAGGGATTGATCCAGGCAGCGCCGGAAGGGGAAGCATGATCGAATGTACGGATTTTAACAGGCTTCGAAAAGGGCAGCGCGTCCGGAAATACTATTCATCCGGAATGAAACTTCTACACAAAGATGGAACCGTTGAAAAGGGGCTTTATGGCGACGGTTTCGCATATGTCAGATGGGATAATAAAGAAAGACTGGATATGAATATTTCTTTGTATGACGTGGTTTTATTAAAGCCCGAAAAGGGCGAAGCGATATGACAAAACAAAATTTTATAACAGTCAGCCAGTGACGGCAATCACCGGCCGACTTTAGAACCAGGAACCGAAAAACAAGCGGCTTCCCAGCTGGAAATAAGCATATATATTATAGCATGGAAAGCCGCCTGAAATCAACGGCTTTCTTTTTTGCGCCTTTTTTCGGTTCGTGGAGAAGGGAAGGCAATATGAAAAGACAAAAGGCGGCGCTATATGTCCGCGTTTCTACCAGATACCAGATTGATAAAGATAGTTTACCGTTTCAGCGGAAAAAGCTAAAAGAATATTGTAAGCTGCTGGAAATAGATAAATACGAAATATTTGAAGATGATGGATATTCAGCAAAAAATACCGATCGCCCGCGTTTTCAAGAAATGATGGAACATATCAGGGCGGGAAACTTTTCACACTTGATTGTGTGGAAGGTTGACCGTATTTCCAGGAACCTTCTGGATTTTTCGACAATGTACAAAGAATTGAAAGATCATCATGTGACTTTTATATCCATGAATGAACAATTTGACACATCAACCGCGATCGGGGAAGCTATGCTGAAAATCATTCTGATTTTTGCAGAATTAGAAAGAAACATGACTTCCGAACGTGTAACCGGGATCATGCTTGACCGCGCGGAAAATGGCTTGTGGAATGGCGGGCTGCCGCCTTTGGGATATAAAACGGATCCTGAAAAGCAAATACTGATTCCGGAACCGGAAGAAAAAGACAGGGTAAAAATGATTTTTGACTTGTACGAAAAATTTCATTCATGCCGGAAGGTTGCCAGGTTCCTTCAGCAAAACGGCGTAAAACCGAAATATCACACGGAATGGCTGCCTGAATACATCCGGCGCACACTCCGAAATGAATTGTACATCGGAACATACACATATAATCGCTGTGAATTCCACGGGGCGGAAAAGCCAAAATCTGAATGGATCGTAAAAGAAAACAATCATCAGGCAATCATTGAAAAGGATCAGTTTATCCGCTGTAATGAAATCATGGACAAAAACGCCAGTAGCCGCGACGTGTCCGAAATCAGGCAGACGCGACACATTCACATCTTCGGCGGAAAAGTCAGCTGTAATATGTGTGGCGGCAATATGAACGCCGCAAAAGATAAGCAACGGGAAAACGGGCTTCGGCCGTCTGTTTATCGCTGCGGGCGCCGGGCGCGTCAAATGGATTGTGAAAATAAGCGGATGATCAGCGATCTATCTTTGGGGCCGTTCGTGTTCAATTATGCCGCCAACCTTGCCAGGGTACAAAAGAACCACAAAAACATTGATTCCCTGGAAAAGCTGGAATCCGCACTTCTGGCCGGGCCTGAATTCCGGAATGTGAGAATAGCGCCGGAAAGCCTAGAAATCACGTTTTCCATGCTGCGGGATAGAAATATAGGCAAGGGCGCATATGTGCCGGATATAGGGGAATCTGGCGCCCAGGATGGCACTTCGGAAGATCAGCTTGTCATATTAAAGCGGGAACGGGATAAACAAAAGAACGCTATTTCCAGATTGACAGAATTGTACATGTACGATCCAGACGCGCTCACGAAGGAAGAATATTCAGAAAAGAAACGCGACTTGACCGCCAGAATACGCGACATAGAAAAGCGCATTTCTGCCCTGAAGAATGGCGACGGCTCCGGCGCTGCTGATCTGTCTTTCATTAAAAAGGCTTCGGCTTTCCTTGTGGCCCAGCACATCAATTCCCAAAACCATATTGATTATGGACAAATAGCCGTTGACCTGGACGCGGGGATCCTGAAGGATTTTGTGGATCAGATTGCAAGTGAAATATTTATCCAGGACGGCCGGATCGCCCGGCTCCGGTTCGCTAGTGGTTTAGAACATGAATTTTTATATAGTGAATGATAAAGGCCGCCAGCTGGCGGCCTGTTCTTTTTTATCCTGTCCCCTTTTCCGGGAAACGCCTATTTTACGGGCTTTTCTAATCTTGTTTACTCACATGGACGGATTTCCGTCACAGCAACGCCAGCTATGAATTTGACCGAAACTTATGTAAAACCGGTGATTTTGCCGTATCCTGGGCAGAACATGGTGTATGAGGATGGAGGTACCAGAGAAATTCCAGTGGAAGTATACCAGAGAGGGATTGTGCAGAAGATTCAGGTCTGCAAAGAAATTGACAAAATTTCTTATGATCTTGACTCTTATGGAAAGGTTCATAAAGACTGGTTTACAAGGCTGTTTGGGGGATATACAGAAGACGGACAAAAGGGGGAAGGAGCGGGGAAAATGGATAATTTTCGATTTAAAGTCTATTTAAAATCCAATTTAACCCGCCTTTACCGATGGGAGGACGGACAGGTGGTCTGGCAGGACCGAAATGGGCAGGATATGGGACAAAGGGAGGTTTTGGAGGCCAAACGCATCTATCCAAAGGAAGTGCCTAAAATTTACACAAAAGTACTTCACCAGACGGAACCGCTTTGCCAGGATTCCCGTGATGGCATCATAGCCAATGAGATTTTGTATGGCAGCACCAACGGAGTGATTCATGAAGAACCAAACAAAGGGTATACAGCAGTTTTAGAGACTATAGAGACGCTTCCAACGGGGAAAGTCTATAATTATACAAAGTTTTTTGATGCCATAGCAGTGGCAAACCATGATAAGTGGGAAGATGCGGCTCCTTCCTATACCAGCTGGCAGCCAATAGGAAACCAGTCAAACCGCAGGGAGGAGACGTTGGAAAATGCCAGAGTATCCGATCAGGTACGGCAGTTTGCCATAGACTGGTACCTGGAAGAAGAGGTAAAAAAGCGGTTAGTTCCAGTAAATGGAAACGATGGAGAAATGGAAGCAGCAGAAAAAAAGGTGGATTATCCAGATGAAATTCTGGACCGGGCATTAAGGGAGGCAATCAAAAAGGCAGAGAATTATTTGACTCCTTTTTTCGCCTATGATTTGGATGAAATTTACCAGATTCATTGGGATTGGGAAACGGGAGGAGGCATGGACCAGGATACTTCCACCTTGTCAGCAGACCAGCTTTTTGACGAGATACAGGAAGGAGGCGTCCGCAAAAGCGGATATTGCAACACATCCCTATACCTGCCTTATGGCACTTATGTGGTAACGGAACAGCAGCCTCAATATGCAGGTTTTGAATACGAGAAAAATCTGCTGGATTTTAAGAATAAACACTATAAAACCGATTTGCCAAAGGAAGTGATTTTGCCATCCATTCAGACAGATCTGGAAGAAAAATATTATTACAATTCCTCTTTGTCCCAGGCTGAGATGGAGCGAAAATATCACATTCGTTTCAATCCGGAAGATCATGTAATCTATGCCCACAATTATGAGGGGGATTTTGAAATCTATAAATATGGAATGGATATAGGGGCGGTCTCAAACGGTGTTCCCAAAACACCAGGAAAAGGGGATTATTTTGCCCTGACCCAAAACCCTTATAAACCTTATCAGAATGCTTACAATGAAAATGACAACCGAATGACAGAAACCGTAGATTATTATTTGACGGAAGGGCAGTCAGGGGGAAACGGGATTGGACAAATTTATCGATACAGTTCTCTTTCGGAACAGAAAAAGGCAGACCATAAGATTTTATCTGTCCATGGCGTGGAGACAGCTTATGATGGAAGGTATGCGCCTATGTTGGTTCCGTGGAGTGTGACTACAGTTGGAAAAGGAGGGAAATCACAAGAAGAGGATTTTTTGAAAACCGGAAGTGAAGAAAGGGAATTTGGCGGATTTGCAAATGCTGTATTTACAAACCAGTTTTATGGGGCAAGGCTTAGACTGGAAAAACTGGACAGTGAGACCCATGAAAATATTCTCCATGACGGAGCGCTGTTCGCAATTTATGCCGCAGAAAGAGAAGATTCCTTGGATGGAAACGGGCAGGTATGTTTTTATAAAAAGAATACCAGAATCACTGGAACCAAAGGCTTTCTGGAATCCATGGGAGCGGTGGATCTTCAGCCTGTGCCTCGTAAAACCTCTTTTTTTCACAGACTGTTAGGAAAAGAATACGGGCCGGGAGCGCTGTACACCGGGGTGGTGGCGTCAGGAACGCCAGTCTGTAAAGAAGAGGAAAGAATTGTGCTGGAAGACCAACAGGGGAATCAAACCGGCGTGTTTTATTCTTATTCTACGATACTGGATGGAAAAATGAAGGATGAAGAAACGAATAAAGATTTATCATGGCAGCTTCAGACCGTTGGATATTTGGAAACACCAAAGCCTCTTGGAGCAGGGAGTTATGTGATCTGTGAGGAAAAGGCTCCGGCTGGGTATGTGCGGAGCAAACCTATGGCTCTTGAGATTTACTCAGATAAGGTAACTTACTACAAGGAGGGGAAGAAAGATAACCGGGTGATGGCAGCTTTATATGAGGAAGCTTTTTTGGAGGAAGGCAAAAGTTCATCCTGGGATTTAACTCATGTAGCGCGGGTAAATGTGGAAAATACCCCTATAAAACTGAAAGTGGAAAAATGGAAGGAGGCAAGTGAGAAGACTGCCAACACAACTCCCAATAAGACGGTCACATACAGAGTAAGTGGGCGGGTGGATGGGAAACTTGCAGAAATCGGCAATCATCCAGATTATGTTTACGCTTATGAACACGGGCAGTATTTGGGGTATGCCTGGAAAAAAGGAACCCTGGAATATCTGGCTGCAAGAAAGGCAGCAGGAGAATCCGTGGAGATTGCTTTTGAGGGATCGGTTTTTGCCGGATATGGGTATGTGACCAGAAGTCTGGAAACGGCCACAGACCGGAATCCCTATGTGGCGGGCGGACAGATGACTTTGGTAGACGCCCTGGTTTTGAACCCTTCTGGAGATATTGGGGATCATGCCTTTGAGGGACTTGTCATGGAACGAAATGGAACAAACAACATAATTCGAATGTATGTAAAGGAGGGATATGGAGGGGAAAAAACAGTATTGGAAAATGAGAAAGATGTGTGGTCAGCTGTTACCAGACAGCGGCCGGATACCGATATTTTGTATTATGATCTGGACAGTCTGGAGGTAACGTCTCTTGATCGAATGGATGGACGTGAGATTCTCTATGGCTATGGAAGAGATCACAAAAAAGTGCCGATTGCCATGGTTCAGTCCGATAAGGCCAATTTTCATCGGTCCGACACAGAGGAATCGCTGTTTGCTTTTAAAGGAGGAACTGCCTATCTGGAGTTTGCAGGGGGTGATTTTACGAAGCTTCAGTATTCTTCCAAAGATAAAAGATTAAAGGTTTCTAAAGATACTTTGGTGTATCATTTGGACCGGGACGGCAATCGGGACAGTCTGGTAAATCCAGATACTGGAATGGCCTATGTGCCTGTGCCAGGAGATTCAACAGGAAAAGTGATGGTATGGCCGGTAAAGCAATATAAAGATCTTTATGGAAATATGATTGCCAGAGATAAAATCACCACATGGCGGCCGGCAACTGTGGGGGAAAATCAGGAAGGATACGAAGAACAAGGGGTTCTTGATGTGATTAACCATTCAGGAAAGGATTTGGATGAAAAGGATCTTCCGTCCTATCAACATACCGAGTCTGGTTCCATTACCGGAACCTGGCATCCAGACGAAAGGGAACAAAGCCACATAGAAAAAACAATCCGCCAAACCCAGTCTGGAAAAAATCTCAATGGAGAAATGTTTTTAGACAAAAATAACGGCAGTTTTTCAGGGGAATTAAACCCAGTGTATAACCCTTATGGCCTTCCAGAATATTACCAAAAAAGTAAGGAAACTTACCGGAAAGGTATTCGGCTTTATGACCGGAACAATGATTTTGTCCGATATAAAGATTCGGATGATCTGATGAAATACAACAACAATGCTTACCATATCAATTCCCCCAATCAGCTTTATGACGGACAGGAACAGGTGGAAATACAGCGTCAGAAAAAACTGTACCATCGGCAGGGAGAAGGGTATATTCTTGAAAATACCTGGATGACTTCCGATTCCAGTCCGAACGATCCGTTTCATACAGAAAAAACCGCCGGACAGCCGGATATATTAAAGCGGGTTCCAGCTGGGAATTATATTATGGAAGAGCTTGTAAGTCCAAAGGGGTATTTGAAAGGATTTCCGTCCGGGATTTTGATACAGGAGACGCCGCAGATGCATTATGGTTCCATGGTAGATAAAACGATAAAAATCGAGATTGCCAAGATCGACGGGACAGGAAGCAGAAGGATGCAACTATGGAAGATCAATCCAGATGGGTCTGTGGGACAAAAGGGAAAAATGACGGAACCAGACGGCAGCTATAGTTATCAAATGGTTCCAGGGGCAGAACTGGCGTTGTTTGAAGCAAAGAAGGTTTATACACCCACAGCAGAAAAAGGTTATTATTTGGAAAAAATAAGTGATCAGCCTTTTGTGTATGAATCAACAGACAGTCAGGCAAAAGATACCATAAAGAAGATTGCCAGATGGACTACTGGCACAACGCCCATCTATGTGGAGGGGATACCAGAAGGGACTTATATTTTGGAAGAATTAACGGCGCCAGAAGGATTTGCAGTCAGTGAACCTGTGGAAGTGGAAATTACCAATCAGCCCAATGTGCAGATTATCTCCATGTACAACGATCATACAAAAGTGGAGATGGAAAAGTATGCCATGGAAGGAACAAAGAAAAAACCTCTGGCAGGAGCAAAATTTGCTTTATATGAAGCCATGGTGGATTCGGAGGGAAATGTCCGGTTTCACGAGGGAAAGCCTATGTATCATCTCCAGAAAAGAACCGATGAATGGATAAGCAGTGACTTAGAGGAATATTCTGGATTTATGCCTGCTTTTGAGGCGATGTACCGGGAGTTTGGAACCGAAAAGGGAACCATGGTATCTTGGATGGAAAAAGACCGGCAGCATACTGCCCGTTATGAATCTTCTGGCTCCATTGACGCTTCCATAAGCGGAGGCCAGAAGTCTCTTCATCCCACAGTGGCAGATATGATTTTTTCCATGGAAGACGGAGTGAAAATTCGGGTGATTGTATATGGAAACAACTCCTTTTCCTATCAGTTTGATTACCGCACATTGCCGTGGGTCAATCCCTATGCCTGTTCTTATTTTACTTTGGACGGAGTGCGCCGGATGGATTATCTGCCTGTGGGAATGTCTTATGTGCTGGTAGAGACAGAAGCTCCGATGGGATATGCCAAAGGGGAGGACCGGGTCATTCAGGTGATGGATACGTCAAATGTACAAAGACATTCCATAGAAAATACAGAAGGAAAGCTATATATTTCCAAAACTGCAGTGAGCCAAGATGGAGAGTTGGCCGGCGCTCATTTGGGATTATACCAGGCGGGACCAGAGGGTGAGTTTATACAGGAGGAAAGGTATTTAAAAGCAGACTGGTTTACTGGACAAGACGGGGTGTATACTCAGCAGGATTTTGCAGGAGGACAGATTTTGCAGGGCTATAAAGTGGGGGATGCAAAGCCCCATGAAGTCAGAAAGTTAGAAAGCGGAATTTATTGGCTGGCAGAACTGGAAAGCCCGGATTACTATACCACTTTTAAACCAGTGAAGATTGAGTATGAGCAAAATGAAGAAATCCGTTTGGTGCGGGTGCAGAATGTGCCAGTGACAGGCAGTCTGACGGTCCAGAAAAACAGTCCCCACGGAAAGCTTTTAAAAGGAGCGGTGTTTGAGGTGGCAGCTTATAAAAAACAGGAAATGAGAGATCCTGTGTTTACAAAGAGAATCACCGATCCAGAGGGAGTGATTCAGTTAGACGGGCTTTTGGTGGGGGAGGTCAAAGAGGATGGCAGCATTGAGCCTTATCTCTATAAAATGAGAGAGATCCTGCCTCCTGACGGATATGAAGTCAACACCAGAATTTTTACTTGGGAATTTAAACCAGATAAAGAGGGCGTCTCTTATAGGTTTGAGGAGATGGCAGAGGAGCAGTTTGTGGTGGTGGACCAGCCGACCAGGGTCTCTATTGGGAAAAAGGATTTTTATAATCTGGCAGGGATTTTGGGCGAAGGATTTCTTTCTGGCGCTAAATTTGCAGTTTACGAGATAAAAGGCAGGGGAGAGGATGGACAGCTGATTTATGAGGAGGAATCTCCAAAGTTTGTATGGGTGTCGAAGAAAGACGAGGAACAAGAACTGGAAGGACTGATTGGGGGACACAGTTATCTTTTAAAGGAGCTTTCTGCTCCGGATGGTTATGGAATTATGGAGCCGATTCTGTTTACTTTGTCCAGGGATGGCCGGCAAATTGTAAACATCAGTAATTGTCTTAACACAATCACCGTTCATTCTTCTTGGCCAGAAAATCCGGATTTTATTTCAGCAGTTACCATACAGGGACGCTATCCGGTTCAGGTAAGATATGAGCTTTCAGATGACAACGGGAAGGTGGCAGAGAGCTGGGCGGGAAGCCGGGACGGATACCTTTTACAGTCAAGAACCGGGCTGGAGGAAGGGAAGATCTGCACCATAACAGAACGAACCTTATATAGTGACGGTTCTTGTCCAATATCCGGACAAGTGACAATGGCTCTTCATTTTGAAACACAGGGGCATTGTAAAATCTCCGGCAGGGAGGCTGAAAAGGCAGAACTGGTCTTGGAGTATGGAGATGGACGCAAAGTCGATTCTTTTTTGGTCCGAGAAGGGTTTTCAGAAAAAGTGATTGAAAACCGGAAAACCGGGTTGAATGATGGTATGTTATTTCAAAAAGGTCAAAGTTACCAGCTTACAGAACGTACCGGCTATTCCGATGGAACTTGGAGGGAAAGCAGCCGTTTGGCCTTTACGTTGGGAGAACGCACATCCATTCGCCATATTACAGCATTGGACCGAAAGTCAAAAGTAAGTTTGTCAAAAAGAGAGATTACTGGCAGTAAGGAAATTCCCGGCTGTCAGATGAGAGTGAAAGATCTGGATAAGCGGGAAATTGCTTCCTGGACTTCAGGAGAAGAACCTTATGTGCTGGAAGGAGTGCTGACGCCGGGGGAAAGTTATTATCTGGAGGAAGTGAATCCTGCTAACGGCTTTGCTTTTGCAGAAGAAATCAAATTTACCGTGTTGGAAAACGGTGTTGTAAAACAGGTTATTATGAAAGATGAGGAGACAAAAATCAAGGTAAACAAATGGGCTTTCTATCCAAAGGAACAACCAGTGGCCGGAGCCATTTTGCAGATTTTATATCCGGACCACACACCCGTAAAGGCAGTCCGGGATCAGGAGCCTTTTGTAAGAGGGGAACCTTTGATTTTTTGTTCTGGAACAGAACCTGTGGAGATTTTTGGACAACTATGTGCCGGAGAATCGTATCTGCTTCATGAGGTGAAGCCGGCTGCAGGGTATGGATTTGCAGATGATGTTCCTTTTATTGTCAGCAGCGACGGCAAGGAGAAGGTTATCGTTATGGAAGATCTGCCTACCCGTGTGGTTTTTAGCAAGAAGGATATAACCGGAGAATCGGAGCTGCCGGGAAACCGTCTGCGGGTGAAGGACGAAAAGGGAAGAGAGGTGGCATCCTGGGTATCGGGAAAAGAACCTTATGAATTAGTGGGAGTTTTAGAGGCAGGTAAAACCTACCAGTTGGAGGAGGTGCAGCCAAAGGACGGATATGCCTGGGCAGAGGAAGTGTCTTTTACGGTCAGTTTAAACGGAGCTATAGATCTGGTTGTTATGAAAAACGATCACACAAGGGCAGCGATTTCGAAAATAGATGGAGATTTAAAGAAACCTCTTAGAGGGGCAGTTTTGCAGGTGGAGGATGAAGAAGGGAAGATTTTGGAACAATGGATTTCCGGGGAGGAAAGTCATGAAATCACAGGAAAACTGACAGCAGGAAAAATTTATTACCTGTGTGAGGTGAAAGCGCCAGAAGGATACCAACAGGCAGACCGAATAAAATTCCAGATGCCAAAAAAGGCAGAAACTTTGGAGCTGATTGTAAAAAACATAAAAAAGAAGAGACCCAATACTCCAGAAGAACCGGAAATCCCACAGATTCCCCACGAGCCTGAAACTCCCAAAGAGCCAGGAAGAATAACGGCGATCTACTGGCCAGAAGTGCCAAAAGCCTCCTTTGAACAAACGGACATACCAAGAAGGCGGGTTCCTCATTTGCCTCAAACTGGGGATAAGTCCTATGGAGAGTGGTATCGAATCCTTCTCTTCTTATCATTTTTTGGAATTTGCCTGACTTTTTTCGGGATTTTTATGACAAAAGAGAGAAGATTCGCTATAATGGAGAAAGTCCGAAAAATTTTTCGGAGGTTTTTCAGAAAAAGATAGAGGAAGAGCAAAATGAGGAGAACAGTCATTGGAATTTTGGCTCATGTAGATGCAGGCAAGACAACACTGTCAGAGAGGATTTTATATCTGGCAGGGAAAATACGGAAAATGGGGCGGGTAGATACAGGGGATACTCATTTTGACACCAATGAAATGGAACGAGCCAGAGGAATCACGATTTTTTCCAAACAGGCAGTGTTTTGTCTGGGGGATTTTTCCATAACCTGGATAGATACTCCTGGACATGTGGACTTTTCCCCAGAGATGGAGCGAACGCTGCAGGTGTTAGATTATGCAGTTTTAGTCATCAGCGGAGCCGACGGGGTTCAGGGTCATACACAAACGTTGTGGCGTCTGCTAAAGAGCTACCAGATTCCCTGCTTTCTTTTTGTCAACAAGATGGACCAAAACGGAACGGACCGACAGAAGTTGATGGAGGAGCTTTGCCATCGGCTGGATGAAAATTGTATGGATTTTGGCCTTTGGGGAGATGAACTTTTGGAAAGCCTTGCCATGTGTGAGGAATCCCTTCTGGAAGCCTATTTGGAGCAGGGAACGATTGAGGAGACAAACATTCAAAAGCTGATTGGAGAGCGAAAGGTATTTCCCTGCTATTTTGGTTCTGCGCTCAAGGGAGAGGGCGTGGAGGAATTTCTGACAGATCTGGAAAGATGGGTTCAATGTCCAAAGCCAAAGGAGATATTTGGTGCAAAAGTTTTTAAGATTTCCAGAGACAGCCAGGGAAATCGGCTGACACATATGCGGATCACAGGAGGCAGCTTGAAAGTTCGGGAGCTGCTTCCTGGAAAAGAGGAAGAGAAAATCAATCAGATTCGGGTGTATTCTGGAGAGAAATTTGAGACGATAAAAGAGGCCGAAGCCGGGATGGTCTGTGCAGTGGCCGGTCCAATAAAAACTTATCCGGGACAGGGAATCGGCGGGGAAAATGAATCTGAGATGCCGATTTTAGAGCCGGTTCTCACTTACCGGATTTTGCTTCCTGAAGGTTTTGACAAGCTGAAAATGCTTGGATGTTTAAGGCAGCTGGAGGAGGAGGAGCCGCAGCTTCATATTGTGTGGAATGAATCTTTACAGGAAATTCATGCTCAAATTATGGGAGAGGTTCAGCTGGAAGTTTTAAAAAATCTCATTGGGGAACGTTTTGGAACCGAGGTGGAATTTGGCGCCGGAAGAATTGTTTATAAAGAGACCATTGAACGGTCTGTGGAAGGGGTGGGACATTTTGAGCCGCTGCGCCACTATGCAGAGGTACATTTGTGGATGGAGCCGGGAGAAAAGGGAAGCGGACTTCAGTTTGACACCTGCTGCAGCGAAGATGTGTTGGACAAAAACTGGCAGAGGCTAATTTTGACTCATTTGGAAGAGAAGACCCACAGAGGTGTTTTGACTGGCGCTGAGATTACGGATATGAAGATTACGCTTATAGCAGGGAAGGCGCATTTGAAACATACAGAGGGCGGGGATTTCCGGCAGGCTACGTACCGGGCTGTACGTCAGGGGCTGCGGGAGGCAGGATGTAAGCTGCTGGAACCTTATTATAACTTCCGGCTGGAAGTGCCGACCGAGTGTGTGGGAAGAGCCATGGCAGATTTGGAACGCCTTTTTGGAAAATTTGAACCGCCCTTTCCAGACGGAGAAAACATGGTTCTTACCGGAAGCGCTCCGGTGGCGGCGATTCAGGATTATTCCAGGGAAGTGGTTCGTTATACCGGGGGAAGAGGCCGATTTTTTTGTGCATTAAAGGGTTATGAACCTTGTCATAATGAGGAAGAAGCCGTAAATGAGGCTGGCTATGATCCAGACGGAGATTTGGACAATCCTACTGGTTCGGTGTTCTGCGCCCACGGAGCAGGTTTTGTTGTCCCTTGGGATCAGGTGAAAGATTATATGCATGTAGATGGAAGCTGTGCAATCCAACAATTTGCAGCCAGTGGGGGAGAGGGGAAGGAGGATTTTGACCAAAGGGAGAAAATAAAAAAAACGGAAGAGAAAAGGGGAGCATTGGGTTCTGTTAGAAAAGAAAATCAGAGAAACAACGGCGTTTTCGGGGCAGAGGATAAAGAACTGGAAGAGATTTTTGCCCGTACTTATGGAGCGCCCAAAAGAAGGCAGGTTTATGACGGACCCCGGCAGGTAAAATATCAGGAAAAGTCCACAGAAGAACGATCTGAGGGAAAACAGAATCGAGAGAAGAAAGGGGGAATGGAAAGGGGAGAGAACGGTAAACAGACCGGCATATCAGTCCGGTTTAAAGAGGAGTATCTGGTGGTAGACGGCTATAATATTATTTTTGCCTGGGAAGAGCTTAGGGAGTTGGCAAAAGAAACCATAGACGGAGCCAGATACCAGCTGATGGATCTTTTGTGCAATTATCAGGCGTTTCGCTCTTGTGTGCTGATTGTTGTGTTTGACGCTTATAAAGTGGTGGGAAATCCAGGACATACGGAAGACTATCACAACATTCATGTGGTGTATACGAAAGAGGCAGAGACGGCAGACCAGTATATCGAACGGTTTGCCTATAAAATGGGGAAAGAGGCACGTGTTACGGTGGCTACTTCGGACGGACTGGAACAGCGGATTATTTTAGGAGCTGGCTGTATTCGAATGTCCGCGAAAGATTTAAAAGAAGAGGTGGAATACACAGCAAAACAGATTCAGGAAGAGCGGGAGAAGCTGCCCACAGGGAAAAAAAATCTGCCTTTTGAATTGTTACAAAATTATCTGGCAAAACCTTGAAAAATTGTTCCAAATAAAGTACAATGAACACGAAAAGACGTGTCTTGGCTTGTTGCCTTCACGAGAATAAAAGGAGATTTCACATGAGTAAGAAACCAGTAGTATTGATGATTCTTGATGGGTATGGCCTCAATGATAATTGTGAGGCAAATGCGGTCTGTGAGGGGAAAACCCCAGTGATGGATCAGCTGATGAGCCAGTGTCCGTTTGTAAAAGGACAGGCAAGCGGCATGGCCGTAGGACTTCCGGAGGGGCAGATGGGAAATTCGGAAGTGGGACATTTGAATATGGGAGCCGGACGGATTGTTTATCAGGAATTGACCCGTATTACCAAATCCATTCAGGACGGAGATTTTTTTGAGAATAAGGCATTTATGGAAGCGGTTGAAAACTGCAAAAAGCACGATTCTGCTCTGCATATGTACGGACTGGTATCGGACGGCGGCGTACACAGCCACAACACACATATTTACGGACTCCTGGAGCTGGCAAAAAGAAACGGTTTAACAAAAGTATACGTACATTGTTTCCTGGACGGAAGGGATACTCCGCCTGCATCCGGAAAAGATTATGTGGCTGCTCTGGAAGAAAAGATGAAAGAGCTTGGAGTCGGCAAGGTAGCTACTGTGGCAGGCCGTTATTATGCTATGGACCGGGATAAGAACTGGGATCGGGTGAAGCTTGCCTATGATGCGCTGACCAAAAGCGAAGGTGCAAAAAGTGACAGCGCCACAAAAGCGATTCAGGCGTCCTATGACGAGGGAAAAACCGATGAGTTTATGATGCCCACCGTGATTACAGAAAATGGAACTCCAGTGGCATCCATCAAAGATAAGGATTCCATTATCTTTTATAATTTCCGGCCAGATCGTGCCAGAGAGCTGACTCATGTGTTCTGTGATGATGTGTTTGACGGATTTGACCGGGGAGAGCGGGTGAAGACGGTTTATGTCTGCTTTACCGATTACGATGAGACCATTGGGAACAAGTTGGTGGCTTTTGAGAAAGAGAGCATTACCAATACGTTTGGAGAGTTTTTGGCAGCCCATGGATTAAAGCAGGCAAGAATTGCAGAGACTGAGAAATATGCTCATGTGACCTTCTTCTTCAACGGAGGCGTTGAGGAGCCGAACCAGGGTGAAGACCGTTTCCTGATTCCGTCTCCCAAGGAAGTGGCTACTTACGATTTGAAACCGGAGATGAGCGCACCGGGAGTCTGCGATAAGCTGGTAGAGTCCATTGGTTCTGGGAATTATGATGTGATTATCATTAATTTTGCCAATCCGGATATGGTTGGCCATACAGGAGTGGAGGCAGCGGCAATCCAGGCGATTGAAGCAGTAGACCACTGTGTGGGAAGAACGGTTGAGGCGGTGAAAAACGCAGGCGGCGTATTGTTTATCTGTGCAGATCACGGAAATGCAGAGCAGCTGATTGATTATGAGACCGGGGAGCCATTTACAGCGCATACCACCAACCCAGTGCCGTTTATTCTGGTCAATGCAGATCCAGGAGTGGGGCTTCGGGAAGGCGGCTGTCTGGCTGATATTGCTCCTACCTTGATTGAACTGATGGGATTGGAACAGCCGAAGGAGATGACAGGAAAGTCATTGCTGGTACATTAATTTTTGATTTTATTTCCCCAGGCAATGAGCCAAGTGCCGTGCTTGTACGGGCGTTTGGTTCATTGCCTGGGGATAAAATGATTTTGGATTATTTCTTTTCTTTCTGGCTTTTTTTCTCATTTCGGATTCCAGCCAGATCTGCAAGAGTCAGAGCAGTGGGATGAATATCCAGATTACCAGTTTTCAGCGAAGGATGCTCTTTTAAATACTGGACAAAGCTTTTGGGGGTGTAGACAAAAGCAGGAGTGGAACAGAGGGTGGCTTGAGGATTGGTGAAAACAGGAACCACTGTCAGTTCCGCAGAGATTCCGGCCTTTTCCATAGCAGCAAGGACCAGCTTTTGCTGTTCTTCGCATACTTTCAGGGGATTGTCAAAAGTTTTGGTTTCTCCGTTGATTTTCTGACGCCAGGGGGCGGTTTTTCCGGCAGGCGCTTTTAAATCTCCAGGAGTGATAGAGCCTCCAAATCCAAGACAGTAAGCGCCGACGATTCCGCCAGGACCTACGATCAAGGCAGTGAGGCGGGCTGTCTCTCCATTGTGGGAGACAGAGCCGGGAGCTACAAGGCGCATTCCGTTTTTCGAAGAAAAACGCAGAAGCTGTGCTACAAATGAGGTCAGCTCATTTTTCGTGCCATTGTGAACTTTGGGCTTCCATCTGGCTTTTTTCACTTCCGGGTTGGCGTCTTTTTTCTTACTTCTAATGCCAAACAGCATTTTTGTAATATCTTTGTCTGTGTGAGACTGAAGATAGGGAATCAGAATTAGCATGGCAAAAATCATGACCAGAATTAAGGTCAGTTCTTTTCCGGGAATTTCTGTCATCGTATATACTCCTTTTCACCATTGTAATTTTCCTTTTCGTCCGGATATAATTTCTGGTATATTTCATCGGAAAGCAGTTCTGCATAAGATGGGTCTTCCACATCCTGATTCGTAATAAGAAGATCTTGAATCAGCTCCCATCGTTTCAGGCTCAGTTCTTCTGGTAAAAGCTCTCCATACTCAGAAAGCAGCTGTTCGTCCAGCCGGCTGCCGGCATAATGGTCTGTAAACCAGGTGACAAGCCTTTTCGTCTGCTCCTCCTCTTCTTTGATCTGTGTCCGAATGGTTTTTGCATCTTTGGAAGACCAGAAGGAAATGATGAGGGATGCAATTCCAAGGACTGTAATTGCGATACGGCTCATAAGGCCCAAAGGAAGCTTTAAAATATTCAGCCAGCAGAGTACAGCGAAAATGGTTAAAGTGCTGCCTACAATGAAAAAAGCAGAGGCAGAGGATTTTAAATCATCGTATTTTTCCGATTTTCGCACATAGGGGCCAGAAGATGGCCGGGAACGAGGGGTGTTTTTCAAAGAGTCTGTTTTGGAATCGTTTTCCAAAGCAGGGTTCTCTTCCAAATCGGTCATCTCTTGGGATTCGGCCAGATACTGGGCCTGGAAGGCCCCCATTTTTTGTTTCAGTTCTTCTTCAAAGGCTTTTCTTTTCATAGCATTGGCAGCTTCCTTAGATTCCATTAAAGGGCTGCCGCAGTCACTGCAAACGGTAATTCCGTCGATAAATTCCATGTCGCATTTGGGACAATAAGGCATTATGGATTCCTCCCTTTTCGTGATTTATCCATTATAGTTCATGTCATTTCATCCGTCCAGCATTTTTGAAAAATATTACTTCCATTTCCGGATGAAATAAGATAGAATAGGGGAAGGTGTATTTTGGAAAGGAATCTGTATGAGCATAATCATTTCATTTTCTTTAAAACCTAAGGGAACCTGGCTGTCTGGACAAGGCTGGAATATGGAGAAAATCCAGGAATTTTCCAAGGGACTGGCAAGAGAACAAGGTTTTTATTGTGAAACAGCAGGGGATTTTGTGATCTATCAGTTCTGTCCGGAAGGGTATTTGTGGATGCAGTGGAAGAATCACCAGATTCAGGGGAGCAGTCAGACCAATGTGGCTGGTCCTGGTTTTCACGCGGCAGTGATCTATTTTCTGGAACTATATGCGGTTCGGGGGAATATGGGACTTTGGGTGGAAGACAGAACGGGATACTATGAAGACCGGGATTTTGTCAGAATGCGAAGGGACTATTTTTATCAGTGGTATTCGGATTTGATGAATCAGACGGTGGAGACTGCAGGCAGATCTGGCCGTCAAATGATTTGCTGGCCGTCGGATTATTATCTTCCAGAAGAAAAAGAGGGAATGGTAGTGACTCACATCCGTCCGTTTCCTGTATGGGAGATTGAGCAAATTGTAAGGTCGGGTATGAGCATGGCTTTTGCCAAAGATTTTTTTATTTGGAATGAAGAAGAAAAGGATGCTTACTATTATCGGAACAGCGGCTTGGCAAGGATGAATCAGGAGTGTTATTTTATGCCGTCGGACCGGAGCCAGGAAGACAGAACAATCAATGAGGAGATTTTGAGGCTTTTGGAGAAGGCACTGGAGATGAAGCCAGACATTCCGTTTCCAAAAGAGGAATATGTAAAGTTGTGTAATCTTGCAGGAAAAGAACCGATGAATCATAACCAGGCGCCGGAGCTTATGAAGGGAGCTGAGATCGGCTGTCGGAAGGGTCTGCTGTTTCGGACCATTGGCTGTATGAGGTTTGCAGTGCCAGGAACTTATCTTTATGATAACCGGCAGCAGGGGAATGGCCAACGGTACTACGATGGAAGAAATCAGAATAATCATGATTATTATATTTGTGCAGTCCATATGTCCGGACAGGCAGATTTTTATGAAGCGTCTTTTGAAAAGAAAAATATAGAACAGGTATTGGAGTTTACAAAAGATGGAGTAAAGTACAAGGTGGCAGTTTACCATCCAAGAGAGTTAAAGGAAAAGATGGTATTTTCCATGGCGGCTCAAGTGATTTGCAAAAGCCAGTTGACTATCATCAGCATCCATTATGACAGCAAGGAGGAACAAGATTGGGCGCTGGATTTGGTTGGGAAGGTTTGCATGGCATGAAAAGGGGTCAAGAGCTTTTTGGAAGAAGGAAAGGAATAAAAATCTATGAAAACGTCAGTGCTTTTAAAGCGTTTTTTGCCATATTACAAAAGATATTGGAAGATTATGGCATTTGATCTTTTTTGCGCGTCCCTTACAACCGTGTGCGAGCTTGTGTTTCCCATGGTTCTTCGGTATATTACCAATCAAGGGACTGCACAGCTTACCTCCCTTACGGTGGGAGTGATTTTGAAAATCGGCGGGATTTATTTTGCCTTGCGTATAGTGGATGGACTTGCGGCGTTTTATATGGCATACACAGGACATGTGATGGGAACTTGTATTGAGACGGACATGAGGCAGGATGCTTTTGAACATTTACAGAAGCTTTCAGACAGTTATTTTAACAATACGAAGGTGGGACAGATTATGTCCCGGATTACCAGTGACTTATTTGATGTGACAGAGTTTGCCCATCATTGTCCGGAAGAATTTTTTATTGCTTTTTTAAAGGCGCTTATTTCCTTTGTGGTACTTTCCAGAATCAATCTGGCCCTGACGGTGATTATTTTCGGATTCATTCCGGTTATGGTGCTGTCCTGCACGTATTTTAATTTAAAAGTCAAGAAAGCGTTCCGCAAGCAGCGGCAGCAGATTGGAGAGTTGAACGCCAGAATTGAAGACAATCTGCTGGGAAACCGTGTGGTGAGAGCTTTTGCCAATCAGAATATTGAGATTGAGAAATTTCGCCAGGATAATCAGGCATTTCTGAAGATTAAAAGGGAAAGCTATCTTTATATGGCGGCATTTCAGGACACCATACGAATGTTTGACGGACTGATGTATGTGGTTGTGATTGTGGCCGGGGGAATTTTTATGGTGAAGGGACGGATTGAACCAGGAGATCTGGTGGCATATACATTGTATGTGACCACCCTTCTTGTCACAATCCGCAGAATTATTGAGTTTGCAGAACAGTTTCAGCGGGGCATGACCGGAATCGAGCGGTTTGTTGAGATTATGGATTCCCAGGTGGAGATTCTTGACGAGCCGGGGGCAAAGCCTTTGGATGAGGTAAAGGGAGAGATTTGTTTTCAGCAGGTCAGTTTTGAATATCCAGATGACCATAATTCGGTTTTGGAACATATTAATCTGACCATCCATCCAGGAGAAAAAATTGCTCTGGTAGGGCCTTCCGGCGGAGGAAAAACTACCCTATGCAATCTGATTCCCAGATTTTATGACACGACCCGCGGGGGGATTTTTATTGACAAAAAGGAAATTAAAGAGATTACCCTCCAAAGCCTTCGAACGAACATTGGCATTGTGCAGCAGGATGTATACTTGTTTTCCGGTACGGTTTATGACAACATTTCTTACGGAAAGCCGGAAGCTTCCAGAGAGGAAGTGATTCAGGCAGCAAAGCTTGCAGGGGCAGATGAATTTATTTCGGCTCTCAAAAACGGATACGATACTTATGTGGGAGAGAGAGGCGTGAAACTGTCTGGCGGACAGAAGCAGCGAATCAGCATTGCGCGGGTATTTCTTAAAAATCCGGCGATTTTGATTTTAGACGAAGCCACATCTGCCCTGGACAATGAAAGTGAACATTTGGTGTCGAAGTCTTTGGACCGGCTGTCAGAAGGAAGGACAACGCTTACGATTGCTCACCGGCTTTCCACCATCCAGAATGCAGACCGAATTTTAGTGCTGTCAGAAGGGAAGATTGCCGAGGAGGGAAGCCATAAGGAGCTTTTGGAGAAAAAGGGAATTTATTATCAGCTTTATCAGTCTGTACAGGACAGGGAAATGGAGGAAACAGGATTATGAAAACAGCAGTTGTGACAGACAGCAACAGTGGGATTACCCAAAAGGAGGCAGAGGAACTGGGAGTTTTTGTGATACCGATGCCTTTTATGATCGATGGGAATACTTACGAAGAAGATATAAGCCTGACACAGGGCGAGTTTTATGAACGCTTAAAGGAAGATGCAGATATTTCCACTTCTCAGCCTTCTCCAGAGACCGTTTTGACCTTGTGGGATAAGATTTTAAAAGACTATGACAGCATTATCCATATTCCTATGTCAAGCAGTTTAAGCAGTTCCTGTCAGACTGCCCTTATGCTGGCAGAGGATTATGACGGGAAGGTGCAGGTGGCGGATAACCAGAGGATTTCCATTACTCAAAGGCAGTCGGTTCTGGATGCAAAAGCCATGGCAGACTCTGGCATGGGGGCGAAAGAAATACGGGAGGAATTAGAAAGAAGCAGCAAAGAATCCAGTATTTATATTATGGTGGATACTTTGAAATATTTAAAAAAGGGAGGACGCATCACTCCTGCTGCGGCCGCTCTTGGAACTTTGTTAAAAATCAAGCCTGTGCTTCAGATTCAGGG
The DNA here is from genome assembly GCA_009911065.1 of Clostridiaceae bacterium. Taxonomy (GTDB): domain Bacteria; phylum Bacillota; class Clostridia; order Lachnospirales; family Lachnospiraceae; genus Brotaphodocola. Next base: position 38,227 of record QXWR01000008.1, on the reverse strand, counting down.
AGGCAAACTGGATGCTTTTTCAAAAGCACGGACCATGAAGCAGGCAAAGGCAACCATGATGACTGCTATAGCTGCGGATTTGAAAACCCGGTTTGAAGATCCAGAGGCAGAACATACCTGGATTGCCGTGGCTCATACCTGGAATGAGGAGGCGGCAAAAGAGTTTGTGTCAGAGCTTAAAAGCCTTTATCCAAAAACCAGAGAGATTATCTCTAACCCGCTTTCTTTAAGTGTTGCCTGTCATATTGGGCCAGGAGCCTTGGCAGTGGCAGTGACAAAATGTTTGGATGAGAAATAGGGAAGCGGCAGGGAATGGAATGAAAAATGAAATAAGAAAATGGCAGATTCCAAAAGGTTCTGGATTTGCTGTCAGTTTAAAGGTTCCTGTAGCAGTGCTTTTGGTGGTCTTTGGCATTATTCCCATGTTTCTGTGTACTCAGGTCCTTCTTGGCTCTTTAAGGCAGAGTCAGACCGATTCCCGTATGATCGAAGTTCAGAATCAATGTCAGATATTAAGCAGTAAAATGACCCGGACCGGGTATTTGCGGGGCGATCTGGTGGATGGGACGATGGACAGTGAGATACAGGCTTTGGCAGATGTCTATAATGGCCGGATTGTGGTGGTAAACCGTGATTTTCGGATTATCCAGGATACCTTTCACATTGCAGAAAAACGGTTTTTGGTGGCAGAGGAAGTGATTCGATGTTTTCAGGGGGAAAGCAGCAGCAAATATAACAAAGAGAAACATTATTTTGCTCAGGCAATTCCAATTTACGATAATACGCCCGTAAAGGGAATTGAAGGCGTTTTAGTGATCACAGCTTCCACAGAGGAAATTATGTCTCTGATGGATGCAGTAAATGATAAGGCGATTTTTTTCCAGCTTTTGGTGGCTTTGGTTTTAATGCTTGCCGCTTTAGCGGCAGCTACCATACTTTTGAATCCTTTTCGGGAATTTCAGAAAAAGTTGAATCAGGTGGCAGCAGGAGCGCTGGATACGGAGATTGTCATGAATGGATACCGGGAGACAAGAGATCTGTCAAAAGCCGTGGACAGCACGTTGTCTAAGTTAAAAGAAGTCGATCAGTCCAGACAGGAATTTGTGTCCAATGTATCCCATGAGTTGAAAACGCCCATTACTTCTATCCGGGTGCTGGCAGATTCCCTGATGAGCATGGAAGATGCGCCGGTGGAGCTTTACCGGGAGTTTATGGAAGATATTTCCGATGAGATTGACCGGGAAAGCAAAATTATTGATGATCTCCTGGCAATGGTAAAGATGGACAAATCAGAGGCAGAACTGAATCTTGCACAGGTGGACATTGTGATACTGGTAAAGCAAATGTTAAAGAGGCTAAGACCGATTGCCAACAAGAAAAATGTGGAGTTGATTCTGGAGAGTATCCGGGATGTGACTGCAGATGTGGATGAGATGAAGCTTTCCCTTGCAGTCAGCAATCTGGTGGAAAACGCCATTAAATATAATACTCCGGGAGGATGGGTGCGGGTGACTGTAGATGCAGATCATAAGTTTTTTTATGTGAAGGTGGCAGATTCTGGCATTGGCATTCCGGAGGAAGAACAGGATCGGATTTTTGAACGGTTTTACCGGGTGGATAAGGCCCGCTCCCGGTCCACAGGAGGCAGCGGGCTGGGGCTTGCCATCACCCGCCGGGTGGTGCTTATGCACAAGGGGGCCATTCGGCTCACCAGCAAAGACGGGGAGGGAAGCACTTTTATTTTGCGCATTCCCTTAAATTATATTGCATGAGCATAACGTAAGAAGGCATAAGGAAAAACCGGCGGACGGAGGATACACAGATGAAACGGTTGAAAATATGGCTGATGCTCCTGGCAGTTTTACTGCTGGCCGGGTGCAGGGGAAAGGAAACGCCTTTGGAAGAGGGCGAGGCCCTGTACCAGGTATATTATTTAAACGCTGCTATGAACCGTCTGGCTCCATGGGAATACCGGATTCGGGAAGAAGACACAGATCTTCTGATTCAGGAACTGATGAATCGGTTTATGAAAGTACCGGCAGATTTGGATTCCCAGGTGGCCCTGTCAGAGAAGGTTGCCTATGAGGGATATAAGCAGGAAGATATGGTGCTTTATCTTTATTTTGACAGCAACTATACCAGTATGCAATCTTACCGGGAGATTTTGTGCCGGACTGCTCTGGTGCGGACCCTGACTCAGATTCCCGGAATTGATTACATTTCCATCTATTCCGGTGATCAGCCTTTGATGGACATGAACGGAATGCCAGTGGGAATCTTGTCTGCATCGGATTTTGTGGACAGCATCAGTGATGTGAATGCCTATGAATGGGCGGAGCTGACTTTGTACTTTACAGATGGGGCTGGCGAAAAGCTATTTGCAGAAAAACGGAATGTGGTTCATAATATTAATACTTCGGTGGAAAAAGTGATTTTGGAGGAATTGATTGAAGGACCGGAGCAGCCAGGATTGGAGCCGACCCTGGATTCCAGCACCCGGCTTTTAAATGTATCAGTCAATGAGAATGTGTGTTACTTAAACCTTGACGGAGGGTTTCTTAATAATCCTTTGGAGGTAAAAGATTATATTCCCATTTACTCGATCGTAAATTCCCTATCTGAGCTTTCTTCGGTAAACCGGGTCCAGATTAGTATTAACGGAGCGCAGAATGTGAGATTTCGTGATTCTATAGAGTTGAATGTTATGTTTGAGCGAAATCTGGATTATATCGGGGAAAACGGAACCATGGCGGATACAAGACCCCTGGAAGAAGAGGAGGAATAGAGCATAAAACGGCCGCTAATCCTGTTGACAGGCGGATTCGTACTTGGAGAGGCGTGTGGCATGTCTAGCATGGCGGCGGTAAAGTGGGCTGCTGCCCTGGGAGCGGCATTTTTCTTTATCAGTTTGGGAAGTATTCTGTTGGAAAAATTATGTGTGGAGAAGACAAAAAAGGGGGCAAAGAGCAAAAAGATACATAAAATTGACAGCCAGTGGAAAAAGAACCGGCTGCTGTGGCAGATCGGACTGACCGTTGGGTTGTTTTGTGTCGGATTTTGCCGTGGACATCAGGCGGTACAGTGGCGTCAAAAAGAGCGGTCTCTAAAACTGGAGGGGCAGATAAGGACCGTCCATGGAAGAGTCCAGAGCATAAGGCGAAAGGGAGAAAACTGGGTTTTGATATTAGGTCCCGGAGTTTTTGCACCGATTGCCTCCCAGTTGGAGGAGCTGGACAAAAGAGAACAGGTGAAGCGGATTTGCGTGTATTTCAAAGACCCTTCCGGCCACATGGGCCGTCCAAAAGCAGGAAGCCAGATTCAAATTACAGGTTCCATAGATACTTTTTTGGAGTCCAGAAATCCAGGGGAGTTTGATCAAAGTTTGTATTACTGTTCTTTGGGGATCAATTACAGGATGTTTGGAAATGAGGAAGGGTGGCAGGCAATGGATGATTCTTACAATCCATGTCTGGAAATGCTCTGTTCGTTTTCTTTGTATGCAGGGGAGATACTGGACCAGGTGGCAGATTCTCGGGATGCAGGGGTATTTCGGGCGGCTCTTTTGGGAGAAAAGTCCCATTTGGATGAGGAAATCCGTGAACTGTATCAGGAAAATGGCATTTCCCATCTTCTTGCCATCAGCGGTCTTCATCTGTCGTTGATCAGCGGGGTGGTCTATGGAAGCCTGAAGAGATTTGGGGCCGGGTATAAAACTGCCGGAATTTTAGGCGGTTTGTTTTTGGCGGCCTATGGGAGAATGACAGGGGCATCTCCTTCTGTGATGCGTGCTCTTATTATGGCTTTTTGTGGATTTTGGGCCGCATATATGGGGAGAACCTATGATCTTTCCTCTGCCCTTGCCCTGGCGGCGCTGCTGATTTTGTGGGAAAACCCTTACGGTTTGTATCAGGCAGGAGTGCAGCTTTCTTTTGGGGCGGTAGCAGGAATCAGCGTGACGTCAGAGATCCTGTTGGAGTCGGAAAAGCAGTTGGAATTAAAAGGATTGTCCGGTGAAAGGAAGAATTGGATACAAAAGGAAACAATTTTAATACCTTTGTCCGCTGCCATAGGAATGCAGCTTGTGACTTTGCCGACTGTGCTGTATCACTTTTTTCAGTTTCCTCTCTATGGGGTGTTTTTGAATCTGGCAGCAGTTCCGTTTATGGGGATTGTGGTGGCTTCTGGAACAGCAGGGATTTTGCTTGGCAGTATATGGGTTCCGGCAGGCCGTTTTGCCGTAGGCAGCGGACATGCTGTTTTGAGGTTTTACCATTGTCTTTGTACCTGGTGGGGACATTTGCCGGGAAGCAGTCTGATTGTGGGGCAGCCAAAACCCTGGCAGACAGCGGTTTATTTGGGAATGCTGGCTGCTTCCTTAACGGTGTGGAAGAAGGGAAGATGGCGCAGAGGTCTGATTTTTCTCACAATGGGTCTGCTGATTTTGATGCCCCTTCCAATCCGCGGAATGGAAGTTACGTTTCTGGATGTGGGACAGGGAGACGGAATCTGTATCCGCACCAAAAACACGACGATTTTGGTGGATGGAGGCAGCAGTGATCAGAAGCAGCTGGGAAAAAACCGGTTGGAACCTTTTTTAAAGAGCAAGGGAATCAAGACAGTGGATTTTGCCATAGTAAGTCATGGAGATCAGGATCATATAAACGGGCTGACCCAAGTGATGGAGAATGGGAACCTTTTCGTTGATCATCTTGTTCTGCCGGCGGCAGGGCAGGGAGAGGAAGTATATGAACAGCTGCAGCAGCTTGCCCTTCGTCAGGGAGGCAGGGTGTCTTGGATGGATGGAGGAGACCGTCTGGAGGCAGGAAAGGTAAAGATTTGGTGTCTGTATCCAGAGAAAGGAAAACTAGAGGGGGCTAAAGAGAAGGACCGTAATGAACATTCTCTGGTGTTAAAAGTAGATTATCAGGATTTTCATATGCTGCTGACTGGTGATATGAGTGAGTCGGGAGAAAACCAGTTGCTAAGGCAGCAGACCGATTTAAGTGGGATTCAGGTGCTGAAGGTTGCTCATCATGGTTCCAAATATTCTACCAGTAAAGTATGGATTGAGGCGTTAAAACCCAGGTGGGCGGTGATTTCTTATGGGGAGAAGAACCGGTATGGCCATCCGGGGCAGGAGGTGTTAGACCTTCTTTACAGACAAAAGATTCAGGTTTATCAAACCCCAGTAAGCGGAGCCATTTGGCTTGAGACCGATGGAAAGCGGATTTGGTGGAAACAGTGGATATCCGATTTCCATCCTTAAATTTTTCTAAATCCATTTTCAAATGGGGGAAAGTGTGGTAAAATTACTTTTGTTCAGATGTGTTTTTGCCGTACAGGCAAATAGCTGGAAAGGAGTGTATCATGGATTATCAAGATGCGAAACAGTATTATGGCGCTTATGGGACCGAACAGGCATACGAACCCTTGGACCGGTATACGGCCAAGACGTTTGGATGGATGTTTGCAGGATTGCTGCTGACATTTGCCATTGCCCTCACTGGTTATGTGACTGGACTGGTGTGGTATGTGTTTGCAATTCCCCAAATGATATGGATATTAGGGATTGCAGAGCTGGTGGTAGTGCTTTATTTATCAACACAGATCAACAAAGTGTCTGTGGGGGTTGCCAGAGGTTTGTTTTTTACTTATGCTCTATTAAACGGGGTGGTTTTTTCCGCTTACTTTTTGTTGTATGCACTGCCAAGTTTGGTGTTTGTATTTGGGGCGACAGCTGTGTTCTTCGGAATTATGGCAGCAGTGGGATACGTTACCAGGGCTGATTTGAGCAAACTGCGGAATTTCCTTGTGGGAAGCCTGATCTTTTTGCTCTTATTTTGGGTAGCAGGGATTTTTTTCAATCTGGAGCGGTTTGAGATTGCCATTTGTACAGTAGGTATTTTTATTTTCCTGCTGTTTACTGCATATGACACTCAGAAGATTAAGTCCTATCATCAGGCCTATTGTCAGGACCCGGTTATGGCGAAGAAGGCGTCAATTTTTGCCGCTCTGCAGCTGTACTTGGATTTTATCAATCTGTTTATCTATTTGCTGCGGGTTCTTGGCAGGAGAAAGTAAGGAATCCTGGATCGGTTACATGACCGATAAAAGAGACCGTGGATTTTTGCCTCATGAAAAAGGATGAAGAGAATGCGTTCCGGAAGGAACGCATTTTCTGACAGAACAGGACAGGTGTGAAAATGCAGAATTTGAATAAAGATATAAAAGAACACACGTTTAAGCCAATCTATCTTCTCTTTGGGGAGGAGGCTTTTTTGAAAAACAGCTATAAAAATCGTCTCAAGGAGGCAATTCTTGGAGAGGATACGATGAATTACGCCCGCTTTGAGGGAAAGGGGCTGGATGTGGATGAATTGATTCGTCTGGCAGACACCATGCCTTTTTTTGCCGAGCAGAGATTGATTTTGGTGGAGGACAGTGGATTTTTCAAAAGCGCTTCTGAGGCTCTGGTGAAATATCTTCCAGATATGCCAAAAACCACCTGTCTTGTTTTTGTGGAATCTGAGGTGGATAAGAGGAATAAGCTTTATAAGAAGGTGAAAAGTCTTGGGTATGCTGCTGAAATGGGGCGGCAGGATGGAACTCAGTTAGGCAAGTGGGCTGGAGGGATTCTGGCAAAGGAAGGTAAGAAGATCACCAAAAGCACCATGGAATACTTTTTAGGCATGGCTGGGGATGATATGGAGAACATCCGAATGGAGCTGGAAAAGCTTATCACCTTTACCTGGGGTCGGGATGTAATCACAAATACAGATGTGGACGCCATTAGCACGGTTCGGGTGACAAACCGGATTTTTGATATGGTTGGGGCGATTGTAAACCGACAGACCAAAAAAGCCATGGATTTATATGAGGATTTGCTGGCTTTAAAGGAGCCGCCAATGCGGATTTTATTTTTGATTGCCAGACAGTTTAACTTGATTCTCCAGGTAAAGGAACTGGCGGAGCAGGGAATGGAGCGGGGAATGATTGCTTCAAAGCTGAAAATGCAGCCTTTTGTGGCAGGGAAAGTTATGGGACAGGCCCGTTCTTTTTCCAGGGACCAGATTCTTTCCTATGTAAATTGGTGCGTGGAGCTGGAGGAAGCAGTGAAAACCGGACAGCTGTTAGATCGTCTGGCCGTAGAGCTGCTTTTGACAAAGAAGGATGGAAACGTTCCAACTGTTTAAAAACAAAAAATTCCTGTCCGGCACACCTTCCGGACAGGAATCTTTACTCGTTCCATTGTTTCATTTGCCTGTTCGCACCATGAAGATGACACATGAATGCAGTCACAGGTACAAGATATCTGAACTGTTAGAAATTAAGCGATGGCGCTGACAGCCTTGGAAAGGCGGGATACTTTTCTGGAAGCAGTATTCTTGTGATACACTCCCTTGGTACATGCCTTATCAATCTCAGATACCGCAGCATTCAGACAGGCCACAGCAGCAGTCTTGTCGCCGGCAGCCACGGCAGCATCCACTTTCTTGCAGGCAGTCTTCACTTTAGAGCGAATCGCTTTGTTTCTTGCAGCTTTTGTCTCATTAACTAAAATTCTCTTTTTTGCAGATTTAATATTTGCCAATCTGTTCACCTCCAATATTGAATGATGGATATTCGATGGTTTGCATCAAAGTCTGGACACGGACAGTTCAATGTAAACATACTGTTTCATTCTAGCGAATGTGAGGGAAAATGTCAATACATAATTTGGGGGATTTTGGAGAAAATGTTACTGTTTATCGAGCAAGGTCATTTATTTTTCTCTTGCTGCTTTTGGTGTTGCTTAACAGAATGACACGGTTAGCCTGTGAACGGTGACGAGAAAATGAGTAGGAAAGATCTGGATGAGAGGAAGAAGAGCATATGGCGATGAATTATGTGATTGAAAAAGAAAAACCGGATTTTGAGGTCAGAACTGATTTGGCATTGGAAGAGAGAGAAAGCTTTCCAGGAGATGGGGGGGAAGTTTCGGGGGTTTCTCTTCGGGAATGGCAGGAAGAATCCAGTCAGGTAAAGCTGACAGAGGTGAAGATTTTAGATGAGCAGGGAGAAAAGGCCATGGGAAAGCCTCAGGGAACCTATTTGACCTTGGAGGCAGATCAACTGGCCCAAAAGGATGAAGATTACCATGAAAACGTGGCAAAAGAGCTGGCAAAGCAAATTCAAAGGCTGATTGGCTGTATGGAGGGGCAGGAGAAGTCTTCTTTGGAAGACCGGAGGATTTTAGTAGTGGGCCTTGGCAATCCTTCTGTGACACCAGATGCTTTAGGTCCAAAGGCAGTGGGACATTTGCAGGTGACACGCCATTTGGAGCAGCAGTATGGAACCGGATTTTGCAAGGAGCGGAAGCTTCCGGTTTTAAGCGGGATTGTTCCTGGAGTTATGGCTCAAACCGGAATGGAGACTGCAGAAATTTTAAAAGGAGTCATTGGGGAGACCAGGCCAGAGATTTTGATTGTGATTGATGCTCTGGCAGCCCGCAGCATTCGCAGACTGGGAACGACCATCCAGCTGACTGACACGGGAATCCATCCTGGTTCCGGGGTGGGAAATCACCGTCACAGTCTGACGAAGGAAAGTCTGGGAGTGCCAGTGCTGGCTGTGGGAGTGCCTACGGTTGTGGGAGCTGCAGCCATTGTCCATGATACGGTCAATACCATGATTGAAACTCTGGCAGCCAATATGTCTACCAAAGGGATGGGGGATTTTATTCAGGAAATGACTCCGGATGAACAGTATGATTTGATTCGGGAGCTGCTGGAACCGGAATTTGGCAATCTTTATGTGACGCCGCCAAATATTGATGAATTGATTGGCCATTTAAGTTTTACCATATCTGAGGGAATCCACAGAGCGGTGTTTCCGTGAAGGAAATATTTGTGAATCTTGTAATGATCTGGATTCTATGATATGATGGTGAAGTTTGGATGGAAAATCGCCGTGAAAAGTCGTGAAAAGTCGGGCAGGACCAGGATGGGACTGCCATAAGTGGCGAAATGGCTGGGCTGGCAAGACAGGAGGAAGTTTTTGCATGAAATGGACAAAGATTACGTTAGAAACCACCACAGAAGCGGTGGATTTAATCAGCAGTATGTTAGATGAAATTGGCATTCAGGGGATTGAGGTGGAGGATCGGATTCCCCTGTCAGAATCGGATACAAAAGGAATGTTTATTGATATATTGCCAGAACTTCCTCCAGATGACGGCACAGCCAAAGTTAGTTTTTATCTGGAAGACCCGACAAAAATTGAAGAAGTGCAGCAGCAGGTGGAAGAAGAGCTTTTTAAGCTGCGTATGTTTGTGGATGTGGGCGAGGGAACCATGGTGGTTTCCGAAACTGAGGATAAAGACTGGATCAATAACTGGAAACAATTTTTTAAACCTTTTGTGGTGGAAGGAATTTTAATAAAGCCTACCTGGGAGCCTGTGCCAGAAGAGCACAAAGACAAGCTGTGTATTCAGATTGATCCGGGAACTGCATTTGGCACAGGAATGCATGAGACCACAAAGCTTTGTATCCGCCAGCTGTGTAAGCATGTGACTTGTGGCGCTTCGGTTCTGGATGTAGGAACCGGCAGCGGAATTTTGGGGATTGGAGCTTTAAAGCTGGGAGCTGGAAGAGTGTTTGGAACCGATCTGGATGAAAATGCCATTACAGCTGTAAATGAAAATCTGCAGGTCAACGGATTTTCCAGGGAGCAGTTTCAGGTGGTTCAGGGAAACATTATTGATGAGGAGTCCATTCAAAAGCAGGCAGGGGAGGGGTGCTATGATATTGCAGTTGCCAATATTCTGGCGGCAGTGATCCTTCTTCTTCAGCAGGAGATCGGAAAACATCTGAAAGAGGGAGGCGTCTTTATTGCTTCTGGTATTTTAAATACCAAAGAGGAGGAAGTGCGTGCTGCTATTGAGGCAAACCCCTTGTTTGAACTGGAAGAAATTACATATGAAGGAGACTGGGTGTCTATTACTGCGAGAAAACGCTCTGTCTGATTTGCCATAACATTTTTAGAGAAAAAGGAGCAGGAACGTGCATTGTTTTTTTGTGACGCCGGACCAGGTGGAGGAAGGGGGCTGCCGGATTACCGGACAAGATGTCATTCACATTCGGAATGTGCTTCGGATGAAGCCAGGGGATAAGATTGGAATCCGGGATGGGATTTCCCGGAATTATATCTGTGAGGTGGAGGAAATCGGAGAGGACCAGGTATATGCCCGAATTTTGTCGGAGGAAAAAGAAGACAGCGAACTGTCCTCCCGGATTTGGCTGTTTCAAGGTTTGCCAAAGGGAGATAAAATGGATTGGATTGTCCAAAAGGCGGTGGAGCTGGGAGTTTATGGAATCGTTCCCATGGCAACACGCCGGTCCGTGGTGAAGCTAGACCGAAAAAAAGAAGAGGCGAAACTGCGGCGGTGGAATGCCATTGCAGAAAGCGCGGCCAAACAGTCGGGACGGATGATTGTGCCCAAAGTAGAACCAGTGGTAAGCTTTTCCCATGGGTGTCTCCAGATGCAGAAGCTGGAGGTTGGTCTCATTCCCTATGAGCTGACAAGAGGGATGGAAGAGACAAGAAGGACTCTGGCCAGGATTCGTCCAGGAATGGAGATCGGGATTATGATTGGACCAGAAGGCGGGTTTGATGTGGAAGAAGTGAAGGAGGCTGTGAACGCCAAGATCTGTCCCATCACTTTGGGACGACGGATTTTAAGAACCGAGACAGCAGGTATGGCGGCTCTTGCAGTGCTGATGTTTTTGCTGGAGGATTCCTGATTTGTCTGACATCTGGAAAAGAGGAGGATAGAGGAAGGAATGAAGAACCACAAACACCTGGAAAAGAGACTGTAAGAGGAAAGAAGAAAGAACCACAGGGAAACAGGAAAGGGAGAGGTTGTATGGAAGCCTATTTTGATAATTCTGCCACCACAAAGGTTTTGGATTGTGTGAAAGATATTGTAATCAAAACCATGACAGAGGATTATGCCAATCCGTCTGCCAAGCACAAAAAAGGGGTGGAAGCGGAGCAGTATATCCGGCAGGCGAAAAAAGAGATTGCTGCCACGTTGAAAGTCCAGGAAAAGGAAATTTTGTTTACTTCCGGGGGTTCTGAGTCCAACAATCTGGCTTTGATCGGAGGGGCATTGGCCAATAAGCGGGCCGGAAATCATGTAATCAGCACCAGCATTGAACATCCGTCGGTATATCGTCCGCTGGAAGTGTTAGAGGAGCTGGGATATGAGGTGACATTTCTGCCAGTGGACCGAAAGGGACATATTTCGCTGGACATGCTTCGGGAGGCGATCCGGCAGGATACGGTTTTGGTTTCCGTTATGTATGTGAACAATGAAATCGGCGCAGTGGAGCCAGTAGAGGAGATTTCCAAGGTGATCAAAGAGAAAAATCCCTCCACGCTTTTCCATGTGGATGCCATTCAGGCATACGGAAAATATAGAATCCGCCCGAAAAAACAGGGGATTGATCTGTTATCCGTCAGCGGTCATAAAATTCATGGGCCAAAAGGAGTGGGATTTCTCTATATTCGGGACGGGGTGAAGGTGAAACCCATGATCTACGGAGGCGGTCAGCAGAACCATATGCGGTCAGGGACGGAAAATGTTCCAGGAGTGGCTGGATTGGGGGTCGCTGCAAGAGAGATGTACACAAACCACGAAGAAAAGGTGGCTCATTTGATTGATTTGAAAGATTATATGATTGGTCAGATGGAAGAGCTGGAAGGGGTTGTGGTCAACAGTCTAAGGGGCAGGGAAAGTGCGCCTCAGATTGTCAGCGTAAGCTTTCAGGGAGTGCGCAGCGAGGTGCTTCTTCATGCTTTGGAGGAGAAGGGAATCTATGTGTCTTCAGGTTCTGCCTGTTCTGCCCATCATCCCCAAGTAAGCGGCACGTTAAAAGGAGTTGGAATTTCGGAGAAACTTTTGGATTCCACTTTACGGTTCAGTTTTGGAATGTTCAATACAAAAGAAGAGATTGATTATTGTATTCATGTTTTAAAGGAATTGCTGCCGTTTCTTAGAAAGTTCCAGCAAAAGTGAGACAAGGTCCTGTATGGGAGTAAATCCTATCAGGAAAATGGGGTTTCTAAGAAAAGACATAACAAAGAAGATCTGGAGGATAAGGGATGGTATATCAGTCGTTTTTGATTAAGTATGCTGAGATTGGGACAAAGGGGAAGAACCGGTATTTATTTGAGGACGCCCTTTCTCATCAGATAAAAAATGCCCTAAAAAAAACAGAGGGGTCTTTTGTGATTGCCAAGGAGTCAGGGCGGATCTATGTACAGGCGGCAGGGGAATATGATTATGATGAGGTCATTGAGGCTTTGCAGCATGTGTTTGGAATTGCATGGATCTGTCCGGTAGTGCAGATGGAGAATAAAGATTTTGAGGAAATTAAAAATCTGGCAGTCCGGTATATAGAGGAAGTTTATCCAGATAAGCACTTTACCTTTAAAGTGGAATCCAGACGGGCAGACAAACAGTATCCCATTCATTCGGAACAGATGAACCGGGATTTGGGAGAGGTGATATTAAAGGCATTTCCAGAGACAAAAGTTGACGTCCATCACCCAGATGTAATGCTGCGGGTGGAGGTGCGCAAGGTTGTCAACTTGTATTCCCTGATGATTCCCGGACTAGGAGGGATGCCGGTAGGAACCAATGGCAAGGCCATGCTTCTCCTGTCCGGAGGAATCGACAGTCCGGTGGCTGGATATATGATTGCCAAACGAGGCGTGAAGATTGACGCGGTATATTTCCACGCGCCGCCCTATACCAGTGAGCGGGCAAAACAGAAAGTGGTAGATCTGGCCACGCAGGTAGCCCGGTATTCCGGACCGATTCCTTTGTATGTGGTGAATTTTACGGATATTCAGCTTTACATTTATGACAAATGCCCTCACGAGGAATTAACGATCCTTATGCGGCGGTACATGATGCGGATTGCAGAGGAGATTGCCAGAAGAAATGATGCTTTGGCTTTAATTACCGGCGAGAGCATCGGTCAGGTGGCGTCTCAGACAGTTCCGTCTCTAGCGTCCACCAATGAGGTGTGTACCATGCCGGTTTTCCGTCCGCTGATTGGATTTGACAAACAGGAGATTGTGGATATTTCACAGAAAATCGGAACATTTGAAACATCCATCCAGCCTTTTGAGGACTGCTGCACGATTTTTGTGGCAAAGCATCCAGTCATTAAGCCCAATCTGGAAAGAATCCGCAGATCGGAAGAAAATCTTCAGGAGAGAATCGAGGAGATGGTTCAGACTGCCATTGAGAGCGCGGAGCGCATTTGGTGCGGATGATTTCTTAAGGCAAAAAAGACGCTTCCAAAAGGAGGCGTCTTCCCTGAATGATCAAACATGACACGCCCGGACGGGAGCCGGAAAATTACGGGATAATATAGGGGGACAGGGTTTCTAAAATCTCATCAATCCCTGTCTCTGCATGGATGTTTAAGTCAATGGGCTTGGATAAATCCAGGCTGAAAATTCCCATAATGGACTTGGCATCAATCACATAACGACCGGATACCAGATCAAAATCCACGTCATATTTGGTCAGGTCGTTTACAAAGGATTTAACTTTATCAATGGAATTTAATGAAATGCGAACTGTTTTCATGTACGAACCTCCTTAATGTTCACTTTCGGTTTATGTTGACGTTAGGGACAGGTTTCCCTTTGCCTCTTATCAATACTACCTAGATATGGCAAAAAAGTCAATAGAAAGTTTGTAGGAAAAATAATTTGTTGTGGAAGCTTGCGCACACAGATGGCGGGAATGAATTTTCTGTCCGGATGGAACACTAGGAGGCAATGTCATTTCCCATAGAGGAAAAGGAAGAAGGAGAGGAGGAGCTTTATGAAAAAAGCGGCGCTGCACAATTTAGGCTGTAAAGTGAACGCTTATGAGACAGAGGCCATGCAGCAGCTGCTGGAGAAGGCAGGGTATGAAATTGTGCCTTTTAAGGAAGCGGCAGATGTGTATATTGTCAATACTTGTTCTGTGACCAATATTGCAGACCGAAAATCAAGGCAGATGCTGCATCGGGCCAGAAAGAACAACCCAAAAGCAGTGGTGGTGGCAGTGGGATGTTATGTACAGGCAGCGGCAGAGGAATTAAAAAAGGATGCAGCAGTGGATGTGATCTTGGGAAATAACCGGAAGAAAGATTTGCTAGACGTGCTGGAAGCCTGTTTGAGGGAAAAGAACAAACAGCTGGCTTTTATGGGACAGATCGGGGAAGAAAAGGAGTATGAGTCTTTGCAGGTGGCTGGAAGCATCAGCCATACCCGGGCTTTTATAAAGGTACAAGATGGCTGCAACCAGTTTTGCAGCTATTGTATCATTCCTTATACCCGCGGACGGGTGCGCAGCCGAACGGTCAAAGACACGGAAAACGAGGTGCGAAGTCTGGCAAAAGCTGGGTGTCAGGAGATTGTTCTGACTGGGATTCATCTAAGTTCTTATGGCGCGGACTTTGGGGAGGAGAAAAAGGAGACGCTTTTAAGCCTGATACAGCGTCTTCATGGGATTGACGGCATCAGCCGCATTCGCCTTGGCTCTTTGGAGCCGGGGATTGTGTCGGAAGCGTTTGCTGCTTCTCTTGGGAAGCTGCCCAAGATCTGCCCTCATTTTCATCTGTCTCTCCAAAGTGGGTGTAATGAGACCTTAAAACGGATGAATCGGCATTATACAGTAGAGGAATATAGGGAGAAATGTGCCATTTTAAGGAGAACGTTTGGCAATCCGGCCATTACCACAGATGTAATTGTGGGATTTCCAGGAGAGACAAAAGAAGAATTTTCCAGGACGAAAACATTTTTAGAACAGATTCATTTTTATGAAATGCATGTATTTAAGTATTCTGCCCGCTCTGGGACCCGTGCGGCAAAAATGCCGGATCAGGTTCCCGAAGAGGTGAAAACCCAGCGCAGTGAGGAGCTTTTGGCTCTTGAACGCAGAATGTCTTTTGAGTACCGGCAGAGTTTTCTTGGCAAAAGGCAGCAGGTACTTTTGGAAGAGACAATGGAAATAGAGGGCAAGTCTTATTTGACCGGTCACACAAAGGAATATGTAAAGGTGGCTGTTAAAGCCCAGGGGCAGCGGCCCAATACCCTGGTGGATCATGTGCCGGAGAAAATGCTGACGGAAGAAATTTTGTTTTAAGCATTTTATAAAATATTTTCCCTGATAAATTGTACAAAGTGATGTGGGAATATTTGTTTTAAGGATTTTAAGAAATATTTTCCTTGCCGAATTGTACAAAGTAGTATAGAATAGAGGAGAATAGTTAAAGGACGTGAAAAACATGGGCGAAATTCATAACACACAGTTTTATCAGGCAGTACAGGAGAATAAAATGGATGTCAGCCAGGTTTTGGAGCAAGTATACAATGCTCTGACAGAGAAGGGATATAATCCGGTAAACCAGATCGTAGGATATCTGATTTCCGGAGATCCGACTTATATAACCAGTCACAAAAGTGCCAGAAGCCTTATTATGAAGGTGGAGAGAGACGAGATTTTAGAGGAACTGATGTACGTTTATATTGATGCACAGTTGGAGGGTCGGCGGTAGCAGAAGAAATGTCAGGTTTTTTTAGGCAATCGGCTTGGCGCCGCGGCCTGTGGCAGATATTTTGCGGGAAATGGAGCCGGGAGTGTGGGCTGGTGCCGTCGGCAGGGCAGCAAAAAGAGGTGTACTGGATGTGGATGTACGCCGATTGACGGCAATGCCGTCGGCCGTTAAAATCAGGTGCTTGGGGCAGTGTCCCCTGGTTCACGGAGGATAACAATTCTTTAGAGAAAAGGAGGCTGTCAGCCCGAAATGGTTTGCCGGGTGACAGTCTTTTCGGGCGCAGGAAAGGATGGCTGCAAGTGAGAATTTTAGGGTTGGATTATGGGTCAAAGACCGTGGGAGCAGCTGTGAGCGACCCAGAAGGCATGGTTGCTTTGGGACTGGAGACCATTATCCGGAAGGAAGAGAACAAGCTGCGGAGAACGTTGGCCCGGATTGAAGAATTGATTGAACAATATAAGATTGAACGGATTGTTTTGGGTTATCCTTTGAATATGGATGATTCTGTGGGTGAACGTGCAAAAAAGACAGAAGAGTTCCGGGAGCTTTTAATGCGCAGAACCGGTTTGCCGGTGATTCTGTGGGATGAACGTCTGACAACTATGGAAGCCAATGATATATTAATAGAAAGTGGAGTTCCCAGAAAGGATCGGAAGCAGGTGATTGATAAGATTGCAGCAGTGCTGATTCTGCGTTCCTATCTGGACTTTACACGGGAGAATGAAACATAATGCAGGAAGAGAAGAAGATTACACTGCGGACAGACCAGGATGAGACCGTGGATTTTTATGTGTTGGAGGAGACCCGGATTAATGGAATGGACTATTTGATGGTCACAGATTCCATGGAAGACGAGGACGGGGAGTGTTACGTGTTAAAGGATCTTTCAGGTTCCGGTGACAGCGAGGCGGTTTACGAGTTTGTGGAAAACGAAGATGAACTGGATTACTTGTACCGGATTTTTGCAGAGCTTTTGGAGGATATGGACGTAGATCTGCAAAAGTAAAAGCACAAAGCAGGAGAGGTATGGAACAGGAACGTTTTAAAGAAGTATTGCGGGAACGAGGGCTGAAGGTTACAAATCAGCGGCTTCTGGTGCTGGAAACCATTGCCGGCCATCCAGGAGAGCATTTGACCGCAGAGGAAATTTATGAACTTGCAAAAGAACAGTATCCGGAGATCGGACTGGCCACCATTTACCGTACCGTGCAGGTTTTGGTGGAACTGAATGTGATTGACAAAGTAAGTTTTGACGATGGATTTGTGCGCTATGAACTGGGAAGCGCAAAGGCGGACAGCCATCATCATCACCATGCCATTTGTCAGGAGTGCGGACGGGTTTTGGCCTTTGAGGGGGATCTCTTAGAGACCCTGGAACAGGCTCTTTATGATACCATGGGATTTGTGGTGACAGACCATGAGGTGAAGCTGACCGGGTACTGCAAGGATTGCATCAAACGGAAAGGACAGGAAAACATGGAGGAATTCAATTGAGGACAGATAATCAGAGAGACGGGAAAAATCAGAATTCGAACGGGAAAATTCAGAAAAACGGGAAAAGCCAAAGAGATCCAAGAGAGATGAAGGAAAGCCGGGATTATAAAGAACAGAGGGACATAAGGGAACACAGAGAACAGAAAAAAGGCGAAAGACGACAGACAGACGTTGAGCTGCCCAAAGTGAAGATCATTCCCTTAGGAGGACTGGAACAGATCGGAATGAACATCACGGCCTTTGAATATGAAGACAATATTATAGTGGTGGACTGCGGTCTGTCTTTTCCCACAGACGATATGCTGGGAATCGATCTGGTGATTCCGGATACCACTTATCTGGAGCAGAATCTGGACAAGGTGAAAGGGTTTGTCATTACCCACGGACATGAGGACCATATAGGAGCTCTTCCCTATGTTTTACAGAAAATCAATGTGCCAGTTTATGGAACAAAACTGACTATCGGTCTGATTGAGAATAAGCTAAAAGAGCATAATCTGATGAAATCCACGAAAAGAAAGGTGGTTCGCCATGGGCAGTCCATTAATTTAGGCTGTTTTCGGGTGGAATTTATCAAGATGAATCACAGCATTGCAGACGCGGCGGCTCTGGCGATTTTTACCCCTGCAGGGGTGATTGTCCACACAGGGGATTTTAAGATTGACTATACGCCGGTTTTTGGAGATGCGGCGGATTTACAGCGGTTTGCCGAACTTGGGCGAAAAGGGGTGCTGGCTTTAATGAGCGATTCCACCAATGCCATCCGAACCGGGTTTACCGCGTCGGAGCGAACGGTGGGCAAGACCTTTGACGCCATTTTTGCAGAGCACAAGGCAAACCGGATTATTGTGGCAACTTTTGCCTCCAATGTGGACCGGGTTCAGCAGATTATCAACTCTGCTTATAAATATGGAAGAAAAGTGGTGGTGGAAGGCCGGAGTATGGTCAATGTGATTACCACGGCCAGCGAACTGGGATACATCCACATTCCAGACGGAACTCTGATTGATATTGAAGAATTGAAAGGATACACAGACGAGCAGACGGTGTTAATTACCACCGGAAGCCAGGGAGAGTCCATGGCAGCCCTGTCTCGCATGGCCTCCAACCTTCACCGGAAGATTTCCATTCAGCCCAATGATGTGGTGATTTTTAGTTCCACTCCCATTCCAGGGAATGAGAAGGCAGTTTCCAAAGTGATCAATGAGCTGTTCCAAAAGGGAGCAGAAGTGATTTTCCAGGATACCCATGTGTCTGGACATGCCTGTCAGGAGGAAATCAAACTGATGTATGCTCTGCTTCATCCGAAGTTTGCCCTGCCGGTTCACGGAGAATACCGTCATCTGGTTGCCAACCGGGGAATCGCCCAGTCCATGGGCATTCCAAAGGAAAATATTCTTCTTATGTCTTCTGGGGATGTGGTGGAGATCAGTCCGGAATCCTGCCGGGTGACAGGACATGTTCCTTCGGGAGGGATTTTGGTGGACGGCCTGGGAGTAGGCGATGTGGGCAACATTGTGTTGCGGGACCGTCAGAACCTTGCGCAAAACGGGATTATCATTGTAGTGCTGACTTTGGAGAAATACAGCAATCAGCTTTTGGCCGGACCAGATATTGTGTCCAGAGGGTTTGTGTATGTGCGGGAGTCAGAGGACCTTTTAGATGAGGCAAAGCGTGTGGTGGATGAGGCAGTGATGGGCTGTCTGGACCGCCGGCTGACGGACTGGGGCAAGATGAAAAATATTATCCGGGACAGTTTAAGCGAGTTTTTGTGGAAGCGGATGAAACGGAATCCAATGATTCTTCCGATTATTATGGAAGTGGAGTAAAAGGAAGGGAAAACCGTAAAAACGGAGGAACTTTAGGAAAGGCGGCGGTGGAATATGAGCCAGATAACAAAGGAAATCAATGCGATAACAGGAACCATTATTGGGATTTCGGGAAAGCTGATTGTATATGCTTTGGTGATTCTTTTGCTGGTGGAGGGAATGACCAGGGGATATGCCTTTGGACATGAGGTGTTTTATGCCACAGCTATGGAACGGGAGCCGGGAACGTTGTATCAGCTGACCATTCCAGAAGGGCAGAGTCAGGAAGAGACGGCGAAGATTTTAAAGGATGTTGGTCTGGTTCGGAATGAGTATGCTTTAAGGATTCAGATGTGGTTTTATGATTATAAAACCTATCCGGGGACGTATGAGCTTTCTACGACCATGACATCCAAAGAGATTTTACAAGTGCTGAATGTGAAGCCAGAGACAGAAGAAGAGACGGAGGAATAGTTTTTTGGCGGACAGGGAGAGAATCACCGATTTTATTCTTTCTTTGGAGAAAGGACACGGAGAGCTTTGTGAAAGGATTGGAAGAGAGTCCAGACAGAATCATGTGCCAATTATTTTGCCACAGACCGCCCCTTTTTTAAAAACTATAATTGCCGCGGTCCGTCCGAGGAAAATTTTAGAGGTAGGGACAGCTGTGGGATATTCTGCCCTTTTGATGGCCCAGGCGATGCCAAAGGACGGGGTGATCACTACCATTGAAAAGGATGGAAAACGGGCGGACCTTGCCAGAAAGCATTTCAAAGAGGCAGGTCTTGAGGATCGGATTGTTTTGATAGAGGGAGATGCAGAAGAAATTTTTAAGCATCTGTCAGAGTCCTATGATTTTGTCTTTATGGATGCAGCAAAGGGCCAGTATCTTCATTGGCTGCCCCAGATTTTAGAATTGATGAACCCAGGGGCAGTGTTATTTTCGGATAATGTGTTTCAGGAGGGAGATATTTTTGAATCCCGGTTTGCCGTGGTGCGCAGAGACCGTACCATTCACGGACGAATGCGGGATTATCTGTATGAGTTAAAGCACAGGACAGAGCTTGAGACCAGTATTATTCCAATTGGAGATGGGGTGGCTCTGAGCGTAAAACGGAAGGAGTGCTGCTATGAAAAAGGCTGAGCTTTTGATTCCAGCAGGAAGTCTGGATATTTTAAAGACGGCTGTAATGTACGGCGCAGATGCGGTGTATTTAGGCGGGGAGGCTTTTGGACTCCGGGCCAAAGCCAGAAATTTTACCGGAGACGAGATGAAGGAAGGGATTGATTTTGCCCATGCCCATGGAGTCCGGGTGTATGTGACGGCCAATATTTTGGCCCATAACGGGGATCTGAAAGGGGCAGAGGAGTATTTTGAAGAGTTAAAATCCTATGGTCCAGATGCGCTGATTATTTCCGATCCAGGAATTTTTTGTATTGCCAAGCGGGTGACTCCTAAGATTGACATTCACATCAGCACTCAGGCCAACAATACCAATTACGGCACTTACCGGTTCTGGCATGAACTGGGGGTTAAGCGAGTAGTGTCAGCCAGAGAACTGTCCTTGGGAGAAATTCGGGAAATCCGGGACCATATTCCCCCAGACCTTGAGATTGAAAGTTTTGTTCATGGAGCCATGTGCATTTCCTATTCCGGCCGGTGTCTGTTAAGCAGTTTTCTCACTGGCCGGGATGCCAACCGGGGGGCGTGTACCCATCCCTGCCGGTGGAGCTATCATCTGATGGAGGAGACCCGACCGGGAGAGTATATGCCGGTGTTTGAAAATGAGCGGGGAACATTTATTTTTAATTCCAAAGATCTTTGCATGATTGATCATATTCCGGAGCTTTTAGAGGCGGGAATTGACAGTTTTAAGGTGGAGGGGCGCATGAAGACGGCCCTCTATGTGGCTGTAGTGACCAGGGCTTACCGGAAGGCCATGGATGATTATGAGAAAAGTCCGGAGCTTTATAAAGCCAATCTTCTATGGTACCAGGAAGAGATTAAAAAGTGTACCAACCGGCAGTTTACCACGGGATTTTATTTTGGAAAACCAGATGAGAACGCACAAATTTACGGGGAAAGCACTTATGAGAAAAATTATACCTATCTTGGAACTGTGGAACAGGTGACCGAAGACGGGCGGATTCGGATCGAACAGAAAAACAAGTTTCTGGTGGGAGAAGAGATTGAAGTTATGAAGCCGGACGGGCGAAACCTGACCGTAAAGGTCCGGGGGATTTATGATGAGGAGGGAACTCCTATGGAAAGCGCTCCCCATGCCAGACAGATTCTTTTGGTGGATTTGGGAATCCCTCTCAAAGCGTATGATATTTTACGGCGGGATGAGAGAGAAAGGGGGCAGGATGGATGCTGACCGGGGTTCTGGCGGCGGGGGCAGTGATCTGTCTTGCCTATTTTATTGTCATTGGAGTTTATGCAGGGATTGGCACGGCGTATGCTTCGATCTGGCTTTTTTTTGCGGCGGGACTGGGAGTGACTGGATGGAGTGTTTACTATTACCAAAAACATCCAAGAAAGCTGCCATTGCGCCTGCCGGTTTCTCTTGTGACCCTGTGCGCCACTGGAATGGTGATTCTTTTGGCCCTGCAGATTCTGATCATCGGAAGAGTTCCCCAGGTGGCGGAATCCGGACTGGAATATGTAATTGTCCTGGGCGCTCCGGTGAGAGGAGAGGCGCCTGGAACCACGCTTCGTCTGCGTCTTGACAAGGCGGCAGAATATCTTTTCCAAAATCCGGAGACGATTTTAATCTTATCCGGAGGCAGAACGAACAGCCAGGGAGAGCCGGAGGCTGTGATGATGAAGCGGTATTTGCTTCTTCAAGGCGTGCCGGAGGAGCGGATGGTTCTGGAAACCAGTTCTCTTAGTACCATGGAAAATATTGCATACAGCCGGTTGCTCATTGACTCTATAAAGCAGAAAAAAAAGGAAGAAAACCATCAGGACGAGCGGGCGCTGCCAGCTTATCTGCCGTCTGTGCTGGGGCAGAGCCGGCAGCACACGTACCAGGTTGGGATTCTCACCAGCAATTTTCATTTGTACCGGGCCATGCAGATTGCCAAAAAGCAGGGTATGGAGGGAATCTGCGGCATTGCATCTCCATCCGACCGGATTTTGTTTGTACATTTTTGTTTTCGGGATGGTCTGGCGGTTTTAAAAGAGCGGCTGGCGGGAAACCTGTAGAAGAAGAGGCGGTAAAAGAGATGCCAAAGGGGCAGCAGAATTTGAGCAAAAAGGAGAATCGAAAATGAATCAGGAAAAGAGCAGTCAGCTGGAAAGTCTGAAAAAGCTTTCCTCTTATCAGGTGATAGACTACCGAAGAATTGAGGAGATGCAGTCAGACGGCTTTGTGCTGGAACATAAAAAGACAAAGGCAAAAGTGTTTCTTCTCTCCAATGAGGATGACAATAAGGTATTTTGTATTGGTTTTCGGACACCCCCAGATGACAATACAGGACTGCCCCATATTTTGGAGCACAGCGTGTTGTGTGGATCAGAGAAATTTCCTTTAAAGGACCCTTTTGTGGAATTGGTCAAAGGTTCTCTGAACACTTTTTTAAATGCTATGACTTATCCGGACAAGACGGTGTATCCGGTGGCAAGCTGTAATGAGAAAGATTTTCAAAATCTTATGGATGTGTACATGGATGCTGTGCTTCATCCCAATATTTACCGGGAAGAGAAAATCTTTCGGCAGGAGGGCTGGCATTATGAACTGGAAGATGAGGAGTCTCCAGTCATTTACAATGGAGTGGTGTACAATGAGATGAAGGGAGCTTATTCTGCTCCGGAAGGAATGCTGGACCGGTATACTCAGAGCGTGCTGTTTCCAGATAACTGTTATGGCCGGGATTCTGGCGGTGATCCGGCGGCGATTCCGGAGCTGACCTATGAGAAGTTCCTGGATTTTCACAAAACCTATTATCATCCCAGCAACAGTTATATCTATCTCTACGGAGATATGGACATGGCCGAAAAACTTTCCTGGCTGGATGAGGAATATTTGTGCCATTATGAGGAGAGGCAGGTGGATTCCAAGATTCCTTTTCAGAAGGCATTTGAGAAACCAGCAGAGGAGGAAATTTTTTATTCCATCACCGGGGAGGAGCCGGAGGAAAATAAAACATTCCTTTCTTTGAGCACAGTGGTGGGAACGGATTTGGACCCTGTGCTTTATGTGGCCTTTCAAATATTGGAGTACACCCTCCTTGGAACTCCCGGAGCGCCTTTAAAGCAGGCTTTGATTGATGCGGGAATTGGCAAGGATGTACTTGGAGGCTATGAGAGCGGGATTTTGCAGCCTTATTTTACGGTGATTGCCAAAGATGCAGACCGGCAGCAGCGGGGAGAGTTTCTGGCAGTGGTAAAAGGTACGCTGCGCAGGCTGGCAGATCAGGGAATTGATAGAAAAAGCCTGATGGCAGGGCTGAATTTTTATGAGTTTAAATACCGGGAGGCAGATTATGGCTCGACTCCCAAAGGACTTATGTGGGGACTGCAGAGTTTGGACAGCTGGCTCTATGACGGAGATCCCATGATCCATTTAGAGTATCAGAAAACCTTTGATACACTGAAAAAAGCAGTGGACGAGGGATATTTTGAGCAGCTGATCCGGGATTATCTTTTGGACAATCCCTTTGAGGCCGTGGTAATTTTAAGCCCTAAAAAGAATCTTACCGCAGAGCAGGAAGCAAAGGTGGCAAAGCATCTGGCCAGCTATAAGGCTTCTTTAAGTGAAAAAGAAATCAAAGATCTGGTGACAGCTACAAAGGAGCTGGAAATTTATCAGGACACTCCCACCTCTTTGGAAGATCTGGCAAAGATTCCTCTTTTGACCAGGGAGGATATTGGAAAAGAGGCGGAGAAGATTCACTGGACCTTAAAACAGGAAAATGGAGTCCAGGTTCTGCACCATAATTTCTTTACTTCTGGCATCGGATATTTGAAGGTGATGTTTCGGACCGATGGGATTGAGCAGGAGGATTTGTATTATGTAGGGCTTTTAAAGTCCGTTTTAGGGGGCATAGACACAAAACACTATTCCTATACCGATTTGACCAGCGAGATTTATTTAAACAGCGGAGGCGTGGATTTTTCCGTGGCTTCGTATGGAAATCTGAAGGAGCCGGAGAAATTTACTGGGGTTTTGATGGCTTCGGTGCGGGTGTTGTATGACAAGCTGGATTTTGGTTTTGAGATTTTGGAAGAGATTTTGGGCCATTCCATTTATGACAATGAGAAACGGCTTCGGGAGGTTTTGGAGGAGACTCGTTCCAGGGCTAAGATGAAGCTGGAAAATGCAGGCCACAGTACAGCAGTGTCCAGAGCCAGTTCCTATTTTTCACCCACCGCATATTTCAACGAGATGGTGGGAGGAACCAGTTATTTCTGGTTTTTAGAGGAGATTTGCCGGAATTTCGACGACCGAAAGAAACAGGTGATAGAGAAGTTAAAACAGGTGAGCAAACGTCTGTTTACCCGTTCCAACCTGTTGATCAGTTATACAGCAGATGAAAAAGGATATGAATGTCTGCCAAAAGGAATGAGGAAGCTGACAGACCACCTTCCGGAAGGAAGCGGCAAAAAATATCCGTTTGTCCATGTGGCAGAAAACCGCAATGAAGGGTTAAAAACCTCTTCCCAGGTAAATTATGTGGCCCGGTGCGGCAATTTCCGCAAGGCGGGTTATGATTATACGGGAGCGCTTAAAATTTTGCAGGTGATTTTAAGTTATGACTATCTGTGGCTGAATATTCGGGTAAAAGGAGGCGCTTATGGGTGCATGAGCGGTTTTGGACGGTCCGGGGAGGGATATTTGGTGTCTTACCGTGACCCGAACTTAAAGGAAACAGACCAAGTGTACGAGGGAATTGTAAACTATTTGGAAGGGTTTGACCCGGATGACCGAGACATGACCAAGTATGTAATCGGCGCCATCAGCAATCTGGATGCGCCTTTGAATCCAGCGGCAAAGGGAAGTCGGGCTTTGTCTGCCTATTTATCACAGGTGACGGAGGAAATGCTTCAGGAAGAGCGGGACCAGATTCTTCATGCCTCCAAGGAGGACATTCGGGCATTAGCCGGATGGGTTCGGGCTGTTTTGGACACAGGAAGTTTCTGCGTAGTGGGAAATGAGGATAAGATTGAGGCGAACCGGGATGTGTTTAAAGAGGTGGGAAATCTTTCCGGGAACAAAAGTTGAGGGAAATATGGAACAGAAGAAAGCAGGTTTTGTAACTTTAATAGGAAGACCGAATGTGGGGAAGTCCACATTGATGAATCATCTCATTGGTCAGAAGATTGCCATTACTTCCGCAAAGCCTCAGACCACCAGAAACCGGATTCAGACGGTGTACACGGACAACCGGGGACAGATTGTATTTCTGGATACGCCAGGGATTCATAAGGCTAAAAACCGTCTGGGGGAGTATATGGTCAATGTGGCGGAGCATACCCTTTCCGAGGTGGATGTGATTTTGTGGCTGGTAGAGCCGACTACCTATATTGGAGCGGGAGAGCAGCATATTGCACAGCAGTTAAATCGGGTAAAACAGCCAGTGATTCTGGTGATCAATAAGATTGACACTTTAAAGGATGGGAAGGAGATATTGACCTTTATAGACGCATATAAAGATATTTGTCCTTTTGCTGAGATCATTCCAGTGTCAGCGCTGAAAAAGAAAAATACAGATCAACTGACTGAGCTGATTTTTCAATATTTGCCCTATGGACATCCTTTTTATGATGAGGAGACAGTGACAGACCAGCCTATGCGCCAGATTGTGGCTGAGCTAGTGAGGGAAAAAGCCCTGCGGCTTTTGGAGGAAGAGATTCCACATGGAATTGCTGTGACAGTGGAGAAGATGCAGGAGCGGAAAAACGGCATTATGGATATTGAGGCAACCATTGTCTGTGAGCGGGATTCCCATAAGGGAATTGTCATTGGCAAGGGGGGAAGTATGCTAAAGAAAATCGGTTCGGCAGCCAGAAGAGAGATCGAAGATATGGTAGAGACTCAGGTGAATCTGCAGCTTTGGGTGAAGGTTCGGAAAGAATGGAGAGACAACGAGCTGCTGATGAAAAATTATGGCTACCAAAAAAACAGCTAATGTGGATGAAGGTATAAAAAAGGAGCGGCAGTTTTTATTTGCCGCTCCTTTTTTATATGGAACACCAGTCGTATTATTGTCCCTTGATTCCAGATTCGCTGGCAGATGCCTGCTCTCCGGCAATCCGCCCAAATACTACAGTGTCAGTCAGTGCATTGCCGCCTAAACGGTTGCTGCCGTGAATGCCTCCCGTAACTTCTCCTGCTGCAAACAGATTGGGAATCACCTCTCCGTTTTTGTCGATTACCTGAGTATTGCCGTTGATCTTCACGCCGCCCATTGTGTGATGAACCGTGGGAACCCGCTCTGCAGCATAGTAGGGCGGATTGTTGATGCCGTTGTTTTCCTTGCCGCTGTCTGTAAACAAAGTACGGCCAAACTCGTCTGGCTGTCCTTCCAGATCGCCTCCCAGACAATGTCGGTTGTATTCTTCAACAGCAGCAGTCAGATTTTCGGCAGGCACACCAATCTGTTCGGCCAGTTCTTCTAAGGTATCCGCTTTGTAGGCACGTCCGTCTGCCACAAGACTGTTGATGGTTTCTCCAAAGTTGTTTAATTCTTCTCCCGTCGGATAGCCGTCGCTGTCCATGATAATAAACATGGTAGTTTCCGGCTGGGCAAACAATCCCAAAGTCATCTCATCTCGACGTCCACCTTCGTTGACAAACCGCTCTCCGTTTATGTTGACAAAGATTCGGGACTCCACCGCATGTTCAATATTGCCGCTTAAAGAACCTGTGTTAGGGTCGCCCAGGGGAAGAAGCTGAATATTGCCCATTTGTACCAGATCTGCGCCAACAGCTTCTGCCATGCGGATTCCGTCGCCAGTAATGGCTGAGGTGTTGGTAGAGGGGATGGCTTCATCCAGAGAAGGCCACAGCTTTGTCTCTTCGTTGGCAGCCATACGCATTTCCACATTCTGTCCAAAGCCGCCAGTGGCTAAAACAACACCGTTTTTCGCTTTTACGGTAACTTTGTTGCCGGTTTCCCCAGTACATACCGCTCCGACAACAGCGCCGTTTTCCACAATCAGTTCTTCTGCCTTGGTATTGTACATCATGGTAATGCCTTCATGGGCATCCATATATGCCTGATAGGTTTTGAAAAAGCCGATGCCCTCTGGTTCGACCGGTTTGTGAGCTCTCTGCCACATGCCTCCTGTGACAGTAAAGGTTCCTGGCTGAAATTCCATGCCAAGGCTCTTTAACCATTCCACGCCGTCCCAGGCATTGTCCGTTAAAATATGTACCAGTTCCGGATCTCCCTGTTTGTCGCCTCCTTCATAAGTCTGGTTAAAGTGGTGTTCCACGCTGTCATTGTTGGAAAGAGCGGTTTCGCTTCCGTCATCCACTGCATTGAGAGCGCCGCCTGCCAGGATCGTGTTGCCGCCCATCTGGCTGGTCTTTTCCACCACAATGACTTCTTTGCCGTTCTGGTTAGCTGTCACTGCTGCTGCCATGCCAGCGCCGCCTGCGCCTAAAACCAGCACGTCGGTCTCTAACTCCTGATCGGCTTCCTTCTCTTTGGGGGCTGGTTTAATTGCCATAAGGGCGTCTACGTCTGCTCCTGCCTGTCTTGCACATTCTGCTACGCCTTCAATCATGGCGTTTGAGGTAAGGGTAGCGCCGGAAACCGCGTCCAGTCCCAGTCCCTGAAGTTCAAGAATTTCTTTGGTCATGCTTTCCACCACAGGAGAACCAATGCCTTCTGTCTCCTCATGGTCTACCTGAATGTCTGTGATGGCGTTTTCGTCAAAGGTGACGGAAACGGTCATGGCTTTCATACCGCGCACCTGGGCTGTGTAAGTGCCAGGGGCATAGGTTCCCTCTCCTGCATCTGCTGTAGCAGGAACGGTCTCTTCGGTCACTTCCTCGCCCCGCGCTTTGGCAAGGGCCTTGCCTACGGCCTCTTTCACTGCATCGCTGGTGATGGTGGCGCCGGAAATGGAATCCAGCTCAATGGTCTGATTTTTCAAAATATCTGCTTTCAGCGAGGAGATGGCCTTGCCGCCAAATTCCGGAGTCTCGCTCTCTCCGGTAATGTCCAGTGTAGTGATGTTGGCGTCGTCTACAGTGACGACTGCTTTTACCGGACCGCCAAAGCCCTGAGCTTCCGCTTCATATGTGCCAGGGGTGTAGATGCTTTCGGTTCCCTGAACCCGGCCAATCTTACTCATTGAGTCATAAGCAGGGCCGGAACAGGCAATAATGGCTACGGAAGCAGCCGCCATAATGCCAAGTCCTGTGAGAAGCTTTTTTTTCTGATCGTTGTTTTCCACAATAAACCTCCCTTGTCAATAGTATATGTCTATTTTATCGGCGGAAGATTTTTTTGTCAATAACCTTCTATAGAGAATCTGTATTTTGTTAAAAATATGTTAAAATCTATAAAGAAATGATCAAAAAAATCAAATCAGAGGTTGTGTGTTGTGGAAGTTGCATAAAAACGTATCCGCAACATAAAGGAACGAAGCGCTAAAACATACCGATGCCAGGATAAACTTGAATCCACGCTCTGGGCGATGTTTTTTACTTTGTGCAGGCGGGACATTCTTTGCCGCCATGCAGCTCATAATAGAAGATGTATTGCTGCAGCACGCCCTGAATGGCTTTATAGCGTTCGGGGAATCCCTGAGGATAGGAGCGGGTCAGAACCTGGCGGATGTGGGTGTCCACAGGAAACGCCTGTAAATGGCCCAGGGCAAAAAGACAGATACAATCCGCCACTTTTTCTCCCACGCCATAAAGCTTTAAAAGTTCCAGGCGGGCTTTTTCGTAGGGAAATGTGGATAGAGCATTTAAGCTGACCGTACCATTTGCAATGGATTTGGCAGTTCGGATGACGTATTTGCTCCGGTATCCCAAATTGCAGGCCATAAGGTCATCATCCTCAAGAGCAGCAAGGGTTTTTGGCTCTGGAAATCCATAATAGGACACTCCGGACGGGGAGGAGAGCAAAGGACCGTAATGACTGCAGAGATTTTCAATGCATCGGCGGATTCGGACAATGTTGTTTTGTTGGGAAATCAAAAAGGAAACGATCATTTCCCATAAATCCTGCCGGAGTATCCGAATGCCGGACCCGGTTTTTGCAGCCTGAATCAGATAGAGATCGTCCTGGTCAATCTGGCAGATATAGGCATTGTAATCCTGGTCCAGATGAAAATAATTTTTCCAGAACGTTTCAAACTCTTCTTCGTCGCAAAAAAAGGTGCAGGATTTTAGGTCCTGTTTGACTTCCAAATAATGATTTTGGGCAATGACCTGGTAATGGGAGGAGCTGTCATTGGATTGGGGATTTATGGGAGACATTCGGAAACATTGTCCGGACTGGCCGATTTGGGCAATGTTAAAATGAGGAATGGTCTTTGTTATCATAGGGTATGTCCTTTCGTATACGTTTTTACGAGTATTATAAAGGAAATTTCCCCTTCTGTCTTATGTCAGTTTGCACGAAAAAACTTCCTTTTCGGGAGAAAATATGGTATGATGGCACAGATGGAAGAAAGAAAATATGGTTGGAGAAAAAAGAATGAATCAAAACAACAGGAAAAAAAATGATGTGCTGCTTGGAGCAATCCTTTTGCTTTTGGCGGCTGTTATGGGAGGAGGGTACTGGTTTACCCATCGAACTCCTGCTATGAGGGCTGAGGTGACAATAGACGGAGAACTGGTGAAGACGCTGGATTTGTCAAAGGATCAGGAGGTGGTGATTTTGGGCGCCAGAGGCGGGAAAAATCGTCTGGTGGTTCAGGAAGGAAGGATATGGTGCGCAGAGGCTTCCTGTCCGGATCAGGTGTGCGTCCATCAGGGAAAACAGTCCCGCGACGGGGAATTGATTGTCTGTCTTCCCAGTCTTATGATTGTTCAGATTATTGGAGAGGAATAACCAGAGATGAGGAAGTTTAAGGGAAGGATATTTGAGATTATACAGATTGGCAAAGATCAGGATATGGCAAGTATTGCTTTTGATTTTTTTATTGCCATTGTTATTTTTATCAATTTGTTTGTCACCTTGTTTGAAACTTTTGATGTGTCAGAACCTTATTTGGATATTTTAACAAAGATTGATTTTCTTACAATGGTTATTTTTGGGGTCGAATATGCTCTGCGAGTATGGACTGCAGAATTTCTTTACCCTAAAAAAAGTGTTTTAGGTGCAAAAGTGGCTTTTGTCCGTTCTTTTTATGGGGTTATTGATTTGTTAAGCTTCCTTCCTTATTTTTTGCCCGTGTTTTTTCCTATGGGAATTGTGACATTTCGAATGTTTCGGGTGGCAAGAATATTTCGATTGTTTCGGATTAACACCTATTACGATGCTTTTAATGTGATTACCGATGTATTGGTGGAAAAGCGGGACCAGATGTTTTCTTCGGTCTGTATTATTATGATTCTGATGGTAGCCTCCTCCCTTTGTATGTACAGTCTGGAGCATGAGGTTCAGCCGGACAAATTTCAAAATGCTTTTTCCGGAATCTGGTGGGCCATGTCCACCTTGCTTACGGTGGGGTATGGGGATATTTATCCCATCACGTCTGCAGGAAGAATGGTAGGTATTTTTATTGCATTTTTGGGAGTGGGAACGGTTGCCATTCCCACGGGTATTATTTCTGCCGGATTTGTGGAGCAGTACACAAAGTTAAAATCAGTATCTACCTATTCAGACGAAACGGACATTCGATTTATCACATTGCGGGTGCAGAAGGGACATCCTTGGGAAAGTCTCCCAGTGGAGAGAATCTCTCTTCCTTCGGGATTGATTCTGGCAGTGATCTGCCGGGAAAACAAGACGATTGTGCCTCGGGGAGATATTGTGCTGGAGGCTGGAGACAAGCTTATTTTAGGGGCAGAGGGATTTAAAGATGAGATTGGCATTAAGCTTAAGGAGCTGATTTTACGGGAACGCCATCCCTGGACAGGGAAAAAAATCCGGGATTTGGATATTTCCCGACAGACTTTAATTGTGATGGTGCGCAGAAAAGATCAGATCATTATTCCCAACGGCTCATTGCAGCTGGAGGCGGGGGATATGGTGATTCTGTATACCAAGCGGGATGTGAGAGACAGCGTGGAGATTGATTTGTAAATAAAATCGTTCGCTTTATTTTGCGATAATTCCCAGGAAAGGCAGGAACAGGCATGCGGGAGAAAATAGGTCTTACTGGAATGGTGTTAAAAGCTGCAGCTTCCGGAGAGTATGACCGGCGGCTGGTGATTTTGACAAGGGAAAGAGGGAAAATTACGGCTTTTGCAAGAGGGGCGAAAAAACCGGGAAATAGTCTCATGGCCGTCAGCCGTCCTTTGGTGTTTGGAAAATTTCAGTTTTATGAGGGCAGAGATGCGTACAGTCTGGTGTCAGGGGAGGTGAAAAATTATTTTACCGAGATTGCAGGAGATGTGGAGGCTGCCTGTTACAGTTCTTATTTTCTGGAATTTGCCGATTATTATGGAAGGGAAAATATGGAAGGGACAGAGCTTTTGTTTCTTCTCTATCAGTCGGTCCGTGCGCTGTTAAAACCTGCTCTTCCCAATTCTCTGGTGCAGCTGGTGTTTGAGCTGCGTGCTATGGCGTCAGGGGGAGAATATACTCCCAAGCCTCCAAAACCGGTCAGTCCGTCAGCTGCCTATGCATGGGAGTATATTCTTTGTTCCCCCCTGGAAAGTCTTTATACCTTTGTGTTAAAGAGCGAGGTGGAAAAGGAGCTGAAAATGTGTGTGGAGTGGAATAAAAGGCGGTTTCTTGACCGGAATTTTAAATCCTTGGAAATTTTGAAGGAAATGCAAAAAGGAGATGGCTCTTGAGGAGTGAGGGTCGGCAAATGTTATATAGGGAGAGAAAAAAAGAGAAACATCACAATTTTTCCAGTGGTGTTTCTCTTTTTTGTGGTTATCACAAATGTTTTCTGTATTCGGACGGTGAGAGACCGGTTTGTTTCTTGAACAGGCGGCTGAAATACAACGGGTTATCATAGCCTACAATGGAGGCGATTTCAGTTACATTGTAATCCATGGTACCCAAAAGGCGCTGGGCGTTGGCAATGCGAAGGGAGATAATATACTGCATGGGACTCATTCCTGTGTACTGTTTAAAGGTCCGGATGAACCATACGGTGCTTCTGTGCATACTGGCGGCATAATCCTCGATCACAATGTCGGTATTATAGTTTTCGCTAAAGTGGCGTATGGCAGTTTCCATTTCATTTTGTACAGGATCTGAGACTTTTCGTCCTTCGTTTAACTGTCGGCTGATGAGAATAAACAGCTGGTGAAGAAGAAGCGTGAGCAATTCTTCATAATGAGGCCTGCACAGCTGTAATTCCTGAATCATCTCCTGGAACAGCTGGCGGTATTTTGGAAATTTCCCTATATAGAATACATGGCTGGTTAAGGGAATGTGATACCCTTTTAAAATATTTTTTACATTGTTTCCCGTAAAATGAACCCAAAATACTTCGGTCTGGTCCGAACCATAATAGATGTACCGCTGGATTTCCTTAGGCTGGTACAAAACCATGTGGCCTGCAGTTACAATCACATCCTTTCCGTCCAGGAAGAAGTGAGCTTTTCCAGAGGCAATATAAAGGATCTGAAAATCAATGCGGCCTCTGGGGCGGTAGGTGGGAAGGGTGGGTCTGGTGTACAGCTTGTAGGTTCCGCAGCTTCCCACTACAAGAGGACGGCTTTTGTCTTTAAAGTCTACCAGTGAATTGTGCAGATATCCGGAATTTACATACATAAAGTCTCCTCCTATCGGTAGTTTTATATAAGTGTATCATTTTGTGCATGGTTTGTCCAATACAGTTTATGGACGGATTTTCCCAAGATGTCTATAATGTTGTATAACAAATCCAATATTGTCGGAATGTTTCTCCTTGGCAATATCTGGTATTGTGTTTTGTCTGGCCGGACATTGGTTTCCATTGTAGGATGTAAAAAGAAAGGAAGGTTAGGATGGGAAGAACAAACATTGTAGGAATCAAAGACAGGAAAAAAGAGCTGAAGAAATACATGCCTTTTTATTTGTTTCTGCTTCCGTCCATTGTTCTTGTCGTGTTGTTCTGCTATATGCCAATGGAAGGGCTTTTGATTGCATTTAAAGATTACAAGATGGCAAGGGGAATTGGGGGCAGTGAGTGGGTAGGCTTACAGCATTTTAAAGACTTGTTTACTGACCCAAACTTTTACCGGGTTTTGGGAAATACCTTAAAGATCAGCATTCTCACTCTTTTGACTACATTTCCAGTGACCATTGTTTTTACTTTGCTGGTCAATGAGCTTACCAGCCAAAAAGTGAAAGGGGTGGTGCAGACCATCACCTACATGCCCCATTTTCTTTCCTGGGTTGTGGTGGGCACGTTTGTGTATCAACTTCTGTCTCCCACAGGAGGAGTTATAAATGCACTTTTGATTCAACTAGGCGTTCTTGACAAGCCTCTCTATTTTATGGCTCAAAAGGATATGTTTGTTCCCATTTATTTGATTTCCAACTTGTGGAAAACTACGGGATACAGCATTGTGATTTATTTGGCTACCATTTCCAGCATTGATACTACCATGTACGATGCGGCCTCCATTGACGGGGCAAACCGGTTTCAACGGATTTTGTATATTACCCTGCCAGCTATGTTTCCAACCATGTGTACCATGCTGATTTTAAGTATTGGAAGCCTGGTAAGCGTGGGATTTGACCCAATATTCAATCTGTACAATGACGCAACCTACCAGACTGCAGATGTAATTTCCACTTATGTATATCGGAAAGGTATGGTGGAGAGCCGGTATGATTTCTCTACAGCCATTGGACTGTTTCAAAATGTAGTGAGTCTGGCTTTGGTAATAATCGCCAACTGGTTTGCCAGAAAGGCCAATCCGGAATACAAGGTAATCTGATCAAAAGACTGGTATAGAAGAAAAGTGGAGACGTCCGGTAAAATAACAGGTCAAATGTGACAGAAAGGGGAAACTATGAAAAAATCCACGGGGAGCCATATTTTTGACATTTGTAATGTTTTGTTTATGATTTTATTCTGTATTACGGTTTTTATTCCCTTTTGGGATGTGGTGGTCCGTTCTTTTTCCAGAGCACAGGACATTTCTTATATGCACATCAATCTGCTGCCAAAGGTATGGACTCTGGATGCTTATAAGTATTGTTTTCAGGACAATGAGATTATTATGGCTTTTGTTGTATCCGTATTGCGGACGGCAGTGGGGACGGGTATCCATATTATTGTGTGTTGTATGGCAGCTTACTCTTTGACCAGGACAGATATGCCGTTTCGAAAAACCATTACAGCTATTTTGCTGATACCTATGTTTTTTTCAGCAGGAATGATTCCGGCTTATTTGAATATGAAAAGGCTGGGGCTGCTGAACAATTTCCTGGTGTATGTGCTGCCATCCGGATTTTCCATTTACAACACGATTATTATACGAAATTATTTCTTTTCCATTGACAAGGGAATGGAAGAAGCAGCTTCCATTGACGGGGCTTCTCAGACAAAAATTTTCACTTCCATTATTATGCCCCTGTCCAAGCCTGTGATCGCTACAGTTGCTTTGTGGCAGATGGTTGGCCAGTGGAATGCCTGGTTTGACAATATGATGTACTGTCGGCGCACAGCCAATCTGACTACATTGCAGTACTTACTTCGGAGAATGCTGGACAGTCTGACTGCCTCCACAACCACAGCAACTTCTGGGGTGGAAGCCATCGGAGCTTTGGTGGATACCAATCCGGATACCATTAAGGCTGCGACCACCATTTTAGTGGTACTGCCCATTGTGCTGATCTATCCGTTTTTGCAAAAATATTTTGTCAAGGGAATTATGGTGGGGGCCGTAAAAGGATAAAAAGATGAAAAAAATAAAAAGGGAAAAGGGTAAAAAGATGAAAAAAAATGAATTGGGAACGATTGTGGCAGAATTTCCCCCTAACATGGAAGAAAAAAACTGCCGGAACAGTGAAGGGGCGTTTTTTCCTCTGCCAGATAAAAGGATTCTGTTTGTGTACAGCCGGTTTGGAGGAGAAGGATGGGAAGATTGGGCTTGTTCTGATATTGGTTTTGCCATATCAAAGGATCAGGGAAGAACCTTTGAGAAGAAAGGGATTCTTATGACCTGTAAAGAGGAGAAGGCAAAAAATATCATGTCTCTTTCTCTGATTCCTATGGAAAATGGGGATATAGGGCTGTTTTATCTGGTAAGAACCACCTATACGGTGATGCAAATGTACTTGCGGCGGTCTGGGGATGGAGGAGAGACCTGGAGTGAACGGGTTTTGTGTACGCCCGAGGAAGGATTTTTTGTGGTGAACAATGACCGGGTGGTTCGGCTGGCAAGCGGCCGGATTCTGATACCGGCAGCAGTTCACAGAACCGGAAAAACCGGAGATAAGGAAAAAGAGGCAAGCAGGCCGTTTGAAAACACCCCAGATGGAAATCTTTATATGGACAGCCGTTCAGAAGTTATGTTTTTCTATTCGGATGATGATGGAAGAAGCTGGATGGTTTCCGAAGGAAAATGCAGTATGCCTCATTTGGCCAACTGCCAGTCCGGACTTCAGGAACCTGGGGTGCTGGAGATTCGTCCTGGGATTTTATGGGGATTTGCCAGAACCGATTTAGGGCGTCAGTATGAAATGTACTCTATGGATAACGGAAATACCTGGACAAGCGCCCAGCCTTCCCGCTTTACGTCTCCCAACAGTCCTTTAAGCATGAAACGTAACTGGGATGGGATTATCTATGCAGTGTGGAACCCGGTTCCAGAATATAACGGAAGAGAAAAAAAGACGGAGATCTTTACAGGTGGGCGTACTCCTTATGTGATTGCAATGAGCAGAGATAACGGAAAAACCTTTTCCAGGGAGGTGGCATTTGAGACGGAAGAAGATCATGGATACTGTTACTGTGCCATGTGTTTTTTGGAAGACGGTATTCTTTTGGGATATAATGCAGGCGGACCCAAGGAGAAGAGTTGTCTGACAAAATTAAGGATTCGAAGAATTTCGTATGAACAGTTGGAGGATGCTGTGACCGGGAATTGAGAGAAAAAAGACGGTTTATGAAACTGGTATTAATGGTTCTAAATGACGCGGCAGGTGCGTCGGAAAAGAGGAATATATGAGTAAGAAAAGAGACAGAAAGCGGTTATGGAGTTTGTGTATTCTTTTATCTTTGGCAGCAGCAGCCATATCCGGGTGTTCCGGTTCAGGGAAAAATACTTCTTCTGGAGGGGGAAGGGGCGCAGAGCCAGACCCGGACAAAGTTTATGATATTACATACACTGGATACTGGTGCTATTCCGATTATGAGGACGGCTCTTTTGCAGAGAAAATGATTGAGGACGCCTTAAACATCAATCTTACGGTGGAGAAGGCGGAAACTACAGATACAATCGATCTTCTTTTGGCGTCTGGTGAAATGCCGGACTGTATGTGGACAGAGGAAAAGACACTCAGCTGGATGCAGGCTCAGGAGCTGATTCGGACCATTCCCAAGGAGATGGTGGAAAAATATTGTCCTTTGCTTCTGAACTATTATGATGAAAATCCCCTGATATACAAAATGATTTTAAATCCGGAAAATGAGGAGGAGTTTTTATATTTGGCAGGTTTGACCTTTCAGTTTGTAGATTATTATCTTCCTGGAGACTGCTATCGGTATGACTGGATTGAAAATCTTGGCATTGATTTAGGGGTTAATGTGGAGCAGGTGTCAGACCGGCTTTATGTGGCGGACAATGGAATTGAGCTTAGTAAGTTTGCGGAAATTATGGATGGGTTTGTCAATAAAGATCCAGACGGGAATGGAAAGAATGATACATTGGGCGCTGCGGCTCCGGATTGGGGCGTGGGGAATATCGGGCAGTTTTATTCCGCTTATGGATTTGCCAAGGAGATTAACAATGTAAACGGAAGGGCAGAGCACAGTTATGCTATGGAGGAATACAAAGAATTTTTGAAAGGATTTCAGGATCTGTATGCCAGAAATCTCATTGACCCTGAGATTATCAGTCCGGACCGGACCCTGGCCTGGGATAAAATCAACACGGGGGCAGCCGGGTATTGGCTTACTTCTGTAAATGCGTTAAACAGCTGGGCAGTGGATCGTCCTCCTTTGACCCTTTTTGACCGAGATCCCAATGCAAAAATTCTCATAACTCCAGGCATCCGGCCAGATGGGGGAGAGGTGCGGGCTGCGGTCAATCCGACTCCGGCCTATGGCAGATTTTTTGTAAACCGGGATGTGGATGACGAGAAGCTTGCGAAGATTTTGCAGTTTTTTAACTATTCCATATTGGGGAATGGGGATAAGGAGATTGTGGCCAGTTTGTTCTTTGGAGAGAAGGATGTGGACTGGAAATGGGACGAAGCCGGAGAAATGCCCATAAAGATCAATCAGCTAAATTCAGGAGATAAGGGAACCTGGAGTTTCAGCCAGTTTGGACAGACAGAGGAAGTGACCCGGTGGATTGGAGAGGAGGAGCTTTTCCGGGCCGGAGGAAAATACTGGTCTGCAAAGGATGGGGGTTCCTGGCTGAAATGGCAGCACAGACCCTATAAAGAAGATCTGGCCAACGAGACGAAATACGGGGATATTTTCCAGAAGATCAGAGGAGATTTGGATGCCTATGTTTCCAATTACCGTACCCAGGCGATTTTAGGCCAAATTGATGTTGACAGCACCTGGGACAGCTATTTGGCCGAGTTGGACCGGCTGGGATACAATACAATGATGGATGAGCTGGAGAAGATTCCGCCCATTGAGGAAATGATTGAGGAGTATGAGAAGGACTAGAGTGTGTCTGAAAATTGCTTTCCGCCACGCTCTAAAGATCATTTCTATATTTTATAATGATTTTATCTTAATGAAAAAAGTATAAAGTAGTTGACAGTCGTCCGGCTGTCAACTATACTTAGTTTATCATTACCGGAGATTCTCTCTGGTAAATTCCTAAAGTTCTTATTTTTGTGACTGTGTATGAAGTCAATTTTCCAGAAGTAAAATCAAAATCGTACAGAGAGGAGGCTTGCCAGAAGAAAAAAGGACGATTTTTCGTCTTAAGCTCTTGCAATAGATAGAAAAAATACATTATAATGAAAGGAAAGAAGCGCATATGGGAGCAATCGCATATCAAAATAAGGATATTGCCTCCAAACTGACCGCAGAACTTCTGGTGGGAA
>QXWR01000089.1 GCA_009911065.1 Clostridiaceae bacterium | reverse complement strand
TTCTGCACATGGATGTAGGTAATATCTGTGCACCATTTTTGGTTGATGGTTTCCGTTCCAAAATCACGTTTTAAGATATTCACTTTATCATCTGGGAGACTGCCATGATTGGCATGGTGGTTGTACTTCTTTACTACCACAGAGCGCAGTCCCTGCTCTGTCATATGCCTCTGGACCCGCTTGATGCTGCAGGTGTCCCGGTGCCATTGAGTACACGGCATAGTTTGACAGCCCTATATCTGCGTTTGGAATCCTCAAAGGCCTGTTTCACTTTCCTGCCGAATTCCTCATACTCCATCCGCTTATTTGAAGGTACACAAACCAGAGCCTTGTAATAGGTACTCCTTGGGAATTTCAAAACACTGCAAAGCTGGGATACAGAGTAGTTGGATAAGTTATTTTGGATAAATGCAACAATTTCGGCTATTGTTCTTTTGCGAATAGGGCGGTCGCTTTTTTTAATATTTCATTCTCGATCTTAAGGCGCTGGATTTCTTTTTGGAGAGCCTTATACTCCTTGAGGGTAACCGTTTCCTCCTCTGATACCTTGATAGGGGAAAGCTGCTTTACCCAACCGCTAATCGTACTTCGATTTACGCCATATTCACGTTCCAGTTGTGGATACGAGGTTCCTCCGGCATGATACAGATCCACGATCTGCTGTTTAAATTCCGGAGTGTAAGATTTTTGATTTTTCGCCATGCCTTTCATCTCCTTTGCTCTTTCATTTGCTAGTATAGATTGTTCAACTTTTCCTGTCCACATTTATATACTAACACCAATGCCTGATTCCCTCCTTTCCGCTACACACAATACCGAAAACCTTTCTGAAAGTCTATGACACAAATCCATAAATCACTCTGGTACAATCCAACAAATTTCAACGATTCACACAACAAAAAAACGCAGGGCCAGTTATATTATCCCTTAAAATATCAGTGTCCTTTTACAAAAAAGTTTGATAATAATAACTTTATTCATTCACCTCAAATTTGTATCCCATTCCCCATATCGTCTTAATATAATCCCCCTTCTCTCCCATTTTACTCCGAAGCTTTTTCACATGGGTATCAATGGTTCTAGCGTCTCCAAAATAATCGTAATTCCACACATGGTTTAAAATCTTTTCTCTGGAAAGGGCCAATCCCTGATTTTCCATAAAATAGGTCAAAAGTTCAAATTCCTTGTAACTTAAATCCACCACTTGTCCGTCTATCGTCACCTGATGGGCCGCTTTATCAATACAAATTCCTCCTGCCTCAGTGGTATTTTCAGACACTGCTCTGCTTCTCCGCAAAATCGCTTCCACTCTGGCCACCAGAATTTTGGGACTGAAAGGCTTGGAGATATACTCGTCTACTCCCAACTTAAACCCCTGAAGCTCGTCCCGCTCCTCTCCACGGGCTGTCAACATAATCACAGGAGCCTGAGAATATTGACGAATGGTTTTTAGTACTTCCCAGCCATCCATCTTTGGCATCATCACATCTAAAATCACCAGCCCAATATCCTTCTGAGTAAAAAACAGTTCCACTGCCTGTTCTCCATCCTCTGCTTCTATCACATGGAAACCTTTTACGGTCAAGAAATCCCGCACCAGCTTCCGCATCCTCGCCTCATCATCCACCACCAAAATTTTTACTGTATCCAATCTTCCAAAGCCTCCTTTTTGCCTGCATTTTTTATCTTTTGTATCTTTGTTCTTCTATATCCACTATTTTTTATATCTATCGCCTTTAAGATTTCTACCGTGTGAACGGTTATGTATATTTTAACAAATCTTTCTTCTTATTTCTACTGTTTCACAGAGATTTCACAGATTTCCAGACCATTTATCTTTTCATTTTAAAATGTGCAAAGAACAAAAAATCCAAAATATTTCAAAAATATTTTCAGGTACACTCGAAAAACCAAAAACGAAAGCCTGGAAACGCAATTTTTTGCGCTCCCAGACTCTCTAAAAAAATCATCCAAACAACTTCTGTTTTGCGGGGAAAAGCTTCTGTAAAAGGCATTCAAAATTCATCTGCTTTAATCTAGCTTTTGTATGGTAACGGACGTATTACTGTACGCCCCGTCCGGCCTGCTTGTCACCAATGAAATATTTAACGGAGCATTTGTCACATGAATGATCGACGTTCCTGACAGGGCTTCTGTGTCGCCTGTATTAACTGTAGCCACAGCTGTTGTTCCAGGTATTGTGATTCCATTGCTGGCCAGATTTACTCCAGCCAGAAAAGAAGGCGTAGATGGGTTTGTGTTGGAAACAACTGTGTTGTAAGTCACCATATAATTTCCGTTTTCTGTCATAGTAAATATTCCGGTTCCAACAGTATGAGTAATCGCAGTTCCCACTGATACTGGATTAATGTTAAACACAAGTTCTTCGTCTGCCGCACCTGGCGTTTGAACCGAATCATTAAATGCAGTAAGTGCATTCAGTTCCCTTGCAGGACCGATGGGTCCAGTTGGCCCAGTTGGCCCGGTTGCCCCAGCTGGTCCTACTGGGCCGGTTGCCCCCACCGGTCCTGCTGGGCCAGTTACCCCCGCCGGTCCTGCTGGGCCGGTTGCCCCTTCCGGTCCAGTGGGACCGGCCACCCCCGTCGGTCCCACTGGACCAGTTGCCCCCACTGGTCCTGCTACTCCTGCTGGTCCCATCGGACCTGTCGCTCCCACCGAACCTGCTATCCCTGTCGGCCCCATCGGACCTGTTGCTCCTACCGGGCCTGCTACCCCTGTCGGCCCCATCGGACCTACTGGACCTGTCGCTCCTACCGGGCCTGCTACTCCTGTCGGCCCCATCGGACCTGTTGCTCCTACCGGGCCTGCTACCCCTGTCGGTCCCATCGGACCTACTGGACCTGTCGCTCCTACCGGGCCGATTGCCCCTTCTGGACCTGTTGGTCCCATTGGACCTTCCGCCCCCGCTGGTCCTGCTACTCCCGTCGGTCCCATCGGACCTACTGGCCCTGCCGGTCCCGCTGCACCTTCCGGACCTGTCGCTCCCGCTGGACCAGCCGGACCCATTGCACCTGTGGACCCATCCATTTATGTAAAAACCAAAGTGAAATTGAACGAGCATTCTCTCTGATTTTTCCAGTTTTCTTCTACAATGCAAAAGTACTAGAACATGTCTTAAAAGTCATTCCTGGCTATTTCACAGCCCCATTCACCACTCCATTCAAAATCTGTCTCTGGCAAATCAAATAGAAGATCAAAATCGGAATCAGAGCCAAAAGATACGAGGCAAACGCCAGGTTATAATTGGTGCCGAACTGAGTCTGGAAAGTCATCTGTGCCAGAGGCAAAGTGTTCATCCCACTTCCAGACATAATCACCAAAGGAGTCATAACATCATTCCAAGTTCCAAGAGCCGTCAAAACTGCAACCGTCGCATGCATAGGTTTCATAATCGGAAAAATAATGCTCCAGTAAGTTCTCCAGGTAGTTGCCCCATCTACCCGCGCCGCCTCTTCCAGCGCACTAGGAATGTTTACCAAATATCCCGAATACAGCAAAAAATTCATCGGCATATAAAACACCACATAACACACAATCACCCCAACCACATTGGCTATTCCCAGCTGAGCCATCTGCTTTACCAGCGGCATCATTAAAATGGCAAACGGCACAAACATACCGCTGACAATATACAGATAGACAAACTGATAAAATTTGCTGTGTGCCTTGTTTCTCCCCACCGCATATCCAATGATGGAATGCAAAACAATAGAAAATCCCAAGTTAATCACTGTGATCAGAAAACTGTTAAACAAAGAACGCCAGAAATCCGTCACCCGAATTGCCTCCGAAAAATTTTCCAGGCTCCATCTCTTTGGCAGAGACAAGATACCGGAAATACTGTTCGTCATCTCATTCGGCTGCTTAAATGCAATCACAACTGCCATATATAAGGGAAATGCTATGGTAATCAATCCCAACATCAAAAAAACCGTAACCGGCCAGTTTACCCGCTCTGCTGTCCTCGTCTCCTTCATCACAGCTGCTCCTCCTTTTTCCCGGAAAATGTCATCTGCACAATCGACAATATTACAATCAAAACAAAAAATACAACTGCATTAGCGCTCTGAAATCCAAACTGCCCTCCAGCCATACCATTGTTATAAATCAGATAGGAAATAGATTCCGTGCTCTGTGCTGGTCCTCCCTTGGTCAACGCCATAATCTGGTCAAATACCATCAGAAAATTTTTCATACAAAGCACCATATTGATGCTGAAAAACGGCAGAATTAGAGGAAACGTAAGATTTTTAAACTTCTGCCATCCTGTGGCGCCGTCAATGGCTCCTGCTTCATACACATCCTCCGAAACCGTTTGGATACCGGAAATATAGATAATAGTATTCATGGCAATGGACTGCCATGCACACACAGCCACAATAGCCACCTAGGCCCAGCTTGTGCTGGCCAGCATACTGGTTCCCAAACCTCCAAACATTTTGGAAACAGCCGGAAGAATATAAGTAAAAAAAAATTAAATATGTATCCCACAACCAGCGCTCCCAAAATATTTGGGATAAAATACATTCCCCTCAAAGCACTTTTAAACTTAATTTTGCTGCTTAAACCTAATGCCAGTAAAAGGCTTAACACATTTACCACAATGGTAGAAACAACCGCCAGCTTAATGGTAAAAAGATAAGATTTTCCCACACGGGCATCTTGAAACAAATCGATATAATTGCGCAGGCCCACCCAGTCATAAGAACCATATCCCTTAAAATTGGTAAAACTGAACAGGAAACCCTTTATGAGAGGCAATGTATTAAAACAGAAAAATAATACCAAAATCGGAATTGTCATGACCAGAAAGGTCCGTTCTCTGTCATTTTTCTTTTTCATCTGGGTTTACTCCTTTCTCTCATCTTCACCGTGCTGTCTCTGATAATCCTCTGCCAGCCGGATAATATCACGATTGTAACGCTGCCAGTCCTTATCAAACTTAGCCAGAAACCCATCCATATCCTGATGAATCAGAAAGGTCTGAATCTGCGCATCCACCGCCATCTCAGACGGATAATAATGATCCTG
Organism: Clostridiaceae bacterium; assembly: GCA_009911065.1. GTDB lineage: Bacteria > Bacillota > Clostridia > Lachnospirales > Lachnospiraceae > Brotaphodocola. The sequence continues at coordinate 2,681 of QXWR01000089.1, read as the reverse complement.
ATAATCTGCCATTCTCCCCTCTGCAATATAGCTTTTCATTCCGTCAAATATGGGAGTCAGTTCAAATTCTTTGTTCTTACAGGGAACCGCATTCTGGTCATCCAGGTAAGCCTGAACATTCTCATGCTCTAGCAGAAAATCTAACACCTCGTAGGCTGCCTCCCGGTTTTTACAGGCGCGGGTAATGCAAAACTGCAGATCTACACCAGAATTAAGAATATTTTCCTCCTGACTGCTGCCTGTTGGCATGACAAAGGAATCAATATCCATATCCGGATTTAACGACTTGATCTGAGGCACTGCATAACTGCCGATCGTAAACATGGCAGAATCGCCGTTGGCAAACGCAGTACAGGCATCGTTGTAGCCATAACCAAAAGGACCATCCTCCCCATACTGCAAAAGCTGCAGCATTTTTTCAGCGATACCCTCATATTCCTTGGTAAAATTCGTTTTCCCCTGGTTGACCTGCCGGCACACATCCTCTGGCGCCAGACCTACGGCAAGGGCATTCCATGGAGCCAGACAAGTCCAGGTATCTTTGAACCCAAAATACAAAGGCAAAATTCCCGCTTCCTGAATCTTTTCACAAAGAGAAACAAACTCCTCCCACGTCTTTGGAATCTCCCAGCCATGCTCTAAAAACATGGTACGGTTGTATAGAACGCCAGCAGCATTTGCCACATAGGGCACTCCATAAGTTCCTTCTGTCGGTACAAATTCCAACCCTTCCAAAATATCCACATAGGCAGGTTGTATGGATGCAAGTCCCGGATAATCGGAAATATCCGCCAAAATATCCGACTGGACAAAATAAGAATAATTGATTTCTCCGCCAATTCCTATAATATCCGGATAATCCTCCCGAATAAACCGGGTCTTTAATATGGTCATTGCCTCACTTGGCGACTCAATGGTTAAATGAATGTTGTCATGGGTGCGGTTAAACTCCTCTTCCAACTGTTCAAAAATGTCCACTGCCTCCTGCTTATACTGAATCATCTCAATTTCAATCTTCCCATCCTAGGAAGCTTTGCTGCCGCCGCCAGTCAGCAGCAAACCAGACAAAATCATTCCTGACAGACAAAATATCGATCCTCTTCTTTTTCTTTTCATGCCGGTTCCCCCATGTTATTCAAATGATAAACAACTGCTTCATATGGGCGTATGACAGAGTCTTTCTGCTCTTTATAATTGCCAATCAGCAATCGGGCGTTTTCCCCCATCCGTTCCCCTACACAGTCCGGCGCCAAAAGCTCCTGATCTGTAAAATTGCAGACTACCATCAACTGCTCCTGGCCTAAAGTCCGCAGATACACAAACAAATTTTCATCCTCCGGCTCCAAAAGCTCATAGACTCCATGAACCACCACATCCATAGAATGTCTCAGCTGAATCAGTTTCTTATAATACTGAAACACCGAATCGGAATCTTCCATCTGCTTTTTGGCATTGATTTCTTTATAGTTGGGATTGACCCTGATCCACGGCGTTCCTGTGGTAAACCCTCCATTGGACTGGCCATCCCATTGCATAGGAGTTCTGGCATTGTCTCTTCCGATCTTTTTCAAATAACCAAGAACCGTCTCCGGCTCTTCCCCGCAAACTCCGGTAAGCTCCTGAAATGCGTTGATGGATTCCACATCCCGGAAATCTTCCACCGTCTCAAAAAAAACGTTGGTCATTCCCAATTCCTCCCCCTGGTAAATATAGGGAGTTCCCTTCATCATATGGAGACAGGTGGCCAGCATTTTGGCAGACAGAGCACCATATTCCGGCCGGTCATCCCCAAAACGGGAAAGAGACCTTGGCTGATCATGGTTGGACAAATACAAACTGTTCCATGCCTTTCCCTCCAAACCGGTTTGCCATTTGGAAAAAATCTTTTTCAATGTAACAAGAGGCATCTTCTTCTGATCCCATTTTCCGTACCGCCCCGGACGATCTGGATCTCCATTTACATGTTCAAACTGAAAAACCATATTTAGCTCATGGGTATTCTGTCCGGCATAAACAATGGCATCCTCCACAGCAGCGCCTGGGGTTTCCCCTACAGTGATTAAAGGATGCAGGGAAAATACTTGCTGGTTCATTTCCCTCAAATACTCATGAACCCTGGGACCATTGGTATAAAAAGGCTCGCCGTTTCCATACAGCCCCTCCCCCTTCTCTCCATCCGGCAGTCCCGGAACCTTTGAAATCATACTGATCACATCCATGCGGAAACCGTCAACTCCCTTTTGAAGCCACCAGTTCATCATCTGAAAAACTTCCCTGCGAACATCCGGGTTTTCCCAGTTTAAATCCGGCTGCTGTACTGCAAACAGATGAAGATAATATTGTCCTCTGGATTCCTCATAAGTCCACGCACTTCCGCCAAAAACAGAACCCCAGTTATTGGGAGGCATCCCATTCGCCTTGCCATTTCTCCAAATGTAATAATCCTCATAAGGATTTTCCATTCCTGCACCTTTTCTGCTTTCCCTGAACCAGAAATGCTTATCGGAAGTATGGTTTACCGCCAAATCCATCATAATTTTAAGTCCCAGGGAATGTGCTTTGTGAATCATCCGATCTTTTTTGTATTAATTTTGCGCAAAACCTATACACAGTCAATACCACCCGTAAAACGGGTGGCTTGTGGAACGGGTATAACCCTTTGTTGCTAGGCCAGCGTCTCA
>QXWR01000088.1 GCA_009911065.1 Clostridiaceae bacterium | reverse complement strand
ATCTGGAGATTGGCCAGTTTAAGAGGAACCATCCAGGGGGCCATATTGGGGAAGTGTTGGGCCATGTTTAGAAGTGTGATCCATATTTTTCACGGGGTTTTTCTGTGGAAAATTTTGCAGGTGAGATTTGGAATTTCAGAGAGAAAAGTGGTCCTGTTTTTGATGGGAGATAACCAAAAGCTGGATGGGTATGCTTTGATTCATTTGAAGGAATTTATGGATCGAAAGTATGCAAAGGGAGGGGTTCTTTTTCTGAAAGACAAAAGGGATTATGGACAATTAAAAAGAGTGAAGCTGCCGGATGGAGTCCGCTTTTGCCTGTATCCGTTAAGAAAAATTGAGACTTTGTATGATTACTACTCGTTTCACAAGTTTTCGGATAAGATTTTGTTTACTTACACAGACAAGCCCAAGGGAAATGAACTGGGGAGACTGTTAAGGGAGACCGAGATTGACGAGGAGGAAGCGGTATGTTTAGGACTTTACCGTCTGCGGAGTGTTCCGGGAAGGGAGAACAGGGGGTAGAGGAGGGAGATGTTTGATTATAAACTGGTACGGGTGGAGAAGAAGATAAGGGGTCTGGTGAAGAAAGGAATGCTTTGCAGCCAGAATCTTTATGTGTTTGGAGTAAGTGAGAATACAAGACAGATCATACAGATTCTGCGTTCCTATGGGCTGGAGCCAAAGAATGTTCTGGATAATGACAAAAGGAAGCAAAACACCTATTGCTGTGGGATTTTGGTGATTCCGGTAGAGAAATTAGGGGATATTTGTAACGAGAAGAACCGGTTTCTTATATATTCTGCCTATTGGACAGAGATGACGGCCCAGCTTAGGGAAAAAGGTGTGAAAAAGGAACAGATTTTTATGCTGTACCAGGAAGAAACCTTAAGAGAACGCTTATTCTATGCCTTTATGGGGAAAAGAATCCATGAGAGATTAATAAAAAAGTATGGGGATATTCCGATTTATCTATGTCCGTATACTGGGACCGGTGATATTTATCTGATAGGGACCTTCTGGAAACAGTACAGGGAGAAACATCCAGAGGAGGATTATGTCTTTGTAGTGATCAGCAAGGCATGTGAGAAGGCAGCGCTGCTTTTTGAGATAAAAAATATTGAAGTATTGGAGAAAAAGATGGAGAGCTGTTATTTGATTCAGTACTTTATGTTGTGTCCCAAGAAGGTAAACCTGAAACTGTTAAATGATTCCTGGGCGCAGATTCACACCAATCCATTGGAGTGGTTTCGTGGATATAAGGGATTGGAATTTATGCCAATCTTCCGAAAGTTTGTGTTTGATCTGCCAGAGGAGGCAAAGCCAGAGCATCCGGTGTTAAAGGATGTGAGGGAAGAGTTAAAAGAGACGTTTAAAGAACTGGGATTGAAGGAGGGAAATACCGTGATTTTGTCTCCTTATTCTAACACACTGGCAGACTTGCCAGAGCATTTTTGGAAGCAGCTGGCAGGGAGATTAAAGGAGATGGGATATGAGGTATGCACCAACAGCAGCGGTGCCACCGAACCAGCAGTGAAGGGAACCATACCAGTGTTTTTCCCGTTAAACACAGCGCCTCAGTGGGTGGAGATGGCAGGATATTTTATTGGAGTGCGAAGTGGATTTTGTGATGTAATCAGTGGAGCAAGGGCAAAGAAAGTGATCTTGTATGGGGGTTGCGACCGTTTTTTTAATGCCAGTTCATATGAGTATTTTAACTTAAAGGATATGGGATTGTGTGAGGATGCGGTGGAGATGGAGTTTGAGAGTGGAGATACCAGATTGTGTGAAAAGGTGCTTCATCCATTTAAGAAAGAGTACCATTAAGGTTACAGCTACTAAGAAAAAGAGGATGCAGGTGGGAAAATACAGGAGAGATACAGGAGATAAAAATGGTATCTGTAATTATTCCGGTTTATAATACGGAACCTTTTTTGGATGAATGTCTGGAATCTGTAACTGGTCAGACGTATGGGGAACTTGAAATTATTGTGATTAATGATGGTTCAACAGATGGTTCAGGAGATGTGTGCAAAAGGTGGGAGAAAAAGGATTCTCGAATCTGTTATGTGGAAAAAGAAAATCAGGGACAAGGTGCTGCACGAAATTTGGGCATAGCCCTTGCAACCGGCGATTATATTATTTTTGTGGATTCGGATGATTATTTGGATAAACAATTGGTTGAAAAAGTATATAACCAGATTTCCAAAGAGAAGGCAGACTTATGTGTGTATTCTAATTATAACATAGGAGATCAGAAACAAAAGGCATTATTGGATTTTAAGCTTTTTCAAGGAAGCAGTACAAAAGATAACGCAGGTCTGTTAGGGAATATGATTCCTATTTTATGTAATAAGATGTTTGCAAAGGAATTGATAAAAAATACCAATGTGACCATGAGTAATCGCATGTGTGAGGATTTGATATTTAATGCCCGGTTATATGTAAGAGCCAAAAAGATTTGTATGCTGGATGAACCTTTATATTATTACCGGTATAATCGTGAAGGAAATATGACCACAAAGTTTGAACGCTATCTGGAAGTGAAAGAGAGTATGAATGAACTGAATGAAAGTTTCCAAAAAGATGGCATGTTTGATCAGTATTGGCCGGGGTTATACGAACTTACATTTAACATGTTCAAGGACATTTTACTGCGAATTCACACGCGGGCTGACTTGCATCTGCCAGAAAAAATAAAAGGAAACTATCCAGTTTTTCTGGAAGAATACAAAGATTTTTTAAATCGGTGGTTTTCTTCTTATGTGGATACAAGACTGCAAAATAAAAATTATCTGTTGATTGGAAGTTATAGTTTACGGGTGTTGATACAGGTTTTATTGTTAGATGACAAACACCTAAGAGAAGATTATGGTTTTAGCAGTATAGTTAGCATCATGTCGGCCAGTGGAGGCAACGTTATATCCGGAGATTCTTATGAGTTTAAAAATGAATACCGGAAAAGGTGTGTCGAACAGGATATAAGAAAAATCTTTCAGGGGAAAACAAAGTGGCAGGGAATGGATTATATTGTGGTGGATTTGCTGGAAGAAACGGCAGATTTGATTGAATTTCAGGATGGATGTTATATTACAGAATCTGAGTTTTTCCGGGAAGTGTGTGGGAGAGAATTTGTTTCCTGTGACAAAATTCCTTTTTTATGTGAGAGAAGAAGAACTTTGTTTACTCAGTCTGTCAATCGTTTTACAGAGAAGATAAAAGAATCTTGTATTCCGGTTATTGTGGTGAAAAATTTTCTGTGTGAGAAACATAGTATCTACTATGATATAGTTTCAGACTATGAAAATGTGGGAGACATACAAAAGATCAATGAAGAACTGGAGTGGTGTTATGACCAGCTCATTGCCTGCTTACAAAAAAGGCATAAAGGGGATGTGATTGTGGCGGATGCGGTTGGATTTAAGGAGCTTTTGTTTACCCATGACGACTTTCCTTTTGGATGTCAGCCCCATTATTATAATAACGGGTATTATCAAAGGATGGCCATTCGCATTGGCGAGTCTGTTCACAATCAGACGACAGGAGGTGTGCAGGAATGAATCCAAAAGGAGAAAAATGTGAAATTCAATGGGACAGAAATCTTTTAGAAGAACTTGAGAGGGATATAGAGAAGTACGATAAAATTATTTTGATTGGGGAAAGGGGAGAGCGGGCGAGGCGGTGGCTGGAAGCTTTCTATCAGTCAGAAACTGTGAGACATACTGAAAGAAAAATTTTGATGCTGTCTGTAATGAATGTACATGAGTTATCTAAGTCAAATGTTTGTGTTCAGTCTGTTTCAGAAGCAGAAGCCAGAGAACTTTCCAGGCTGCATCATATGTATGAATTTTCGGACCGTTTTGTCACGATTCCGGAAACAAAGGCTTATGGGGGATTGTTCAATTTTGTGGATACAGGACTTTTACAGATGGATGAAGTGTGGGAGGCATTGCTGCATTGAGAATGGAATGACTTATTCCATTGGAACGATTGACATAAAAGGCAGTGAGGGAGCGTCATGGATCAATATTTTTATGAAGAAATGGTGGCAAATCTGAATCAGCTGATGGAGGAAAATGCCATCCAGGGAAAACGGATTTATCTGTTTGGCCATTGCAACGCCACAGAGGAGCTGGCAAATGTTTTATTGGAAAAGGGATTTTCTGTGGAAGGGATTTTGGACAATAATGAAGCAAAACATGGAAACCAGTATCAGGGGATTGCGATTGTCCCTCCCCTGGCAATTTTAAAAGAGGAGCCAGAAAAGACTTTGGTGTGTATTGTGGCGCGGGCCTATGCAGCCATGGCAGCCCAGCTGAAACGGATTGGATATAAGGGGATGGTTCGCAAGCTGGTGGATTACAACACCTATGCGGAGTATTCCCTTTCCTCTGACACCATCAGCCGGAAGCAGGAGAGAGCAGACCGGGGGAGCTTCCTGCTGCAGGGAATGAAGGCAAAATATCCAGGCTGTTTTAAGATTTTGTGTCCTTTTTCTGCCCTAGGAGATATTTATTTTATGATGTCTTACCTGCCTTATTTTCTGAAGAAAAGGGAGATTAAAAGGTGGGTGGTGGGAGTGATTGGGGATGCCTGCGGCCAGGTGGCCCGGTTGTTTGGAGCGGCGCATGTGGAGGTTTTGACCCAAAAGGATATGGATGAGATGATTCAGGCGGCCTTGTACATGGAGGATGAAACTACGTTCATACCTCACCAGGACAGACCGTATGTGGTGAATCTGTCCAAAGCATTGTACATAAAGAAAATCCCTTTAGAACAGATTTATTGCTGTGGGGTGTTTGGTCTGCCGTCTTCCACAAAGCCGGTTTTGCCAAGTCAGCTGGGTACTTACGAAAGATTGGAGAAGATTGAGAAGGGAAGGTCTGTGATCTTTTCTCCCTATGCCAAGTCTGTGACTGCCTTAAAGAAGGAGGTATGGGAGCAGATTGTGGAGGATTTTCAGAGGCGGGGATATTCCTGCTATACCAATGTGATCGGGGAGGAGGAGCCGCTAGAGGGAACTTTAGGAATCAGCCCAACCATTGGTCAGGTGCAGTCTGTGGTAGAGTGGGCGGGAACTTTTGTGGGAATCCGAAGCGGTCTTTGCGATGTCATTCGGGAGGCATCCTGCCAGAAGGTGGCCCTTTATCCGGATTATAATTATTGTGATACCAAGTGGAAGGCGATTGAAATGTACGGGTTAAAGGGATGGGAGAATGTGGTGGTGGGGGAAGGATTTCGGTGGGGAGATGTGGAGTGAGGGGGGGGGAAAATAAGATTTTAGGGAGTAAGATTTTGGAGAAAGGATGGAAGGATGGAGAGGATGGTTTTGTCAACCCTTCCAAAGACGTGGATTTTGGATTTGGATGGGACGCTTGTAAAACATAATGGGTATAAATTGGATGGGACGGACACGTTGTTAGCCGGAGCAAAGGAGTATCTGGCTGAGCTGCCAGAGGAGGATCGGATTGTGATTCTGACTTCCAGGGAGGAGAGATACAGAGAGGAGACTTTGAAGTTTTTAAAAGAGAGTGGAATAAGGTATGATGAAATTTTGTTTGAAATGCCAATGGGGGAGCGGATTGTGGTGAATGACCGGAAACCATCAGGGATTCCTATGGCAGTGGCGGTGAATGTGGAGCGGAATCAGTTTGAAGGGATGGTGGTGGTGAGGGAGAAATAGTCTTGTTGGAGGAAAATCAGCCATTTGGTTATCAAATGGCTTTTTTTGTTCGGAATACCAATCTGAACCAATCGATTGGCTCTTTCGGGTTTTTATCAGAATAAGTTTCTATCTTTTCATTCTGGAAGTTTTGTGATATATTTTTATTCATAATCTGTATTTTCCTGGATTGTTACCAAAAGAGTTCTTGCTATGGGAAGCTTATGATTTGCAGTTAGGAAAAGAAAGGTAGTAATATAGCATGAGAAGTATGGTGTTGCTTTTCGTATCTCTCTTGTATGGTTTAGCAAATTTTTATATAGGGAACCGAATTGCGAATACGATAAAGCCTGGTCTTGAATTTAACCTATCGTTGTTTGTTTATATCCCGATTTTACTTTTAACGGTATCCAGTTTGGTTGCTTATTTACAGCCTGCAAAAAATTGGAAAATAATAGGGACAATGGGACTTTATTGGTTTGCGTTGGTAATATTGGCTTTATTCATATTGGGAGCAACCGATTTATTGCTTTTTCTTATAAGCCATATGACGAAAAACGGTATTTCTTTTCCTATATTACTTACCTTACGAATAATAGATGCAATCCTCCTTGTAATTCTATTTGTGACGGGAATACATACAGCAAACTACATAAAGATTACCCCATATGAAATCACGATAGATTCCGCCAATCGTGCAGATTCTTTAAAGATTGCAATGTTTTCGGATTTACATTTAGGGTATATAAACGGCTCAAACCGAATGAAGGAAATTGTTGAAAAGATAAACAGCCTTCACCCTGATATTGTTGTGATTCCCGGTGATTTTTTTGACGGAAACTATAATGCAGTTCAAAATCCGCAAGAAATTATATCACTGTTGCGTCAAATGAAATCTACAAATGGTACCTATTTATCCTGGGGCAATCATGACGCAGGAGATACTTATGAGGATATGAAAAAATTTATCTTGTCTGCCAATATAACCATTCTGGAAGATGAAGCAGTTATGATTGAAGATAAGATTGCATTGGCAGGGAGAAAGGATTCTTTTCCCATAGGATACCAAGGAGACGGCCGAAAAGATATTTCCCTGAAGCTGCAAAAAATATCCGATAGCTTACCAGTTATAGTTTTAGATCATCAGCCTTCTCAAATGGGGGAATACAAACATGCAGACTTAATCTTGTCTGGCCATACTCATCAGGGACAAGTATTTCCCTTCAATTTAGTTACAAAAAAAGCATTTACGGTTGATTATGGATATTATGAAAATGATGGCAAAAAAGTAATTGTAACATCAGGAGTAGGAACTTGGGGACCTCCAATTCGTATTGGTACGAAAAGTGAAATTGTAGAAATTATTGTTAATTTTGAAATTCCAGAGGCGGCGAAAGGGAAAGCGGAATAAGTATATTATATTGAATGAAAGGGAAATACCATGGATAAGTCAGATCAACTGAAAAAGCTGAAAGATGAAGTAGATCAATATCAGAAAGAATACAAAAAGAAAAGAGAAGGATATGAAAAAAGAGTGGGAATCATCAACCATATGTTGTCTTGTATGCCTACACTGACCACTCTTTTGATTGGATTAAGCTGCATTCCTGGCTTTTGGGAGACTCCTTTTAAAGTGGCAGGATTGTTTGCTTCGGCGTCTGTCATTATTTTAAGTCATGTGGCAAAGAACAGCAGCTATGGGGCGAAGCTATTACAGAGAGAGATTACTTATTTTGCTCTTTGCAATTTGGGACGGGAGATTAGTCTGGCGGCTCATCCAGAGGAGGACTATGATAAATATGCGTATAAATTTCAGAAGATTATGGAAAATGATAATGAGATGAGTCTTACCAATGCGGTGGAGGTGGTAAATTTATTTAATAAATATTATAAAGAAGGGCTGGAACAAAGGTTGAGTAAGAAGGAATAGGTATCTCTTATCCATAAAGGGCAGTAGGATTGAAGAAAATAGAGTTTATGATTTTGTTGAAATTTATTTCAATGTATTGTACAATAAAGTCACAATAAAAAAGGCATATTTTATAAATGGAAAAATCCATGGAGAAGATATGCCAGATATATAAATTATGGAGGAATAAGCAATGGATATTAAAGGACAGATCAATAAGATCATAGAGGAGATTTCAAACAATCCGGATATCAAAGAACAATTTGAAAAGGAGCCTGTAAAGGCAATCGAAAAAGTAATTGGTATCGATCTGCCAGATGATGTTGTAATGAAAATTATTGATGGGGTAAAGGCAAAGATAACCGTAGATGGAATATCGAAAGCTGCGGATGCTTTAAAAGATATGTTCAAATAAATGGTGATTCTTTTATCTTAATGAAAAAAATATAAAGTAGTTGACAGTCGTCCGGCTGTCAACTATACTTAGTTTATCATTACCGGAGATTCTCTCTGGTA
>QXWR01000087.1 GCA_009911065.1 Clostridiaceae bacterium | reverse complement strand
CGGCAGTCAGCCGGACAGGGAACGGCAAAATTTTTTACACTTCTTTTACTTCTTTATCTCACATGAGCAAAATCACAGGGCATGAAACAGCTCATGGCTAATTAGAGGTAATCAAAAGAGGAAAGGAAAAGCACAATCCAGACGGAACCGGCGATACCGTCAAGAAATATTTGTGAGTTAGCAAGAAACCTGATATAATGGGGGCAAGCGCCCATCCGGGGCAGAAAGGCAGGGAGAAAAATGCACATCAGCTACAAACCGCTCTGGCACACACTGATAGAGCGCAACATGAGGAAAGAGGATTTAAGGCTTGCCGCTGGACTGACCACAAATATGATAGCCAACATGGGAAAAGAAGGGAAACATATCAGCATGGACACACTTGCCCGTATTTGCGAAACGCTGGATTGTGGCATTATGGATGTGATTGAGCTGGCCAGTGACGAGCCTTCCACCACAGGAGGGAACGACAATGGAAAAACTGAAAGAAAGAATCACAGAGAACGGCATTGATTATATTCTGATAGGCGATTACTATATCCCGGACTTGAAGCTGCCGGAAGAAAACCGCCCCATCGGACGCTATGGGCGGCTGCACCGGGAATATCTCAAACAGGAACATCCGGCACGGTACAGCTCTCTTATCCTGACTGGGAAATTGTGGACATATCTTGCTGACCTGAACGAGCAGGCGGAGGAACGGCTTGACTTAATCATGGAGCAGATGAAAGCCGCCGAGGGAGTGACCGAGGAACTGAAAGCCCAAAACCAGCTTGAATGGGTAGGTCGGATGAACAATATCCGCAACCGGGCGGAGGAAATCATAAACAATGAGTTGATTTATATTTGATTGGACATGGAAAGGCCAGCCGACACCCGGCTGGTCTTTCTAACCTTCCTTACGCTCCAATACCGCACGAATCATGGCAACGGCGATTTCCTGCTGGCTGGGCGACGTGCTTTCCCACAGCTCAGCCAGCTCCCGTATCTTGCTGACCTCATTATCTTCCAGCGCATCCCGCAGAAGATAATCAGGGGAGATTTTCAATGCGTTGCAGATATTGATAAATACAGGCAGGCTGGGAACCTTTATCCCGCCTTCAATCTGCCGGAGGTAAGTTGCGTTGATATTGCACAGCTCCGAGAGCCTGTCCGCCGTAAATCCCCGGTCTTTCCTCACCATGTTGATACGTTTGCCTAATCCTTTACCTTCCATAATGTCACCCATTTCATAAGCTATCAGCATTTATTTTGTACACTTTTAGACTACATCACACTTAGGGATTGCAATAGATTCTATAAGACTATACAATATTAGCTATTAGACTATAAAATATGAAAGGGGAACAACAGAATGGAACTGAACTATTTTAGGGACAGGCTTTTTGATTTACTGAATGACAGCGAGGGGATGGGGATTGCTGACCTGAACGCAGACGAGCGGAACAGCCTTCTTACTGTCAGGACAGAGAATGGGAATGTATTTGAAATCGTATGCCGACAGGCAGCGGGGAAGGAGGACGGATGGACGACCGCAAACTGACTGTTTATAATGGACGTGGGGCTTTTAAAAAATCACCGCCGCAGATTCTATTACAGGGGAACTGGCTGGAACAGGCTGGATTCTCCGCAGGGGACAAAATCACCGTGAAATGCCAGCAGGGGCAGCTTATTATTACTAAGAACGAACCATCAGCAGAGCATGAAAAATAAATATAGACAAAGGCCGCTTTTGCAGTATAATAGAAACGGCAACAAGTCAGCCAGTGCTGGAGGAACATTTTAAAATGATTGAAACGGAGAGCCTGATTCTTGATAAGGCAAAGTTTTCAGATTGGAAGGAAATGTATTGTAATGTCTGGTCACAGCCAGAAAGCGCAAAATACATGGAATGGAATATTACTACAAGCGAAGAAAACGCCAAAATAAGAATCATGAAAACCATTGCATTTCAGAAAGAGCATGATACCTATCTAGTTTATGAAAAAGCAACCGGTAAGGCGATTGGATTTGCTGGTGTAGAAAAAATCGAACCTTACATCTATCAGGAAGCGGGGATATGTCTGGGGCCAGATTACGTGGGAAAAGGGTTTGGCAAGCAGATTCTTCAAGTCTTGATACAATATTGCAAAGAAGAATTTAGTGCAAAAAAGTTTATTTATTCAACAAGAGAGGAAAACAGGGCTTCCAATCAATTAGCAAAGTCATTAGGATTTACAGTGATTTCTTCAGTATCTAAAACAGACAGCACAGATGGACACAGTTATAATCTTTTGCAGTATAGCTTAAAACTATAACTGCCCATTTGGTAGGGCTGAATAAACAATGAATGAAAAGTTGAAGGAGGGGCAAAATGCCATACATTACAGTTGAAAGCGGCACTTTATCTGATAAGCAAAAGGAACTGTTGATAAAAAGATTGACAGAAGTATCTTCTGAAATTATGAATGTGCCGCAGGAATTTTTTGTGACTACGATTAAAGAACTGCCAGATAAGAACTTTGGGATTGGCGGTAAAACGATTGATAAAGTGAAAGCGGAATATATGCAGGCACATCAATCTTAATGAAAGGGATTGGAGATAATGGATAACTGGTTTACAATAGACAAGATTGATGATGAAACCATAATCATAAGTGAATACCGACATTGGGAAGAAACCCACTGTTATCTATTGAATGGAAAAGAGAAAAGTCTGCTTATTGACACAGGACTGGGGATTTCCAATATATATGATGAAGTCCGTAAACTTACGGATAAACCGATTGCGGCGGTTGCCACGCACATTCACTGGGACCATATCGGCGGGCATAAATATTTCCCGGAATTTTACGCACACGCAGAAGAATTGGACTGGCTGAACGGGAAATTTCCCCTGACAATCGAAACTATTAAGAAAATGGTGGTTGACCGTTGTGATTTGCCTGACGGTTTTCATGTTGACGATTATGTATTCTTTCAAGGTATACCAACAAAAGTATTAAATGACTATGATGTAATTGATATTGGCGGCAGGGAAATTGAAGTGCTGCATACGCCCGGACACTCTCCCGGACATTTAGGTTTTTGGGAAAAAGACAGGGGATATTTGTTTACCGGCGATTTGGTCTATAAAGATACCCTGTTTGCTTATTACCCCTCCACTGATCCGGAAGCCTATCTTGCTTCGCTGGAAAAAGTTGCGGCACTGCCTGTAAAAAGGGTATTCCCTGCACATCATTCGCTGGATATACAGCCGGAAATCCTAATCCGCATGGCAAATGCGTTCCGTCAGTTAAAAGCAGACGGGAAGCTCCATCATGGCAGCGGTACATATCATTATGGCGATTGGGGTGTATGGCTGTAAAACGGGATTAGCGGAAGAAAAACGGGAAAGGGGATTTCATGGAAAAACGAGAAGAAACCATTCGGCTATGGTTTGATATGTGGCTGAAAAAGTGTGATTTAGGCATATTGGATATATTCTCTGAAAATGCTGTTTACACTGAAAGCTGGGGGCCGGAGTATCATGGCCCATTAAAAATAAAACTATGGTTTGATGAATGGAACAGGCGTGGCACAGTTCTCCAATGGGATATTAAACAGTATTTCCATAAAGGAAACCAAACGGTTGTAGAATGGTATTTTAAAAATACGGTGGACGATGGGAAGGTTGAAGCATTTGATGGAATTTCTCTCATTAAGTGGGCGCAGGATGGGCGAATACAATCCTTAAAAGAATTTGGCTGCAATACAGACAACTATGACCCTTATCAAAATGGGAATGTCCCACAATTCAAAGATACTCCGTCTATGTGGTTTTGATTTTATGTGCAAGTAAAAATGGAATAAAAACTCTGGAAAATGCCGTTGCATGGAAAAATCCCAAGCAACGGCATTTCCTATTTCCGTTTCTTCCTCTGGCTGACATAGCTTTTGAAGAATTTCGATTTTTCAAGGATATGTACAAGCTGCCGGAATTCCACATCAGACAGCTTGTTATAATTGATACCCAGCCGCTTGCAGTAAAGCGCAGCCTGCTTTTCAAGAGGGCTTCCTTTAAAATTTGCGACATCCTCTAAATCCCGCTTCAATTCTTCGGCAATGGTGGTTGGCGGCGCACTCTCACTGTCAGACTTGTGTGCGGCACGGATGTCACGGACGATTGCGCTTATATCATCCTGTATCATGTGGCTGAAATATTCGTCATCCTCAATATGTGCAGCCTGTAAAATCCGGAGGTACGGGTCATCTTCCCCAGGGCGGTAGCGTTCTATAATTTCGTGCCGGACAGTATCAACAAGGGAATTGAGGTTCTGAATCTGCATGGAAGCAATCCCATCCACATAAACCTCAATGTCAGCTAGAAACTTTATAAAATCTTTGTGGGTGGCAAGCTCACACAGCAGGCGGTTGTTAATCCGGCCGCTTTTCAGAAGCACAACCATTTCATCACTCAAATGCAGTTCTGATAAAGGCGTGTTGGCCTGCTCCCTGTTCTCTGTCAGGCACAGGATATAATCCACAGATACACCATAAAACTTTGCCAGCTTCAAAAGGCTCCCGTGGTTGATTTCTTTATTGTTGTTCTTATCATTTTCATAGCTTCCGAGAGCCGAGCTTGAAATACCAGTGGCCGCTTCCAGTTCTTCCAGCTTCAAATGCCGCTCCACCCGTAAATCTTTCAGCCGTTCCTGAATTGTGGTAGCCCATTTCATATTCCCTTATTCCCCTTTCCTGCGGCCAGCCTGCCGCAACAGAACCATTATACCACATTCATTCCACAATCGTGGAAATTTTCGGATTTCGGGCTTGATTCCTACTTTGTGGATATACGGCACAGGGTACAAAAATGTCCTATGATATAGGCAGTTCATCGATGGATTATTCCAATCGAATGACCGGCCTGTATGGGATATGCTCCCCGGCGATGTAGCGCAACGACTTCCGGCAGGGAAACGGAGGAACCCTGACCAGAACGAGCGTACCAAGCGGAGCGAAACGCCGCCAAAGACGGGGGCAGGAACGACAGCAGAAGGAACCGGCAAAAATGAACACCGAAACACAACAATTTCACAGGGCATACTCTGCCCTGTCCGTAATACCAAGGGGGGTTGGGGCGGCTCTATGGCTGTATTTTCCCTGAAAATCGCCCCGAAACGATACACAAAAAACCACTGCCCGCCCATTCCGGCTGTACCTGCTGAATCGGGCGGTTTTTCTATGAAGGAGGCACCATGCCGAGAATGTCAAAGAAGTTGAAGAAAGAGCTTGCTTTCTTCCTGAACGACCGGGGGCGCAGAAGCTACAACGGACTTTGCCGGAAATGCCAATATGGGTGCAAGCAGAGTTTCCGGGCTGTCATTATCGACTGCCCCCGCTACCAATCCAAACGAGCCAAAAGGAGGACACCATCCAATGAATTGTGAATTTATGATAGCCAGTACGCCCCTGCCGCCCTGTATGCCGCTCCCAAAGGCAATGCTCCGGCTTCCGGTCAGCAATACGGCAAAGGTCATGTACGCCCGCCTGTTGGATGAAATCCTGGCAAGGGGAACCGAGGACAGCAACGGGATTCTGTTCATCCGCTTCCCCGTCATGGAGATAGCGGCGGCACTCTCCCGAAGCCCCCAGACCTGCAAGCGTTCACTGAACGAGCTGGAACAGGCCGGGATGATTATGCGTGTCCGTCAGGGCATCGGGGAGGTCAGCCATATGTATATCCTGCTCCCGAAGGAGGACACCGCCCATGAATGAAAAGCTGGAAAAACTGAATCAGGAAATTGAAAAGACCGAAGCCAGACTGCGGCGGGCGCAGCATAAGGAGAAAATGCTGGAACACCAGATAAAGACGCTGAACCGGAAGGAACGGACACACCGGCTATGTACCAGAGGGGCTATGCTGGAAAGCCATCTCCCCCACCCGGAATCCGTGACGGATGGGCAGGTCAGCACCATCTTAAAAGTCCTGTTCTGCCGGAGCGACACCAAACGTCTTGTGGAATAGGTTCTTGCAGAAAACTGGAAGGAGGACGCAGAGTGAAATTTTCAAAAAGTGAACTGGACATCATCTATCAATATGCCGCACCGACCAAGGCGGAAACCCTTGCGGGCATGAAAGAAACCGTGCCGGTGATAAAGGACTTACTGACAAAGGCAATCGTGGAGAACGCCATCCGAAAGCTGGAAAAGATACCGGAGCCGGAGTGCAGCCAGTTTGTTGCCGCCACAAAAGCCCGGTTCCTTGCAGAGCGTGACAATTCCATCCGCCAGCGGCTTGCGGCGGCAAAGGCACAGGAGCCAATCATGCAGGGGCATGACCTGTTAGGGATAGAACGGTTCCACCCGGAAACCCAGCACATGATTACGCTGGAAGTACAGAAGCAGTGCTTTGTCGGTTTTAAGGGGGAGCGGTTCCGTTTCTTCCTCTCCGATGAAGGCTACCGGAACGCAAAGCGCAGCGAGCAGGAAGGGGAAATCAAGATAAAGAGTCATGCTGCCGTTGTCGCCGGGAAGCTCTATCCCGACAAGAAGCCGAAACAGCAGGAACGGTAAAAAGCCCGTTCCAGAATCAAAGTGCGCCGGGCGCGTCTTGATTTTGCAAGGGAAGTTTTAACGTGGACGAGTCAGGCGCGCTCACATTGGCGGCTTTCCATGTGTGAAAAATCAGAACGAGCCGGGCGCGTTCTGATTTATGCCGCCTATGGCGTAATTGGTACGGCTGATTTCCAACTGCCATAAACTCCACTTGCAATTTTGGCTTCCAAAGCGACAAGCTGGAAAATCCCCCTCTGAAAGAGGGCGCAATTATACACCACTTAGGGAAGTGGTGCATTGCGCCCTGCCGGGGGCGTCCTGCGGACAGCAGATGATTTCCGTAGATTTTCAATCTGCTCCAATCATCACAGGGGAAGCTACACTTCCCCTGCGCTGGCTTTGCCAGCTACCCCTTTGTGGACTTGCCGCCCGGAATCATCTTGCGTTGCAAGTTGTTTCCATCCGACAAGTTCTCTGAAATCCGGCTATACTTTTTTTATAAGATAGCGTATAATGGAGCCAGTGAAAAATAGGGATTTAAGGAGGAGTAAATCTATTACCATGAAAGACATAAAAAACATTTGTAAAATCGCATTGGTACAAGCAGAACCTGTAATGTTTAATAAAAGCGCCTCACTTAAAAAGGCTTTTCAATATATTAACGAAGCTGCAATACAAAAGCCAGATATAATCGTTTTTCCCGAACTCTTTATTCCTGGATACCCTGTTGGGATGAATTTTGGCTTCAGTATGGGAAAACGAAGTGAGGAGGGGCGGAAGGACTGGAAACGATATTACGATGCCTCTGTTGTTGCCGGAGAAACGGAGTTTCAGCAGTTTGCAGAGGCAACTAAGGAGACTGGAGCATATATCAGCCTTGGCTTTTCCGAGAGGGATGCCGTTAATGGAACACTTTACAATAGTAATGTTATTTTTGAGCCAGATGGATCGTATAAAGTGCACAGAAAATTAAAACCGACAGGCTCCGAACGTGTTGTGTGGGGGGATGCTAATAAGGGATACTTCCCTGTTACAACAACACCATGGGGGCCTATTGGCAGTCTGATTTGTTGGGAAAGTTATATGCCGCTTGCTCGTGTGGCTCTTTACCAAAAAGGCATCACGATTTACATTTCGCCAAATACCAATGACAATCCAGAGTGGCAAGCTACCATTCAGCACATCGCAATAGAAGGCAAATGCTATTTTGTTAACGCTGATATGATTATCAGACACAATTCATATCCTTCTGACCTATATGAGAGAGATATAGTATCACAGTTTCCAGAATTTATTTGCAGAGGAGGAAGCTGTATTATCGACCCGTATGGACATTATTTGACAGAACCAGTATGGGATAAAGAAACCATTATCTACGCAGAGCTTGACATGAGTTTGGCTATCTCCTGCAAAATGGAGCATGACGTGGTTGGACATTATGCGCGTCCAGATATACTTGAACTGAAAATCAACGATAAATAGTGCAGCGATTACTAATTAAATTTTATTTTACGGAGGAAATAAAATAAAATGGAACTTAAAAGAATTGCGTATGAATTGACTGTTTGCAAAGTGGCAGATGTATCAGATATAGATATGACAACCGATTTCTATTTTATTGGGAAAACAGATGAAGAAATATCTTTGGTGTGCAAAACGGAAGATACCCCGTCCAATACTATTGATCGAGATGATGGATGGAGATGCTTCCATATTCAAGGAATACTTGATTTTTCATTGATTGGGATTTTGTCAAAACTGTCCGGTATCCTTGCTCAACATAAAATAGGTATCTTTGCAGTATCGACATATAACACAGACTATATACTTGTGAAAGAAGAAAACTATGATAAGGCATTAGATGTCTTGGCTCTTGAAGGGTATACGGTGGTATAAATTTCAGTTTGTTGAACTGACAGCCTATCAAAAAACTAAATAACCCGCCGCCCACCAGCGGCACAACCAAGCAGGAAACTGAAAAAAGTTATCCTGCTTTTTAGTACCATATAAGTGTAAGAGATAACGCATATCATTAGTGCTTTACCTTCTGCACTTATTTTTTTATGATAAGGGAGTAATTGGTCTGGCGAGGCGC
>QXWR01000086.1 GCA_009911065.1 Clostridiaceae bacterium | reverse complement strand
CATATCCCTATTTACGGGGAAAGAGCAGAACCGTGCCAATTTTGTGCGGAATTGTGCCAATTTCGTGCCAGACCTTTTGGAAAACAAAATATCCTATTTTTATTGCATTTTGATATATAGTTCGGTAAGACGAAAAAATTTGATAAATGTATATGGAAAAGAATTTATATTTTTTATGAAAATATATTGCATAAAAAATATATGTGTGGTATAGTATGTAATGAGGAAGAAGATAAATAGGTGTTTAATCCTGGAGGGAATCAGCATGTTAATAGAATTAAGGGCGAAAAACTGCTTTTCGTTTTCAGATGAGATTCGATTTTCGACAAAAGCAGATATGAGAAATAAAAAGTTCTCATCCAATGTCCATACTGAGAATAATTTTAATATTTTGAAAACAGTAGGAATCTATGGTCCAAATAACGCAGGTAAGACATGCCTGGTAAAATGTATCCGCAGTGCCAAGAATATTTTATTAAACCAGAAACCCCGTATCATGCCCAATATTTTTCAAGAAAGTACAATATGCCAGCTGGGTATTACATTTTTGGAGGAGGGCAGAGAGTTTTCCTATGATTTTTGGTATGATGATAAAAAGGAAGAATATCCTTATGAAAAGTTTGCAGAAATCACAAGAGATCAATATGGGAACGAAAAGGAAACTGTCTGGCTTTTAAAAGATATTATCAATGGAAATTGCCAATATGATGATGAGGGTCTTTTAAAAATGATGCCGCTTATATCTCAAAACAATTTGCTGTTCTATCTGGTAGATTCCAGCAAGTTCCAACAGATGGCGGAAATGAAGCGGATTGTCACAGCATTCGGTTCCAGAATTGATATTGTCAACATGAACAATATCCCTCTAAAACGTACCATCAACCTCATGAAAAATCAAAATGATCTTCAAAGGAAAGTAGTGGAGTTCATCAAGAATTCTGACCTGTATATGGATGATTTTGAATATGTGGATATGGAGAACATTCGCGTAAAAATGGATTCTGACGAGGAGAAGCCGGAGGAAAAGGCTCTTGATATCCCCGAGCAGATTATGGATCAGATCCGGCTGGTATCTGTTTATAAAGGGGTTGCGGTCCCCAGTGTACTTTTTGACTCTACGGGAACAAAAAAAATCGCTGCCCTTGCAAGTTATATCATAGAGGGAATTGAGCAGGGCAGAATTCTTGTGGTGGACGAACTGGACAGCAGCCTTCACTTTAAATTGACCAGAGCGATAGTTGCCATGTTTAATAATGAACTGAATACCAATGCACAGATGATATTCACTGTACATGATATCAATTTGATGGATTGCAAAAAAATGTTCCGCAAAGAACAGATATGGTTTGTTCATAAGGATGATACAGGAATTTATGTTTATTCTCTGGCAGAGTTTACCGCACAACAGGGGGTACGGGATACTACGGATATTATGGAGAAGTACCGAAAAGGGGTATTAGGTGCTCTTCCTGATCCTGAACTGATCCGATCCTTATTAAGTCTCAAAGGAAATCGGAAGGAGGTGCCGATTGATGGCGAATAAGCTTCCTCAGATTTTTATGGGCAGTAAAATATGTATTATATGTGAAGGAGATGAAGAATTTGAATATCTGGAAAGATTGATATCTTTAGATGTATGGAGTAAAAAATATTGTTTCCAGTTGGAGAATGCTGAAGGAAATGGAAATATTCCGGCGCGATATCAAGACAAATTTCAGAACGGCTCATATGATCTGGTTTTAGTATTCTGTGATACAGATAAAAAGCCCTATGAGCAGTATGTAGATATTAAACGAAAGATTAATGAATTCCACGGGGTTGAAAATGCAGCAAACCATGTTGTTATATACGGGAATCCATGTACCATGCAGATTATCACCCTGCATTGGGATGATGTGGTGCTTGGTTCCCACAAAAAGAAGAAAAATGCTCCAATTATTTTCAACCTTACAGGTATAGAGGGATATAAGGGCAGAGCGGACCAGCGCCAAAAGTTATTCGCCAGGATAACCAAGGAAAATTATCAGGAAATGCAGGAGAGGATTAAATTTTTGCCTTCTGATGATACGGTAGAAGGAAGCACTAATTTTGGAAAATTTATCGAATATTTTTCGACGGATGATAGCAAGTGGATACAAATAATCAATAAAGCTTTAGAAGAGTGATTTATATTTTTGGAAATAAATGGGTTACTTTTACTTTTGTATAGCAGCCAACAAAGTAAAGTGCTAACAAAAAGCAGAGAAGAAATTCTTTAGTTTACTAATTTTGGTGTACAAGCAGCCAGAACATGCTTGTAGAAAGGAATATATATGAAACTAAAAGCATTAAGTCATTACAATGGAGACATGGATACAAGATTTGGAGATTGCGTATTGCTGTATGATAGTACCTCTTTGGTGGTCTACGATTGCGGACATGCCCGGCATGCACAAGAGGTTGAGGATTTCCTGTGTAAAAATGCATTGATTTCCAAAGTACATATCGTTATTTCACACAACGATAGCGATCATACTGACGGAATTGAAAAATTGATGGAGTATTTACATAGTAAGAAGTATGATGCTACAGTATACTCTTCTTTATACTTGAAAAGTGCGAGGAAAGTATTAGAATTGCTTGATGATGGACGCAGGACACTACCAGCAACTAAACAGCATATTCTTGAAACATTTGACAATATAAAGAAAATAGTTGAAAAAGCCCAGGAATACGGTTTTTCCATAGAGAATGCTACTATAGGTACAAAAGTTCTATTGGGGAGTATTGTTGGTCCAACAGAAGATGAATTTGCTGCAGTCGTGGCACAGGCTATTGAGGATGATAAAGTAACAAAAATAGATGGCGAAACGGTGATGAATGCGGCAAGTGTACAGCTGAAATACAAATTAGAGAATGCTGAAACAGTTCTTTTATGTGGTGATGCCTCTCCAGACTATTTGCATCATCTTGATAATTATGATTTAATCCAGTTGCCCCATCATGGAAAGTTGGATAACGCGATGAAAATATTTGAGGCTTTAAAGGATTCGTACAGCAAGGATTACTTTATATCGGATAATACGGGTTCTGGGGCTACAAGCGGTGGTTCTGATAAATTAGTGGAATATATGAAAAATGAGCATTATAGCCCGGCTTTTAATACAAAAAATGGTGTGGTTTCTATACCTAGAAGCACATATGGGAATGTTTCTAATACCAGAACACAAGGGGTGAAGTTAGGTGAAATGGATTGTAAGTTCTGATCCCAAAGTTTTTGTGGATGCAGCCCATATGCAGGCAAGGCTACAATATATCCATTCTGTTACTGACGTATTGGTAACAGAATGGTTCACAACTCAGACAAGTAGTGCTTTGCCAAGAGCGTTTTTTTATTGTATAACCAGCGATGGGTTGAATGGAACATTTATAACGGCACATATAGGAGAAGTTCAGAGACTGTGCTCACTACGGGAAATTGCTATGGGCGATTTTGTTATAGCGAATACATGTATTTGGGAAAAAACATTGAATAAGAAAATTTTGTACTGCATGATGCAGATAAATAAAAAGGCTGAACTTTGGTTTTCTAAACAGGCACTGGCTGTGGAAGAAGATTATAATTTACGCCAGTCAACTTTATTAAGTAATGTGGGGGAGTTTGGTTTTGATACTTCTTTATCAGAGCGCTTATTATTTTCTAATAGACATAAAGGATTTATGAAAGCAGTTTCACTTGCTTTTAATAAGGTATCGCCGGTTATTTTACCAGAAGATTATGGAGGTATTATATGAATAATTTTATTGAAAAGCTCGGTTCTTATCAGATTATAACGAATCTATTGCCTGGGGTGTTTTTTGGAATGGCTTTAAGATTACTGCTGGGAATAGTTGTTCCAATGGAAAACATTGGTGAGGAAATTATGGTTTATTATTTTATGGGACTTATCATTAACAGAATAAGTTCATTAGTAGTAAAACCTATTTTAAAGAAGTGCAGGTTTATTCAGGAAGTGCCTTATTCTGACTATGCTAAAGCGGCGAAGGTTGATTCGAAAATAGATGTATTATCTGAGGCAAATAATTATTTTAGAACCTTATTGACAAGTTGCCTTCTGTTGATCGTGATAGCAATATTGCAAATATCAATTTGTAATATTAAATGGTTTTCTTTAAATTGGAAATGGCTGTCGCTGATTTTTTTGTCATTATTGTTTTTGTTTGCTTATAAAAAGCAGACAAAATTTATATGCAAGCGTATTGAGGCAGTAAAAGCATTTAAGGATGAGGACTGAAATAAAAGTCTGGAATCACAGCATATAGTATGAAAAACAAAATATGAAAGATTGATAATATGAAAATTCTGATCATTGAGATTTTTCGCGTATACAAAAAAGCTCCAATTAAGATAACCATTATCTGGTTTTTGGATCTTGTAGAGGCTCTAATACTTATCTCCAATCCCTATATTATTGGTAATTGTATTGATGGCCTGCTGAAAAAGGATATATTTTGGTTTATTGCATTGGTAGTTATAGATATTACTTTCTGGCTTTCAAGAACTGCAAATAAATTTTTTGACACAAGAATATATAGTAAAATTGTGGGGCATGAGAGCTATGATTATTATATAAAGATGATAAATGAAAATGAAGATAATTCTTTGATTGATGCCAGATTGGATATGGTGGATGACATTCCGAATTTTCTTGAAATAGATTTTTTTCAAATTTTAAATGTGATAGGTGGAATTATTGTTTCACTGATTTTTTTATACTGCAATTCTACATTATTAGTGTTTTCTTTCGCATTATTAAGTATTGTACTAATTCCTTTAGCTACATATCGATTACAGAAAGAAATAGTAAATAATAACAAGAAGTATAAAAATTTAGAAGAGGAACGTATGAAAAATATTAGTAGCAGAGATAAAAAGATATATGGGGAATATATTAAGAAGGCTTTAAGCATAGGCATTTTAAACTCTGATTTAGACACAAAAATATTTTTTGTGACTAACTTTCTCCAAATGATCCTATTATTTTTTTCAATATTGTCGGTTACCCAGATAAACAGATTCACAAGTGGTCTGTTGTTTACGACTGTTACCTACATAGGAATGCTAAATGGATATGTCAGTGATATTAACGAATATTTAATTTCATTACAAGATTTAAAAGAAACAGTATATCGCCTGAAAGGAGAAAACAATAATGAATTACAGAGATGAATTTGAGAAAATTTTAAAGACTACAAAGGTTAATAGAATGATTTCACAAGAAGAATTTAATAATCGTATACAACCAATGATGCAATTTATTCAAAGGAATGTTCCAGCCCAACTTTACAAATTTAGGGAATGCACAGAAAATAATATAGGAGCTTTTGATAAAGATGAAATATGGCTGTCAAAAGCATCCAGATTTAATGACTTATATGATAGCCTTTTATTTTTTGACAAGCCTTCAATCTTGTCACAAGCTCAACAAATATTTTCGACTGAAAATCTTTCTACTATATTCCAAAATATGAAGCAGTCACAGTTGATGTTAAGCCGATTTGATTTTGATAATCCAGATATGCAGACAGCAATATCAAATGGACTAAGTACATTGGATGAACAGACTTTCTATAGAATGGTTCAACAACCTGTTCCCAATCTTGATAAATTTCTCGGCACTTATTTTGAAAGCCTCAAAAATAATATTAGGAATCAAACAAAAATAGCTTGCCTCTCAGAAAATATAAAATCCCCATTGATGTGGGCTCATTATGCAAACAATCATAAAGGTTTTGCAATAGCGTATGATTTTAGGGGGAATAATATTTCACAATGTGCAAATTGTATGAACCGTTCATGTAGTAATATCAAATTAGCTACTATTTATCCAATAATTTATTCGGATAATCGGTTTGATGCCACACAATATGGGAAATGGTATGTAGAACAGTATATGAAACATTGTTTGGGAATCAATATAGATGCTATTTATGAAGATGAGCTCATATATACAAAAGCTGCGTTGTATAAATCAAACGATTGGAAGTATGAGGACGAATGGAGAATTCTATGCTCTACCCCCAATATACAGATAGAACAACAAGACTGCTATCCAATAAATAAGAAGCCAGTAGCAATTTATTTTGGAAGTCAAATTTCAGATGTCCATAAAAAAATATTGATGCATCTGGCAGATGAGAAAGGAATTCTAAAATATCAAATGTTTGTTGAGGATTATAATGGAAAGTATGAATTAAATTATATTTCCGTTTAAAAATATAAAGAAAAAATAAGTTGTCTTTATAATATATTTCTTATAGAGTGTCTTGAGGAATGGCTAATTTTGTCATAGAATTATCTTAATATAATTTTAGATTTAGGATTGATATATTACCAAGTACTCTGTAAAATAATAACAAAGAGAAACGAGTTTCTTACCGTATAGCTTTTACAGCTTAGGCGGCCTACTCGTTTCTCTTATTATTTATTAAAATTGAGTATAGAAGATAATCTAATATTAAGATTATTTTAATTTACGTGTTTATAAATTCTTGTCTGTTTGGTCATACCGTAAATACCCCTGTGTGACTTCTGCATGGTTCAGGATATGGATGAAAGCCTTGCCTTGGTTTTCCAATGCCTTTTTATATCCCACTTCTGTTAGGAAAAGCCGCATCCTATGCCCTTTATCTCCTATTGGAGATTCTCTCGAAAGCACATCAAACACAATCATATGTGTTACCTCCGGGTCAAAGCGTTCCAGTGCCATAATGTCATGCCCTTCCATCTTCCGGGCGCCGGACTCCTGCCTTGCCATAGCGATCATCTCCCCAACAGTCCTTGCTTTCCAGGGCAGGCGATAGTTTCTCTGAATATCACAGATCAGCTCCTTGCAGTCATCCTCCGAAAGCTCTTGGAGTTTCTTTAACAGGTTTTCTGCAGTGGCCCTTTTATCGTGGTCATGGGTATACCGACAGAGCATAGCAATCTCCTGTATCGCATCATACCTGCGGCAGCCTTCCAGCTGGAACACCATCCTTTTTTCATCCTCGGTCAATGTTATCATATATTTCCTCCAATCCGGCGTGATTGCCTGTAAATATCATATAGCTGTCTATTTTTATTCCCCAGTATCCTTATCATTTGGAAAGAACTTCTCCAGAACGTCAATGCTGTCCTTGGATGTATATCCCCACAGAATAGAACTGAGTGCGTCAATCGCCTCCCGCCTCCTGCGGTAATAGGTGCGGCAACTGATATCCCGGATATGGGGGCGCAGTTTCTCTATAATTTCTTCCACATTTCTCAGCTGCTGCGGGGAGAGGAAGGAGTAATACAGCAGCCAGTAATAGTTTTCACCATTCTTGTGCTTGGTTCGGAGCAGGTCAATGGATGTGTCCAGAAGTTTCAGCATCCGGTGGCTCCGCTCGATACATTTGGCATGGTGCTCAATGCTGCGGTCTGACAGGTCTATTCCGGCCACATAGACGGATTCCAGAAAATCCTCAATGGAACTCCCATATTCGATCTCAAACCGGCTTCGTACCTGCTGGACGGACAGCTCCAGACTCCACACCACATCCCTGTATTTCTTCAGCAGTTTCCAGGTATCATGGTACAGCGGGTTATCGGCAATGTTCATTTCTTCCTGATTCTTTTTCATGCCCTGGCACCTCCTTCCCTGTCCTTTTCGGTGGGAGAGAGCGTCAGTTCAAAAGTGTAGACCGGCTTATCCTCCCCGCAGGATACAGTCATTCCAAACCGTACAGTCCCCTTCAGTATGTGGGATATATAATCTTCCCTGCAGGCGTCTGATAAAGGATATAACTTATATATGGATTTGGGACACCGGAAACAGGAAATGCCCTGTGCATTAAGGACTTGCGCCATTTTTGTAATGACTGCATCCATGTTGGATTTTGAAACGCTGGATAATTCCTCTGAAACGCATATCTCATGCTTTGTAACAGTAGAATCTTCCTGTGAATCTGTTTCATCCGGCAGTGCAAGATTGATTTTCAGGACCATGGCAACCTCCTCTTTGTCAACAAGGACATCTGATACTTGGAACATAGTGGAAAGGTAGCTATGCAGATAGATTACGCTGCCTGTTCTTCCAGGGAATGACATTAAGGAGATATAGTCCATATCAGCGAGTTTTTTCAGCACACGTCCCGTTGTGGCTTTGGAGATGCCCCAACGGACAGCCATTTCACTGTAGGCTGCCAGCGGGGAGCCGGTGCCATTACGGAAATAGACAACTGGACCAATTTCTGAACCCTGCACCTGGCTGTCATTGTAGACAGCAGACATCCACAGATCCAGCAGGATATCCATTTCAGAGCAGCGGCCGGTGCTGACCAGTTCTGTTGCAACCACAGTGGGCATAAAGAAAAATCCTGTATCCTTTTGACAGGGGCAGTTATAGTCCAGCACAGTATTATGTTTTTTCCAGTCACGGATCTTATATTTGACCACTTTCCCACGGTCAAGAAAAAGATAGGAGATAAGGTGGCGTTTCTGCAGTTCATCCAGGATAGAGACTGCCTGGCACTGAAAACGGGTACGGAACCATGCGGACAGTTCCTTCACAGTACAGATCCACTCACCGGGATACACCGTATAGCCGATACCGTCTATGCGAAGATAGGAAGTCCGGAAATTTGCATAGTTGCAAAGTACCGTATAATAAAAAAGACCGGAGCCCCCGCTTGTGCGAATGCTTCGGTCTGACATTAAGTTCTGGATAAACTGCCGGTAGATCCGGCAGCGTGGATAGTCCACGATCTGTTTGATTTCTAATTGGTATGATTGCATAATTTTTTCTCCTTAAAAGGGCAAAGTAAGCAGGTAGGTTCGAAAATGCAAAGTGAACGTAAAAGTTTCACTTGTACCTTCATTGAAAAACTGCTAATATTTTGCTAATACGACTACGAAAATCATACCGCTTCGAGGTGGACGTAGGTGCTCTCGGGTGGAAATGAAAGGTTCAAAAATGTTGATTTTATTGGACTTGGAGATACCACAAGGATTAGGCTGAACCTGCGTGGAAATAGCCCTTTTAACTCCTAAGCGTGGGGTCGGAAGTTCAAATCTTCTCGGGGACGCTGGAATGCCGTAACTTCAAGGGTTGCGG
>QXWR01000085.1 GCA_009911065.1 Clostridiaceae bacterium | reverse complement strand
ATACCAGAAGTAAAAAGAACTAAAACAGAGGATAAGGCAGACCGGATTTTCCACCGGTCTAATTGTCGTGGGAAAAATTCATACCAAAAATTTATTTAAAAACCTGCTAAAAAGTCTTGACTTTTGTTAGCAGGTTTTCATGATTATGATATATCGTATAATGTTTATCAGATGAAAAATCAGTAACATTGCTGTTAAAATGATTTTCCCCAACCAAAACCCGCTTGCCACTATTATGTACGTAATTCCCTTCTTCATCTCGTGCTAAATCTTTAATATCTTTGGGGATATTTTCAATAAAATATCCCTCATTAATCTTTCTTGCATAAATCAAGCAATAATCGTTACTGACTGACACATAATTAGAATTTTTTCTACCTTTTGGATTGTTTTCGACTGATATAATAGCGACAAAATTTTGCTCTCCAAATACATTGTCACAAAGTAGACGAAGATTCGCTAATTCGTTATCATCAATGCTTATGAAAATCACACCATTTTTTGATAAAAGAGATTTTGCTATATGTAAACGATTGTACATAAAAGAAATCCATTTACTATGCCGATAAGAGTCCTCTTTATCAACATATCTATCGTCATAAATAAAATCTTTTTTACCTGTATTATAAGGTGGATCTATATAAATGAGGTCAATTTTGCCTTTGTGTGTTTTTTCAAGCAATTTAAGGGAAGCAAGGTTATCTCCCTCTATGAGAAAATTCATTTGTCCGTCATTGTTAATGAAAAGGTCTTTATCCTCGGTCAGTACTGGCGTATGTGTATCAAGAATCTCGTCTATTTCTTCACGGTGTTCCTCGAAAACAAGACCATATTTCTTGCCATTTACATCTTTTTCAAGGTCGGAAAGATAAGAAAGCAGATTGCCCGTGTTCTCATCCTGCGGTGCAGCAGAAATGAAAGTTCGGATTTCTTTGATTTTAGCAAGCAAATATTCACGCTTTTGTTTTGATATATTCGTACTCATTTCTGCCCCTCCGTATTTTTCTGCTCCTTTGGCACAATATTAGCCATTGTATTTAACAGAGTATTATATGCCTGCTGTGATGCCGCTTGCTCTTGCCATTGCTTAATCATTCCGTTTGGAACATATGGGTTTTGAATTGTTTCCCAAGTAACCTTATCCTTATATCCAAGAGATTCTGATATTGTTTCCAGCAATTTGTACTGTGCATTTTGGATTTTCTTAAGTTGTGTTTCATCAGGATTTTGAACGCAATACTTGTCATATAAATCTTTCCAAGCCTCACGAACTGTTTTATCATCTGCAAACACAATATCAATTATATTTAGACAATGTACGCTTTCCTGCGTCCATCCATATATTCGTGAGGTCATAAGTGCCTTAAAAATCTGCATTTTATCTTTTCTTATTTCTGCTCTGTTTTGTAAGTACTGTCCAATTAAGACAGCAACTATGGGAATTACAACTATTGCGATTAAATTCAATATATCTTTACATTCCATTTTTCTTTCTCCCTTATATCCACTCGCCATTAGTGGCAGACCATTTTTTAGTAAATTCTTTGTCTATAACTGCTGCTGTAAACGGGTTTGTCAGGAAAGCTTTTATTGTTTTCAGCACGATACTGTAATGATCTGTTTTCGTGTCGATTTTACGGACAAAGGCTTTCCATTTTTTCTGCATTGCCACATTGTCATCAAAGCCCATAACCTGTTCAAATTGCTCTGCTGTAAAATTGTGCTCACGGTTCGTAAAGGTTTTACTGAGGGCTTCAGTCAGCATCTTACCGTCAAAATCAAATTTATTAGCAAGATAATAAATATCATAGTAGTCTTTCATTCGACTGGAAAATTCCATAAGGCTTAGGATAGCATCAATTTTTTCGGCTATCGTTGTTTCAAGAGAATAAGTATTTACTGTCGGTGCAGTAAAATCGTCAAGCTGCGTCGGAATCCTCCGCTTCTCCTGCTTCGGTACAATAACATCACCTACGCCGAAATCAATACTGAACGGTGTTTTCGTATTCTTGATTCGAGCCACAAGGGAAACTCCGATGTCGGCGTACTTCTTTGCAACGGCAATAGGCGCAATGTCTTTAATCTCAAAGTTCACAAAATCATTGTTTGTGGGCGTGGAAATAATTGTTTCTATTACAGTCTGTAGCTGTTCGGGAGTATTAGGAAGATTCCGAAGAAGAAAGTCAACATCTACCGTCACACGGCTGTCGAAATTGGTAACGGAATAAATGAACAATCCGCCTTTCAGCACAAGATTTTCCGCATATTGTGATCTTTCCAATCTGCGCAAAAATTCCTCTTGACAGAAGAGTTGCAGGCAAAGCTGATAGCTTCGTCCGCTTTCTTTTGCCTTGTTTTTCATTCTTGCAAGTACAGATGCAGCAATATCAGCCATTGAGCAGTACCTCCATCAGTTCTGTAACTTTTTTATAAACCCTAAGTTTTTTTGCATATGCGGAAAGATTTTGCAGATTTTTATTTGTATCATTCGCATAGGCATTAAGCGCCTTGCTGAACATTTCATTATCAAGTCTGGAACGATATTTAAAGCAATCACAAATTGTACGTTCACGGTCATAAACAGACAGAGTAACACCGTCAAAATCATCTGTTGTTTTACCCAATTTATAAAGCTCTGGCGGCATATAATAGGCTTGAAGCGATAGCTCGTCTACATCAAGTTTCGTTCTTGACATAGAACGAGGAACGGCTATCGACCATTTTCTTGGGATAAAATCACTATATCCATAGTGAAACAAGGCCGACTCTACACAGACAATTCCTTTTGGAATGAGTGTGGAGATGAGTTGAGCTTCTGATATTTCCTGTATATCTGCAAGACGGTAATAACCATGTCTGACACGTTCAAGGAAACCGCTATTACACAAATTAACAACATCCGCAGACCGCATTCCGGCAGCAACAAAATCAGCCGATTTTGCAATTCCGCCTTTTATTGTAATCACTTCTTTGGCAAGTTTTTGATTACCCATTCATTCACCTGCTTTAATCAAATAATTCAAGCACAACTTTCTTATTTCTGTGTGCATATTTATTATAACATAACAATTCTGCTTTTACAAGTTAAACACGCACAAATTTTAAAATTTGTGCGTGGAAATAAAGATTTGCTATTGCAATTAGAGATTTCATCGGCTATAATAAATGTGCAGAAATTCAAAAGTATTATCCCCAGTTACATGGTGAGTGTTATCAACACCGATAACAAAATGACAACATTAGCCTATATAGGCAGGATAATATAGATACATCAAATAATCAAATGATAATGATGTCTATGATTTTACTGATATTGATACTTATATTGCAGAATTTATTACAGGTACAGCGATAACACAAATAAATTATGAAGGTATTAAACAAGATATAGTTTGATTTTTTAGGTTATACTGCTCTTTGAGATTTTATGGTGGGATATATTTGGAGTGAAGGATGTTCTGGAAATTAACCCAAAAAGTGAAGCAAGGGCAGATTGAAAGGATAATTTTTAAATTTAGATGATTGGTATGGAGGGGGAGGAGATATCGATGAAATCATCAAGTAATTAAAAGAAATGGCCCATACCAGGTTTAAAAGAAGTGAAAGTAATAAATCATTATCATGAAGTAATAGATATTTATCCATAAAAAAATAAAGATAGAGACAAATTATGGCAATAAACTATAGCGTTAAAATGAAAAGTAAGAAATTAGATGAAAAGGTGTTAATAAAAGCATTCGAAAAATTTGGATTACGAAGTAAAAATATAGAGATATTATCAGAAGGAATATGCATGGATTTTTTTGAAGAATTAGGATTTTATGTATATTTAACAGATGGTAGTAATTACCCATATAATAGTTGGATAACGAAATTTGGTGAAGAATTTGTGTTTGAAAGAACATTGGAATTTCGTTTTAATAAAGAATATAAATACTTAGAAAAAAGATATTCCATTATGGTAGCAATCGTTTTTGAATTGATGTTAAGTTTAGGGGAAGAAGCTATATTTATAAACAATGATGATAAAGA
Source organism: Clostridiaceae bacterium (assembly GCA_009911065.1). Taxonomy (GTDB): domain Bacteria; phylum Bacillota; class Clostridia; order Lachnospirales; family Lachnospiraceae; genus Brotaphodocola. Next base: position 5,337 of record QXWR01000085.1, on the reverse strand, counting down.
ATTATGTTTATTTAAAGAGAACGGAGAAGTTTTATTAAATAATGAGGATGGGATATGGAACCAAAACTATTTTAAAGATATAATTTTAAATAATAATCAGAGAAATACATAAATACTGGAGGAAAAATGGATACATATAACACTAATTTTTGGAAAACATTAGACGAATTGGTAAGACAATCCAAAATAATAATTGATCGACCAAAAGGAACAGCCCATCCTAAATTCCCTGATTTCATATATAAGGTTGATTATGGCTATTTAGAAAATACTTCTTCTATGGATGGGGCAGGAATTGATGTTTGGGTGGGTACAAAAGAAAATAAAAGCATTGATGCCATAATGTGTATTGTCGATTTAATGAAAAAAGATTCCGAAATCAAAATATTAATCGGTTGCACAGAGGAAGAAAAAGAAATAATATACAAGACTCATAATGAGACGCAATATATGAAGGGTATTTTAATAAAGAGATAATTATCTGTTTATAAGATTGAGTTTTTTTATTGGCTGCGGGGACAGGAATTTTCTCTATTGATGATTTATACGCGCTCTAACACCATGTAATGAGGACATTAAGGAGAAAATATGTGTCTGATTTGTTACACATTAGCTTTTTGGAATATCTTATTTTACAAGGTATTTAAAATATGAGTATGATGTGGAGGGGATTTTATACTTTTGTTCCCCCAAATGGCTTTTATTGCGTGACATTTCAAAAATGGGTCGCTAAATTGCCGGGATTTACTATAATAAATATGTGGTAATATTTTGGCAACAGAAAATTAGCAAGCTATAATAAATGATGTAATTAAAGTATAAATGGGTGTGTATTTGCATGAAAAATAATAAGAATAGTTAAGAATAACGTAGAACATACCAAGTTCGAGTGAAAGGGTAAATCCTTGCAGGTTTTGAATAATTAAAGCTTGCGGGGATTTTTTTGTGATGGCGGGTACAATTTGGGTACAGATTTTTTAATGATACGCACATAAACAATACGCTGTAAAATATTTCGTTGATTATTACAGCATTTTTGAGTATAATATAAAAAGAGACATGATAGTTTGGGTGGAAAGGAATGGTATATCTATGGCAAGTATATTACCGGTATCAGATTTAAGAAATTATAATGAGGTTTTGAAAAACTGTCAAATTGGAGAGCCTGTGTTCCTGACTAAAAATGGCAGGGGCAGATTTGTTGTAGTGGATATAGAAGATTACGAACGTGATAAAGCAGAAAAAAAGCTGCTGGAGAAGCTGTATGAGGCAGAGGAAGCTGTTATAGATGGAAATTGCTGGCTGACAATGGATGAATTAAAGGCTGAGGTTGGAGAGTAAATTTATGATGAAATTACGAATCAATCCGGTAGTGGCAGAGGATTTAAAAACAATTAAGAAATTTATTGCAGAAGACAACGCCGATAAAGCATTAGAAACGGTTCGGGAGATTTATAAACAGTTTGAGAATATACAGCAGTCTCCTTATATTGGTGCAAATTTGTCTATGCGTGTGAGTTTTAAGACGGATTATAGGTATGTAGTGTGGAGTGATTATGTTGTGTTGTATAAGGTTACTAAAGAGGCAGTTGAGATTTATCGGGTGGTGAATTGGTATCAGGATATTACAAAGATTTTTAGCTAAGATAATTTTGAAATTAAGAAATGAATCTTGAATTTACTATACGCGTGTAGCGAATTGAGGAGAATTAAAAATGTCAGTATGCTATGTTCCTGGATTTTACAAGTATTAAAGAAATTTCGCTGACAAGCTCCGGCTGGCAAGGAAATAGACTATACTGCACCATTTCAGATCTTATCTGATGATTTCCCCACTGTTTATGTTAATAAGAGCTGATTGTTTTTTAGATGGTTTTGGAACTGAGCCATGAACTTTGCAAGCTGATTTCCGATTTATCGTTCATTATTTATTATATTTTTGAAATAAATTTAAGAAAAAGCACTTTTCTAATGTCAATATTGATGATAGATAGTTTTATTAAATTGCTATTTATTTTAACGGGATAAAAGCATAATTGGAAAACATGTCAAAACTATTTTTAAAGAGGGAGAATTGGTAAAAGAGATAGTTTGGGTCAAATCCCTGAGAGGAACACAGTTTAGAATATAAGTCACTTCCATTTTGAAAGAATATACGAAAAAAGGATTTGCATTAGATGATGATTGACTTAAGAATCTCGGATGTGGAAACTATTAGATTGGAAGAAAAGAATTAATTTTTTTGTCTTGGACTTGACATGTGGGTGCCTATGGTCATGGATTCTTATGGGATCAAGTCCGGCTGCCTTTGCTACTCGTTTGATTTCATATAACATATAACTTTTTGTGAAATAAAAAAGCGTTTCTCTGGATCTGGCTCATAGAGGAAATCAAAATACTGTACCGCTTCATTTACGGAGGCGGGGCAGGGGATGGGGGGCTTTTTGTGTTGAAGGCAGAGATTTTGAAGGCAGTGTTGATAACCGTTGGTGGGAAGCAAAATCCGGTAATTACTGGAAGTTGTTAGAAGAGAATCTAAACAAATTGGCGAAATTTAAGGTTGATATGGGTGACAGATTGAGAATAGCAACTGAACATGGAACAACATATGAGTTGTTCTCCAATACGCCAATACCAGAATCAATAAAACAGTTTCATATCGTTGATTTTGTTCGTAGCAGACAGACAAATTTAAAGTGTTCGCTGTAGTACTAGAGGAGGGCGGCGAGAATGGAGGCATTCATTACATTAAATCGTAGTAATTATTCTGAAAATATAACAGATATTTTAAAAATATTCCAACAAATTGGTTGGGATATTTACAATTCGCAAGGGAAAGTTGAATATCTGCCAATTGGCGATGAAGATGAGTATAATTGGCAATGCGAAGATATATCAGAAATTGAGTTATATAATATTATTTCTGAAAAAAAGCTAAAAAGGAACAGGTAGGTGTAAATTTATTCTATAATAATGGTATAGATGGAATTTCTTTAATAGCATATACTACGGATCAAATTATGCTGAGTATAACAATAAATCGCAGGATTGTTCAAGGAAAGTATATGGATATGATTTGGTATCTGGAAAATATTATATACAAGTTTTTTGATATTGGTGTGAGATTATTATCATATAAACTGGAGGAATATAAAGACTGAAAAGGAAAGAATCATAGGTTAAGTAAGATAACATCAAGGCCACCTCATAGCGGACACTGGCTCAAAGCGTCTTGGCCACATCGTCAGAAACCTCAATAGATTCATCTTGAGTGTACCAATAGTAAAAGTCACACAAAATGATAATATTCTTTATATGTACCTTCCATATCCTTTTTTGTGGTTGGGTTGCAAGAAACGATATGGAGGGCGGCCGGAAACGACGTCTGGAGGAGCTGCCCCACACCTTGGAACACTTTGTCTCGAAGTGCGGATAAGAAAAATTGATGTGGTATAAAAAGTTGACACTTCATTCTCAAGGATTGGGTATAAAATCAAGAGAATAAAGAGTGAACAAAAATGGCACAAAACAGGCAATAGGACCACGAATACAAAGTACAGGCAGTCAAGCTTGCGAAAGAAATTGGACAAGTGAAAGCAGCCGAAGAACTGGGGATTTCCAAGAATACCATGTATGGTTGGATATGGGCTGCCATTATTGACAGCCCCGCTGCCTGTCCAAACGAGTCCAAAGGAGGACACCGCTTAATAAATTGTCATTTTATAATAATCAGTACCCCTCTCTCGCCCTATATGCCGCTCCAAAGAGCGACACTCTGCTTTGCTGGTCAACAGTACGGCAAAGATACAGAGCCAATTATACCTTAATATCCAAAGAAGACCTTGGCTTTAACGCTAATTCGCTACTGCCTTTTACAATGCGATTTTCTACATCTTCACGAGTAATGTTGCGTACAATGCTCGTGTCAAATGGCTGCCCAAGCTGCCAGTTGGGATTTGCTTCTTTTACGGCGTCGTAAAATGCTTTTGTATACATTCGTTCATATTGCCCAAGTGTCCATGTGCCGCTTAATCGATCTGATTTGTTGACACTTAACTGATAGCGCGTAAAAACCTCAGTACGTTTTGTGGTATCGCCATTGGCGACTCCGTTTTCTTGTATGAAATGGCGCATAGTTTCGTCAAACATATCTTGTCGGGCAGCTTCGGGAACATCTATTATTTTATGAAATTCAGACGGGTCTTTACCTGTAATGTCCATTCCCGCTACACCATAGCAATTTACGAAATCACCGTCCTCATCAAAAAGTCCCATATAATTACGAATAAATGTTTCTTCATCTGCTTGAAGTGGATTTTTAAATTGAAAATCAAGGTCATCATATTTTTGCCCAAGCATTTGCTTAAGCATTTTCAGGTTTTGCAAATCCTGTTCAGCTTTTGCTTCCGCAGCAGACTTAGTTTCTTCTCCGTTGGGATGTCCTTCGTCATACATTGCTTTAGCACGTTTGTAGCGTGGGCTGTTTGTGTTAATTGCACCTGTATAAGGTTTATAACCTACAGTCATTGACATAACGTAATCCTCCTTAAATATTAATTTTTTTGACTATATACTTTATTATTATATCGACGATTCAGAAGAACTTTTTAAGGAAGCTTCGGAAAATAGATGAGCATAGGATCGGAAAAATTATTACCAAGACGAATGGCAGGCATAGGATTCATTTCTATAAAATCTCTGCTTTCTCCGTTAAGTGATTTTGCCATGGTTGTTCTACAATATCTCCACCTTATAAACATTTTTGCAATCCTTTGGCATTTCGCTGAAATCAATGGAAACAACATTATGTTTGTTCAAATGTGTCCAATAGTTTTCATTCCCGGCAATTGCCAACCGTTCAAATGGTTTTCCAGTAATCAACCGCTTTTTCCAAAAATGCGGCAACCATGTTTGCCATGAAAGAACCTGTAAAATGATTACAAAGAGATGTCTTCGTATTTCCGATAAAAGTTAAGCATAAAGTATTTTGTTTTGTGAAGTAAGAGAATGTGTGCAGAGAAGGCGGACCAGGACCTTTGTTCTGATTGTATTTAAGTATGGGTAGAAAGAAACTTGGATATGAGAATCTTGTGAATTAAGAATCTTGTGAAATTCCCAAAAATAAAAATTCCCAAAAAGTGTACTTTTTGGGAATTTTTCCCATATAGCAATAATGCCCAAGAAATTCCTAGAAAAGTTCGTCCATTTTCTTGATTTTTATCAATGATTGTGTTAAAATCAACCTTGATCATAGGGTGATTTTGTGTTCCCAAAAAGTACACTTTTTGGGAAAGTCCAAATCAATCTATGAGTATATCCCAAATAAACAAAGAAACA
>QXWR01000084.1 GCA_009911065.1 Clostridiaceae bacterium | reverse complement strand
AATACATAGAAGGCTGGTATAACCGTAAGCGGATACATAGCTCTATTGGTTATTTGACACCACAGCAAAAGGAGGATGAGGAACTTAAAAAAACAGCATAATCTTTCGACTTTTTTTGTCCAACGTATTGACATAGGTCCAAAGCATCCGTATCTATTCTTACAATCAGCAGCCCGTTCACCACCCCCGCAATCATACTCCCAACAAAATTTAGAATGGAAAGCAAAATGACATCCTGCAGGGCCATTACAGCCTCCCCTTTAATGAGCCTGTGAAAGATAACTGTCATAGCAACAAATAGTACCGTATAAAAGAAAACGAACACCGCCATTCCAATCGACTGACATTGGTACACCCGTTACAGATAGCTTTCCTGCACTGCATCAAGGCTTTTCATCATCACGCTCATTATTTTCATGTAGATGCTGTTTGCAATCAGGAAGCTCAGGCAATGGAGGTTATAAAAAGCGAGCATCACAAATACTGCTTTTCCAATCTGCTTTTTATAACATATCCCGGCATATCCCATAATGGCAAGAGCGGAAACGCCATACCTTACCCAAGCGGTACACGGAAGGAATCCTATCCCTATATTGGCAAGGATAAACAGCACTGCCACAATGCCATCCCTTTTTGATTTTTTCCCTCTGAAAGCAGCAGCCCACAAAACAAGGAACATTATGGCTTGTACGGCAATCTTCCATATATCCAAGATGCTATTCACTATTTCAAACGCTGGCTGGCTCATAGGCTTTCCTCCGAAATGTAATCCATGTATGCCTGCACAAAGCCGTCATATTTATACCTTGAAAGCAGCAGCTTATCTCCGTTCGCCATCCTTACCTCCGTCTTATCGTAACCCTCCACATGGAAAAGGTTGATATGGTTAATCTGGCTACGTGAATCGCAGATTTTTTGTTTTTGAAAGGCCAAATCAGCCCTAAAGTTTTTCGCCATTCGTCCGATATAGGGGAAACGCAAACCGCCGTGTAAGCATATTAACTCTGTTTCCCCCGCTTTCCAAGCAATTTCCCTTATCAGGCCGCCCGGCCTGCCTGCGGAAAAGGCAGACCGCCGCATATGGCGGATGATGGCCATCGTGCGGTGGTTTGTCTTTTGTAGTATTTTCTCTCATTTACTTCTGCGTCACATTCATATTCCAAATATGTCAGAAATCCGTCTATAGGCTCAATTCCTTTTTCAATCCATGTAAAGCCCAAATAAAACTGATACTTCCCATAAGTATAAAAAGCATGAACACAAATACCGTGCTATTTGTGTTGACAGTTCCATAAAGTATCAGATCACGCAATACGTTAATCATATGGGTGAATGGATTGATGTTAATTGTAACCTTTAATATGCCGCTGATACCGTCTGCTGGGAATAATGCTGTACTAAGGAAAAATACAGGCAGTACAATCGCGTTCATTACTGTTTCATACATTACCTCGTTTGGTAAAATTAGGCTTATTCCATAAGCAAGCCCCGCTATAAAAAACGCTGTCAGAAACACCAGTATCAAAATTAGAAAAATTCCTGTTATACCAGCGGCAAGTCTAACATGGAAAAGCAGACTAACACACCCCATTATTCCCACTTCAAAGAAAGTGCATAATACCGCTTCAAGAAGTTGTCCTAAAACAATAGAACTTCGTTTAATAGGTGCAATCAATACACGATAAAAGCTACCGTCCGACTTCATCATATAATTCATAATTCCGCTGCTGCTGCAAGTAGAAAAACTAACTAAAACCACTAAGCCGGGAAGAATAAATGCAGTATAGTTTTCTATCCCTGTATTTTTCATAGTCTGCCCAGCAACAGCACTGTAAAGCACAAGCCACAAGATAGGCTGTAAAATTGTAATTACAATGGTAAATGAGTTATGAAAACGCCATTTTACATTTCGGTACAAAATTGTGAATACACTCATATACATTCCCCCTGTCCGCTCTGTGTCAGCCGTAAAAAAACATCTTCTAAAGTTGGCTGTGCAATCTCTATTCCTTGAAAGGGAATGTGGCGTTCTGCCAAAAACGATATTACACACTCCATATCTGATTGCGCATTAGGTGAATGAATGATGATTGCCGAATTATGCACAATCATTTCTTCTTGCCGTAAAAAGTTCTTTAATATCTCCATGTATTCTTTTGCATCCTCAACATTATGGAATTGTAGCCGTATCGTGTTTTCCCGAAGTAAAGAGCGTAATTCAGTTGGTGTCCCCTGCTTTACAGCTTTTCCGTCTTTCATAATACAGACGTTATTACTTAAACTATCTGCTTCTTCAAGATAGTGTGTTGTGAGAAAAATAGTGGTTTCAAAATCACTACGGATTTGTTTCATCATTTCCCACATAGAAATACGAGATTGAATATCCATGCCAACAGTTGGCTCGTCCAAAAAAAGGATTTTAGGATTTGACATCATGTTAAGGGCAATATCAAGGCGGCGTTTTACGCCCCCGGAATAAGATGATACAGGATATTTCCGATACCGTTCCAATCCAAAATCCGTAATGAGTTTTTCCATTCTCTTTTTGGCTTCTGCTTTCGGGATTTTATATAAGCGGCTTTGGAACAGCATATTTTCTTCTAATGACAAATGGGTGTCGATTGATGTTTGCTGTGCAACACAAGCGATCTGTGAACGTACCCACGTAGCGTCTGTATAAATGTTTCTTCCAAGCATAGTTACTTTGCCGGAAGTAGGACGTATATAAGTTGTCAATATGCGGATTAAGGTGGATTTCCCCGCCCCATTCTCCCCTAACAGTGAAAAGATTTCCCCGGCTTTAACCGAAAGAGATAAGCCCGAAAGTGCCTGTACGCCATTTTTATACTGTTTTACTATATTTTCTGTTTCAATAGCATACATAAGCTATTCCCCCTTAATTGGGAATTGAATTTCTGTGATATACTTGTCCGGGTTTCCTTTCAGAAACATTCCGGGAGCCTTTATAAATACTTCCCGAAATGGCGGTGTCAGTATCAGTCCGTTATCTGCTGCATACTCATCAATGGCAGCATACGCCAAGGGAAGTGTTTCATAAGAGCCAATATGAGTAACGCATACCGCTTTTATGCGGGGCGTTTCTTTTACTTCAATACCGTTTCCAACAGGGTTTTCTGCAGTGGGTACGCACAATTCCATTTCTCCCTGTTTTGTTTCCGGGTTCATGGATAAGTAGCTAAAAAACGGCGCACCATTCACTTTCCCTCGAATTGACTTAAAAACATTGGGAAATACCCTGTTTGCTTCGGTAGCAATGCCTTTATACTTCATGTAAGCAACACGGACAGGCTCAATTTCTCGTATCTCGATTTGATATTGCATAGTTATTTCTCCTTTTCTTTTTTTATCGCTATCCACACTTCGGAATGTCCGTAAATCGGTTTCTCATGGATAATAGGGTACACTTCAATGTCTGGCAGTCCGGCATATTCATAGCCGGAAAATGGAAGCCATTCTGTATAAAACCGCTTGAAAACATCCTGCACATTTTCTTTGAAATGCCCGTCATTTTCAAAGACTACCCATGTTGAAGCTGGAATTTCATACTGATACATTCCTGCGGGAGCAGCTTTGCTTGTGACAGCGGCTATATAATAGAAAATGTTATCCGGGTCATGGTAGACACTTATGCCTAAAATTCCTTTGGGATTTTCATTTGATAACAGGCATATATCTGAAAACTGCTCTTTTTCAAGAGTGTCTTCCCAAAAATCCGGGACTATACGCTGATTTTCTTCCATATCCTCGGTCAGAGATGTACGAATACCAACAATTCTAATAGCTTCTGTTTCTGCAATGCGATAGGGCATAGCACTTCCTCCTGTGACTTTTACGGAAAATTTAATTGGTAGATAAGCATTTAAGGTACTTCCTTTGCTTTTTGCAGCAGCAGGCGTTATCCCATGAACACTTTGAAATGCTCTGTTAAAAGATGTTGGAGAGGTATAGCCATATTTGAGGGCAACGTCTAACACCTTTTTGTCTGTCCGCTGTAATTCAAAAGCAGCCTGTGACATTCTGCGTTTGCGTATGTACTCTGAAAGAGAAACACCAGCCACATAGGAAAACAAATGCTGAAAGTAATAGGTTGAACAACACGCAATGCGGGCTGCTTCCTCATAAGATATTTCTTTGTCAAGGTTATCTTCTATGTACTCTATGGCGTTGCTTAGATTTTTCAACCATTCCATTTTTTTACCTCCTGCAAATCAGTCTAAATCAAAAAACAATTATATTCCTCGCTTTTCATGCGCTCTTTTGTAAACTTTACCTTATTAAAAATTTTGATGCAATCTCCTTTTTAGCTATTTGACGCTAAAATAAAAAAAGGGCATTGAACAGCCCTTTTCCTTGTTTATCATTTATTCACTCGTCTTTTACCGTTTTTCTCATATACAAACACGAAAACTCCGGGCAGTTTCTGTGTTTGTATCATATCCCCCGTTTTTCAACAGTATTTTCCGTCAAGCTAATACACCTTTCAGCCAAAACCGCCAATATCCTACTCCTTTTTACCTTTCCGTTTTATACTATTCAAGGGATATTTCCTTTTGCCGCCGCCTGCTCCTGTCACGCCATGCGTTGATAGCCGCAAAGCGTATGACGGTCTTGCAATAGCCGTTGAAAGTATACATGATGTGTTCTCTGTATGCTTCTGTGCAAGGCATAAATGATTCCCCCTTTCTCCCACATAGGGCGTTGCATGGTTTATGGTTGCATTTATAATTCAAAGGGCGGTGGCTCTTTTGGCTGTTGCTCTTTGATTATCTATTGCTGTCGGCTGGTTTAATTACTTTGACGGCTTTCAATCAGAGGGATATATATAACGTCTGCTCATAGCACTTACAATCCCGAAATAGCAAATATAAAAAACTACAATACACGCCCCAAACTCACCAGTTAATTTGAGCAGAATATTATTCAAAGAAGCTGGCAGTATTAAGTTTATTTTTCCATTCAGTAACGGTATGCAGAATAAAATAATCAATAAAGCCATTATCATTGGAGAAGACAATTTAATTGCTATCTGCTGGTTCACAAGTCTTGCTATCTGCTTATCGCTTTTTCCCATACAGCGCATTATCTGATTGCTTTTTGAATTTTGCCTAATCTCTATAATCTGCTGCAAAGATAATATCGAAAAATAAATAACCAGAAAAACAATACAGATACTTATTTGTGAAGTTCCCATCCACTGGCGCATAGCCGTATCAAAAAGCTGAAATTCCGGCTGTAGTATCAGTATTCCAGTTACAAAAGAAGCCCCGGAAAACAAAAAGCATATGCAAAAAACAGCATTAACCATAGCAGCCGTTTTGAGATTTGATGTAACATTTGTCGTAATATATAGCCTGTCTTTTTGATATATATTAACGGATTTCATTCGCCTGTACGCATATAAATAGCCAAACACCCATTTGTAAAAAGCAAAAACAGATATTAGCAAAGGGATTGCTGTAACAGATACGGGATAAACAATATAAACTTCCGGCAAAAAAACAATGCCACAAATGCAGCCAATGAAGCACACAAAGCACAAGAAGAAAATAATGCCCCATTTTTTATAGTTCCCTATATTTTTTACGCCTTGATTGCGGTTTCTTTCATACATCAGCTCCCTTATTTGCAGCTTGTCTAGGCGTTGCTTCAATCGAAAAGAACACACTGTTTCAATAAAGCAAAAAAACAGAAACGTATATAACATACTTTTACCATAAAGGAATCCGCAATGTTTCATTTCGTGCAATGGCTCACGGAAATACCAAAATCCATATATGGAAAAACCTATTGTTGTTCCTGCTATATAGCAGCAAAAGCCAATCAACAGGATTTCGCATAGGAACAGCCGGGTTAATCTCTTTTTTCCCATACCCAATAATAAATAACTTGCAAACTCTTTTGCCCGCTGCTTTAGCAGAAATAAGTCTATATATCCAACTAAAACTATCTGAATAGCTGCTATCAGCAATGGCAGAGAAATCACTTGAAAACTGGCTGATTCTCCTATAATGGTTATACAATTAGATACTTCTATAATCGCCAAAAGGACAGTCATGGTAACAACATATAAAAGATAATTTATAAAAGACCGCTTGGCATTACGGATTGACAATTTCAAGTACATCATGGCTTTCTCCCTCTATCCATTCCATTTTCTTCAAAATATCTGCGAAAAAGGTCTGTTTGTTTTCCTGTTCCCGGTTTAAGGCAGCTTTTATTTCGCCGTCTTTCATAAACAAAATCCTGTCACAATAGCTGGCTGCCATGACATCATGTGTGACCATCAATATGGTTGCGCCGTACTCTCTACAAAGCATAGCAAGGGTGTCTAAAAGCTGTCTGGCAGCATGGGAATCTAATGCCCCGGTAGGCTCGTCCGCAAGTATAATATCTGGATTTACCACAATAGCACGGGCGCAGGCGCAGCGTTGCCGTTGCCCTCCCGATACCTCATACGGAAATTTATCTAATATCGCTGATATATCCAGCTTTTCAGACAAACTTTGAATTGTTGGGTGAATGCTTTCTTTGGAAACCTCTTTTATTGTCAAAGCAAGCGCAATATTTTCATAGATAGTCAAAGTTTCAAGCAAATTGTATTCTTGGAAAACAAAGCCTAAATGTCTGCGGCGAAATTCTGCGGTGGCTTCGTCTGATATATCCGCTATATTCTGTCCGCTTATTCGTATCGTCCCATTTGTTGGCTTGTCTATTGTGGCTATTAAATTAAGCAATGTTGTTTTCCCAGATCCGGAAGCCCCCATAATTCCAACAAAGCTGCCGTGTGGTATCTGAAAACTTACATCATTTACAGCTAATACTGAATTATTTTCCGTTTCATAGAGTTTGGAAACATTTTCAACTTCCAAAACATTTTCGGGGGTTGTATCACTTTCTTTTGATTCCCATTTATCATGTCCTAACCAATTTGTAATGACGTCCATAAGTATCTCATCTGCTTTTTCCTTCAATTTTTCTTCTGCAATGCACTCACCCGCAAATAGTTCATTCAAAGTAACGTCTAAAAGAGTGCATAAAGGCATAAACAAAGACAAATCCGGCATAGACCGTCCTGTTTCCCATTTTGAAATAGCCTTATCGGTTATTTCCAGTTTTTCTGCCAACTGGCTTTGCGTCCAGCCTTTTGCTTTCCGGCGTTCGGAAATAAAAGCTCCAATCTTAATTTGATTCATCATTCAGCCCTCCTGCTTGCGGTAAATTATATAAATCCGGCATAAAAATGAACACCTACCAACGGTAGAGTTGGAGAAAATGGGGCTTTTTAACTCTACTGACAGTATAGTTCTGAACGGAATTTGACGAAATATAAGGAAATATGTACATTCAGATTATATCATTCCGCTATCTCTAAATCTATCTTGTTTGTGATATTCAAAAAAGATACAGGTGTGAGAGGGATTCCGTAGTAGTCGGCACTGTGCGTAATGTACATAACTTGCTGTCTTATGGTCTTTGGTTTCTCTGGTTCGGAATAGTGTGGTGCTGGCGGTCTATCTCTTGTTTTCGGCTGCTTGCTTCTTTACCGTACATGAGCATATACGTAGGGTGTATGAAAATATTGAAAAAAATTGGGCGTCATAATTGCAGTCGGGATTATATTTTCCTGCACAGCTTGTTCAGGATCGGGCTCTTTTGCCGATAATCTGAATGACTAAGAAAACTGAGTGCAGATAGCAGAAGGAGAATGTTATAATGAGTGAAAAACAGTATCAGATTTCCCCCATAGAGCTGGTTCGGTGGGCCGAGCCGCTGTTCGGCTTTGGAGAGGGGAAAGCAACAGGGTTTTCCGAGAAGACAGTCGCCGCCTATGAAGCGGCGGCAGGGATACGCCTTCCCGCTGCCCTGCGGGAATACTATCTTGCCTGCGGCAAGGCCAGCCTGAACGAAATGCTCCACCCCATCCTTATCCCGGACGAGGACGGCAAGCCCTTTGGCGGACGTCTGAGCTTCTCCCATGATTATATCGAAGATGCCATGCTGGATATCAGAAGGCACAACGAGACCAGCGGCGAGGAGCAGGAACGGCTGTGGGCGCTACCCAAAGAGCGCTGGGAGGAACAGCTGGACAACTATCTGCTGTTCTGGCGGGAGGATCAGGGCTGCTGGTACGCAGGCATCCGGAAGCGGGATCTGGACCAGCCGAACCCGGTGGTGTATTTCAACGACCAAGACACCATGTACCACTGGGGGGCCTTTGCCGATTCTGTTCAGTCCTTCCTCTTGGCCACCGTGCTTGAAAATTTAGAGGAAGATGCCGACCCAGACGTGATGGAGGACCCCGCCAGGATTCAAAAGGTTCTCTCCGAGGCCGGCGTGGACTTCCAGCGCCTCCAGGAGCCATACCCCTTCCCCGGCGGGCGATTCTGCCATACCTGCCTGGATACGGAGACCAATACGCTGTATGTCTATGGGGAGCCGACAGAGAACCGCCCCGCATATTTGAAGGTATTCAAGCCGGACGAGGAAGAATAAACAACCGTCAGTTTGTAGGTTAAAGCAAACTTGAAGAAATTGGTGGTCTTACTTTCCATATTTCTTATGGCGACATCTATGTTAGGATTTCTCCCGATACAGCAACTACCGACGATATTCTTGTAGTGGTAGATTCCATAAAGTAAAAGAACCATGACCAAAGGGTAGCCGAGAAAATCGGTTGCCCTTTTCCATTCATCCATGAGGCAGAAATACGGAAAAAGTTGAGCCATCCCCCACCTTCGAAGCAACCTTGATGTAGCCCCCCTGCATGGTGACGATCTCGCGGGCAAGGTACAATCCTATGCCGATGCCCTCAATGTCGTGTACTTCTTCTTCCCGGTAAAAGCGTTTGAAGATCATCCCCCGTCTGCCCTCAGCTATCCCTTTGCCGCTGTCAGTTATATCTACTTTTACATAGAACTCCCAACTTTGAACAGAAACCTGAATATCCCCACCTGCCGGGGTGTACTTCACCGCATTATCCAGAATGTTAAACAGGGCTTCACTTGTCCATTTCCTGTCATGGGCCAGCACAATATCTGCCGGACAGGCTACGCTGACATGAATATTCTTCCTTTCGGCGTTCAGCAGAATGCCGCCCAGCGCTGCCGCCAGAGTATCATAAAGAGGCTGCATCTTTTTATCCAGTGAAATGACGCCGGTTTCCAGACGGGAGGTTTTTATCATAGCCTGCATGAGAAAGTCCAGCTTTTCGAGCTGGCCGCTGGAAGCCTGCAAAAACTCCCTCTGCTTTTCCTCTGGCATAGGCTGTTCCAGCAGCGTGGCGTTCACCATCTGGAGATTGGCAATGGGCGTTTTCACCTGATGGGATATGTCGGAAATCAATTCCTGCAGGTTGGCACGTTCTTTTGTTATGCTCTCCTGGTTCTCCCGCAGGACTACATACAGGCGTGTCAGCCGGTGATTGATTTTGTAAAACAGATTTTCTTCCTCATAGCTTTGCGGCGGTGCAGCCGATCCATTCAGCATATCATCCATTGTCCGACACAGGTTGTCCGAGAATAAAACCTGGTGTTAGTATATAAATGTGGACAGGAAAAGTTGAACAACCTATACTATCAAATGAAAGAGCAAAGGAGA
>QXWR01000083.1 GCA_009911065.1 Clostridiaceae bacterium | reverse complement strand
GATATGATAACACAAGAAGGTACTGGTTCAAACACTCTGCTGTAAAATACATCAGAATATATGAGTCAGTATCTTCATTTAATTTGACGAATATAAGAAAGACTTGGAGTATCTAGGGTGCAGGATAACAGTCGTGACGAGCGTGGACACCGCAAGTGAAGCGCTTGCAGTATCGCTTGGCGAAAAAGCGGGGATAGACCTAGCTTATATGTCACAGCTTGCAAATAAGAGTGAGGAAGAAATCACAAAAGAGCTTGCAGGGGTTATCTTCCAAAATCCTGTTACGGAAAAATGGGAAACAGCGGACGAATATTTAAGCGGGAACGTGCGGGAAAAGCTGGCAGTGGCAAAAGTGTTTGCAGAAAACCACCCGGAGTATGCCATTAACGTAACTTCACTGGAGGGCGTACAGCCGAAAGAGCTTGATGCTTCGGAGATTGAGGTGCGTATCGGCGCAACATGGATTGACACCAAGTATATTGAGGACTTTATGCGTGAAACTTTTGAAACACCGGAGTACCTGTTTGAACGTAATTTAATGGGGGTACAGTATTCCGATGTGACGGGGCAGTGGAATGTAAAGGGCAAAAATGCGGACAAGGGCAATTCGCTTGTCGGCATGACCTATGGAACGGGCAGAGCGAACGCCTATAAGATTTTAGAAGATTCCCTGAACCTTCGTGACACCCGTATCTTTGATGTCATTACCGAGGACGGGAAGGAAAAAAGAGTCCTCAACAAAAAGGAAACCATGCTTGCAAGCCAGAAGCAGGAAGCAATCAGGGAAGCGTTTAAGGATTGGATATTCCAAGAACCAGAGCGCAGGCAGGCATTGTGTGCAAAGTATAACGAGCTTTTCAACTCTACCAGACCGAGGGAATATGACGGTTCGCATTTAAAATTTCCCGGTATGACGCCGGACATTGAATTAAGACCGCACCAGCTTAACGCAGTGGCGCATCAGCTCTATGGGGATAATACGCTGCTTGCACATTGCGTGGGCGCAGGAAAGACATTTGAAATGATTGCCGCAGCAATGGAGAATAAGCGGTTAGGGTTATGCCAAAAGAGCCTGTTTGTTGTGCCAAACCACCTGACAGAGCAGTGGGCGAGTGACTTTTTACGCCTTTATCCGGGCCCAAATATTTTAGCTGCCACAAAGAAAGATTTTGAACCGGCAAACCGGAAAAAATTCTGTTCAAGGATAGCGACAGGCGATTACGATGCAGTTATCATCGGGCATTCGCAGTTTGAGAAGATACCGCTTTCCACTGAAAGACAGGCAGCAATGATTGAAAGGCAGATAGCGGAGATTGAAATGGCAATCGAAGTGACAAAAGCGGAAAAGGGTGAGCGCTATACCATTAAACAGATGGAAAAGACAAAGAAATCGCTGAATGCGAGATTGAGCCGCTTAAACGATGCAAGCCGGAAAGACAATGTTGTTACCTTTGAGCAGTTAGGCGTGGACAGGCTGTTCGTGGACGAGAGCCACAACTATAAGAACCTCTTTTTATACACCAAAATGAGGAACGTGGCGGGCATTGCACAGACGGAAGCGCAAAAATCTTCGGATATGTTTGCAAAGTGCCAGTACATGGACGAGCTGACAGGCGGGAAGGGCATCACATTCGCAACAGGTACACCGATCAGCAACAGCATGACGGAATTATATACGAATATGCGTTATCTCCAGTACAATACCTTACAGCGTCTGGGATTGGGGCATTTTGACAGTTGGGCGGCATCATTCGGGGAAACACAGACAGCGATTGAGCTTGCGCCAGAGGGTACGGGTTACAGGGTAAAGACAAGGTTTGCCAAGTTCTTCAACCTGCCGGAGCTGATTGCACTTTTTAAGGAGAGCGCAGACATTCAGACACCGGATATGCTGAAACTTCCTGTGCCGGAAGCGGATTATGAGAATATCGTGCTAAAGCCGAGTGAACACCAGAAGGAAATGGTACAGTCCCTTGCGGAGAGGGCGGAAGCGGTGCGTGACCGCAAAGTGGACGCAACGGTTGACAATATGCTGAAAATCACAAATGACGGAAGAAAGCTGGCATTAGACCAGCGTTTAATCAACGATATGCTTCCCGATGAGGAAAATTCCAAAGCCACAATCTGTGTGGAGAAAGCATTTGAGATATGGGAACAGACAAAAGAACAGAAGTCGGCGCAGCTCATCTTCTGTGATTTATCAACGCCGAAAGGAGATGGTACATTCAATGTATATGAGGACATCAGGGATAAGCTCATGGCGAAGGGAGTGCCGGAGAATGAGATAGCCTTTATCCATGATGCCAATACGGAAACAAGGAAAGCGGAGCTGTTTGCAAAGGTAAGAAGCGGGCAGGTTCGTTTTTTATTGGGTTCAACCGCAAAGATGGGAGCCGGGACAAATGTGCAGGATCGGCTTATCGCATTACACCACCTTGATGTGCCTTGGCGTCCGTCTGATGTAGGACGGATTTTGCGGACATTCAAAATAAAAAAGAATGTGGAGGTAACAGACAATGGCAAAGACGATTTTTGAGGAACTGGGCGGCAAATATGAGCGGCAAGGAGATTATTTAATACCGTGCTTAACTGTACCCGCCGAAGAAGAACAGCCGATAGGCACATGGGGGCAACGACATCTGAATTATCTGAAGCAGTACCGTAAGGTTACATACACCAATCTTCTCACAAGCGGCAGGCTCAACGCTTATCTTGCCGACATCGACAGACAGGCACAGGAACGCTTTGAAAGGCTCATAGAGGGCATGAAACAGGAACAGGGCATAACGGAACGCCTAAAGGAAGAAAACGCCTTAGAATGGACAGGGCGGCTAGGTAACATAAGGGCTTGTGCGAGGGAGATTGTAGGAAAAGAAATTATCTATGTATAAGCAGCAGGTTAACGGTAGAGTGAAAATTTTGCCGCTGTTCCTGTTTTAGTGCAAAGTTTTAGTATTTCGTCAGCTTGACAAATAAATGATTAAGGAATATAATTAAGCTTAATTTCATACAAGGAGTTAGTAAATATGCGGCAAGGTATTCTTAAATAAACTGTCAATTTGATAGTGGGAACAAAAAGGTTTTAGCCCTTTTGCTTTTAATGGGGCTTAGTTTTTTGTACCCAGTTTAAGAATACTTTTATCATGTAATTTTATATATCCGAAAACACATAGGTGTTTTGGGCTTATTGAAGTTATTTACCCAGTGATAGGAGTATTTATCACTGGGTATTTTTATGCCCTTTTTTGGGCGTTGATTTGGAGGAAAATTACATGAAAATAATTAACTTAGGAATTTTAGCCCACGTTGATGCAGGAAAGACAACTTTAACAGAAAGTTTATTATATACCAGTGGTGCGATTGCGGAATTAGGGAGCGTGGATAAAGGAACAACAAGAACAGATACAATGAATTTGGAGCGTCAAAGAGGAATTACCATACAGACGGCAGTGACATCTTTTCAATGGGAGGATGTAAAAGTCAATATTATAGATACGCCTGGACATATGGATTTTTTGGCGGAAGTTTACCGTTCTTTATCCGTTTTAGACGGGGCGGTATTATTGGTTTCTGCAAAGGATGGCGTGCAGGCACAGACTCGTATATTGTTTCATGCATTACAGACAATGAAGATTCCAACAATCTTTTTTATCAATAAAATTGACCAAGAGGGAATTGATTTGCAAATGGTATATCAGGAAATGAAAGAAAAACTTTCTCCCGAAATAATAGTGAAACAAAAGGTAATGCAGCATCCCCGCATAAACATAATGGATAATGTTGATATCGAACAGTGGGAGGTGCTAATTGCAGGAAACGATGAACTTTTGGAAAGATATATATTAGAGGAGCCACTTAAAATTTCGGAACTAGAGCAGGAAGAAAATAGGAGATTTCAGAATGGCACAGTATTTCCTGTTTATCATGGAAGCGCTAAGAACAATCTGGGAATCCGGCAGCTTATAGAAGTAATTACAGGCAGGCTTTATTCATCAACGCCCAAAGAACAGTCTGAACTATGCGGGCAGGTTTTTAAGATTGAATATTCAGAAAAAAGG
Organism: Clostridiaceae bacterium; assembly: GCA_009911065.1. Lineage (GTDB taxonomy): Bacteria > Bacillota > Clostridia > Lachnospirales > Lachnospiraceae > Brotaphodocola. The sequence continues at coordinate 5,743 of QXWR01000083.1, read as the reverse complement.
AGGCGTTTGGCTTATGTGCGTCTGTACAGCGGCGCATTGCATTCGAGGGACGTTGTCAGAATATCAGAAAAAGAGAAAATAAAAATTACAGAGATGAGTATTCCTACAAACGGTGAATTGTGTTTAGCAGATACGGCTTACTCTGGTGAAATTGTCATTTTATTTAATGATATTTTACGATTAAATAGTATTCTTGGGAACGAAGTATTGTTGCCGCAGCGGGAATCTATTGAAAATCCGCTCCCTATACTCCAAACAACAATTGAAGTAAAGAAATCCGAACAGCGGGAAGTGTTACTTGAGGCGCTTACAGAAATCTCAGATGGCGATCCTCTTTTAAAGTATTACGTGGATACTACAACGCATGAAATTATACTTTCCTTTTTGGGGAAGGTACAGATGGAAGTTATTTGTGCCATTCTTGAGGAAAAGTATCATGTAGAGGCAGAAATAAAAGAACCTACTGTTATATACATGGAAAGACCGTTAGGAAAAGCAGAATATACCATCCATATTGAAGTGCCGCCGAATCCTTTCTGGGCTACTATTGGATTATCAGTAGAACCGCTCCCTCTTGGGAGCGGGGTGCAGTATGAAAGCCGGGTTTCACTTGGGTATTTAAACCAATCATTCCAAAATGCAGTTATGGAAGGAGTTCGTTATGGTTGTGAGCAAGGGATGTATGGATGGGAAGTGACAGACTGTAAAATCTGTTTTGAATATGGTGTGTATTATAGTCCCGTAAGCACCCCGGCAGATTTTCGGCTGCTTTCTCCTATTGTATTGGAGCAGGCTTTAAGAAGAGCGGGGACAGAATTATTAGAACCATATCTCTATTTTGAAATTTATGCACCGCAAGAATATCTCTCACGGGCGTATCACGATGCCCCTAAGTATGGTGCAGATATTGTAAGTACTCAGCTAAAAAATAACGAGGTTATTCTGAAAGGGGAAATCCCTGCCAGATGTGTTCAGGAGTATAGAAATGATTTAACCTATTTTACAAATGGGCAAGGAGTTTGTTTAACAGAGTTAAAAGGATACCAATCAGCTAACAGCAAGCCTGTTTGCCAGCCCCGCCGCCCCAATAGCCGTATAGATAAGGTTCGGCATATGTTCCATAAGTTGACTTAACAGTTTGTGTAAATTGTATAAATATTTTGTATAGAATGGGATTTGAAAGGATTAGAACGTAATTATGATTAAATGTGAATGGATATTGTGTCCTGTTTGTGGGAGTAAAACTCGTAATAAAATTAGGAAGGATAGCGTTTTAAAAAATTATCCTCTCTATTGTCCAAAATGCAGGCAAGAAAGATTGATAAAAGTTGATAATTTGAAAGTAACAGTCATCAGAGAGCCAGACGCTTAAGACGCAGAGCCGATGAATTTGTGGAATAACTCACGAATCATCGGCTTTTTTTTAATTTGGCATTTGAAAGGACAAGCCCACAAATAAAAAAACGATATTCGGGTGGGCTTTTTTATTATACCTTAAATTACCCTCTGGATTTGTTTTTGAATTTGGAGGGTTTTTATGTTCCTTTTTTCGGGCAGTAATCTATCTGCTCATGCAACGCAGAATTTATACATACACAACATATCGGGGAATGGCAGGAAGCCAGTTAAAAAAATTATCCCCAACCATGCAACGCTACTTCTCACCATGAAACCAGAAGTAGAATATCCACTTAACAGAATATGTATCTCCTATAACCGTAGAGGTCACAGAGCTTTTGCGGTTTTTCTTTTGTCGTTTTTTATCGGAATGTGCCGCAGGGCTAGTCCTTGTGCTGGTTGTCGTTCCCCGCCTCTCCATCTGGATTTTTACATTTTCAAAAATTCAGATTGGAGGGAAAGGAACATGGCATATAACCACGGACGAGAGGACAGAAAATGGCGTATCTGGAAAGAAGCCGAGGAAAAGATGTTGCGGGAGTGCGGCGTTGATGAAGCGGTCATTGAGCAAATCCGCATAGAGGACAGGGCAGACTTTAATTCCAACAGGCGGTTTTACCGATGGACGAGCGACTTTGGGGAATACCTTGAGGGAATGGCAGACACCGAACCGCAGGCAGAGCCGAATACCATTGCGGACTTACTGGACGAGATTGAGAACGAGAAGCTGTATCAGGCACTGCTTACGGTGGACAAGCATACCCTGCTCATTCTCTTGCTGAAAATGCAGGGCTATTCCACGAGGGAGATTGCGGCGATGGCAGGGCTTACCGAAAGGGCGGTCTATAAACGCCTTGAAAGGCTCCGTAAAAAATTAAAGCCTATTTTTTATCCTTTCGGGGAAATTTAATCATTTCCACGGGCTATTGGGTGGGAGGGCAATCCTCTCACTCAATTTTTTTCGGGAGGAAAGGAAATGGCATACGGGGCAAAGACATACACACTTCGGGAGGAATCCACGGAAAGCGGCGCAAGGTATTTTATCAGTTTTAGGGACGGGCAGGGGAAATCTCACGAGTTGGAAGTATCAGAACAGCTATTTTTTGAATTTCGGCAGATGGAACGGAAAAATAGAAACCTTCAGCAATGGAATCAGCGGCACAGGGAGTTTAACGAGGTATGGGACGAAACGCTTTACAGACGTGCGTTAAGAGTGCCTAAATCGCTTGATGAAAGAATGATTGAAAAAGAACGGAATGAACTGTTTTACAAAGCTATTGCCCGACTGCCAGAGATACAAAGGCGGCGTTTCCTGCTCTACTACGAGTATGATTTCAACTTTTATCAAATCGGCAAGATGGAGCATTGCACCGCTTCCGCTATCCAGAAGTCCGTTTCGGTTGCAAGGGAAAAGGTCAAGGCAGAAATGAAGAAATATCTCCAACCGTGACAGTCACCGCCCGAAAAAGAAGTTTGCTCTTAATAGGTGTGGGATTGGCGGCAATACATACTCTCACTTTTTTTCGTGGGAGTAAATCTTTTTAAGGAGGTTTATTTTTATGTGCAACAAAACCAAAACCACAGCCCGAAAGGAGGAAAGCCATGCAGAAGTTACAGACAGTCAATGCAGACACGCTCCTTTATGAGCCGCTTGAGAAACCGTCCTTTGTAGTGGACGGTCTGATACCCACGGGCTTAACCCTTTTCTGCGGCTCACAGAAAATCGGCAAGAGCTGGCTCATGTTAAAGCTCTGCCTATGTGTGTCACAGGGAATCCCCTTATGGGATATGCCGACACGGGAGGGCGATGTGCTTTACCTCTGTCTGGAGGACACGTTCTGCCGCATACAGGACAGGCTGTTCCGCTTGACGGACGAAGCAAGTGGGCGGCTCCACTTTGCGGTGGCAAGCGATAAGCTGTCAGACGGTCTTATTGTGCAGTTGGAAGATTATCTGAAAGAATACCCCGACAGCAGGCTGATTGTCATTGACACCTTGCAGAAAATCCGCACCGCATCCAAAGACAACGCCTATGCAAGCGATTACGGGGACATCTCCCTTATTAAAGACTTTGCCGACAGGCACTCATTGGCGGTCATTGTCGTACACCACATCCGAAAGCAGAACGACAGCGATGTGTTCAACAAGGTGTCTGGCACGACGGGATTGACGGGGAGTGCGGACGCCACCTTTGTTCTGGAACAGGAAAACCGTGCGTCCAATGCCGCAAAGTTATATGTGACGGGCAGGGACACACCCTATCAGGAGTTTAAGCTCCGCTTCCGTGATTGCAGTTGGGAACTGGTGGAACGTAAGGAGCAGGAACAGCTTGCGAAAGAAGCGATACCTGATGTTCTTTTTCGTCTGGTTGATTTCATGCAGGGCAGGGAGGGATGGACTGGCACAGCCACCGAGTTACTGGACGCTCTGGGGGAAACAGGGACAGCGGCAAATGTCTTGACGAAGTGGATGAACGAGTACCGCCTTGACTTCCTGCTTGAAAACCATATCCGCTATGATTTCAGCCGCAGGAGCAACGGGCGGATGATTTCCCTTGCAAGGCAGGAAGATGTGGGGAATGACGGTCATGACGATGATGACGGTGTTTTTGGGATGCCCCCGCCGCTGTCATCCCTACGGGAGAACACCCCGTAAACGCAACATGCAGGCGTGGGCATTACTCGCCCTTTTCGGCTCGTAAAGCCACCCCTGCGGTCAGAAAAATCCCCCGATTTTTCCGACTGCGTTTACAGGGTGTAACACACTACACTTTGCCCTGCAAAGTCGTGTGCCAGACGTTCCCTCTGGACTCCCTTATGGCAGGGCTTACGCCCTGCTTATCCTGCGCTTTCCGCTTCGGATAAAAGAATATCGGCGTGACGGTTACGGCTCTTATGAGGGGGTATCCCAAAAACACCGTCATCATCGTCATGACCGTCACGCACCAAAGACAGGAAGCGACAGTTACCCGCCGAAAGAAAGGAAGATGATGAACTATGCCCTATGCAATCCTGCGTTTCCAGAAACGCAAAGCAGGCGGCGTTGCGGCTTGTGAACGCCACAACGAGAGGAAGAAAGAAGCCTATAAAAGCAACCCAGACATTGACGTGGGACGCTCCAAAGATAACTACCATCTTGTGAATCCACCCCGTTACACCTACAAAAAAGAGATAAACCGAATGGTAGATGAAGCGGGCTGTAAGGTAAGGAAAGACAGCGTGATGATGGTGGAAACGCTCATCACCGCTTCGCCCGAATTTATGAACAGCTTACCGCCAGAAGAACAAAAAGCCTATTTCCAGACGGCTCTTGACTTCATTTCGGAACGTGTGGGAAAGCAGAATATCCTCTCCGCAGTCGTCCACATGGACGAAAGAACGCCCCATATGCACCTGTGCTTTGTGCCGCTCACGCCCGACAACAAGCTGTCAGCGAAGTCTATCTTAGGCAATCAAAAGAGCCTGTCCGAGTGGCAGACCGCCTACCATGAGCGGATGTCCGCACGGTGGAATCCGCTTGAACGGGGGCAGTCCTCAATGGATACAAAGCGCAAGCACATCCCCACATGGCTCTATAAACTAGGCGGCAGGCTTGATAAACAGTATGAAGAAATCGTGTCTGCCCTCTCCGACATTAACGCCTTTAACGCAGGAAAGAAGCGTGACAAGGCTCTGGAACTGATTGCGGCGTGGCTCCCAGACGTGGAGAAATTCTCTAAGGAAATCGGCAAACAGAGAGCTTATATCGACAGCTTGAAAGAGAGAATCGGGCAGGAATCCGATTATGCGGGGCGTATGCGTAATGAAAAGTACGAGCAGGAATTAAAGGTACAGAAAGCCAACCAGAGGATATTTGAATTGCAGAAAACCAATCAGCAGATGGAACGGTTATTGAAAAAAATACCGTCAGAGGTATTGGAAGAATTACAGAAAACAGGCAGAACCAGAAAAAAAGAAAGGTAGGGATGTGAATGAAGAGACAGGATTTTAAGGTATTAAAGACCGCAGATTTATACCCGTTTCCCGATAATCCGTTTCATGTAGTGGAGGACGAAATGTTATCAGAATTAGCAGAGAGTATCAAAGAGTTTGGAATCGTAACGCCGATAATCACACGCCCGAAAGAGGACGGGAATGGTTATGAAATCATTGCGGGACAGCGGCGTGTGCGTGCTTCGGAGCTTGCAGGGTTAAACACAATCCCCGCTTTTGTCCTGCCCTTATGTTGTCCTGCAAATTAGACGCACCAGCTCCATGCAGATTAGATGCACCTGATTTTGATGTTGCGCGTTGGGGATCAGCAGATTGCCTGCACCAGCATCAGCAAGTTATCTGATCGTTATAAA
>QXWR01000082.1 GCA_009911065.1 Clostridiaceae bacterium | reverse complement strand
TCTCCTTTGCTCTTTCATTTGATAGTATAGGTTGTTCAACTTTTCCTGTCCACATTTATATACTAACACCAGTTTCACGGAACTGTCGGCAGACTACGAAGCCGAGCAAAAGGAACTGAAAGAGAAAGCCGCCGCCTTGCAGAGCGAGCTTTCTAAGACGCTGGAAGCCACGGCAAACGCCGAGAAGTTTATGAAAGTAGTCCGCAAGTACACCAGCTTTGAGGAACTCACCCCCACCCTGTTGCGAGAGTTTGTGGAGAAAATCATAATCCACGAATCGGAAGCCCTTGACGGGAAACGCCGGGGGAAGCTCCGCAGACAGGAAATCGAAATCTATTACTCTTTTGTCGGCAAGGTAGAATTGCCCGACTAAAGCCCGACCCGTCCGGCAGTCAGCCGGATAGGGAACGGCAAAATTTTTTACACTTCTTTTACTTCTTTATCTCACATGAGCAAAGTCGCAGGGAATTAAGCACTTCATACCCAAATAGGTGTAGCAAAAATATGATTGGCAAAACAACAGGAAATACCGTCAACAGTCAAGATTTGATTGATAAAAGGCAATATCTCTGATAGAATAACCAAAACAGATACAGAAAACGGGCAGGAAAAATTAGCCGAACAATGGAGGGTTGCTATGCGGAAAGTCAGTTACTTACCTCTGTGGCATTTGCTCTTAGAGAGGGGAATGACTAAGAGCCAAATGCGTATTGAAGCAGGGCTTACCACAAATGTACTTGCCAACATGAACAAGGGGCAGCACATCTCTATGGACTCACTAATACGGATTTGTGATGCGCTGGATTGCAATTTGAATGATGTGGTGGAGCTGGTTAAGACAGAGGAATAATAAAATATGGTTACAGTAACAGGGAATTGCGGATAGATGCAGTTCCTTTTGTTTTGCAGTTATTTAGTCCTTAGACTGTTTCCTTTTCGTACTGTTCCGGCGTTTTTTTGCATCAGGTTCTAAGATTTCAGACTGTCCGAGCATATCTGCCATATCATCAATATTCTTTTCGGTTGGTTTAATCTTTAGAAATTGGGTGAATATGTAAGCAAGTTTCTGTTTGGAAGTGCCTGCAAAGTTTTCAGCTTTTTCAAGAATTTCTTCCCAATGTTCGGTTATGGTCTTAGGAGGGGCAGAATCAATATCGCCTTTATGGGCATTCCTGATGTCTTTGATAATGGCGTGCATATCGTCATCAATCACATGGGAAAAGTATTCATTCAGTTCAAGGTGCTGTGCTTTCAGCGTGTTTAATTGCAGGTTGTATTCATCAGGATTGTGCCGCTTCATCAGTGCCTTTCTGCTTGTGTCCACCACAAAATTAAGTGATTTGATCTGCATATCAGCAAGACCGTCAACATATATCTCCAAGTCAAGCATGAGTTTTCGGAACTGTTCATGAGTGATAAGCTCTGACAGGAGCAGTGTGTTGATTTTGCGGTCTTTGAGAAGTGTCAGGGCAGCGTCACTCAGGTGCAGATTGGACAGGGCAATGTTGTCAAGCTGTCTGTTTTCAGTCATACCAAGCAGATAATCCGTTGATACTTCATAGAATTTTGCTAATTCGATGATGTTCCTATGGGGTATTTCTTTATAATCATCAGATTCATAAGAGCCAAGCGTGGAAGCAGGAATTTTTGTCTGCTGTGACAGTTGTTCTAAAGTCATTCCCTTTTCTACACGCAGGTCTTTCAGGCGTTCCCGTATGCTTAATTGCGTTTTCATAGATAAATCTCTCCTTTACGAAAACAGAATATCACACAAACAGGCGGATTCCTACCGAAAATTTCCAGCATGATAGAAAAAATCTGTTTTTTGGAAGATTTCTGACATGGTGGATATACGGGAAAGCAGGGCGTTTTGTTGGATAATGACAGTACAACTGAATGACTGTCCAAGCTGATATAAACCGCCAAGACCAATTTTAAGAAAATTTGAGCGCCAATATTGGACGACACAGTGCCGACAAGGGTTGCCTGTCAGGAAACAGCAAGGGGAAAACAGCAATGATAGAAAACCGCAATGATAGAAAACCGCCCAAGATTGAGTATATTTATTTGGTACCGGAAGGGTACCGTTAAATTGGATTGGTGCCAGTTTCGGTACTGGAGAAAGGAGCATGGAATGAAATTATCAAGATATGAGCAGGAGGTTGTTATCAACTTTAATGCAGATGAAAGCGAAGCAACAATTTACACAGCTAATCTGGCATGGATACGGAAAATGGATAAGCTATGTAAAGAGTTTCCAGAGGTAATAAGGTTAAAGTCATGGACGGAAGTAAGTAAGACCTATGTTTTACCCAAAAATCTTGTCAGGATTGGGAAACCGAGAACATTAAGCGAAGCTCAGCTTAGACATTTACGGGAGTTGCAGAACAGGGGATAAGAATTTCGGATTGAGTGAAATGGGTAAAGTCAATAAAAGCAGTCACGTAACAGAAATCCATAAAATTCCGGAGTGTGGCGGATATTTAATGTATATATTGGTGCTTGTATACACAAATCTTGACGAAAACCTGCTCCCTGTATATAATTATTTCATTATAGATGAATTGAATTAACTGAAAGGCATGATGAAAATGGGCAAGCAAGTATTGTTGATAAATGATCTGGCAGGATATGGAAAGGTGGCATTATCGGTCATGCTTCCATTGATGTCATATATGGGGTACCAAATATATAATCTTCCCACTGCGTTAGTATCAAATACGTTGGATTATGGCAAATTCGATATTCTTGAAACAACAGATTATATGAAGAACACTATTAAAGTATGGGAGGAATTGGGATTCTGCTTTGATGTGATAGCGACAGGCTTTATTGTTTCAGAGGAGCAGGTAAAAATCATAGAAGAATTTTGTCGAAAGGAAAGCATGAAAGGAACCCTGATATTTGTTGATCCAATTATGGGAGATGAAGGAACCCTGTACAATGGAGTTACAGAGCAAACGGTTGCACATATGAAGAAACTGGTAGGAGTAGCCGATTATATTGTACCAAATTATACTGAAGCGGCCAGACTTACAGGAGTGGAGTATCATGAATCTGCAACAATCTCGGAGGTAGATGAAATGATTCAAAGGCTTGGTAATATGGGCGCAAAATCGGTAATCATCACAAGCATTCAGCAGGATGGCAAAGATGTGGTTGCAGGCTTCGATCATAAAACGAAACAAAGATTTACAATTCCTTTTTATAACATTCCGGTCAGGTTTCCGGGTACGGGCGATATTTTTTCTTCCGTTTTATTGGGAAAACTGATGGAGGGAAACAGCCTGTATGACAGTACAAAAAAAGCCATGGACACTGTGAGCAGCCTGATTGAAAACAATAGAAACAATACAGATATATATAAGGGAATACCGATTGAGAAGGAGTTGGAGGTGCTTAAAATATGAAAAAACCTGGAATCCAGATCACATTGATTGATCAAAAAGGCACGAAAGGATGTCATAGGGGTCACAAAATAGGTGATAGTTTTGATTTTGATACAGAGCGTGGAAAACTCTGTCCTATGGCTATGCATGTTGCATTTCCATATATTGATATTTTAAGATACGGCGGCGAAATACCCGGACAGGAGAAGGGGACAGCGGTTTTTGCCTGCCCTGATGTGGACACATTAAATGTCTTTAAAATAGAACGGATTGATGTTTTGGATGACGATTCGCCATAAGGTTGGCTTTTAATTGTACGATGTGACTGGTAAGTTTGTGGACTATTGGTTATAGACGATGTATAGATAACAGGAGGAAATGATATGACTGTTTCAGAAATCATGGTTAAAATGGTAAAGTATTCAAAAGGAAATCTTCATGATATCAATCATTTTATGAAAGTGTATGCCTATGCAAAAACGATTGCAGAGTGTGAGAAAGTAGCGGATGATGAACAGAGAATAATAGAAATTGCGGCTATTATACATGATATTGCGTGTCCTTTGTGCCGGGAAAAATACGGAAATACAAATGGAAAACTTCAGGAAAAAGAAGGCGCTGTATTAGCTGAAGAATTCCTGAAGGGTACAGGGCTGTCGAACGAGATGGTGAACCGTATCATCTTTTTGGTCGCACATCATCATACTTTTCAGGAGGTTGACGGGATTGATTACCAGATTTTGCTGGAAGCTGATTATTTGGTTAATGCTGACGAATCCGGATATCAGGAAGCCAATATCAGAAATGTTATAGATTGTGTTTTTAAGACATCATCAGGAAAAATGCTTCTGCAATCCGTTTATGGGATTGCAGAAGGCAACCGCTGATTTGATAACAAATATGTATTTTGTAAACAGGTCAATCTGCTATGTATAGATTGACCTGTTTTAATTTGTAGCATTTGGACTTAATTCAAAATGAGAATGAAAGGTTTTCAGAAGCCCTTCTTTTTGCAGCTTTGATAATTCTACAGACATTGCTGCACGTTCTACACAGAGGAAGTCGGCAAGCTGCTGGCGGTCAAAGGGAATGTCAAAAGAAAGTGATCCTTGTCTGGCTGCTTCAGCAGATAAATAGGAAAGCAGCTTATCACGTGTTTTTCGCTTGCTCATGTGCGTTATCTTCTCGTTAAACAACAGTGTCTTTTGGGCAAAAGCTGTAATCAGGTTTTTAATCAGGCGGTTATGATGGCTGCAGGCAGCGGAACACATGGTAATCAGGCGGTTCATATTTATTTCCACAATTTCACAATTTTCTGTCGCAACAACACTGACGCTGAGAACTGCATCAGGAATGGCGGCAAAGGGTTCGGCAAAGTAGTCGCCCGGCATAAGATTTGTCATAACGTTCCGGTTTCCCCATAAATCTTCCTGAATGACTAAAGCAGTCCCAGACGCAAGCAGGCTGATACAGTCCGTACAATCTCCTGCCTGAAGGATGTATTGATTTTTGGCGTTTTTTCTGACTTTTGCTCCGATACACTTTAGCGAGGTTAAAATCTCGTCATCGGATAATCCTGCAAACAGCGGGCATTTTTTTAATACGTTTAAAAATTTTTCCAAAATCTCACCTCTTTGTTTGAATTCAAACATACTTGCTCTGCTTATTTTACTATAATGTAATCACCAAAGCAAGAAAATAAATAAAGGAGGATATCATGATAAAGTACGAGGAATGGAAGGATAAAAAGAAAGACTTCTTCAAAGTGGATGTACGCCATGTGCAGGGAAATTTCTTTCCCGGCTTACAAAGACGTGCCATGACGCTAAAAGCCGGGGAGGGAATTGAGGTCATACAGGCTTTTGAACCTTACCCGCTATATAAGGAGATGGATATGCTGGGGTATATACATCATACAGAGAAGCTGGCAGAAAATGAGTTTCATGTCTGGTTTTACCGGACAGAGGAAAAAGAGCCGGAAGGCTCTGCACCATACCGTCCGCTTGCATTGCTGAATTATCCTATGATTGATGAGGACTTAGGGCGTATCGCGGCGGATTTTTGGCAGGCAACATGGCAGAGTGAGAAGCGCACTCTCCCCTATGAAATGCGTCTGCTCCTTTCCCTGACAAATGCAGTTGGCGCAGGAAGAATGAGGCAGGCTGTGCGGGAACTGGTAAAGGCATATATCTATGGTCTTGAATCCGCAGCGCTGGATGATGTGTTTGAACTTTTGGCATGGAATCAGGGGATCGGATTTTTCAGCTCGGAAATTGGACCTTCACCGCTTTTTCAAGCGTATAAGATGATTAAGACGCAGGAACAAAGAGGCATAAGCAGGGAAGAAATCTGCACCGAGATAAAAGAAAAGTTTGGCGAAAAAAATCAGGAAGTGCAAGTGTTGTAACAGGAAAGAAAGATAGGAGGAAAATAATATGGCAATCACAAAGGAAATGTTACTTGGAGAAATTTTAAGAACCAAACCGGAGGCGGCAGAGGTGTTGATGCAGATGGGGATGCACTGTTTAGGGTGCCCGTCCTCACAGATGGAGAGCCTTGCGGATGCCTGCATGGTGCATGGGCTGGATGCCGATGAACTCTTGAAAAAGCTGAATTCATAGGAGGAGTGCAATGAGCGCATTTTTAGGTTCGATTCATCACTGGCTATACGGAAAAATAGAGTTCCAAAACGGGCTAGTTGAAAGATTATCAGATATGATAAGCAAAAACGGGTATGATGATGGCATTCTTTCCGAAATGGAACAAAAGTATGGGGCGGTGGAGAAAGGCAGTCTTGAAAATATGATTGATAACAGTAATATACATGGCTGGTTACAGGATAAAATCGCTGCCGCTGAAAACCGCCTTGCTTTTCTGGTCATCTCAACGATGGATGCCCATTCTGAATGTATGCCGGATATTGCGAATGCTGCATATGAGTATGGACGGAGCAGGAAACTGTCGGGGAAAACAAGCGCAGAAGAAGTTTATAGGCATTTGGATAATCTGCTATTGAACGGAATGCCTTGTGACAGGGTTAATACTGTGGTTTCCATAAGTCAGGAGGCAGTAGTATGGAAACAGACTGTGGATATACATTTGCCATATTGGGAAGCATTACAAGGAGATGTCAGTCATTATTATGACCTGAAGGAGAGGCTGGTCGCAGGTATTTTGGAGGGCAGCGGTTTTTCCTACAAATATTTAGGAAATCAGACATTCACATTGATTAAGGAGGGATAAATAATGTATGGAATTGATTTACTGATGAAAGAACATGAGAATATCGTAGCACTGACTAAGCATTTAAGGAGAACCTGCTGTGCTGTGATTGAGGGGGCAGACATTGATGTTCAGGAGTTCCTGGAGTGTATTGATTTTGCAAGAACTTATGCAGACAAGCATCATCATGGAAAGGAAGAACAGATATTGTTTCGGTTTATGCTTAATAATTCCGATCCTGTTGCAGAAAAACTGGTGCGCAATGGAATGCTGGTGGAACATGACTTCGGAAGATTCCATATCGGGGAATTGGAGAACGCAGTTAAGCAGTATGCCAGTGTTCCGACTACAGAAGGAAAGCTGGATATCGTCACCCATGCATCGGGTTATGTGGATTTATTGCAGCGTCACATTGAGAAAGAAGATACCGTCTGCTACACTTATGCATTACGAACACTGTCAGAGGAATGCAAAGCGCAGATTGATGAACAGACAAGAGCGTTTGAGAAAAAAGCGGAACAGGACGGCATACAGGAGAAATATATTACATGGTTAGAAAAAAGGAAACAGGCGAATGGGTAAAGTTGTTGATTTCACAAAAACAGTTTCAGAGCTGGTAAGTGAAAATCCTGAAATAAAAGAGGTATTGGCAGAAGCAGGGTTTAAGGAAATTATAAAGCCTATGTCTTTAGCTGTAATGGGTAAGGTAATGACGATACCAAATGGAGCTGCCATAAAAAATATTCCTATGGACAAAGTTTTTGAAACTTTTGAGAAACATGGGTTTGAGGTGAAAACAGAAACATCTTGAACGGGTGGTAAAAAATCAGGCTGAGGGAAGGAGCAAACGAACAGTATGGAAAAAATAAAAAATATAGACAAGGCAGAAATTTTAGTTTTAAAAGAACAGGTTGCTTACCAAAGCAATCAGGTTGTAAGCAGGACTTTAGCACAAAATAATGCGCTGAGTGTCACATTGTTTTCTTTTGACAAGGGAGAAGAAATCAGCAGCCATGAATCCAGTGGTGATGCCTTTGTGATTTGTTTGGATGGCGTTGGCGAGATTACGATTGATGACAAAAAGTATGAACTGCATGAGGGAGAATCTATCGTAATGCCCGCAAAACACCCTCATGCGGTCTTGGGTAAAGAGCAGTTTAAAATGTTGCTGGTTGTTGTATTTTAGCGAAAGGGGGATGCGGCATGAGGGTGAATGTAGATCAGAATGCTTGTATTGGATGCGGGCTGTGTGTTGGGATGGCACCTGATGTATTCCGTATGAATGACGATGATAAGGCGGAGGGGTATCAGGACTCTGCACCGGAAAACGAAAGCATGGTACAGGATGCCGTTCGTTCCTGTCCTGTTTCCGCTATTGAATGGGAGGAATAGAGATGATAAAAACAATTAACCCAAGAAAAGCAGCAGTCATCGGCTGTGGATTTGTAGGCGCTGCAACAGCATTTACACTGATGCAGAGCAGGCTGTTCACTGAAATGGTGCTTCTTGATGCAAATTATGATAAAGCAGACGGAGAAGCAAAGGACATTTCGCATGGCGTTCCGTTTGCCGGACAGATGAAGATTTATGCAGGAGGCTATGATGACCTGATGGATGCTTCTATTGTCATTGTGACTGCCGGGGCAAACCAGAAGCCGAATGAAACAAGGCTCGATTTAGTACATAAAAATGTTGCTATCTACAAAAGCATCATTCCTGAAATTGCAAAGCGCAATTTTAAAGGAATATTGCTGATTGTATCAAATCCGGTTGATATTCTTACTTATGCTGCTGTAAAGCTGAGCGGGTTTCCTGAAAAAAGAGTAATTGGTTCCGGAACGGTTCTTGATACCGCAAGGCTAAAATATGCGCTTAGTAAACATTTAGGGGTAGACAGCCGTAGCATTCATTCCTTTATCATTGGCGAACATGGGGATAGTGAGATTGCAGCATGGAGCAGCACGAATATATCTGGTATTCCATTGAATGATTTTTGTGAGATGCGTGGACATTTCAACCATGAGGAAGCAATGCGGGAGATTGCGGAAGATGTAAAAAACAGCGCTTATGATATTATTTCTAAAAAGCAGGCTACTTATTATGGAATTGCTATGTCGGTTAAACGTATCTGTGAATGCGTTGTAAGGGATGAAAAATCTATTCTTCCGGTATCTTCTATCATGCATGGAAATTATGGGATTAAAGAAATTGCCCTTAGTATGCCCGCTATTATAGGGGCAGACGGAATCGAAACCCATGTTCCTATTTCTTTGAATGAAAAGGAAATGGAGAAACTTCACAATTCGGCAAAAACTATAAGAAAAATTGCAGAAGAGCTTGATTTGGAAGTTGTCCCAAATTAGGAAAAAGGAATATTTACACTGAAACTTAGGCGGGAAAGCGTTTGTTGGAAGAAAACCAATGAGCGCTTTTCTGTTTCTAAAAGCAACAATACACTGCCGTTCCCCGCCAGTCCTAACTTCGTTTCAGATAAATCAATTTTTCAGAAATAGAGGACAGGACATTGATAAACAAAGATAAAAAAGACAGGGTGGTGCGCCAGTTTGTGACATACTGCCGCATGGCATTGAGATACGAAAAAATTAACTATTACAACGAACGCAAGCGCATGGCGGAACGGGAATCGCACATGGAGATGTTTTCCGAAAAGCAGTTGGAAACGGTTGATAAAATCTTTGATACATACCACGCTGACTATTTTTATGTCATGGGTTATGAAATCGGCATAGTGGACGGTGATTTGGCACAGGCATTAAGGGAACTGTCGGACAGACAGTTACAGATTGTGCTGATGTATTACTTCATCGGATGGACGGACAGGGAGATTGGGGGAATCCTCGGTCTGGCAAAAAGCACTGTCTGCAAATGGAGGAATGATACGGTAAAAACACTCCGGTGGCTGGTGGAGGGAATGTGTCATGGAGAATAAA
Source organism: Clostridiaceae bacterium (assembly GCA_009911065.1). Taxonomy (GTDB): domain Bacteria; phylum Bacillota; class Clostridia; order Lachnospirales; family Lachnospiraceae; genus Brotaphodocola. The sequence continues at coordinate 406 of QXWR01000082.1, read as the reverse complement.
TTTAAAGACAGGGACATTTCCTTTGAAACACTGGAAAAGGCAGTAAATGGCGATTATTTTGCTATGCAGGAGGTGATTCGGCTGTTCAAGCCGTACATGGCAAGGCTTAGCATTGAGGAAGGCAGATTCAACAGGGAACTGTACGAAAGGCTCGTGCGGAAAGTTATGCTTATAACGGTACGGTTTAAGACGGATTATGATGAAAAATAAACAGGCGTGATGAAACACAGGAGAGGGCATTCCGGATACGGGTGTCCTCTTTTGTGTGCCTGTTATTGATATGTGTTGTCCTGCAAATTAGACGCACCAGCTCCATGCAGATTAGATGCACCTGGTTTTGATGTTGCGCGTTGGGGATCAGCAGATTGCCTGCACCAGCATCAGCAAGTTATCTGATCGTTATAAA
>QXWR01000081.1 GCA_009911065.1 Clostridiaceae bacterium | reverse complement strand
CTTCCAGAAATGCCAGATAACCAACTGAAAACTGAAAATATCGGAATAAATAAAACATCGGAATTAGCCGGGTAATACCGATATCGGTATTACCCGGCAATATACCCGAAAGAATAATCTGATGTGTCAATCCCAAAATGCTGGCATACGGTGTAGGCAACACTTTCGGCTTCCACCTCCATTGTTTCCCGGTCTTTGTATGCTGCCCTTTCCGCATCCTGCCCGATTTCCTTTGCATGGAGTTTTGCGTGTGCAATCTCATGGACGCCTGTTTTAACAGTCTGTACCTCGTCCATGCCCTCCTTAATGGATATAGGGTGGTTCAGGTCAATAAAATATCCTTTCCTGCTCCCCTCTATATGCACATAATTGATTGGGACGGGTGAAACCCGTTTAAGCGCTTCCATAAAATCCTGATAATTTTCCACATTCCCATGCAGTTCATCCACGCCCAAGCCGGGAAGCTCTTTTCCGTCTGTCTGTGCATAATCAAACACTGTGACAACACGAAATGCGGGTATCTTTATCTCCACTTTCTCCACAACGGGCATCCCGTCCTCATCAAGCATCGGCTCTTTCGTTACGGGATCAATCTTTTCCTGTTCCTCTTTTATCTTATAGGGTGCGGGCGCAAGGATACGGATACCTTTCTCCCCCTTGTTTACATGGCGCTCAAAATTCTTCTGCCATGCCCTGTACCCGGCAACGAATGTCGCATCCGGACGCTGCATCGCTATGAGCTGGATATTGTTTGCGCTGTAATTATGGAATTTTGACATAGTACTCAGATAATTTTTGTACTTCTCACTTTCGAAAAGCTCTTTCATGCCTTCCTCCAGCCTGTCGGTTATCTCTTTTACTTTCTGTTTTTCGGTCATGGAAACTTTGTTTACATTTGCATCTGCCATACGGTTATTTACTCCTTTTCATTTAATTAGACAGGGAATGTCCTTTCCCTGTCTGCTGCGCCGGGCGTATGCAGCAAAGCTGCTGTTTTCCTCATACGCTCGTGTGCATAAAAAGCAGAAAACAGATAAGTTTCCCTATCTGTTCCTGCTTTGGATATTTTTATTTGTTGTTTTTATAAACATTCTTCTTTGCCTTTCGCCTTTGCCTTGTCCGGCTCCGGCGCTTTCTTCTGCTGGTCTGCTTTTGCTTTCATTTCTGACAGTTTCTCTTTTACGGATACCCGCCCGCCTTTCTCTGCTTCCTTCCCGGCATTGAAGCGGTCAGAAAGCCTGTCCAGCTTTTCAAAAATCCTGTCAATGGAGGAAATGTCTTTCCTCAGGTTTTCCGCCACTTTTTTTACAGGCTTATTGATGAGCCTTGTGACCGCTACACCCGGTTTTTCATCAGACACTTCTTCCGTGCCTTTTCCGGATAACAGTCTGCCCACGTTGGAAACGCTGTTCCCGATCTGCTTCAATTCGTCCCCGATGCTGTCTATCTGGTTTGCTGTCTTTTCATAATCCGTCATCACATCAACCAGACGCTCCCGGTAATCTGCAAGCACTGACTTCACACCGGAAATGCCTTTCTGAAGAACTTTGCACATCTCCGCTTTCCCTTTTTCCTTAAAGGCATTGACCGCCTGTGCCGCTGTTTCCAGCAAATGGTCTTTTACTGCCAAAAGGCGCTCAGATAAATCTGTGATTTTCTCCTGAAGGTGCGCCACCCTGTCCATAAGATTGTCTTTGACCGATTTCGGCTGGTTTTCCTGCAACTGTTCAAGCTGCTGTCTGACACCCTGTAACTCGTCCACCATCACGCTAAGTTGTAACTGCATACCCGCTACATACTTGAAAAGCTCCATAAAGTCCTGTGACTGCTCTCCCATGTTCTGCTGGTTAAGCAGCTCCATGAACTGCTTTAACACATCATTTTCTTCCATGAACTGTTTTGTATTCTGTTCTGCTGTTTCCATTCTCTGATACCTCCGTTTAATTTTGAGCATGATAAAAGCAGCCATTTCTGGCTGCTCTCTACATACACTGTCTTTATTTACTTTTTACTTATGAGTAAATATTACTGCCCTTATTCGTTTCGATTTCTGCAATTTAATCCTATCTCCTTCCTGCCTTTATCGCTGTATTTATATCTTTGTCAAAAAATATCCTCATCCTAAATACAGTATTTTTCAAACAACTTATCAAAAAAATCCTTAACCGTTTTTTTAGATTCAGTCATATTCATAAATTCATAACCGCCAAATCTATATACTTCATAACCTTTTAGTTGCAATTCTCTTGTATCAATAACCATTTCAGCATACAATTTGGGAGAAGGTTTGTCCCCCTCTGAATAATGCTGTTTACCATCAATTTCAATAACAATTCGCACTCCATTGGGTAAAAGCATCAAAAAATCCATTCGCTGGTGAGTATAAACAATGCCATTGCCTCTCCAAATCTTTGCGTGTGGATCATAATGCAAATACACTTGTGGAATCAATGCTGGAAAATCACTTCTTTCCTCATAAATCTTATAATATCGAGTAAAAAAATCCTTTTCCGGTTGTGAATCTAAAGAATTAAGTAATCGAGTAAACAAATCTTGTTGAATATTTTTATTTACTGCTTTTGGTTCCCACCATCTCACAAGAGTTTTCCATGATAAACCATCTGAATTTGGTTCAAAATTATAAAGCAAACAGTTATTTGTATCGCCAACAATCTTTAACTCATTATCAATAGCATCATCAATTACTATGTCTGGTTTTTTCCCTAATGGAGCAAATACAAGGTTTTTCATATTACCGCAAACCATATTTTTCCTATAAATTTTGTAAATCAATTCATTGGAAATTTTTCCCGATACAGCCATTTCAAACCCATCTGCACCAATTATCTCATTGATACCATTTACATATTGTATCTGTTCCTCTCCTGTCCTAACTTCTGGATTAACCATTTTTTCTAAGAACTTAATTAAAGAACTATCGCTAATATACTTAAATTGCAAAATATCTAACAGCATATCTTTATAGGATATATCATCATTTCTTATCACATGCTGCATAATATAATCCCCAATAGACACTCTATTAAATATAAACATATCTTCATCATCATTATATGGTTCATCTATATTCCAAATACCACGCAACAACTCATCTAATTTTAATTTACCTTCAAAATTTGGACACATATCAAAATAATCTGCTAATTTTCTTCGTGTTATGTAAGTAAATTCAAATATACTATCTCCAAGATAAGGCTCCATTTGCTGATTTAATGAAACGCTTTCAGCATCTTTAGCTATGCGTTTCGACAATTCGATTATTCTTTCCTCTGACAATTTTACAAGCCCTGCTTTTGCATAATTTCTCTTACTTTGATTAGGATCAAGCGCTTCATCAGGCGATATACCATATTTTTTCATAGCTTCATCTACATCATAACTTTTATAAGTCCAAAAATATCCAGCAAGAATTTCAATAAGTTCACTTTTCTTTTTACTCATATAATTTAACTCCAATCTTAGGATTTTTACCTTTCCCAACACAAATATTTTATCATAAACTACCTATAACGTCATTCAAATAATATATTCAATTTCACTATATTATATATGAATAAGTCTTTATCACTTTGGAGTTTGTCAAAGGAATTTAGCCATATAGAGGGCAGCCAATTTTTGACTGCCCTCTATATTTTACAACATTTCTTCTTTTCCCCTGCCTTTTTGCTGCTCTGGCTTTTCCAGCGATTTCTGCCCATATGCCTTGTCACGCATCTCAGCAAGTTTCTCTTTTACGGAAATGCGCCCTCTTGGACTGTCTGCTAACATTCTCTCCTTTCCATGCTCCGCAGCCTTTTCTGATACTGCCCGGCTAAATGTCGGCTTGAATGGTTCGTCTGCCACAGCCCCCACACCGTCCTGCATTTCCTCTGTGTCGATTTCCTGTTGTTCCCCGATGTCTGTTTCCGGCTCATCGTCCATGTCAATGCCATCGCCGCCTTTTTCGTCCATGTTCAGAAGTGCATTTAATTCTGTAAGGCGCTCTAACTTCTCCGCAAGCTCCGCTTCTTGTGCAAACGGTTTTGTGACCTCCACTTTTGCTGTTTCAAGCTGATGCTCCACGTTTTCAAGTTTCTGCGCCACAGCTTCCATTTTAGCGATCATACCTTCTAAGGCATTGCTTAGCCTCTGCAAGTTTCCCAGCGGATCAGTGCCGATTTCCATCTCATGGCTGATGCTGCCCTTTAAGTTGACTGTAAATTTGGAAAAGAACGAATCAAAAGAAACACTCATTTTAAAACCCTGATATTCCCCGATTGTGACTGCCATGTTTGGCTGCTTTGCACTCCGGCACATATCAATCAGTGCGGTTCCGGCTTCCTTTTTGTCCGTATATACCCTGTTACCGATTTTTATGGAAAAGGTGTCCTTATCCGGGAATTTATTCTGCTGGTAGGTCTGTATGTCGGCACGATACCCTTCAAGCCTTTCCTTCATGGTGGTTATCTGCGCCGGATAATTCTTTACGATGTTATCCTCCAGACGGTACTTTTGGCTTGTATGGTTTGCCTTTAACAGCTTTAACTTGGATACCTGAATATCCAAGTCCATTTTTTCCTTGATATACGGGTTGCCTGTTGCAAGAGCCTTTACCTCTGCATAAGTGAGCGCTGCTTCGTCAATGTCCTCACAGGAACGTACCGGGGATTTGCTCGTCATAATCTGACCGATGAATTTCTGCTTGTTTTCAATGAGCTGGTCGAGTAGGTCAGCGGTATTACTACCGCTTTCCCCTCTAAGAACCGTGCATGAGAGTTTCCCCTCACACGGCTCAAGCACTTATAAGCCCTGTATCACCAGAGCCGGTTCAACAACTTCTTTTGAGTAATGTAGCTTTCTGTGACAGCCTGCGTCTACTAAAATTCTTGTTATCTTATAATCGTTCCCCATAGCTTCATGGATTCTATACCCTTTTTCTACCGTAATAGCACCGCCGCATATAGGGCAGATTCCTTTTTGTGCTTTGTAGAGGGCATTCAGTTTCTTTCTGCCTTTGATTTCACGAAACATTCTCTCCGTATCCCTTTCTTCAAAATAACCTGTAAATCTGTCATCAAATGGCGTCGCTTCTGATTTTGTTTTCAGCCACCTTACGATTTTTGTATTAGTGGCATAAATCAGGTTGAATTCAAACGAATCTGACGTTTTAACGCTGAATGTCCAGTTTCTCGTGTCAACCTGTCTGAAATATTTCTTTGCTATCCATTTATGGCTCTTTTTAGGGTGTCTGCGTTTGCACCACTGCCATAGGCATCTCCACACATCAAAATCAAATCTTTCAAATGCCTGTGACGAAACATTATACTTTTGGAAATTTACCCACCCACGGATAACCGGATTCAGCTTCCGTATCAAATCTTCCTGTTTCATGGACGGGTTCTTCTTGATTATCTCCCTTATCTTGCTCACTATGGCTTTATAATTCTTTTTGGACGGTTTCGTCAGAAGTTTGTCTTTGTACCACCTTATATTGCTTCCGAGAAAATCAAACCCATCTTCGATATGGGTAATGACTGTCTTTTCTTCCGACAGTTCCAGCCCCCTCTTTGACAGGAATTCCCGGATAATGGGAAGCACGCCATTTTCCAGAATCTCTTTGCTTTCGCCAGTGACAATAAAATCATCAGCATAACGCACAAAGTTCACTTTCGGAAAATATGCTTTCCCATTTACTTTCGTTTTGTGGTATTTCTTCTTAATCTGGACTTCCAGACCATCTAATACCATGTTGCAGATAGTTGGTGAGATAGATGAACCCTGTGGGCTTCCCAAATTCGTCGGAAATAACTTCCCTGTTTCGATATACCCACTTTTTAACCATTTCCGCAGAATGTCTTTATCCATTGGGATGTGGTTCAGAATCCACTCATGGCTGATATTGTCAAAACAGCCTTTAATGTCGCCTTCCAGCACCCATTTTGGTGATTTCCCTTTATTCAAACAGGTAAAGCACTGCTCGATAGCGTCCTGTACACATCTTTTCGCCCGGAATCCATAGGAATTCGGGTCGGCTGTGGTTTCCGCAATCGGCTCTAATGCAAATTTATATAATGTCTGCATTGCCCTGTCCTTCATGCATGGAATGCTTAACGGGCGCATTTTCCCGTTTTTCTTCGGTATATACACCCTTTTTAGTGGCAGTGGCTTGTAACCCCTGCGTTTCAAATCGAGAATTGCTTCGTATTTCAGTTTTGGGGTAGACCATAAAACTTTGTCTACGCCTGCTGTCTTTTTACCTTTATTACTCGTTACCCTTCTTACAGCTAAAGCACGTCCATAAAAAGAGTGTGTGAGCAGCCACTGCAAAGATTTCACCCTGCCTGTCCTGCCCTGTTGATGAGCCTTTACGATACGCATTTGCAGTTTTTTAACATATGCTTCGGCTTTGTTCCAGTCGATGGATTCCCATGCCTTTGCAATGTCAGAAGTCGCACACGTTTTACCGTTCATTTGCCTTACTCCTTTCAAAAATTCTATAAACTCTCTCGTAATCAAGCACCCTGCGGAATTGGGCACCCTTTCGGGTGGGGCAAATTCTGAACCCCTGTCCGTCCTCATTACAAGGTCGGCATTCGCTTCTTCCGCAATCCTATACCCGCATTCCCAACGGCTTCCCTTACGGTCGGCTTGCCCTATGGGCAGGAATACGGGCTTGACACGTTCCACTTAACCAACAATTATTTTGATAGTTTAGGTTCCGCCTCTACTCCGGCAGTCATAACGTCCGTGTACTCCCAAGCGTGGAGAGGAGTAACCGACTGCACACCTTTTGGTTCAAGCCTATCAGCTGCTTTGGCTTGTTCAGCCTTAACGAAGCTTACGGCGATTCAGTTAATTAACCATGCTATCAGTAAAAGCCTGCACCCTAACCGCATTGCAGCTCGCAGCTTCATCCTCCCCTCACGGTTTGGATTCCAAATAGGGTTACGTTTATGTCCGCTTCCGAACAGTGCCATTACTGGCAGAGCCGGGGACAACGGCTTCATCCAACGGAATGGATGGTTTGGTCGGCATTGCCGCCAAACAGTTAAATTAAGCGACTTCGTGTCGCACCCAACTGTACGAATCGAATGTGCCTTCCGTCACATACCGAAAAATCTTAACCTTTGGATTGAGGTTGCCTTGACGTAAAATACGCCCCTCCTGCTGTTCAATGTCAGTCGGTCATTTTTTGCGGACAGTTCAATACATGCCATCCTTTTCTGTTCCCTGCTCCTGCGTTTGCTTTCGTTTGACTTCTCTCTCTGTATCTTCTTGGCGCAAGCAGGGCAATACTTCGATATGCCAGAGCCAGGGACATATTCAACGCCGCACACCGTACAGTGTTTAGCGGGTAACGCCGTCCACCGCTTTGTGGGTGTGATATGTAATTCACCGACAAAGCCGATGAATTTATAGTAAATCTTGATTTCCTGCTTAACCGTTCCGTCCGCTGACTTCTCACGCTCCGAAACAAGTATCTTGTCTATCAGTGCATTTACCACTGTTGCGTCCAGTTCTTTTAAGCCTTGATAGTTGCGGATAAGGGAGAGGAAGTCACGGATTCCCTGCGACTTCTCATAGCTTTCGTTGAGCGTTTCCGTTACCTCTTTTAATCTCGCTTTGATTTCAAGCTGTTCTTTCTGGTATTTCCCCGACATCATCTCAAAATTCCGCTCGGTGATACGCTCCATGACCTTATCCTCATAGAGAGAGGAAAACAGCCTGTCAAGCTCCGCAAGGCGTTTGTTCAGCTTCTTTTGTTCTTTCTCCATTGCCTTTGCCTTGCTCTGGTCTGTTTCCGTGAGCCGCTTTTCAATCGCCCTCACCGCCCGCTCGTCATTCACCGCCATATCCGCAAAACGGTTGATGTCGGCAAGCACGGCATTGAATAAATCCCTCGCTTCAATGGCATGTGCGGTACACATGACGTTGCCATACCTGCCATAATTATTGCAGGTATATTGTACGCAGTCGATGATGTCGGGGCGTTTCCTCCTGTTTGCGCTCATAGCCCGCAGAGCATAGCCGCAGTCCGCACACTTGATAACACCTGAAAAAATATTCTCAAAGTCACCCTTATTCTTTTCCCGTCTGCGGCTCGTCATAAGCTGTTGGACAGTATCAAATTCTTCTTGTGTGACTATGCCCTCATGGGTGTCGGGTATCACTTCCCATTCTTCTGGCAGCTTGGACGGTCTTTTCTTGCTTTTCATATTGGCGGCAATCCGCTTGTAGCCTGCAAGGTTTCCTGCATAGATAGGGCTTCTTAAAATATTCCTCAAGCTGTTCTCACTCCAGATATAACGGTTTTCTTCGTTGTCCTCAAAGTATCTCTCATAGCCTGTTGCTCCCTGCTCCGCCGCATAAGCGGCAGGGCGTAAAACGTGCTGGCTGTTGATGTGCTTGCGTATTTTTCCAAGTCCATTTCCCGCTAATGCAAGGTCAAATATCTCCCTTACAACGTGCGCCACCTTATCGTCAATCAGCAGATGGTTGTGGTCGGCAGGGTCTTTGATATATCCATAGGGTGCATACGTCCCCATAAATTTCCCCTGCTGGAATCTCGCTCGGTACGCCGATTTTATCTTAACCGACACATCGGCAGAGTACATTTCGTTTAGGATATTGCGGAATGGGGTGATGTCCATCGCCGATTTATTCAAGGTATCCACGCCGTCATTGACCGCTATATACCTCACATTATGCTCTGGGAAAAAGACTTCCAAATATAATCCGCAGTCAAGGTAGTTCCTCCCTAAACGTGATAAATCTTTCGTAATCACGCAGTTTATCCGTCCGTTTTCAATGTCCTTAATCATGTTCTGGAAGCTCGGTCTTTGGAAATTCGTACCAGAGTACCCGTCGTCCACATACGTTTTTGCCAAATGCCAGCCCTGCTTTTTCACATAATCCGTGAGGATGGATTTCTGCGTGGCAATGCTCGCACTCTCGTTTTCCGTGCCATCGTCCTTTGACAAGCGGCAGTAAATGCCGACTTCATAAATCTGATTCCCCGTTCTTATCCCTGCCATACTGTTAAACCTCCGTCCTTGCTCTACTTAATTTCATGTTCCATTGCGTACATTCTAAGCGGATATATCCTCATTGTCGAAGGTGTCATCTTTGCCAATCCCCCTCCGTATATCTTCGGAGATAATCGGGATAAACGCTTCGGCAACGGTCTGTGTACCGACATATTCCCGACTGATAATTACCTGCACTTGTGCTTTTGGCATGATACGCTTTCTCTTTTTGTTCGTTGTCTTATCCTCGCCCATATTCAAATCTTCCTTTCCAGACAGGGCAGGGGAGCGTCTGAAAACGTCCCCACCTGCCAATCAGACACAATCAATCCCCGCTGTTCAATTCTTCCTGCAATGCTTTAAGGAGAGCCGCCGCTTCATCGGCAGTCAACGTGATTCCCTTTCCGCACTTCTCATGGTTGGGAGAAAAACTGCGGATGTCATACTTCGGCTCGTTCCCGTTCCATGAAATCAAGTTGATTTCCTTTGCGTAGCCGCTGTCGCTCATGGACAATACGGCGATTTTCTTTACAATCTCGTACTGGATTTCTTTCATTTTCTACCTCAACTTTCTGTATTTACCTCCCGAAAAAAGAAGATTAGCGGCTGTCCCTGTTCCGTTTCCTCTGCAATTCACGCTCTAACAGTTTGATGATGGCGTCCTCCATCTGCTTCGGCGTTGTGTTCTTCGGAAAATATTTTTTCAGCCTGCTTGTGTTGATTTTCAAGGTTTCTTTCTGGTTTTCCTTTTCCTCGGTCATAATGGAAAATATCATATCCATGTCAAGCCGCCCGCTCTGGCTAAGGCTTTTCATCCGCTGTGCCTGTGAGAGTGAGGGCGTTGCTTCTTCGCTCTCCATTGTGGCGAGTAGATTTTCCTGCTCGTCTTTCTTCAAAAAGGACAGCTCCACCGCAGGCGTGAGGGCGATTTTCCCCTCGTCCACCATCTGCAAAATCGGCGGTATCAGTTCCGTCAATCGGATAAATCTCTGCACGGTCATCCTGCCAACGCCGAAGCCCTGTGCCACCTTATCGTCTGTCCGCAACCTCGTCCCAACTTGTGACGAGGTTAAGTCTGTGCGGAAACCCTGCCGCTTCATGGCTTCGGATTTCATCTTGTAGGCAAACGCCCGCTCGCTCGGCAGGATATTTTCTCGTTGCAAATTGCTGTCCACAAGGGTGATGATGGCTCGGTCACGGTCTAAGGGTGTTATCCTGCACCCTAGATACTCCAAGTCTTTCTTATATTCGTCAAATTAAATGAAGGTACTGACTCAT
>QXWR01000080.1 GCA_009911065.1 Clostridiaceae bacterium | reverse complement strand
AGGTCTATTAAAGTTACCCTTCTTCCAGAAAATCTTTTTTATTTTCCTCTTGACATTTCACCAAATTGCTTTTCAATTGGATTTAGCAAAACAAGAAACATCTGCCATACAAGATAATGTTGCATTTTTTTTATAAAATGTCAATAACTTGAGACAAAAAAGTTTAGAACTGTGATTATGCACAAAAGTATAAGAGAATATTTGTGAGAAATTGCGTATTTATTATTTCGCCCTTGTATGGTACCATACAAGTGTATCGTGAATCGGCGTTGAAACAATTATATTATTAAAGGAGGATTACAACATGAGAAAAATGAGAAGGTTTGCGGCTCTTGGCGCGGCAGCGGTTCTGGCGGCAGGAGCGCTGACGGGCTGCGGCGGCTCTGGCGGTTCTAGTGGCGGTTCTTCTACCCCGACTACAACCCAGGCGGCAGCTGGTGGCGATCAGAGTGCAGACAACAGCAATGCAGGCGGCAGCGCAGATGCAGGTGTTGAGAAGATTGATCTGGTATTCAGCCATATTAATGCAGAGACTCATACCTGGCATAAGCTGGCCATGAAGTTCAAAGAACTGATTGAGGAGAAATCCGGCGGGAATATTACAGTTACCATTTATCCCAACAACCAGCTGGGTTCTGAGATTGAAACCGTACAGTCTGCCATTGCAGGAATGGGAGATTGCGATATTGTACTTACTGGTGAGTCTATGCAGACTTATGTGGAAGAGCTTGGTATTATTGGAATGCCTTATGCTATTACAAGCGATGAGCACATGGATGCTGTGTTGAACGGAGAAGTAGGCAAGGAGTTAGATGAGCTAATGCTTTCTGCCGGCCTTAGAAACCTTGGCGCAATCCGTCGTGGTCCCCGTAACATTACTTCCAATAAGGAAATCCATTCCCCGGATGATTTGCAGGGCTTTATCATTCGTACCCCGGAATCCAGCATGATCATGGCAGCTTTTGAGGCTATGGGCGCAAAACCGACTCCAATGGCCTTCTCCGAGATTTTCACATCCCTGCAGCAGGGCGTTATCCACGGACAGGAGAACCCGCTGGCCAATATTTACGATGCTTCCCTGTTTGAAGTTCAGGATTATGTAATTGAGAGTGAACATCTGCGGGCATGGGTATACATGGCCATCTCTGAGGCAAGATTCAGCTCCTTCTCTCCTGCAGCTCAGGCTATGATTATGGAATGTGCAACAGAAGCTATTGATTATGAGCATGAACTGTTCCTTGAGGAAGAGGCTACTTTGAAGGCTACTTTGGAAGAAAAGGGCATGACCTTTATTGAAGTAGATCAGACTCCTTTCAAGGAGAAAGCGGTTGCTGGAGTTCTGAATGTTCTTTCCGACAGACAGAAAGCAATCTATGATAAAATTGTGGCCGCGGATCCGGCAGCGTAAGATACTGCATATCCGTAAGGATAAGTCCCATGCCGGTCTTCTGTTTTTTGGAAGCCGGCATGGATTTTATAGACGCCTGTTAAGAATATGTTAAGAGAGATTTAGGAGGAATCAATGGACAAGATCATCAAAATATATAAAGAGATCATGACCGGAATCGGTATCGTGGGTATGGTTGGCTTTATTGCCAGCGTTTTGATTCAGGTTGTTTCCCGGACCTTCCTTCCGACCGCTCCCAACTGGACAGAGGAAGCCGCCCGCTTTCTCTTCATCTACATGGTTGCCTTTGCTGGGAATGCAGCAGTGCTGAACGATGAATATGTGGGTGTGGAGATGTTGGTGGAGATGCTGCCGGCGGCAGTGAGAAAGGGTCTTAACCTGGCAATTATGGTTGTGCTGTGTGCTTTTTCCGGATATATATTTATTAATTGCGTGGTAGGCCCCAAAGGACTGCTTGCAGTGACCCCTCCGGCTATGGTGTCAACGGCTCTTACCATTCCCATGAAATATATTTATGCAGCAGAGGTTTTTTTGTTTGGCTGTTATGTAATCAGTTTTATCTTTAGAATTTATATGATACTGACAAAGAAGAAAGAGGGGTAGAACATGGTAGCATTATTATTTATCACTTTCGCCGTATGTCTGGCAATAGGTGTGCCGGTTGCCTTTAGCCTGGGGATTTCTTCACTGGTATATTTTGTTGGAAACGGCATGTCTCTGTATATGTTTGCTCAGAGATTTTTTGCAGGTTTAAATTCTTTTACCCTGCTGTGTATTCCAGGCTTCGTATTTGCTGGTTCTCTTATGAATCAGGGTGGAATTACGGAACGTTTGATTGGATTTTGTAATAAGATTGTAGGCCATATTACCGGTGGACTTTCCATTGCCAACGTGGTGGCGTCCATGTTGTTTGCCGGTATTTCCGGAACTGCTCTTGCCGATACGGTAAGTGTTGGCGGCGTGTTGATTCCAGCTATGAAGAAGGATGGCTATGATGCAGATTTCTCCTGCGCTGTGACAGCTGCTTCTTCCTGTATTGGTCCGATTATCCCTCCGTCAGTTCCCATGATTATGGCAGCTACCATGACTGGACTTTCTGTGTCCAAGATGTTTGTGGCTGGTATGATTCCTGGTATCCTTATGGGATTGGGCATGATTTTTGTTTCTTGGTATGTATCTAAAAAACGGAATTATCCCAAGGCAGAAAGACGGGCTACATTAAAGGAAATTTTATCGTCTGCAAAAGAATCGTTCTTTGCTATTTTAATGACATTGATTATTCTTTCCAGTATTGTAGGTGGTATTGTAACTCCTACTGAGGCTTCTATTCTGGCTGTGGTTTATGGAATTTTTGTGGGATTTTTTATTTACAAAGAGCTGACGCCAAAGCGTCTTCTTGACAGTATGAAGTCCACCGTTACTTCCAGTGCAGCAATCATGGTTTTGGTAGGTATGGCTAATGTATTTGCCTACATTCTTACCAAAGAGCAGATTCCTCAGATGGTTGCAGACGCTATGCTGGCTCTGACCACCAACAAGTACATTATTTTGATTCTGATTAATATTCTTCTGATTTTTGTGGGAATGTTTATGGAGACCATCGCTGCCATTCTGATTTTGTTCCCAGTGCTTTTGGGACTGGTTACTCAGGTGGGTGTGCATCCCATTCAGTTTGGCGTTATGTGTGTGCTGAACCTGGTTCTTGGTCTGTGTACTCCTCCTGTGGGCGTGTGTCTGTTTGCAGCCACTAATATTGGAGAGACAAAGCTTACCGGGGTTATCAAAGAACTGGTTCCTTATCTGATTTCCAACTTTGCAGTGTTGATTCTGGTAACATTTGTTCCTTTCCTGACGGCTGGCATTGCAGAGATGCTGCTGGGGGCAGGCTGACAACGAAAAGAGGATTTTTCAATATTTGTTTTTTAAGATATGCCGGAATACATAAATTTGTCCGAATCATGGAAGAATGATATGGGATAAGGTAGGTAGGAAGCGTTCTTGAATGAGCGATGGAAAAAACTTTAGACAAAGATGGTTAGCAGTGATTTTGTGGAACCAAACAACTAGGATTTAATCCAATCGGATGATGTTTGAGTAAACGTGTAGAGAATTGTGTAGAAATAAATCAGGAGGTTAAGGATGAAACTGAATTTAATTGGAATCAAAGATGCTGCTTCATGGAAGGAAGCAGGTGTTGTTCTTCCGTCTTATGATGTGGAGAAGGTTGCGGCAGAGACCAGAAAAGCTCCTGTTTGGGTACATTTTGGTGCGGGGAATATTTTCCGTATTTTTATTGGCGGTCTGGCGGACCAGCTGATTGGACAGGGAGAGATGGACAAAGGTCTTACCTGTGTGGAGACTTTTGATTTTGATGTGATTGATAAAATTTATAAGCCTTATGATAATCTGGTTCTTGCTGTCACCTTAAAAGCGGATGCTTCCACGGAAAAGCAGGTGATCGGTTCTCTTACAGAAGCCATCAAAGCGGTTTCTGGGGACCCGTCCCAATGGAATCGGTTGAAGGAGATTTTTGTTAATCCGGGACTGCAGATGATTTCCTTTACCATTACGGAAAAGGGATATGCCTTAAAGGGACCGGACGGCAGTTTCTTCCCCTTCATTCAGGCAGATATTGACAATGGACCTGAAAAGGCAGTTTCTGCCATGGCAGTGGTCTGCGCTCTTCTTTTAGAGCGTTATAAGGCTGGAAAATTGCCGTTGGCAGTAGTGTCTATGGATAACTGTTCTCACAATGGAGAGAAGCTTCAGAGTTCCATTATTGCTATGGCAAAAGAGTGGGAGAAGAAAGGGTTTGTGGACGGAGGCTTTGTGGAGTATCTGTCCGATGAAAAGGTGGTATCCTTCCCCTGGTCCATGATTGATAAGATTACGCCCAGACCAGCAGACTCGGTATGTGCTGAGTTAAAGGTTTTGGGAGTGGAGGATATGGACCCGGTTATCACCTCCAAAAAGACTTATATTGCTCCGTTTGTCAATGCGGAAGGTCCTCAGTATCTGGTGATTGAAGACAAATTCCCCAATGGACGGCCACCTCTTGAGAAAGCAGGAGTGTACATGACGGACCGGGATACCGTAAACAAGGTGGAGCGGATGAAGGTCACTACCTGTCTGAATCCTCTTCACACGGCTCTGGCAGTGTATGGCTGCGTGCTGGGCTATACGTTAATTGCAGATGAGATGAAAGACCCGGAGTTAAAGCAGCTGGTTCATGAGATTGGTCCTGTGGAGGGTATGCCAGTGGTGACAGATCCCGGCATTCTTTCTCCAAAAGATTTTGTGGATGAGGTAATCCAGGTAAGAATCCCCAATCCTTTTATGCCGGATGCACCACAGCGTATTGCAACGGATACTTCTCAGAAAGTTGGCATTCGCTATGGTGAAACCATCAAGTCTTATGTGGAGAAGTATGGGGATGCCAAAAAGCTGAAGGCAATTCCTCTGGCTATTGCAGGTTGGTGCCGGTATCTTTTGGGTGTGGATGATGAAGGGAAAAAGTTTGAACTTTCTCCGGACCCCATGGCTCCTGAGTTAGTGAAAAAGCTGGAGGGAATTGTGGTAGGTAAGCCAGAGACCTATCAGGGCCAGTTAAAGGAAATTCTTTCCAATAAGAACATTTTTGGCATTGATTTGTATAAGGCAGGAATCGGTGAGATGATTGAGAATATGTTCTTAGAAGAGATCGCTGGTCCTGGGGCAGTGCGTGCTGTTTTGAAAAAGTATATTACTGGGTAAGTCGGAAGAGGGTTCGGTTGATGGCCGGATGACGGACTTGGGGTAATATGAATGGAACGGTTATCTCGATTATACTCCCTATAAGTGAAAGGCGCCGCCAGATGTGGATGATCTGGCGGCGTTGTTGATTGCAGGTGTGTTTTTATTTTTCTTTATTGGGTCAATGGAGTAGAATCTACATAATTGCCATTGATACTTTTTGGGATTCTTAGTTCCCACCATTGAGCATTCTCTTCATTAAATTTATAAGAAGGATTCTCTGTTCTTAACTCGTAAAGATTTAATATCCTTCCGCCTTCTGTTGACGAATCGACTACTAAGATATCGGATTCTTGTATTGAAGATATGTTAGCGTTTTTTCTTATTCCTATAGCTGTAACCGAATGATCACTACAGCGAACAATTACTGGATTTCCTCTTTCAATTTGCATATGGATTTCATTTAATTTCCTGTTTGCATCCCAACCGATGCTTTTGCCTCTGAAAATTTGGGTGTATGTCCAATTGGCTCCGTCACTGCCCCAAAGAGTATTTTGTACTTCATAATATTCTGTATTACCATCCAGTTGTCCTGTGATTTTTCCAACCAGGAAATCAGAAGTAGCGGTACAGTTTCCATTATTCCCAGTTATTGTCTGCTTTATGACATATCTTGGATCAAATCCAGATACCACGTAATAATTGGAATAAGAATTTCCCATATAATTTTTGTTGTTAAACCCATATGGTTTTATCATTGGATTTTTCAGGGAAGCATATCCATGGTTATCCAATATATATTCTGTTCCATTGAATTGTTTTTCTGTATTGGTATATAAATGACCATCTTTGTCTGCCACATAAACTGGTATTCCATCTTTTAAAATCCATTGATCCGAAGAATCATTTCCGATTGCCAGACTACCTGTCGGATGGCTATTTCCATTTTGATCGGTGTATCCGTTTGTCCAGAAGAAATATTGAAAAAAATCTCCTTCAATGCTATTTCTAAAACCAACCATGGCAGCGCCGAAACATTCTGAATCGTTTCTAAAGTAATACCAATGGTCTCCATCACCAGGATTTTGTATATGCCATCCCAGGTCAACTGGTCCGTCTACACTAAAACTGTAAATATTTCCGTCTATTTCAAAAAGCCCGCTGTGTGCCATACTGCTGTCGTCTTTAAAATAATATCTTTTTCCTTCAATATCTTTCCAGCTGCTGGTTATAGGAATGTTATTTTCATAATAACGCCAAGCTTCATCTTCAAAAAGCCATCCGTTTTTTTCACCATGTGGTTTTATGTTGCTAATATTATTGGAAAAATTCACTTTATCAATGATTGCTTGTGTCTCTGCTAACGAAACTTCTTTTTCTGTAGGTTCATAGCTCCCTAAACTCATTTCCATAAAGCCAAAATCATTTTCGAATATTGTTTGCCAGAAAGCAGCCTCAATCTGTGTA
The DNA here is from genome assembly GCA_009911065.1 of Clostridiaceae bacterium. Lineage (GTDB taxonomy): Bacteria > Bacillota > Clostridia > Lachnospirales > Lachnospiraceae > Brotaphodocola. Next base: position 3,983 of record QXWR01000080.1, on the reverse strand, counting down.
TTTGGGTAAATTCTAACACTCTTTAATTTTTCTTCGCAGGCTTTTTGATATTGAAGCCATTCATTGGTCTGGTAATAAGTTTTTAGCTCCTCATCGCTTCCACCACTGAGTATATCTTGTAACTTTGCAGGCTCTGGTATCTCCATAACCATTTCCCAATCTACTGTACCAATATAAAAATTGCTGGTTTTAAATCCCATGGTATCTTTGGTCCCGTTGACCCATTCACATTCCAATCCATATCCTTGCACACAGTCAAAAAGCTCTCCAAATGTACATCCTTCTGTTCCAATTCCCAAAAACAGTTCATTGCTAGGCAGCCAATAGCCATCAAAATCGTAGCGCCCATAGACCTCGTCCTTTACCTTCGTCAGAGCATCCGGATTCAGCTTCAAATCCTCTGAGGCGGCGGCATTCCCTGCAAAAACAGTCATACATACAATAATCATGCTTAAACCGCCCAAAAGTTTGCTTTTTAGATTTCTCACTATACATACCTCCTAACTTTTTTCTTAAATTATAGCCCATTTCTTTTCTTTAATCAATCTTTCATTCTGTGGCTTGGAAGGATTTGTACTGATGTTCTGTGTTTTTATCTGCCTTATGAATTGTAATAATTGTTTATGATAATGGATTCATGTTGATGTTGGGATTGTTGAGAATGTTTGCGATTTGATGAGAATGTCTGAGAATTGATTCTCTTGAAGCAGTGAGACAGACAACCATACTTACCGAACACCAATGTAGGTGGTGATGGTTATCTGGCGATTGTCGCGACAACTAGATAACCCGTAACCTGCTGCGTCGCAAATGAGATCTCTTGTCGGCTTGCTTTGGGGTGTTTGGATGAATTAAAATAAGAAATAATAATAAAATATACAAAAAATACAGAAAAAGCGTTCATGAGTGTAACAAAAGTTATCATTGTGTTACACTCACAACACCTTGATATGATACCATTCTTTTTTGGGGATTGCAAGTTTTTTTCAGGGGAAAGAGTTAAGATTTTTTGGAAAAACAGGGAGAATTTTCTTAAGAAACTTTTTTGGAGTTCTCTGATTTTTATTCTTATATGAGATTTGGAAATGGGTTTTGAATCTGTTTTGTATTTTTATACATTGTCTGCGCGGTTCTTCATTTTTTCAGAAATCCTTATAAAATCAGCTTTTATGGACTTTTTAATCAGGCATCCAGTGTAACACAATGATAACTTTTGTTACACTGGGGTGCTTTTTATTATAAAAGAAACTATGATTTTGAATGTCTGTTCTGGAGAAACAAGGGAAAGGAGACTCGGATGGACAAAGAGAATTGGTATGTTCTTCGAACTTATAAGGACCAAGAGTATGAAGCTGCCTCTCTTGTGGATACTGCGGTTTCAAAATCTCTTTACAGTTTATGCCGTGTTCCAAAAAAACTAAAGGTGTTTCGGAACCGTGGGGAATTTCGGCTGGTGGAGGAGATCATGTTCCCTGGATATTTGTTCATAAAGACAAAACGTCCGAAAGAGCTTTGTGAGGAGTTAAAAAAGTCCCGTGAATTGCCGAGGTTTTTGCCTTTTGGCCGGGATGATAAGGGGGAGGAGGTATTGATTCCAGTCAGCTCTGTGGATTTGGATTTTCTTCAGAATGTTTGTGGGGAAGGGCTGCAGCTTCCCATGGGAATTACAGAGATTTTTCTGGGAGAGAACCGGAAGGTTTTGAAAGCTCGTGGGGCGTTGGAACGGTACGTGGACCAGATTGTAAGATTGAATCTTCATAAAAGGTTTGCTGTGGCGGAGATTCCTTTGTTTCAGCGCAGTCAGACAGTGCTTTTTGGGATTTGTTTGGAGCAGGACCAGGAGATAATATGATAGGTTTTGATCGGAAGAATTGTTGCTATATTGAGATAAAAGTACATTTTGCGGAATGCTTGCGGTGATCGCCGTGGGTAAACGGAAATGGATCATTAGTGGAACAGATTTGTTCTGGAATCGTGATTCGGGATCTGGCATATGTCTGCTGTGGATAGAGTATAAAACAACGACATAAGATTGCGGAGTGGCGAAGCACGCCTTTTAAGTTGTGGAATAAAGGATTTCTATTTGTTATAGAAGGTGCGGGCAGTAGAGGAGTATGTGTTGCTTTTTAGTTTGGTAAGGAAATGGGGTGGGGAAGGGATATGTGGTATGTGATTCAGACCATTACTGGAAAGGAGCAGGAACTGGCGGATGTAATTGGGAAGATCATGGCTGGTGAAGGACAAAAATATGAACGATGTTTTGTGATTTATCAAGAATGTGTGCAAAGAAGAAAGGGAAGACGGGAATCTTATGTGGAAACATTGTTTCCCTCCTATGTATTTGTTGAGACGAATCAGCCAGAGGAGTTTTTTCTCGAATTGAAGCAAGTGCCGAGAGTGGCTAATTTTCTTCAGGTGGATGGCTGTTTTTGGAATATTTATGAGGAGGAAGAGGAGTTTTTACGCCGGATGTTGGAAGGCGGTTTTGATAAAACGCGAAATAGAATAGGAAAGGATTCTGATCAGGCATTTATAATTCGTTCTTCACTTGTTTGGGTAAATGCAGATGGACAGATTCAGGGAGCGGAGGGAGTTTTAGGATTTTATTTGGATAAGATTGTGAAACAGAGACTTAGAAAGCGTAGTGTGGTAATTGAGATTCCTTTTGGTGGGAGGATGAGGAGAATCCGCCTTGGGATTCGGTTAGATGGAGATTTTAGTGTGGCTGAGTGATTTCAGTATGAGAGAATGATTTTTTCATAGTTGGGAGGTTTCTTTATTGGAAAAAGATTTTGAATCTTTGGGGAAGAAAGATTTCTGCATATTTGGAACAGAGAGCAGCTGAGATGATGAAAGAGAAGGAAGAACGGTAAACGATCTAAATAAAAGTGAAAAATTTGGAACGATGTGTTTACAGAAAGGAAATTTCAAAAGAAGATGTTTTCAAAACGAAATTGGCAGGTGATGGATTTTTGCCTGCTTTTATACGATATTGGAGCTGTCAACGGCTCTTTTTTTCTTGCTTTGTGGTTCCGGTTTGATTGTCAGTACAGCTTAATTCCAGAAGCTTATCTTAAACCGTTTCTTTGGTTTGCTCCGGTTTATACGTTGTTTTGTGTGATTGTGTTTTGGTATTTTCGGCTCTACAAGAGCATCTGGAGATTTGCAAGCTATAATGAACTGGCCAGAGTGCTTGGGGCAGCGGCTGTAGTTTCGGCTTTTCATATTGTGGGAATCACAGCAGCCTGCCAGAAGATTGGAGATCCGGTTTGTTACCGGATGCCACTTTTTTACTATGCTTTTGGGGTGATGATGCAGGCAGTTCTTCTTCTGGCAGTTCGGTTTTCTTATCGTTTTTTTCTCCTTTTGTGGGGAATCCGCAGGAAGGGAAAGGGTCCAAAATATTCCAGGCGGGTTATGTTAATCGGAGCGGGAATGGCAGGGCAGATGATTCTTCGGGATTTACATGAGGCGAAGGAAAGCGAGGAGCAGGTTCTTTGTATTATTGATGACAATGAGGACAAGTGGGGCCGTTTTATTGAGGGAGTTCCGGTGGTGGGAGGCCGGGAGGATATTTTGAGGAATGTGGAAAAATATCACATTGAGAAGATTTTGATTGCGATTCCCAGTGCAGATGCAGGACAGAAGCGGGATATTTTGAATATTTGCAAGGAGACGGGATGTGAAATGAAGATTCTGCCTGGAATCTATCAGCTGGCCAATGGTGAGGTGGCAATCAGCCATATGAAGGAGGTGGCCATTGAGGATCTTTTGGGAAGGGAGCCGATTCAAACGGATTTAGAGGAGGTGTTTCGGTATCTGAATGGAAAGACCATCCTGGTGACTGGGGCAGGGGGTTCCATTGGAAGCGAACTGTGCAGGCAGATTGCAAGACATCATCCAGGACAGTTGATTTTGTTTGATGTGTACGAAAACAATGCCTATGAGATTCAGCAGGAGTTAAAGGCAAAATATCCGAAATT
>QXWR01000007.1 GCA_009911065.1 Clostridiaceae bacterium | reverse complement strand
TTTATAACGATCAGATAACTTGCTGATGCTGGTGCAGGCAATCTGCTGATCCCCAACGCGCAACATCAAAATCAGGTGCATCTAATCTGCATGGAGCTGGTGCGTCTAATTTGCAGGACAACAGCCAGCGATTCGCACCTATACATAGGCTGATATTCCATGCACCAACCCCATTTTTACCAAAATCCTTACACGCAATTCCTCAAATTTTCTAAGAACTTCACTACAAAACAAAAAAGAGTATCTATCTTTCGATAAATACTCCCTTTTGTAATGCTTTTTAACGTGCGCGAGAAGATTCGAACTCCCGACACCTTGGTCCGTAGCCAAGTGCTCTATCCAGCTGAGCTACGCACACGTATTAACATGAGATTCGCTGTGAAGGTTCCATTCGCTTCACAACGAAGATGATTATACTTCATCAAAAGTCTTTTGTCAACACTTTTCTTAAACTTTTTCTTTTTTCTTACAAATTATTCCGAAACTGTGAACTTTTTTTGATGTAGTTGACATATCCCGCCTTTTGTCATTATAATAGGGATAATGCAAAAAAAGGAAATAAATTGAAATACAAAAAAGGAAAGAAATCGGAGAATATAGATGCGACGACAAACATGGAAAAAAGGGATTGGACTCCTTTTGGCATTGGCGCTTAGTATGGAGGCGCCTTTTCCCATGCCTCTATCATCTGGCCGGGTTTACGCTTATACAGAGCGTCAGGCAGTGATCAATGCTTCTTCCCTGAATGTACGAAGCGGACCGGGAACTTCTTATTCACGGGTATCCAACCTGGCCAAGGGTACAACGGTAACTGTGATCAACGAGACGACCGGCAGCGACGGAAAGCAGTGGTATCAAATTCGTTTGAGCAATGGCAGTACAGGTTATGTGCTGGGGGTTTACATACGTTTTCCTGTAAGTTATAATCAAGATTCTAATTTTGAGAATCAATTATCTTCCCAGGGATTTCCGGAAAGTTACAAACCCGCTTTGCGGCAGCTTCATGCCCAGTACCCCAACTGGATTTTTGAGGCCCAGCAGACGGGGCTGGACTGGAATACGGTAATTCAGAATGAGAGCATCATTCCAAGGAGTTTGATTCACAAAAACAGTATTTCTTCTCATAAATCCGTGGCAGATGGCGCTTATAACTGGGATACAGGCGTATGGACCGGTTTTGACGGAAGCAGTTGGGTGGCGGCGTCTGAAGAGATTATCCGTTATTATATGGACCCAAGGAATTTTTTGGATGATGTTTATATTTTTCAGTTTATGAATCATTCTTATGATGCATCTACCCAGACCAGGGAAGGTTTGCAGGCATTGGTGCAGGGAACCTTTTTAGATGGCAATACTACAGGAGGAGGGTCCTGGCAGGACAGTGGGAACAATACGACCTCCACACCCAATGGAGGCGGTCCTTCTTCCGGAGGTCCCGGTGTGGTGGGGACACCTGGCTCCTCCAATCAAAATTCGGGAACATCCAGTCCGGGGCCGGGAAGTTCTGGTTCCTCCACAGTACCTGGAAGTTCGGGAGGAAACACCAGTCCGGGAAATACCAGTCCAGGAAATGGCAGTCCGGGGGCGCCTGGAGGTTCGGATGTAAAGCTTAAAGGCCCTTCTGCCTCCATTTCGGTTCATCCGGTAGCGCGGGTAGCTACAACGGTTCGGGTAGGAGTAAGTCCGGGACAAGGAGGACAGGGCGGTCAAAATGCTCCCTCCGGCGGAACTTCCTCTTCACCAGGAGGAGGCGCTTTATCACCAGGGCCAGGTTCTTCCATGGGAACTTCTTCCGGACAGACGTCTGGGGGACCAGGAGGAAGTTCTTCTTCCGGACCGTCTCAGGGAAGTTCGGTTCCGGATAACAGTTCGGGAAATCAGCAGACAGGAGGCAGCGGAAATATTTCTTATGTGGACGTGATTATGAAAGCAGCAGAAGTTTCCGGTGTGAATCCATATGTGCTGGCTGCCATGATTCTTCAGGAACAGGGAAAAGATGGAAGAGGCAATTCCATCACCGGAACCAATGCCTCCTATCCAGGTTACTATAATTACTTCAATGTGGGAGCATACGCTTCCGACGGAATGGGGGCTGTGGAGCGGGGCCTGTGGTATTCCTCCCAGTCTGGAACTTACGGCAGGCCATGGAATACGCCGGAGAAATCCATTATAGGCGGCGCCCAGTTTTACGGGGATAATTACGTTCGTGCAGGCCAGGATACTTTTTATCTGAAGAAATACAATGTACAGGGCAGCAATCTGTACAAACATCAGTACATGACAAATGTGGACGGAGCGGCTTCCGAGGGTTCGATTTTTGCAGAAAGCTATTCGGACCGGTTAAAATCCACTTCGCTGCGTTTTAAAATACCAGTATTTACAGGTATGCCGGATTCACCTTGTGCCAAACCAACCGGGGACGGAAGTCCGAATAATAAACTTAGAGAACTTAGAGTGGATGGATTTGCCTTGACTCCAACTTTTAACCGGGATATTAATTCTTATAATGTATTTGTGGGAGATTCCGTAAACAACATATCGGTTTCTGCCGCAGCGATTGACAGCGGGGCAGTAATCACCGGCGCAGGCAGTTACCTTTTGTCAGGCAACAGCAGTGAGATTCGGATTCGGGTGCGAGCGGCCAATGGAAACGAGCGGGATTATATGATTTATGTGATTCGTCAGGGCGGGGGTCCGGTTTATGACAACAATACCGTCAGCAATCCTTCCGGCAATTCCTCGGCAGGTCCCGGTGTTGTAAACGGTCCCGGAGGAAGCGCTCCCGGCACTGCGGCTCCTGGAAGAAGCATGACTCCAGGCAGCAGTCCACCCGGAAATATGCCTACTCCAGGAGGAGATAATGTGATTGTAATAAGCCCGTGACATAAAAGGGTTAGAAAACACGATATTTGGATGATGTCTGCAAAAGTTAAATTCCCGCTGACAAGCAGCGGAACATGAAATTTATAACGTGGCAAGCTGTGGAGGATTTGAGTCTCGCGGCATTCGCCAGATGTCCGTGCAGGTACAGTACTTGGTACATGCCAGCAGAAATAAAAAAGACAAAGAACAGAGGAGGAACGGTTTGGAAAGAGACCAATTTCACGGATCTGCTTTCCTGGCAACGCAGTTTGATGGAAATATAGGCAGCGAAGCAATAGAGCGTGTCTGAAAATTCATTCCCGCCATCTGCACGCCCCACTTTGCGGTATATTTGGCTTTTATTCGGTCAACGTAGCTCACTACGCCTCCGTCATTTGAGCCAAATCTCCCACAAATTTTGGCGCGCATCTGACGGAAAGCAATTTTCAGACACACTCTAGGAACCGTTTCAGAGAATCAGGAGGAATTATGAACAGACAAATAAGACAGTGGGCCATAGGGTTTCTGACAGCAGCGGCGCTGTCGCTTGCCATGGTATTTCAAAGCCTTGCGGCAACGGCCCGGATTTCATTTTCAGATCCGTCCACTCAGGTTGGGCAGGAATTTACGGTTACTATGAAATTCTCTTCCACAGACGGACAGTCTTTGGGTGATACGAAAGTGACCATGGATTATGATGCTTCCAAACTGGAATATTTGGGTGGAAGTGAACATATTAGCGGAGGTACAGGAAAGTTAAGTTTTAAGGGAAATCCAGGAGGAACTGAGGTGGCAGCCGAAATGCGGTTTAAGGCGATTGCCGCAGGAAGCGCCTCCATTACCGTCAGTGACTGGGAAGGCTATGACAGCAATGGACAGGTTTTGTCAGAGGTAAAGACTGGTTCTTCTGCCATTACCATTCAGGGACAGGCGACTTCTTCGGACGATGCTCTTTTACAGTCGCTTCAGGTTTCGCCTGGAACACTGGACCCGGCTTTTTCACCAGAGACAGAGAATTACCATGTCCTGGTGGGCTTAGAGACGGAGAATCTGTCCGTCAGCGCCATTCCTAACAATGAACATGCCACTGTGACTCTGGAGGGAGACAAGGGACTTCAGGAGGGAGAGAACACGGTTGTGTGCCGGGTGACGGCAGAAAATGGTTCTACAGTGAAAAACTATACCATTGTGGTCAACAAAGCAGAAGGAGGAGAGAACGGAGAGACTGTGGGAACGGCGGAAGAGATGCCGGAAGTATATGCAGAGATGTCCAGTTCCATCCAGGTGAAGATTCTGCGCATTCCAGATGATGTGACGCCGCCAGAAGGCATGGTTGAGCGGACATTAAGTCTTGGAAACCAGGTGGAAGTAAAAGGATGGGTACCCTGGGAAAATGCCGATACGCCGCCGTATTGTATTTTCTATGGAATGGATAACCGGGGAGAAAAAGGCTTTTTCCGTTATGATCTGGAAAGAAAGACATTGCAGATGTATTTTAATGATGCAGGAGAATTAAGAAAAGAACTGACCGAACTGACCGAGCAGTACAATACTGCCGTGAAGGATTATAACCAGTTAAGATGGATTGCCATTGGTGTGGGAGTTTCGTTGTCAGTTCTGGCGCTGGTGCTTCTGATTTTCCTGATTGTGGCTCTCCGCCGTCAAAAAAGACAAAATGTGTCTTCCCGCCGGAACCATTCAGACCGGACGTCTGACATGAGAGAGGACGAGGAGGATTATGAGGACGAGGACTATGATTCAGAAGATTTTGAGGACATCCAGGAAAAGCTTGAGGAAAACATTCCATTAGAAGCCTATCAGCCGGAGCCAGCCAGAGATTCGTTTGTGGGACAGCCAGCGAACGAACCGGAGGAAGATGACTTTTATCCAGAACCTTTGGATTTGGATGATGAGCCGGAAAATTTCCATAAGAGAGAAACTGGCAGCGGGCAGGGAGAAAACCGGCCGAGACAGACAGCAGGGTATGCTGGAAATTACCAGAGACCAGCATCTGAGCAGACTCCTGGAAAACGGTCTGGACAGGTGATTGCCATGGACAGCAGACGGAGGCAGACATCCGGTAAGATACAGGAAAATTCTTCACCAGACAAAGGAAAGGATTCAGAGGATTTTGAGTTTTTTGATCTGGATGAGTAGAGATTGGAAAGCGGCGTATTGACTTCGCCGCTTTCTTGCTTTATAATTGTTATAGGAATTGTATAACAAAAAATGGGAGCGGACTTTTGCATAACAAGAACGAAAGATGGTGAGGATATGGTTTTGACGATTGATTTTGAAAGTGACGAAGCAATCTATGTCCAGCTGAGAAATCAGATTATTATCGGCATTGCCGCCGAGCAGATACGAGAAGGGGATTCCCTGCCATCTGTGCGGCAGCTGGCGGAAAACATTGGAATTAACATGCACACGGTAAATAAAGCATATTCTGTACTCAGGCAGGAAGGATTTATCAAGCTGGACCGCAGGAAAGGAGCTGTGATTGCTCTGGATATTGACAAAATCCGGGCCAGAGAAGAATTAAAAGGGGAACTGGCAGTGATTTTGGCACGGGCGATCTGTAAGCGGATCAGCCGTCTTGAAGTACATGAGCTGGTAGATGAAATTTATGATTATTATGCCGGAAAATGCAGAGAATAAGGAAAAGACCGATGGAGGATTATTATGTTATGTGAGCGCTGTAAGATCAGAGAGGCAAATATCCAATATACAGAGGTGATCAATGGGATTAAGACCGAACACCATTTTTGCGCCCATTGTGCCAGAGAGATGGATTTTGGACCTTATGCTGCTATTTTTGACAGTGATTTCCCACTGGGAAAACTGTTGTCCGGCCTTTTGGGAACCGGGGAGGAAAAGGAAGAGCAGGAGAAAGTGAATCAGGTGGTGTGTCCGGGCTGTAAGATGAGTTATGAAAATTTTATCGAAAACAGCCAGTTTGGATGTCCAGAGTGCTATGGGGTGTTTGATCTTTTAATCGGTGAAAAGATTCGGCAGATTCAGGGAAGCGATACCCATAAGGGAAAACAGCCCAAGTATCATTACAATGAGGAAGGCAGGCCGTTTTCCGCAGAAGATGTGGAGAAACCAGGAGATCTGGCTCCGGGAGGAGAACTGAATACTGAGGAGCAAATCCGGATTCTGGAATCCCGCCTTCACGAGGCCATTGTGAGAGAAGAGTTTGAGCTGGCAGCAAAATGCAGAGATAAGATCAAAGAATTGAAAGAGGGAATCGGAAAATGTTAAAATGGTTTGAAGAAGTAGATCAGACACGGCCTGGGATTGTCAGCAGTCAGGTAAGGCTGATGCGGAACTGGAGCCAGTATGCATTTCCCTCCCAGCTTTCCGATAAGGAAAAGCAGGAACTGCTGCGCCGTCTGGAAGTGGGGCTTGAGAATCTGGGATCTGTAGACGGGAAAAATTATGTATACCGAAATTGGAAAGATATGAATGAGGTGGAGCGAAAAGCCCTGGAAGAGCGCCGGGTATTTCAGAGCGCTGCTTCTGGAAAAAAGAATCCAGTGATCGGCTTGATTCTTTCCCAGGAAGAGGATACATCCATTGTGCTAAATGACACAGAGCACATTCGCCTTCAGATCACTTCACCAGGGCTTCATTTGGAGGAACTGTGGGAGAGGTGCGACCAAATGGACGATTATATCAATGCCAGGTTTCCTTATGCCTTTGACAAAAAATATGGATACCTGACGGCATACCCTACTTATACCGGCACAGGGCTGCGGGCGTCAGCAGTTGTCCATCTTCCCACTTTAAGCCTTGGGAAAAAATTTAACGGTTTGGTGGCGGAGATGGGGCGTTTTGGAGCAGCGGTGCGAGGGGTGTACGGGGAGGACAATTACGGTTCTTTGTATGAAGTGTCCAATCAGAAAACCCTGGGAGTGACTGAAAAGGAGATTTTGGATTTGGTCAGTCGGGCGGCCGGACAGCTTCTGGCTCAGGAGAGACAGGTGCGGAAAGCCACTTTGGAAAAACGTCGGTTAGAATATGAAGACGAAGTGTATAAGTCTTACGGAGTGCTAAAATATGCAAGGCGAATGAGCGCAAAAGATGCCATGATTTTTCTGTCACAGATTATGGCTGGCATTACGGACGGAATTTTGGAGACCGAGGGAAACTGGGGCGTTTACCGCCTGATGCTGGGGATTCAGCCGGCAAACCTTCAGATGATTTCCCAGCGTCCCATGGAAGAGGGAGAGCTGGAGGAGGTCAGAGCAGCCTATATCCGCAAGGAGCTGCCAGAGTTAAGATGAATAGCAGGAGGATGGAAATTTGGCAATGATTGATCGATTTACAGAACAGGCAAAAGATGCGATTCGCATGGCAGCAGATGTGGCCAGAGAACTGGAGCACAGCTATGTGGGGACCGAACATTTGCTGATCGGACTTTTGCAGGAGGGAAGCGGTGTGGCAGCCAAAGTGCTGTCCGGCTGCGGTGTAAGGGAGGACAAGGTGATTGAGCTGGTGAGCCAGCTGATTTCTCCCAACCAGAGCGTAGGGCTGGCAGAGCGAAATATGTATACCCCCAGCGCTAAGCGGGTATTGGAGAACAGTTACCGGGAGGCTGTGCGGTTTAAAGCGCCTCTGATTGGCACCGAGCATTTGCTGATTGCCATTATTCGGGAAAGTGATTGTGTGGCGGCACGTCTTTTAAATACTATGGGAGTAAGTGTCCAGAAACTGTATATTGAGATTTTATCTGCCATGGGGGAGGACGCTCCCACCAGCCGAGATGAGTTACAGCCAGGAAGGGCGGTGCGGGGAAAAGGCAACACACCTATGCTGAACAATTACAGCAGGGATTTGACTGCTCTGGCCAGAGAAGGAAAATTAGACCCAGTCATTGGACGGGAACAGGAAATCCGAAGAGTGATTCAGATATTAAGCCGCCGCACCAAGAACAATCCCTGTCTGATTGGAGAGCCTGGAGTGGGAAAGACAGCTGTGGTGGAAGGGCTGGCGCAGATGATTGTATCTGGCGATATACCAGAGATTATTGCCCGCAAGAGGGTGATGACTTTGGATTTATCTGGTATGGTGGCTGGCTCCAAATATCGGGGAGAGTTTGAGGAGCGGATTAAACGGGTGATGGCAGAGGTGATAGAAGACGGAGAAGTGCTTCTGTTTTTGGATGAGATCCACACAATTATCGGAGCAGGAGGCGCGGAGGGCGCCATTGACGCTTCGAATATTTTAAAGCCATCCCTGGCAAGAGGTGAGATTCAGCTGATTGGAGCCACCACCATTCATGAATACCGGAAATATATTGAAAAAGACGCGGCTTTGGAGCGGCGTTTCCAGCCAGTAACTGTGGAGGAACCTGGTGAGGAAGAGTCCATAAGTATTTTAAAAGGATTACGGCCCCGGTATGAGGAACACCATAAAGTGACCATTACAGATGATGCCCTGTCTGCGGCGGTGCGTCTGTCCGCCCGGTATATCAACGACCGGTTTTTGCCTGACAAGGCCATTGATTTGATTGATGAGGCATCTTCCAAGGTTCGTCTGACCACCTATGTAGAGCCAGCAGAGATCAAAGAGCTGGAACAGGAGATTGGAAATCTGGAGAAGCAAAAAGAGGCGGCCATTAAGGCGGAAGCCTATGAAAAGGCGGGAGACATTAAGCGGAAGCAGGAAAAAAAGCGGGAAAAGATTGAGAAGGTCCGGTCTAAATGGCAAAAAGAGAAGACATCCCGAAAGCTTCTGGTAGATGAGGGACAGGTGGCAGATGTGGTGTCTGGATGGACTAAAATCCCGGTGCGAAAGCTGGAGGAGGAAGAATCCCAGCGGTTAAAGCGGCTGGAATCCATTCTTCACGAGCGGGTGGTGGGACAGGAGGAGGCAGTGGCTGCCGTGTCCAAGGCCATTCGAAGGGGCAGAGTCGGCTTAAAAGATCCCAAGAGGCCCATAGGCTCTTTCCTGTTTTTAGGACCTACCGGAGTGGGCAAGACCGAGCTTTGCAAAACCCTGGCAGAAGCTATGTTTGGCACAGAAAATGCGCTGATTCGGGTGGACATGTCCGAATATATGGAAAAACACAGCGTTTCCCGACTGATTGGCTCGCCTCCCGGATATGTGGGCTATGACGAAGGCGGACAGTTAAGCGAAAAGGTCCGGAGGAATCCCTATTCTGTGATTCTTTTTGACGAGATTGAAAAAGCCCATCCAGACGTGTTCAATATTCTTTTACAGGTGTTGGATGACGGACATATTACAGATGCCCAGGGGCGGAAAATCGATTTTAAAAATACCATTTTAATCATGACCTCCAACGCAGGGGCCGAGAGCATTATTTCTCCCAAACGACTGGGATTCATGTCTGCAGATAATGAGGAAGAGCGCTATAAAGCCATGAAGGATAGGGTTATGTCCGAGGTAAAGCGGCTGTTTAAGCCAGAGTTTTTAAACCGGATTGACGAGATTATGGTGTTCCATCCCTTAAACCAGGATCATATGAAGCAGATCGTTTCCATTATGCTGCGCAATATTGTAAAGCGCACAGCTCGTCAGATGGATATGGAGCTGGTAGTGGAGGAAGAGGCTCAGAAGTTTTTGGTGGAAAAGGGATATGATGAAAAATACGGGGCACGTCCCTTGCGGCGGGCCATTCAGAACCATCTGGAAGATAAGCTGGCAGAAGCAGTTTTGGATGGAACGATTCACACCGGAGACAAAGTTTTTGTCGGGGTGGAAGGAGAAGGACTGCGGTTTTTTACAAAGGAACTTGTCGCAAACTAAGGCTGGTTTTTTTGAGCCGGTTGGAGTATAATTATGACGTGGGCGCCGGGACCAGAAATGGATTTTCCCCCGGAAGCCCATGGCATACCCATATCCAGCGACTTTTCAAGTTGGGCTGGTATGGTTTCATTTTATACATATTTACAGGAGGAAACAGTTATGCCAGTAGTTGAATCTTTAATTCGTTCGGAAGCAGACGGAACCATCAGTTTTGGAAATTACAAATTACCTGCCAAATCCAAGCTTCAGGATTTTGAACATGACGGAGATTCCTATAAAATCAAAACATTTTACGAGATAACCAAGCTGGAGCGTAACGGGATGTTTGTCTATGAGTCTGTGCCAGGTACAACCGTGGAGCATTTTTCAGTGGTTGGCGACGGAGTGGAGTTTGTAGTGGAAGGGGACAAGGACGCACAGATTACCATTCAGCTGGAGGAAGACACAGAGTATGAGGTGTTTGTGGATGACGTGGCTGTGGGCGGTATGAGAACCAACCGGAGTGGTAAGCTTGTGGCAAGTGTGGAACTGAATGAAGGCACAGGAAGCCGTGTGAAGGTAGTAAAGCGGTAAATTTTATTCTGTTTTACAATGACATAAACCGGCAGTGCAGGAGGGCAGGAGTACATATGGCCAAAGCAAAAACAACGGGATTTTTTTGCAAAGAATGCGGATTTGAGTCTGCCAAGTGGGCAGGGCAATGTCCAGCATGTCATACATGGAACAGTATGGTGGAAGAGCCAGTGGGGAAAAAAGACTCCTCCCGGCATATGCTGCCTGGGGTAAGGAAAGCAGCATCTCATCCAGTAAGGCTGTCTGAGGTATCCATTGAAGAACAAGACCGGATGTCCACAGGATATAGGGAGCTGGACCGGGTACTGGGGAGCGGCATTGTGGCCGGCTCCCTGGTTCTTGTGGGGGGAGACCCAGGAATCGGAAAGTCAACTTTGCTTTTACAGGTATGCCGGAATCTGGCTGCTGGCAATCATAAAGTTCTTTATATTTCAGGGGAGGAATCCTTAAAACAGATTAAGCTTCGGGCTAACCGGATTGGGTCAATTACAGGGGAGCTGCTGTTTTTGTGTGAGACCAGTCTGGAGGATATTGAGGAAGCTATCCGGGAGACCAAACCTTGGGTGGTGGTGATTGATTCGATTCAGACCATGTACCGGGAGGATATTTCTTCGGCGCCTGGAAGTGTGAGCCAGGTGCGGGAGTCCACCAACATTCTTCTTCAGATTGCCAAAGGCATGGGAATTGCTGTGTTTATTGTGGGGCATGTGACAAAGGAAGGGGTCGTGGCCGGTCCGAGGGTCCTTGAGCATATGGTGGATACTGTGCTGTATTTTGAGGGGGAGCGCAATGCTTCTTATCGGATTCTCCGGGGAGTAAAAAACCGGTTTGGCTCTACCAATGAGATTGGGGTTTTTGAAATGCAGGAACAGGGGCTGACTGAGGTGGAGAATCCATCGGAATATCTTTTAAGCGGCAGACCAGAAGATGCGTCTGGGGCTGTGGTGGCCTGTTCGATGGAAGGGACCAGACCGATTCTTTTAGAGGTTCAGGCGTTGGTGGCACAGACAAATTTCGGGATGGCAAGGCGGACGGCAGCCGGGACGGATTACAACAGGGTAAATCTTCTCATGGCAGTGCTGGAAAAACGGTGCCATTATGAGATGTCCCGATACGATGCCTATGTAAACATTGCCGGAGGCGTGCGGATGAACGAACCTGCCCTGGATCTGGCTATTGTGTTGGCCCTGGTGTCCAGCTTAAAGGACCGTCCGGTGAATCCAAGATGTATCATTTTTGGAGAGGTTGGCCTGTCAGGAGAGGTGCGGGCCGTTTCCATGGCGGAACAGCGGGTCCGGGAAGCGGTCAAACTGGGATTTGAGGCTTGCATTCTGCCCCAGGTTTGTCTTGGCAAGATGAAGAAGGTGGAGGGAATCCAGCTTTATGGCGTGTGGAATGTGCGGGAGGCGATTGGATTGATCTGATCGGATGGAAAAGAACGAGTTTGGATTTTCTGGATGGCAGAAGTGAAAGGTGAGGTGGAATGAGGAAGAAATATGGATTTTTACTGGCAGTTATCACATGCTTTTGGATATGCAGTTCTGGATGTACACAAAAGGCGGCACAAGCAGAGGAGACTTTGTTAAAAGCAAGCAGCAACCGGGCAAAGGACTGGGCTGAAGAAAACAGCCCAAATCCAGAAGTTTTTGAAACCCAGTGCAATTTGAGAGCAGAGGATGCAGAGATCAAATCTCAAATGGAAACGTCCCCTCATATGGTGGTGGAAAAAATGGCGGCAAATCCGGGAAAGTATTCTGAAAAAATAGAAATTGGTCCATCTGTTGTCAATTTAGAGGAAAAATTTGTGTGTGTAAAGGATTATATACCAGACATTGTGGAAGATTTAAAGTATGCTACAACGGATAACTTTACAGGCCAGAAAATCTATGATTTTACAAAAGCATATTTGCGCTATGGAACCATGAAAAAACTAGAGAAGGCGCAGAATATGGCCAGAGAACGGGGAATGGTTTTGAAAATATGGGATGCCTATCGTCCGGTTGCCGCTCAGTTTGACCTGTGGAACATTTGTCCGGACCCGGTATATGTGGCAGATCCCAATCAAGGGTATTCTTCTCACAGCCGGGGAAATACGGTGGACATTACCCTTGTCTATGAAAACGGCATTCCCGTGGAGATGCCTACAGATTTTGACGACTTTTCCCCTTTAGCAGACCGGGATTACAGCGACTGCCCAGAGGCAGCAGCCCAAAATGCACAGCTGTTGGAGAACATTATGACAGAATGTGGATTTGAACCTTATTGGGGAGAATGGTGGCATTTTTCGGATGAGGAATCTTATGAGGTGGAGAAGGAGTTTGAACCGTAAAAAATGGAATACAAAAGTAAAAAGCTCTTCTGTCAGAAATGGGACAGAGGAGCTTTTTTGAGTTTTGTAATTATTTTTATTTCATTGTCTTTTCATCTGTAGAAAGTGTCTTTTCTAATTCATCCAGGGAGTTGATAAAGGCGAGGACCGCTTTTACCTGTTCTTCATTCATCTTTTCCAGTTGGGCAAGTGCTCTTTGGTGAAGTTCCGACAAAGCCTGATTTTTACTGACCTGTTTTAATTTAGGTTCGATGCCATTGAGAATCCATTCAGAATGATAACCATATTTTGCTTCGATTAAAGCTGCGAGAGATTGAGATAACCGTATATCGGGATCTTTGAGAAGTTTGGAAATATAACTTTCAGTAACTCCGATTTCGGAGGCCAGTTGTTTTTGTTTCAATTTGTTTTCCTGTAAGATAAGTCTGATTCTGTCGCACTGGTTCATTTGATTACCTCCTGTATGCTTACATTATCAAAAAAAAATGAATAAGTCAAGAAAAAGTGTCTTGACTTATTGAATGAGTTATTTTATACTTGAATTATTCAATATTGGTTCAGGAAAGGAGAGGCTAAGGGATGACATACAGCAGAGATATGGCAGTTCGTAAGATTGTTGAGATGACAGATGAGCGTGTGTCAAAAGTGCTGATTTTCATGGCAGGTATGGAAGCAGAGCACAGGATTCATGAACAGCAAACAAGGAAAGAGCCTCATAAGCCGCCGAAACAGACTTCCTGGTTTATCTAGGCAGAGATATTTATTTGCGATGGAAGCGGGAATTGAAGTATACAAGGTGGAGGAGGGAAAGGGATGCAGATTCAGCTGGTGATTGGTGAACAAGACAGCCGCTATTTGAATCAGCTGTTGTTGTTTTTAGAGAAAAATCATATGGATCAACTGGAAATCGTTTCTTTTTCCAGACCAGAAATGCTGCTGGACTATTTTACCCATGGGAAGGCAGATATTATTTTAGTGGATGAACAGTTTGGAGTTGATCTAAAAGAGCTGACAAAATACGGAAAGACGGCCTGCTTGTGTGATGCAGCATCAGAGGAAAAGGGGGATGGCATCCGGCAAATTGCCAAATATAAGAAACCAGATCTGATATTTAAAGATATTTTGGATTTGTATGCGGAAAGTGGAAAACGTCAACGGACTTTTAGAGGAAAAAAGTCATCTGGGCAGATGGTTCTTGTGACCGGATTTTCCGGAGGAACGGGAGCTTCCACTTTTGCGGCGGCTTTGGCCAGAAAATACGCATCTTACGGAAAAAGAACGTTGTATTTGAATCTGGAAACTGTAGGAAGCAGCAGAGACTTTTTTTCTGGAACCGGAAATTATCGGTTTGAGGATGTGATTTTTGCGCTCAAAAGCCGTCGGGCGGATGTACGTCTGAAAATGGAAAGTTCAGTTCGTCAGGATAAGTGTGGTGTGTTTTATTTTGAGCCATGTGATACAGCTATGTATATGCTGGAACTAACTCATGGGGATATGATAAAAATCTTGGATGTGGTTAGTGAAACCGGATCTTATGATTTTGTGGTAGTGGACATGAATTTTAAACTTTCCGGAGAATGTTTAGAGATTCTGGACCGAATGGACCGGATTGTGCTGGTGGAAGACGGAAGTGAGACCGCTAACAGCAAATTCCAGCGAACCATGGAGGCTCTTCTTGTGATGGAAGAACAGGAGAATCGAATTGTCACAGACCGGATGTGTGTGTTGTATAATCGGTTTAGCAGCAGCAAATCCAGCAGTGAACTGTTAGGACTTAAAATTCCGGTGGTGGGAAAATTTCCTCCAATTAAACATGCATTGGTGCAGGAGATTATTGGATATATGATAAAAGATTCATCGATTTTTGAAAATCTGTAAATGGCGAATGGTTGGATGGATTGGGAAAGGGGCAGAAAAGGGGAGAATGAGCGGAGAAGAGTTGGAAAAGCTGGTGGAAGAAATTCATTACTATGTAACTGACAATTTACCTTTAAGTTCCATGAGCGATGAGGAGCTGGAAGAAGAAATTGAAAATCTGGTCCAGAAGCGGTGCAGTGAATTTCATTTTGTGTCTGTGGAGCAAAGAGTGTCGGTCTGTGAACAGGTATTCAGTGCAATTCGTGGATTTGGAATTTTGGACACGATTATGCGGGATGACAATATTACAGAAGTTATGATCAATGGTCCGAAAGAAATTTTTATTGAAAAAAAAGGCCGTTTGGAGCGTCTTAACAGAGAGTTTGAAGATGAACGCCGTCTGGAGGATGTGATTCAGAAGATTGTGGGCATGGCAGGAAGAGAGGTCAATCAGGCGAATCCCATTGTGGATACCAGACTGCCAGATGGCTCTCGTGTCAATGTGGTCCTTCCTCCTATTTCTTTAAAAGGAGCCATTGTGACAATCCGAAAATTTTCCAAAACCCCCATGACAGTGGAACAACTTTTAAAATATCAGTCGATTACTCAGGAGGTGGCTGATGTTTTGGAGTTGTTTGTAAAGGCAAAATACAATATTTTTATCTGTGGAGGAACCGGTTCGGGAAAAACCACATTTTTAAATGCGATTTCTAATTTTATTCCTCGGGATGAGCGGGTGATTACCATAGAAGATTCGGCAGAGCTTCAGATTGTGGGAATTGATAACCTGGTTTGTCTGGAAACGAGAAATTCCAACGCTTCTGGAAGCGGAGAAGTGACCATTCGAGATTTGATTAAGTCTTCTTTGCGAATGCGCCCAGAACGGATTGTAGTGGGAGAGGTTCGGGGCGGAGAGGCACTGGATATGCTGCAGGCTATGAATACTGGACATGACGGTTCTTTAAGTACAGGCCATGCCAACTCTACAAAAGATATGTTAAGTCGTCTGGAAACCATGGTTCTTCAGGGGGCTTCCGGTCTGCCTTTGGAAGCAATCCGGCAGCAAATTTCCTCTGCATTGGATATTATTGTCCATTTGTCAAGACTTCGGGACAAGTCCAGAAAAACTATGGAAATTACGGAAGTCTGCGGTCTGAAAGACGGAGAGATTGAATTAAATCCCCTGTATGTATTTGAAGAAGATGAAAACAGCACTATGAGCAAAGTTTCCGGAAAGCTTGTTCGGACAAAGTGCAAGCTGAAAAATGACTGGAAGTTAAAGATGATGGGATATTATGAGGCGATTTAAAGGTGGTTAATATGGTTAGGAATCGCTTACTTTTGGATTGGAAACAAATGGGAGGATGGAATGTTTCATAAAAAAAGACCGGAAGATAAGGATGAGGAAAAGGAGAAGAAAAAGAAAAAAGGGAAAAATGAGCAATATGTGCCGATTCCGGGAATTTTGGGAATCGGTGATGATTATCACATTTATACAATGACTGTGGGAGACCGTCTTACTGGGGCTGTTCTTGGAATTGGGACAGGGGTTGCAGTCGGATATGTGTTTTTTGACAGCTGGGCGGCAGCAGTAATTCTTTCTCTGATTTTGGCATGGAAAATTCAAGCGCCATTTCGGGAATATCTGAGAAAAAAACGTTTAAAAAAACTTTTGCTGGAATTTAAAGATCTTTTAGAAACGCTGACCGCCTCCTATTCTGCCGGACAGACCACAGCAAAGGCGTTTGGAGATGCAAAAAATGAGATGTCCGAGTTGTTCGGGGAGGATGCGGATATTGTCCAGGAGTTGACTATGATTCAGGCAGGATTGCAGCACAATTATAATATTGAAGATCTGTTGTTAAATTTTGCGAAACGGTGTGGACTGGAAGATGTGGAAAGTTTTGCCAACGTTTTTGAGGTGTGCAACCGAAAAGGAGGGGATTTAAAGCGGATTGTAGGCGAGGCCCGAAGTATGATCAATGACAAGATTGAAATTGAGATGGAGATTCGGACCATGGTAGCTGCCAGTAAAAACGAATTGAATATTATGATGGTCATGCCATTTTTGATTATGATCAGTATGAGGGGACTGGGGGAGAGCATGAGTGGCAACAGTTTCCTTAACCTGATTGTTAAATTTACAGCTTTAGCCATTTTTGCTATAGCTTACTGGATTGGAAATAAGATGGTACAAATTAAATTGTAGAAAATGATTTTTAATGCTTACCAGATTGGGATTATGGGAAAATATCATCCAAATTTCCCACAAAGCAGAAGGCACATCTGGCAGAACGCATTTTCAGAAACGCTTTAGTACGAGGGAAAGGAAGATCAAAACATGATCAACTGGTTTCAACTGGGTACAATGGCTGTGGCGACACCTTTGACCGTCTTTTGGATGGTGTTGTATTTTAAATATCAAAATATGTTTCAATCCTATATTGAGAATTTATCTCCCAAAGAATACAAGTTGCCGGAATTGTTTTTCATTGGCATGGGATTTATGCACCTGACTCACTATGATCTTCACACCCGGAAGGGGAGGATGCGGATAAAAGAGATTTCAGAGATCAAGGGGAAAAAGTATGCTGAGTATTATTATTACATCATTAAGGCGGCTACGTTTTCTTACATCTTGACTTTTGTGCCTTTGGCTATGTATTTTGGTGTTTTGGCGGATAATCCAAAGATTCTTTTGATCGGGATTTCTCTGGCAGTTCTGTTGGTGCGATATTTGGAAAAGGATATTAATGACAAGCTGGAGGAGAGACGGGAGGAGCTGATGTTAGATTTACCCCAGGTTTTGTCTAAAATGGCTCTTTTGATTAATTCCGGCATGGTGATGCGGGAAGCCTGGGTAAAGGTGTCTCAGACTGGGGAGAGGGCTTTGTATCAGGAAATGCGGGTAACATCCCATCAGATGGCAAACGGAGCCTCGGATTTGGAGGCATTTCGGGAATTTGCAGATCGATGTTCTTTGAAAGCGGTGCGGAAAGTTACTTCTACATTGGTTCAGAACATGCAAAAGGGAAACCGGGAGCTTTCGTATTTTCTGGATGAGATGTCAAGGGAAATGTGGGAAGAAAAGAAAAACCTGGTGCGCCAGAAAGGGGAGACAGCGGGGACAAAGCTGTTGATTCCTATGGGTTTGGTGTTCATTGGGATTTTGATGATGATTATGGTGCCAGTGTTTGGAAACGGGTTTTAAAGGATGGAAATGATATTGTAATTTTAAGATTAATTTTTCAGAGGAGGAAAACAAATGTTACACAAAATGGATGAGCTGCTGATGACAGCAAAATGGAAGTGGGATTGTTTTATGGATCGTCTTCTCCATGAGGAGAAAGGGGCAGCAGATATTGTGGCGATTATGGTGGTGATTGTGATTTTGCTGGCAGTGGCAGCGCTTTTTAGGACTCAATTAATATCTTTGGTTGAAGCAGTATTTAATAAAGCAACCACTTGGGTTAATACAAATTAATGGTTTCTCATCACAAAAGGCCAGTGTTTTTTGGCTGGTCTTTTGTCCTTCTTTTTTGTTGGGAATGCAGGTAGGGACGGACAGGAGAATATCTATGGGAAGAGATTGGAGATCTGAGGATGGGGTGATTTTGGTGGAGGCGTCACTTTATTTCCCGTTGGTGATTTTTACGGTCTTTGCGATGATTTATTTTGGCATGGTAAAGTATCAGGAAAGTATTTTGACTTTTCAGGTGCAGAAGATGGCCATTTTGGGAGGGCGGGAGATTGCTTATCCAGGGTATCAGGTCTTTTCTTCCGATGGCACTGCTGCATCCAGTGCAGTGGATTTTTCCGGGGAAAAGGATTTTAGCCCGGATATGAAAAATTATTATTCCAGACATGCGGAGCATTTATATCAGGAGTGGAAATTTAATTATGATGAGGAGCGGCACCGGCTGGAAGATGAGTGGTCTGGCATTCTTCGCAGGCGGTCTTTTCTCACGGGAATTGATACGACCATTCAGGTGGAAATTCAAAATTATGTCATAACGAGAAAAATTACCGTTAAGGCCACTTATGGGTTAAAAAGTCCCAAGTTGTTAAAATTCATAGGAGTTCCTGCAGATCTGACCTTAAAAACCTATATTACACAAAGTGCAGCCAATCCTACCGAGCTGGTCCGTAATATGGATTTGGCGGTGGATTTGATTGATTTTCTGCTGGAACGGTTTGGGGTGAAAGATCAGGTGGATTCTTTCTTGAAAAAGGCGGAAGATATTAAAGATAAAATTTTATAAAAGGGGAGACTATGGGAAAGTTTACCTTACGGTTTCGGGAAATTTGGAATCATCCTAGATTTAAAAAGCAGTGGAAAGGTTCCATTTCTTTATTTATGTCCATGATTATTTTACTTTTGGTGATTCTGGAAGGCTTTCTCATTGACGGAAGTAAGGTGCTGGCGGGAAAGCTTTTTATGTCCAGTGCAGGGGATATGGCGTTAAATGCGGGCTTAACTTATTATGAGAAGGCTCTAAAAGATATTTATGGTCTTTTTGCCATTAGCCAGACAGAAGAAGAGCTGACAAAAAATCTGGAAGTCTATTTCCGGCAGACTATAGGAGATGCATCTGGAACAGCGGATTTCGGTTATGTGGATGAGATGTTGGAATATATTGAGACAGCCATCCAGTCTGGATGGGATGGAGAGTCAGCGGGGAAGCTGCTGGATTTGAATATGGGAACGTTTTCGGCAAAAGGAGTTCCTGGTTCCCAGCTTTCCGAAACCTATGTGCTTCGAAATCAAATTTTGGAATATATGAAATACCGGGGACCAGCCAGTCTTGGTTATGGAATGCTGGAAAAGCTCCATGTTTTTAAGGAAATGGACCGACAACAGAAGACTATGGAGGCAAAGCTTAATTATGAGGAAACGATGTCCGATGTCCAAAAGGCATGTGAGAAGGCTTATGAGAACATAGAACCTTATAATAAGCTTTTGGAAGGGCCGCTAAAGCCGGAGACTGTGGAAGAAGTCAGTTACCGGATTAATCGGAATATTCGGGATGCGGTTTTGGCTGTCTGGTGTTACCAGGCGGTTTGTGAAAATTATAATACAGAACCTTTTCCCTATAAAATTGAGTGGAAGAAACAGCTGGCAAACCAGGATCATAATGTGGCAGGGGCAGTGGACCGCCTGGGTCACATGACCAGGATGATGGTGGCTTGTGATTCGGCAGAAAGCTGTCTTCGGGGAGATTTTTCCCAACATGTTCATGGGACTATGTCTGCGATTCAAGTGATTTTGGGTTATCGGGAAGATTACAAGGGTTATCAGCAATTATACACTGCATGGCAGAATTACCAGGAGTATTTTCAAGAGGAAATGGACCGGTTAGGGGAAGCTTTAAGTTCGGCAGAGGAAGATGAGGAAGGGGAGATCGAAGCAGAGATAGAGGCGCTGGAAGAGGAATATGAAGAGTACGAAAATGCTTATAAGGAGGCGGAAACCCAAATCAACCGTTTTCCTAAAATTCTGGACTTGGCAAAAGATACTTTGAAGCGGGATATTCACACAAGGATGACAGCGGCGGTTCAGGAGACCAAACAGCTGGAAGATTCTGTGAAAAAGCTGATACAGCTGGGAGAATATGGAACGGATGGGCTGGAAGACATCCAAAAATCTATAAGAACCCTGGAATCGAAAGGGAATGTATGGCAAAGCAGCATTTGGAATCTTTCTCCGGGAGATATTAAAACATCTATGCAGTCAGACTATGATAATAAAGCAAAGGATTTGGATACAGAGAAGCTGGAGCTTTTAAAGACCCGTCTGGAAAAGGGAATTGCCTATGGGAAGGTCCTGGAAAAAGGCATTGAGTCTGCCAGTGCGGTGACGGAAAAGCTGACAAGTGGAGGGAGAGGGGATTATGGCGAGTGGCTGAGGGTCAGAATGAAAAGCACGCCAGCTGGCAATGATACCACCTCCTTGCCGGGAGAGCGGTTTTCTACTTTTATCAGTTCCTATTGGGAAGAAAATGCCAATAAAAATTCAGCCATGGAAATGGACCTTACAGCCAATGGAAATTCTCCTTCTGGTACAATTTATCTGTTGGAAGCTTATCCAGGGGGGAAAAACAAAGGTGCTTATGTTCAGATGAATTTGTCTGTTTACGAAAATGACTGGGAAAATATCTGGACGGGAAAGGATGAATTTTTTCAATACCTGGAACGGATATGTCCCAAAAGTGAGGCGGAAAACCAGTCAAAGGAAGAAGCAAATCAGGCAAAGAAGGAGCTTCTTGAAAAAGGAGATCAGAAGGATATAAAAGTCAGCGGACTTCCATCTCTTTCAACAGATGCAACAGGGGCTTCTGGGGAGGGAAGTGGAAAATTTACATCAACAGACCAAAATGCAGACGACAAAAAGATTTCCAAAACAGCCAAAGAAAACACAAAAGGTTCGGCAGATTTTATGTCAGGAATCGGAGACCTTCTGGTTAGCGGACGAGATAAACTGTATTTATCGGAATATGCCACTCAGATGTTCAGCTACTATACTGTAGAGAAAATGACAAAGCCTTCAGACAAAGAAACTTTGAGCGGATATCCATTTTCCTCTGAAAACAATCTGATGTATCAGGCAGAGGTGGAGTATATTTTATGGGGAAATCCGGACGGAAACAAAGATGTGCAGTATACGCTGGCCACGATTTTTGGAATCCGGTTTTTGTTAAATAGCCTTTATGCTTTTACAGGAGATCCGGAAATCCGTCAGGTATCTCTTGCGTTGGCTACATCCATAGCAGGATGGACTGGTTTTGGGGTTCCCCTGGTGCAGAGTGTAATTATATTATCCTTTGCTCTGGCAGAGACTGCGTTGGATATGCAAGAGCTAAAAGATGGAAAAAGTGTTCCCATCTACAAATCAAAATCCAACTGGGTAATTAAACCCAGCGGAATTTCCAAAGAGGCGATGCACAATGCGGTGAATCGAGCGGCTGGGGCGGCAAAAGAATATATTACGGACCAGCTGAATCAACTGACGGAGAATACAAAAGAGCAGTTTCGGACAAAGCTTGAGGAGTATACAAAAACTACCATAACGGATGTGACAGCGGCAGCATCAGCGGCAGTGCTAAATCCGCTTCAGGAACGGATTATTGGAATGATTCACGTAGTATCTGATTCAAAGGAAGATATACAGGGGAGAATTGATGAATGTCTCCAAAAGATGGATACAGCCATTCAAGCGGAGGGGGACAGTGTTATGGAAAAGGCAAAGAAGAGGGCTTTGGATTATGCAAAAAGCAATATCCGGGGAGATCTGATTCCGTTGATTGAATCCTTGCAGAACTCAGATTTAGATAACGGAGAAATTACGAAAAAAGTTTATGACCGTTTCAAAAGCTATGAACAGCAGATGGAGGCATCTCTTACCAGCTTTGTAAGTCCTTTGGTACTGGAGCTGTCTGGAAGTGTTAATAAGGCGTTGGATTCTGGAAATGAAGATCTCCAAAAACGGACCAGCGAGGCACTGGACCAGATGATGATTCGGGTAAATTGTGGCATTTCCTTTGCAGATACGTCCAGCGTCAATGTGGATGGAGGAAGGGGACGGACAGCCGGAGCAGCGGCTCTGACCATGAATTATAAAGAGTATTTATGGATGTTTATTGCTGTAAAAAGCGTAGCAAATGAAGAGGACATGCTAAAGCGGATGGGTAATCTGATTCAGGCAAATCTGGCGGAATCGAAAGCAAAGCCTGTGGAAGGATTTCAGATTGGAAAGGCATATACGTTTATTGAAGTAAAGGCGGATGCAGATCTTTCCACCACTTTTTTTGCAATGCCAGTACCAATGAAAGGCGGAGGCGGCGTATCTCTCGGACAGGATAAATACAATATTGGTTATCGGGGTGTAATTGGATATTAAGAAAGCGAAACAGGGGAGAGAAAAGAGGAGAAAATGGTGAGAGGGCAGCGGGGATCTCTTACGGTAGAGGCAGCGATTGTGCTGGTGGCATTTATTTTTGGATATGCAGGGATTGTGGCAGTGACCAGTTTTATTCGCGCACAGATGATTATTCAGTACAGCATCACCCAGACAGCCAAAGAGATTTCTTCCTATTGTTATATTGTAAGTTTGACGGGACTGATGGAAGATAGTGGAAATTTGAATCAGGAAGCAGGAAAATTCAAAAAAGATACGGACCATGTGATTGATACAGTGGTGAAGCTTTACGACGCCATAGATCAGGGAAGCACACATATTTCCGATTCCGTGGCTGTCATTCCAGAAAATGAGGATTTGGCTTCTTTGGCTGCTTCCATTCAGGATACAAAAGATGTGACGTATGAAGAGTTTCAAAATATGATGGCGGCAGCCAATACGATGATAGAGACTGGGGGAGATTATTTCCAGGAACCGAAAAAAATATTAAAAGGGCTTGGAACCGTGGCAAAAGATACAGCATTTAGCAAGGTAAAGTCCTATCTTGTGGCGGCTCCCATCAGCAAAGCTTTGGTTAGAGAACAAATTTTTTTGTATGGGACGGATTCCAAAGGAAGAGATGTTTTGGAACAGCTGGGGGTGGTGGGAGGTCTGGATGGACTGAATTTTACAGGAAGTACACTTTTTAATGACGGGAAAACGATAGTAGTCCAGGTTTCTTACACCATGAAGGTGGAATATCCCGGATTTAATCAGAAAGAATTTCATTTTATTCAGTCAGCATCCACAAAAGCATGGGGTTCCGGGGACTAGAGAATGAGGAAAATGGTATGGAAATGGCAGTGGCAGTGGCGGGATTTGCAGCAGGGCTTTGGTTTGGGAAAACACAGCTAATTCAGTGGAAGATGTGGAGCCGGAGAATGGCATGGATTTTGGCAGGCGGTTCGGCGGTGGTGTTTCTGTCAGGCGGATTTTTGATGATTCGGTATGAATATCATTTTCTGAAAATGGTTCGATACTGGATTCTAATGTATGGACTGTTGCTCTTGGCTCTGGTGGACAGCAAAGAAAAGAGGATTCCTAACCGGGCTTTGGCAGGGATGTGTGGGATTCGTACCATTCTTTTGGCAGGAGAGTGTATTTGCTTTCCGGAATTATGGGCGGAAATCGTGTTGTCTTCCATGGCAGGAATCCTTGGAGGGAGTTTTCTTTTTTGGGCGGCAGGAATGGCAGCGAGAAAGGGAATTGGCATGGGAGATGTGAAAATGATTGGCATGATGGGATTTTACCTTGGCTTTTCTGTTTTAATGAGCAGTCTGATTGTCACCATGACTCTGACGCTGGTTGGCGGAATAGCAGTTTTGCTGATTCAGAAAGCTTCTCTTCGCTCGGAGCTTGCTTTTGCCCCGTTTGCGGCAGCAGGAACCATTCTGACGATTTTAATGGGATTTTAAAGGAGCAGTGTATGAAACAGGCGGTTTTATTTGCAATGGCAGGACTTTTGATTCTTGGCTGGAGCGTAACCGGAAAGGAACTGATGGAAAAACCTGTCCGGTACCAGCAACTGCTTGAAGAAGGGGAGCAGTACGAATCGGACGAAATCTATGTGCGGGCGATTGAATCCTACAAGGAAGCGTTAAACTATTATCCAGGTTCCAGAGAAGTGAAAATCCGGATTGCAAAAGATTATCTGGCACTGGGGGATGAATCTTCTTTTATTAACCAATGTAATGGGATGAATCAGGAGTATGGATACCCGGAAGAGGTAGTTATTTTACTGGCAGATTATTATATCGAAAACCGGCGGAATGAGAGTGCTGTCCATCTTCTTCAGGATGCCTTGAAAAATCACAAGGGTGGGGAAGAGGTGATGAAGCGGTATGAAAAAGTGCGTTATACCTATAAGGATTTCTATTTAGGATATGATGATATTTTTCCTTTCCGCAATGACAGCACAGTGATTGTGGAAGAAGGACGTTATGGATTGATGAACACTGGGGGGAAGACCATTGTCCGGTGTGTCAATGAATGGATTGGAGTTTTGTCCGGGGATCGGAGTGTGATTCCGGTTTTAAAAGATGGAAAATTTTACTATGCTAACAGCAGTGGATACCGGATTGAAGTTCCCCGTAAGGAACAGTTCGTGGAGGAGCTGGGAGTGCTTTGTAATGGTATGGCTCCGGCAAAAATTAACGGAAATTATGGGTATATTAATGAGCGGTTTGAGGAATTGTCGCCTTTTGTGTGGGAAAAGGCCACTGTGATTCAAAATGGTTTTGGGGCAGTGTGTCAGAATGGAAAATGGGCTTTGATTGGAGAGGCGTTTGAGTTGATTACAGATTATGTTTATGAGGATGTGATTACAGATTCCTATGGATATTGTTCCATATCTGGAAGAGCGTTTGTGAAGACAAAAGAAGGCTATAGAATGGTCAATGAAAAGGGAGAGTTTGTGGGGGAAGAGCTTTATCAGAAGGCGGTGGCATTTGTCACGGATGAGCCTACTGCTGTAAAAAAGGGTGAAAAATGGGGATTTATAGATGTGGACGGGAACCTGGTGATTGAGCCTCAATATGAGGAGGCTGGGGCATTTTCCAATGGACTGGCTCCGGTAAAGACCTTGAATGGCTGGGGATTTATCAACCAGGAGGGGCGGCTGGTAATTGAAGATACATTTACAGAAGCCCGAAGTTTTTACCATGGTTTGGCCCCGGTGAAAAAGGGTAATACCTGGACCGTAATTGAGTTGAATGTGAAATCATAAAAGCTTCCATCTGAGGAAGTACAGATAACTTGTCTAATGGTCACAGCTTTACAGACAGGTTCTGAGAAAGAGGGGAAAATGAAAACTTTTACATACGAAAATCAGGGACAGGAAACATTGCTGGTGTATCATTTGGATGAGGAAGAACATCTGGATTCATTTGCAAAAGGTATGCTTCAAAGTAATGAGATTGCAGGAATTTTAAGACCATCTTTTGTCTGTCGGGATGGGGATTGTTATTTGAAATATCCAGTGACATCCAAAATTCCTTTGGTGGATTATGTGCAAAAAGAGATGAGTCGGACAGCAGTGCTGGGATTTTGTCAGTCCTTTGTTTGTGCGGTTCAGGAAATTGAAGAATATATGCTGCCAAAGGAAAAGCTTCTTCTGGATGTAGATTTTATTTTTGTGGATATAGCCAGGAAGGAAGCAAGCCTTGTTTATCTTCCCATAGATGAATTTACGTCTTCTTGTTCCATGAAGGAGTTTTTGCTTACATTTCTTTCTCATTTAAGATTTTGTATGGACCAGGATGTATCCTATGTGGCAAAACTGATTCATTTCATCAATCAGACGAAGGGCTGGAGCTTTGAGGAGCTGAGACGTTTCCTGACAGAACAAATGGAGGAAAGAGATTTGAGGTTACAGCAGAATTTTATACAGTCTGATTTTGCCTCAGATGACAGTTATTCCCTGGAAAGTCCGCAGTCGGATGGATTTAGGGGAGAAACGGTACCGCAAGAGAGTCTGCTGTATGGGAATCTGCTGGAGGAAAGTGTATTGGCAGAAAACCAACGATCCAAAACATTACCAGGTGGAAGTGTTGTGTCAGAACCTCAGCAGCCTGACGGCTTTTCTTTTGGGAAATCGCGGGGAAAAAGTCAGCAAAGAGGCAGTATGCAGCCGGAAATTCCCCAGCCAGACGGTCTGACGTCAGGAAGTTTTCTTGTGCCGCCCGGACCGGTAGAGCAGACTCTTCCAAAAGCATCGGAAGAAGAAAAAAAGAAGAAAGGGCTTTTTTCCAAAAAAGAAAAAAAGAGTCAGGAAGAAAAAAAGAAAGGTGGTTTATTCCGTCGGGATAAGAGAAAGAAAGGGGAAATTCCTCCTCCTGTATGGGAAAATCCACCCGAGAGCGAAGTTCATATTTTTGCAGATTCGTATCAAAAGGTTTCTTTGGTCCCTCCACAGGGGAATAATGGATTTGGAGCCACAGAAGATGGAAGTGGGTCCAGGGAAACGGTGATTATGGGAAGTGGAGCTGACTGTGGGGAGACCGTGATTTTAGGAGGCGGCGAGAGAGAAGTATATGATTCGGCCCGCCGGGTAGTGAGGCTGACCCGCAGAAGGAACGGTCAGAGCGTAGTCATTCATAAAGATCTGTTTCATATTGGAAGAGAAGGCAGCTTTGCAGATTTTTATATTGCTGACAATCGGGCCATTGGAGCGGTTCATGCAGATATTTACTTGGTACAGGGGCAATATTTTATTCGTGATTGTAATTCTTTGAATCATACTTATGTAAATGGAAAGATGGTATTTGCCGGACAGGACCAGATGCTTCGCACAGGGGATGTGATTACCTTAGCAGATGAGGATTTTGATTTTATGATCAGTTGACGGAGTGATTGTATGAAATTTTTATATTCCGGCTATACAGATACAGGGACCGTCCGAAAGGTTAATCAGGATTCTCTTGTGATCAAAAGTACAAAGGCAGGAAAGGAAACCATTCTTCTTGCGGCAGTCTGTGACGGTGTAGGGGGACTAAGCCGGGGGGAGCAAGCCAGCAGAAAAGCAGTTTTGGAGCTGTCGTCCTGGTTTGATTATGAGTTGTCTGGGATCTTTCATACAAGTCATCCGGAATCTCTGCTGTATTATCGGTGCAGGCAGCTTTTGGAGAATATCAATCAGGAAATTTATCAAGATGGCCTTCGGAGGGGAATATTAAGCGGAACCACGTTAAGTATGCTGCTGTTATGGAATGGACAATATCTTGTGGGACATGTGGGAGACAGTCGGATTTATCAGATTGGTTGTCAGACAAAGCAGATTACCAGCGACCATTCCTGGGTGGCCAGAGAGGTGGCGCTTGGACATATGTCCATGGAAGAGGCTAAGAAGGACCAAAGGAGAAACATAATTTTAAAATGCATTGGAGCTGAGCCAGAAGTAAACCCGGATATTATTTTAGGAAAGGTTCAAAAGCCGTCAGTCTTTTTGTTATGTACGGACGGATTCTGGCATGAGATAAAACCCTGGGAGTGGATGGGGTATTTTTCTCCTCAAAGAATCCAAAGGGAAGAAGACTTAAAAAATGGTTTGCTTTCTGGGGTCAGTTTGGTAAAAAAGCGGGGGGAGACGGACAATATTACAGTGGTTGGGGTGAAGGTGGAAGCATTTTTTTAATATGGTTTTATAGAATGCATGATGGGATAAAGGAGATGAGGGAGTGATTGGCTGGTCGGAAAGTCAGTGTTTGTTTTTTTGTGGAGCAGCAGGTATGGCAGTGTCAGTTGGATTAGGATTGATTTGTACTTTGATTTTTCTATTTACAGGAAGAAAAATTCGCAGAACTCTTGAGGAGGAGTATGGTAAACTGCCAAGACGAATGTAAGTCTATCTGGATGTCTGGAGATATGGAAGGGAATAGGGAAACAAAGGAGGGATGGCCATGTCTTTGGTGATTGCGGGCATGTATGAGATTGACCAGCAGATCGGCGCCGGAGGCGGGGGAATTGTTTATCTGGGACGTCATTTAAGACTGAAAAAGCAGGTAGTGCTAAAAGCAGATAAACGTACTTTAAATACAAAGGAAGAGGCGCTAAGGCGGGAAGTAGATATGTTAAAGAAGTTAAGCCATACCTACATTCCACAAGTGTATGACTTTGTTCAGGAAAATGGCGTCGTTTACACAGTAATGGATTTTATTGAAGGGGAGAGTCTGGACAAGTTGTTGAAACGAGGAGAAAAGCTTCCTCAACCGTTGGTGATTCAATGGATGTGCCAGATGCTTAAAGCTTTGGAATATTTACATAGCCAGCCTCCTTATGGGATTCTCCACGGAGACATAAAACCTGCCAATATTATGTTGCGCCCCAATGGTGATATCTGCCTCATTGATTATAATATTGCTCTTGCCCTGAAAGAGGACGGGGCGGTAAAAATCGGTTACAGCAGAGGTTATGCTTCTCCGGAGCATTATGGGATTGGGAGTTTGGATGACCAAGATAGAGGAAAGGAAAAAGGACGGTCCGTAAAGACTCTGGATACTATACCATTAGAAAGATCAAACAGTTCAGGTGGTTCCAATTGGGATACGCTGGATGTTCGTTCGGACCTTTACAGCCTGGGGGCAACTTTTTATCATCTGCTGTCAGGGAGGCGGCCTGCGGAAAATGCTGTGGAAGTGGAGGCTTTACGAGCAGATGAGTGCAGTTTGGAAGTTTCCAGAATCATACAAAAAGCTATGTCAGTCCGCCCTGACCAGCGTTATCAGACGGCATCGGAAATGTTAAATGCAGTCTATCAGCTTCCCATAAAGGATATTCGGTCGGTT
This sequence comes from Clostridiaceae bacterium, assembly GCA_009911065.1. GTDB lineage: Bacteria > Bacillota > Clostridia > Lachnospirales > Lachnospiraceae > Brotaphodocola. The sequence goes on along the minus strand of QXWR01000007.1, from coordinate 119,059 downwards.
CGTCATAAAAGAAGAATGTGGATTTGCGGCGCAATGCTTTCTAGCCTCTTCTTTGCCGGGGGAATCAGTGTTTTTGTGGGATTAAAACAGATGGAACAGACTCAGCAGGCACTTGCGCTGGCGGAATATTCGGCAAATAGTCTTGACCAGGGAGACGGGAGCAAGGCGGTCTCCTATGCATTGCAGGCCATACCTAAAAAAAGAGGTATTTTGGACGGACCAGTTACTCCTCAGGCTCAAAAAGCTTTAACCGATGCTTTGGGAGTGTACGATTTGTCAGATGGATACAAAATGCTGGGTGTTATGGAATTTCCATCTGCGCCATTTGGAATTGAGGTGTCGCCAAAAGGGACCCGATTTGCTGTGCGGTATGCATATGAGGCGGCAATATTTAACATGGAAAACCGCGTCAAAATTGTCACATTGCCTTTGGAGAAATCCGCATTGTCCGATGTGATTTTTGTAGATGAGAATCATATTCTTTATGCAGGAGACAAAGGAGTGACGTATTATGATCTGGATGCACAAAAACCTTTGTGGGTTGGAGAGATTGCCACCACGTTAGCAATATCCGGAGACGGAAAAATAGCTGCGGCAGTAAATCGGCAGGAAGACTATGGGGTGATTTATCATCTGTCGGACGGGACCAAAAACATGGAATGTTCTTTTCGTGGACAACATGTACCTGTGCCGGTCAATGATATTTTCGCTGATCCCAGTGATTTTGTGTTTGAACTGAATATGGACGGAAGTATGTTGGCAGTCAGCTTTTCGGAAGGTGGACTTGAGATTTTTGATTTGAAAAACCCGGAAGATGATTTGATTCTATTGGATGAATCGGATTATGAAAAGATGGAAGGTGGATTTTGCGGAAAATATTTTGCTTTTACAGGAGGAAAAAGCGGAGAATCGATCTTTGGCTTAGTGGATACAAAGGAAGCGGTTTATGTGGGAGGATACGATTCTTTGGATGATTTTCTGCTGGATGTGAGAGACAATCAGATTTATCTCTCAAATGGAAATTTGCTGGTTCATTTTGACCCGGATACTTTGGAGGAAACGGAACTGGCTTATACAGATTCTGTAAATATCACTAATTTTTCCGTGGGAAAAGAATTTGTTCTGGCTGCAACCGATCAGCCTGGTTTTTCTTTTTATGACAGTGGAGCTAATGTTATTTTGTCAGAAGATTGCAGCGAGAATTGTGATTTTGTGGCGTTGACGGATCAATATGCTCTTTTAGGCAACCGCAACCAACCTTCTGTAAGAATAATGAAGCTGGAAGATCATAAAGAGGCACAGATTTTTTCTTATGATTCGCGCTATGACCACGAGGAAGCCAGAATTAGTCAGGATGGCCGAACTGCCATGCTTTTTAACCATGAGCAATTTCGCATTTATGACAAAACTGGAAAAATGATTGGAGAAAAGTCTTTGCCGGATGGAGATAAAATCTATGACCAGCAGTTTCGGAAAAGTGATGAGGGTTCATGGTTAGAGGTAATCTGGTATGACGGAACCATACGTTGTTACAGTGCCGCAGATGGCTCTTTAATTTCAGAAACTGTAGGGGAATTGCCGTCCAAAGATCTATTTGAAGAATTTTATACAGATCAGTACCGGATTGCATCTCCTCTTCATGGCGTTCCGGAGGTGTACAGTCTGAAAACGGATCAAAAGGTAGCAGATTTGGAGGAAGATTCCTATCTTACCTATGTGACGCAGATGGGAGACTATGTGGTTACAGAGTATATAAATGCAGCAGGAGAGCGGTATGGATTGTTATTGGATAATCATTTGCAGACTCTGGCTGTTTTGCCGAATCTTTGTGATATTGTGGGGAATACGTTTGTGTTTGATGACCAATCTGGGAATCTGCGGCAATGCCGCTTGTATTCCCTTCAGGAGCTGATTGCTCTTGGAGAGATATATTTAAAAGAAAAAGGAAAGGAGATGGAGTAAAATGAGACTGGCAAAACGAAGACTGGCAGCGCTGATGGCGGCGTTGCTGATGATTCCGGCCCAGCCAGCCATGGCAGCCCAGCTGCCGCCTTTGGAAATCGTGAAGATGACGGAGGAATCGGCGGTACGCCAGACAGAAAAGACGGCTGGGAGCGAAACGCCAAAGGAGACAGATTTGGCATCCAAAGAGGACGAAGATTACAAGGAGTATGACCCAAAAAGTGAAGCTTCCGAAAAAGAGGAGGAATCAGAGAATGAGATTTTAAAAAGGGATGAGTCAGAAGTCCAAGAGAAAGAAGACGCTGCAAGTGAAAATGAAGCAGAGGAAACATTGGAAAGTGATTCGGACTCTTTAAAAGAGGGTGAATCGGAAGAAGAGACATTGGAAGAGGATTCTTTAAAAGAGGATGAATCAGAAGAAAGATTGGAAGAGGATTCTTTAAAAGAGGATGAATCAGAAGAAACATTGGAAGAGGATTCTTTAAAAGAGGATGAATCAGAAGAGACATTGGAAGAGGATTCTTTAAAAGAAGATGAATCGGAAGAGGAAAGATTGGAAGAGGATTCTTTAAAAGAGGATGAATCAGAAGAAACATTGGAAGAGGATTCTTTAAAAGAGGATGAATCGGAAGAAGAAACATTGGAAGAGGACTCTTTAAAAGAGAACGAATCGGAAGAGAAAGAATTGGAAAAAGATTCTGCAAAAGAGGATGATTCTTTAAAAGAGAGTGAGACAGATGGGAAAGCTTCAGAAAAAGAAGACATGATAGATGAAGAAATCTTAGATGAAGATCTTCTTTTTGAGGAGGAAGAGTTAGAGAAGATAAAAAAAGTTATTCTGGCAACGCCCAGCGAGGCAGAGGAGTTGATCAAAACCCCGAAAGAAGAAATTTGCTTTAACACAGGAAATCATGTGTTCAGCGTAGTAAGCAGAGAAGATTTCTTTGACAATGAGCTGGGAGACGCCTGCTTTGAGGAGGATGGAAGCTATACCATTCATATTCCGGAAAAGAACCCATTTTTCCCTTACGAAGTCCAATTTATTTATGAGGGAAAGGTAAGAACCGAATGGTTTATGGACCCGGACGACTGTGTGGAACTGGGAAATCATACATTCTATGTATCTGCCTCCTTTGACGGCGAGGTTGTGACACAAATGAGCCTAAAAGTGGGTGGCGACCAGGTAGTGGTTTATCCGAAAAAGAAGAAATTTACAGATGATGAACTGGCAGGAATTGATCTGCTTTCTTTGCTGCCGTTAGAAAGAAGAGAACTGTCCGTAATTGATTTATCCATGTATACACCTGTTGAACTGACGATGGTTTCTTTAGACCAGATCTTTATGGGAGATGAGAAGCTTGACCAGATGGATAAGGTAGTTTGGTCGAAAAACGAAGATTATTATAAAATCAGTCAATTTGGAGATCAATTAAATTTAAGCTATGGAACCTGTTGGTCTTCCCAGGTGGAATGGGAGATGATTGTGGGAGATGGGGATCAGCTTACTGTGGATAATATCCGATATACAGTTCCTGTTAAAGTGACAGAATCTGGTCATTGGTTGGCACCAGAAGTCTATACCCAGGATAGTGCAGGAAACCGGGTGAATGTTCCATTGTCAAATAATGAAAACGATAATCGTTATAAGGATCAATATTATGATGATTATGATAGGGACAGAATGCAGCAGATTCATGTGTTATCGGATGAGCTAAAAGGTGATGACCCAGTATACATCGGATTAAAGATCAATTCATCCGTATTTCCTGATACAGAATACGATCATCTGAAAGTATATGAGGGAAAATTCACATCGCCGGATGAAGCGTTAGCTGGAACAGAGATTACAGACCAAATATTAAATGGAAATATGACACAAAAAGATGCTGGTTATCTGATGAAATTGGATGATGAACCATGGATTACCATGATTACCTTTGATTCAGAGAATCGTGTGACAGGATGTCTGCCTTTCTGTTTAATGTTATATACAATGCGCTATAGCGGCCATGTGAATTTAGATGGATTGTATGGAGGCACCGGGAATATTTATCTTGTGGAAAATAGGGAACGCAAATCCAGTAATGGATGTACCAATATTATTTATACTTTGTATCGCGGGTATGATGCAGATGGAATGTATTATATCTATATGAATTATTATGAAAAAGGGGAACAAATTCCATCAAAAGTAACAGCTGCTTATGCAGGGCAATATACATCTATTTCCCAGGCGACACAAAGTGGAGCTGTGGATGTGAAAACGGATTTGTTTGGTGGTTTTGATGCAGGCTATAAGGCAGATTATAGCAAAGGGGTCTATTTTACTGTATTTGTAGGGGAAGATGGAACCGATCATCAGAACATTTATCGTTATTATGTCAAAACTATAGAAGGAACAATGGAACCACCTCTTAGCAGTTATTCCGAGATATGGTTTGAAGGGCTTGTAGACGGAAACGGAGACCATGTAGACAGTTACCAAATAAGACGTGATGAGGATTCTTATGGGGAAAACAGCTATCTGACATTTTTGGTCAGTAAAGATGTTGATTTAACCAATTTGGCTCCTACATTTCTTGACAATGACCTTAAATTATATGCAGAAGGAAGCAGTACTCCAGAGATCAGCGGAAAGAGTTATCATGATTTTTCCAAGGGGGCAGTGCATTATACCACATCAGCGGAAGATGGAAACGGAACTCAAAATTACTGGCTTCAGGTGGTACATACCGGATTGGAAAATGGACAGCTTTATATCAACAGCCTTAAAGATGAGAAGGCCAAAACCAGGGTGGAAAACGGAGTTATCTATTCTATTCGGGAAATGGATTTAACGGGATATTATCATTATGTTCATGATATTGTATTGGTGAATTTAGGAAAGGAAGCAATTCCTGCCCTTTCGGCAGAACTTGTGTCAGATCAAGTGGAGCTGGATGATTACTGGTCCTTAAAAGGAGATAATTCATTTTTAGGGTTCGATCCAGATGACCCTGACAGCTATGCCTGGACTATGGGAGAGTTATGGAACCAGGCGAAACTTCGCATTCGGGCGAAGGAAGGGGCAGAACGGGGAGAAGAGATTTCCGGTAAACTGATTATAAAATCCAATGGTACTCCTTTGATGGAGCTGACCTTGACCGGTATTGTAGGAGACCCAGGAATTACAACCAAAGAAATTCCGCAGGCAGTGAAATATGTGCCTTATGGAACGATGATACAAAACAACAACAAGTACAGCTGGAATCAGGTGAAATATAGCCAATTAGAAGGAAAACTTCCAAAAGGCATGAAAATGCTGCCGAATGGAGAGTTATATGGCGTTCCAACAGAAGCGGGAACCTTTACATTTACCGTTATGATGGAAAATAGCCATAGTAGTTTCTCACCTAGTATGAAGACGTTTACCATGACTGTAGTGGAAAATACAGATGATAATGTAGACGGGTCCACAGATCAGGGATACCATCTGAGTCAGCGGATACAAAATATGGATATCAATGGATTCTATGACCAGACAATGGTTTCAGAGGGTATTTATGATGAATTTCTGCATCTTTTCCTGGACGGCGTAAAGCTTGAAGAGGGGACTGATTTTACCTCTGAATCCGGCAGTACCCGGATTACCATTCGAAGCGAGACCTTAAAACGGGCGAACACACCTGGAAAACATACTTTGGGCGTGGAATTTCGAACAAAAGACAGCAATACTTTAAAACGTGCAGCTCAAAACTATGAGGTGACAGAGAAGAAAAAACCCAGTAATAACGGCAGCAGTGGAGGAAGCAGCAGTGGAGGAAGCAGCAGTGGAAGCAGTGGCAGCAGTGGAAGCAGCTCTGGCGGTTCCAAAGGCTCTTCCAATACCGTGACAAATGATGCAAAGAAAGGTCAGATGGATTCTGAAAAAGGCATTATTACCGGAGAGGCTTCGGGGTATTCCAACTGGCATCAGGATGAAACCGGCTGGAAGCTGATTTACGCTGACGGAACTAGGGCAAATGGTTATATGGCAATACAGCCAGACGGAAGTATGGCAGAGCAGGTATTGTGGGAAAAAGTAAATGGCCGTTGGTATGCATTCGGTGTGGATGGCAATGTGAAATCCGGCTGGGTTTATGACTATGAACGAATCAGCTGGTATTATCAGCTGGTAGAAAACGGAATGCAGACTGGATGGTGCAAAAATCCCCAAGATAATTATACTTATTATCTGGATACTGTTACCGGAAAGCTAATCACCGGATGGAAAGAGATTGACGGAAAATGGTATTATTTTAACAATATTGCTGCTGAGCCAACCTGGATTTTCAATCAGGAAACCGGCACATGGGATTATAATGCCGAAAACAAAAACAAACCCTATGGGGCTATGTACACAAGCAGCCGGACGCCAGATGGATATTATGTAGGGGAAGACGGTGCTTGGGACGGAAAAGAACAACAGAATTAAATATATGAAATAAGTGGCGCTGTCTTTTTGACAGCGCCTCCTTGTCTGTTTTTGGACAGATAAAAAGAAGATCCAATATAAAATAAATTTGACTTTCATGGATGCCATAGTATATACTACTATAGATATTAAAGCTGTAAACAAAACCAGTACAAAGAGAAGGTGAACTGGGGCAATTTTGCTGGAGTTGACGGTATGTACCGGGTAAAAGATATTTACATTGGCAATGAACTTATATCACAATTTTGTCCGAATAATCCTGTTTTCGCTCCGTTTTCTACGCTTTATAAACTATAAGAATGATATTAGTAATTTTTATTAATATTGTTTGCACTATATTGACCTGTTTGGAATAATTTGTTATAATTAATATAACAAAAAGCAGAAATGCAAAAAGGGGAAGAGGGACAACATGAAGACAAAAGTTAAATCCATTCGCCAACAGATTTTATCCGGGTATCTTATGATCATCCTGGTGATGTGTCTGTTGGTAGCAGTTTCTTTGATTTCTTTAATGCAGATTAACAGAGATTACCGGAAAGTATCCGATAATCGAAGCAATCAGGTCTCTACGCAGAATATATTGACCAAGCATTATGAATGGCTGGAAAAGCTTAATGAAAGCATCCAGGAAGGAATCGAGTTTGCCGGAAGTCTGGATCACAATACCTGCCTTCTTGGACAATGGATTGCAGAGACAGACGGGAAACTGACCGATGCAGCGGTCAAGAGCGCTTTAGGCAATATTAAGAGTCCTCATGAGCGCATGCATAGTCTGGCCGGCGACATACTGCTGCTGTCAAAGACCGACAAAGAAGCAGCTTATGCCAGATATTCTGGCGAGATTAAACCATTGGTCAGTGAAGTGATTTCCGGGTTGGAGGTTATTTCCAACCAGTATCAGCGGATTGCCGATGAAGCGGCAGAAGACATGGACCGTTTGATTTTTACTTTAATTGTGATCAATGTGGTTTGTGCTGCCATTGGGTTTATGATTGCAGGATTCAGCGGCAATCGTTCGGCAAATCGTATTTCCGGTCCTATCCGGGCAGTGGCTGAATGGTCGGAGAAGTTGTCTCAGGGGGCGGATCAGATTGAATTTGACCGCAAAATTATTGTAGGCAGCGAGGAGAATGAGATTGGTTCTATGATTGCTTCCTTCCAGAGAATGGTGGAAAGCATCCATGAAAATGTGCAGGTGGTAAAGCGTCTTGCCCAGGGGGATATGACGGTGTTCGTCAATATTCGGTCAGAAGAAGATTCTTTGGGAACAAATCTTTATCATCTTGTTCAGTCCAATGACTTTATGTTTGCCAAGATTTTAAAGATTGGAATGTCCGTTGCCACGGCATCTCATCATATTGCTGGTGCAAGCCAGATGCTGGCAGATACCGCTTCCAAGCAGGCTTCCGCAGTTCATGAGCTAAATTCTTCCACAGAAGAGACCCGGTCGCTGATTCAGCAAAATTCCGATTTGGTAAATCACGCGGCAGATCTTTCTCATTCCATGCGTCAGGACATGGAGGAAAGCAATGAGAAGATGAAGCGGTTAGTCAATTCGGTTAATGAGATTGACAAGTCTTCTCAGAAGATTGCCAATGTGATTAAGCTGATTGAAGATATTGCATTCCAGACCAATATTCTCGCTTTGAATGCAGCGATTGAGGCAGCCCGTGCAGGAACAGCCGGAAAGGGATTTGCCGTTGTGGCTGACGAAGTGCGTATGCTTGCGCTGAAAAGTGCGGAAGCTGCCAACGAGAGCAAACAGCTGATTGAGGCTACTATGCGGGCTACAAAGGACGGAAGCCAGATCAGCACAGAGGCATTCCAGACCTTCCAGCATATTGTGGAGGATTTGGACAGGGTATCCGAGACGGTTGCCAGCATTGCTGGTTCTTCTGGCAAGCAGGAAACTGCTATTGATAACATTCATATGCAAGTGGAGCTGATCAACGATTCCATTTCCTCCAATGTATCCGTAAATCAGGAAGCAGCGCTGGCAAGCCGGGAGATGAAGGAGAATGCAAAGCTGCTTGAGGAGGAGATGAGAAAGTTCAATCTTCGCCAGAGGGAGAAGGGGCGGGCCTACATTCCGCCGGAGAAGAGCAAAGATGAAGAATTTATCCGGATGGCAAACGAGAACTATCAGAAAGCAGTTATTAAGGGAATTGAATAGTGTATAGAAATTGACAATTCAGGCATAAGACAGGAAGAATCGCAGCTGTCTTATGCCTGATTTTTTTGATTTCCGCGAGCAATGAGCCAAGTGCCATGGATGGATCGGCATTTGGCCAATGCCGCGAGGGTGAAAAAGCTTTCTTTTCAATTTTAGTTTAAATAATTCCGCATGGTTTTCAAAGCATTTTTTTCCAGACGGGAGACCTGGGCCTGACTGATGTGGATTTCTTCTGCCACTTCGGTCTGAGTTTTTCCTTCAAAAAAGCGAAGATCAATAATGTGCCGTTCTCTTTTGGGCAGCCGGTCCATGGCTTCCCGAAGAGAAATTTCTTCCACCCAGTTTTCTTCCAGATTTTTTTTGTCGGAGATCTGGTCCATCACATACAAAGGGTCTCCGCCGTCAGTATAGATGGGTTCGTAAAGACTGACCGGACTCTGGATTGCATCCAGGGCATAAGTGATTTCTTCCTTGCTGATGCCGATTTCATTGGCAATCTCCACCAATGTAGGTTCCTTGGCATTTTTCCGCATCAGCCCTTCTTTTGCATAGATCGCCTTATAGGCAGTATCCCGAAGAGAGCGGCTGACCCGGATGGAGTTGTTGTCCCGCAAATAGCGCCGCACCTCCCCCATGATCATCGGAACCGCATAAGTAGAAAAACGAACATTCTGTGTAATATCAAAATTATCAATGGCTTTAATCAAGCCAATACAGCCAATTTGAAACAAATCGTCCACATTTTCATTGCTGTTGGAAAATCTCTGGATTACGCTTAAGACCAGACGGAGATTTCCTTTAATGTACTGTTCCCGGGCTTCCTGATCGCCGTCGAGAATCCGCCGGAACAATTCATCTTTCTCCTCATTGCTAAGCAAGGGCAGCTTCGCCGTATTCACGCCGCAGATTTCAACCTTATATCCTGCCATAGTTTTCTACCTCCGCAATTTAGATGTAACCGCATAACCGTGTAGCAAGGAATCCTTGTGAACAGTTATATTCGATTTCCTGACAGTGTAAGGATTGGCGGAAATGGGAGGATTTATACGAATGAAAAGTTTACAAAAATTACCTTAAGAAACAATGGGAAAGTACCTTGACAGGACAGAGTGTTTTGGAATGTGGGGGTATTTTTGTTCAGGGAAGAGTAGGTATTGTGAAAACTATACAAAATAAATCCTTCTTTTGTGTGTAAAAAGTAGAAAATGACAAAAGATCTTGCCATCTAATATTATTAGTGATATATTTAAAACATGATTAAAAAGATTATTAAATTTGTTAAAAAGGAGAATGAACCATGACGAAAAAAGAGCGTGTGATTGCAGCGATTGAACAGAAGGATTTAGATGGGATTCCTTCCAGTTTTTCCCTTCATTTTCCAGATGGAGAAAAGAGGGGAGGGGCAGGAGTAAAAGCTCATTTGGAATTTTTCCGGGAGACCGATGCAGATGTGTGTAAGATTATGAATGAAAATTTGATTCCAGTTTTTGGAACCATTCACACCCCAGAGGATTATGACCGGCTGATTCCGGTTATCACCATGGAAGACGAATTTATGAAGAACCAGATGGACATGACAAAAAAGATTTTGGAAAACTGTGACAAGGATGTATTTACCATGGGGACCCTTCATGGAATCTGCGCGTCCGGAATCCATCCCATTGAGCAGGCGGGAGTGAATTATTATGCGGCCAGACAGATGCAGGTGGATTTTTTAAGATGGGATGAGAAGAAAATGCTGTCAGCTATGGAGCGAATTACAGATGTGCTGTGCGAGCTGGCAGAAAGTTATATTAAAGCAGGTCTGGATTCTGTATATTATGCAGCTTTAGGCGGTGAACATGAATTTTTTACAGATGAAGAATTTGCAAAATGGATAAAGCCATTTGATTTAAGAGTATTAAAGGCCATTCAGGATGCAGGGGGATACAGTTTTCTTCATATATGCAAAGATCATTTGAATATGGAGCGGTACCGGGATTACAGCGTTTATGCAGACGTGGTCAACTGGGGCGTTTACGAAGCTCCCTTCTCTCTGGAAAAGGGGAGAGAACTGTTTGTAGGAAAGACCATCATGGGAGGGCTTCCCAACCACCATGGAGCGCTGGTAGAGGGAAGCAAAACAGAGATCGAGGCAGAAGTGAAGAAGGTGGTGGACACCTTTGGAAGAAAAGGATTGATCTTGGGAGCAGACTGCACGCTGTCCACCCAGCAAGACCGGACAAAGGTGCGGATGGCTGTGGAGGCGGCCCGTAATTGTTAGGGTGAAAAATTCCTAAGCAAACAGCTTTACCAGGTTTTTGAGAAGTTCTGTGACTTTTTCCATAGCCTGACAGGAGACGTACTCGTGGCGGCCGTGGCCATTTTGTCCTCCGGTACACAGATTGGGGCAGGGCAGTCCGGCAAAGGACAGGCGCGCGCCGTCGGTTCCTCCCCGAATGGGAGTGATCATGGGGGAGATGGAAGCCTGCTCCATGGCCTGGATGGCCCAGTCAATCAGTTCCGGATGATCCTTTACTTTTTCATACATATTTTGGTAGTTTTCCGTAAAGGTAATTTCCACGGTTTCCGGACCATATTTCCGGTTTAAGAATTGGACGCATTCCTCCATTAACTGGTGGCGTTCCAGGAAAAGGGAATGGTCATGGTCCCGAATCAGATAGTTTAAAACAGCGGTTTCTGTGGTGCCTTCCATGTGGTCCAAATGGAAGAATCCTTCCCGGTCCTGAGTGCAGGCAGGGGTCTGATAGACGGGAAGGAGGGAATGAAATTCCATGGCAATCAGCATGGCGCTTTTCATCACTCCTTTGGCGTAACCTGGATGAGCTGTAACTCCATGAAATGTGACCTGGGCGGCAGCAGCATTGAAATTCTCATAGGAAAGTTCTCCCAAAAGGCCGCCGTCTACGGTGTATCCATAGGCTGCATCCAGTTTTTTAAGATCTACATGATCGCTGCCCCGTCCAATCTCCTCGTCTGGCGTAAAGAGGATGGACACAGGGGGATGAGGGAAATCCGGATTGGCCATAAGGAAATCTGCCAGAGTCATAATCTCGGCAATACCAGCCTTGTCGTCTGCTCCCAAAAGAGTGGTTCCGTCTGTGACAATCAAATCCTGTCCAATATGAGCAAGGAGAGAAGGAAAGTCAGAAGGTTTGGTGACAATGGATTTTTCCTGGTTAAGGACAATCGGACCTCCATCATAGTCCTTTACAATCCGGGGACGGACATTGGCGCCGGACATATCCATGGCAGTATCCATATGGGCAATCAAGGCAAGACCTGGGCGGATACACCCTTTGGATGGGGCGATATGGCCATAGACACAACCATACTGATCTTGGTGTGCATTCTCAATTCCCATACATTTCAGCTCTTCAACAAGACTCGCCGCCAGGGTAAGCTGGCCTGGAGTGGAGGGAGTTTGGTGGCTGCGGCTGTCAGACTGGGTATCGCAGCTTACGTATTTTAAGAAACGTTCTGTAACATTCATGTTTTTCTCCTTTCCTTTTCCATTAGCGTTGCATTTATTTCCAGATGAATGCACCACTACATCCTATTTTCTAAGGGGATTAAAACATGTTTTCCGGATTTCGTCAAGAGCTTCTTGTCTAGTACTTCGCTGCATTCATCTGGAAGTAAATCCTTGGCTTTTGACGTTCTTGTTAAGAATTGGTTAAATTTTTGTCTATTTTTTCTAAAAATAGAATGAAATATAGAATTGGTATTGACAGTTTTGATATTTGTGATATTATTAGTAATATAATAATGATATTCTTAACGGAGGTCGATAAACAACATGTTAAAGTACACAGTAAAGCGTCTGTTGGTAGCGATTCCCACATTTTTCGGGATTACCGTACTGGTTTATCTGATTTCGGCAATGGCTCCCGGAAGTCCTCTGGAGATGTTGATGGCAGATCCAATGGCCACCAAAGAGGATATGGAGGCGCTGAAAGCTCAGATGGGATTAGACGATCCTGCTATCATCCAGTATTTCCGGTGGCTTGTATCCATGCTTCAGGGAAATCTGGGGGTATCCTACCGAAATAACCTTCCGGTTTTGGAGCAGGTTTTGGAAAAACTGGGTCCCACATTGATTCTTACCCTTACGTCCACGGTTCTCTCGATTCTGATTGCAGTGCCTCTTGGCATTATGTCAGCTTACAAACCGTATTCCGTATGGGATTACGCTTCTTCTGGTTTTGCATTTGTGGGAGCGTCCACACCTACCTTTTTTACAGGACTGGTGATGATCTATCTTTTTGCAGTTCGGTTTAAGATACTTCCCATGGGAGGCATGTATGACGCAGGCGTACATACCATGGCTTCTGCAGTCCGGCATCTGATTCTTCCCAGTCTGGTGCTGACCATATTTAACATTGGCAGCATTTTGCGCCAGACCAGAGGAAGTATGATGGAGGTATTCAGCGAGGATTATATCCGCACGGCCAGAGCCAAAGGGCTTGCAGAGCCAAGGGTGGTCATTGTCCATGGCCTTCGGAATGCGCTGATTCCCGTTGTCACTGTTTTAAGCACAATGATTCCCTTTATGTTCGGCGGGGCAGTGGTGGCAGAGCAGGTGTTTAGCTGGCCGGGACTGGGAAGTCTTATGGTTCAGTCCATCAATGCAAGGGATTATCCCATGATTATGGGAATTACCGTAGTGATTGCGGCTGCTGTGCTGATTGGAAATGTGCTGACCGATATTGCATACAGCCTGCTTGACCCGAAGATTCGGGAGAGCCGTTAGGAGGTGAGAACATGTCAGAGACAAATACAGTGAAAAAAGACTCTTATTACCGGGATGTGCTGAAGAAATTCATGGCTCACAGATTGGCCATGATCGGGGTGGGGATTATTGTGCTGGAAGTACTTCTGGTAGTGTTTTTGCCTATGATTCTCAAGTTAGACCCGTATACATCGGATATTCTTGCTTTTAGCAGCAAGCCGGGGCCAGGACACTTTTTAGGAACTGACGATACAGGCCGGGATGTATTTGCAAGGCTGATATTCGGAGGCCGGGTTTCCCTTCTGGTAGGACTTTTGTCAGCTATTATCAGCCTTTGTATCGGCGTCCCCTTAGGGTTGATCGCTGGATATTACAAGGGAATATGGGAGACCATTGTTATGCGGGCGGCAGACATTTTCATGTCCTTTCCCTCTATGATTCTGGTACTGGTGCTGGTGTCGGTGATCGGGCCGTCCGTGTGGACGGTAACGCTGGTCATTGGAGTTCTGGGATGGACGGATTTTGCAAAGTTGATTTATGGAAATGTTTTGTCAGTGAGAGAGAAGGAATACGTGGAATCTGCAAAGGCAGTGGGAACGAAAGATATTCCCCTTTTGGTGAAATATGTGATACCAAACGCATTTGCGCCGATTCTGATTAACTTTACCTTTCGTACCGCTCAGGCCATTATTCAGGAATCTGCCCTCAGCTTCCTGGGAATGGGCGTACAGCCGCCGGAGGCTTCCTGGGGAAATATCCTCTATGCGGCTCAGTCAATTACTGTGCTTTCATCAAGGCCATGGCTTTGGGTACCGCCGGGAATTTTGTTGGTGCTGACAGTGTCAAGCATTAACTTTATTGGCGACGGAATCCGGGACGCCCTTGATTCAAAGACAAAGATTAAGAAAAAATAAAAGGAGGATCATTATGAAACGGAATTTTGTAAAAGCAGCAGCAGCTTCCATGGCATGTGTTTTGATGCTTTCTGCATGTGGCGGAGGCGGTCAGAGCGCAGGAAATGAAGGCGCAGGAAATCAGGCAGCAGGCAGCGCCACAGAAGGAGGGAATGGGGCTTCTGGAGATCAGAAAGAGTCCAATGCTCAGACTTCCGGCGGCGAAAAGGTGGTTGTCATGGCACAGACTGGCGACTGGGACAGTTTTATGGTAATGAATACCACCAATGCAGGAGCTGACAACGTAAATGAGCTGATGTTTGACCGTCTTATGGTAATCAACACCGACGGAACCTTTGAGCCTCGTCTGGCAGACAGCTGGGAGACCAACGAAGCTCAGGACAAGATTATTTATCACCTCAATGAAAATGCAAAATGGCACGATGGAGAACCAGTTACTGCAGAGGATATTGTTTATTCTGCACAGGTGGCCTCTTCCGCAGAATTTAATTATCTGCGCCGGATTCGTATGCAGTATTTTGAGGGAACCGACGAGACGGGATGTGAGCTGTCTGCAGACAGTGTGGGTGTAAAAGCCATTGACGACCATACGGTGGAGTTCACCTTAAAGACTCCCATGGACCCATCCATTATTTATGCTTTGATTAACCGTGATTTTTATATTATTCCCAAACACCTGCTTTCTGGTATTTCCGATGCAGATTTGGTCAATGACGCTTTCTGGCAGAAACCAATTGGTTCCGGACCCTGTATTTTTGACTCTACAGAATCTGGAGTGTCCATTGAATTTAAGGCCAACAAAGACTATTACTTGGGCGCTCCGGATTTTGACCGTCTGGTATTTAAGAAAGTCCAGTCTTCCAACCTTCTGTCTGGTCTGATGAGCGGGGAGATTGATGTTCTTTCCGGCAATACCCAGCTTCCTCTGGCAGACTGGGAGGCAGCCAACAACACACCAGGAGTAGTGGCAAAATCCATTCCTACCTTTGCCTATCAGTATATGGCGATGAACACCTCCAGGGATTATCTGACCGAAGAGATTCGTCATGCTATCAGTCTGGCCATTAACCGTCAGGTGATTGTGGATCAGCTGCTTCAGGGACAGGCGCGGATTGCCATTGGACCGCTGCCAGAAGACCACAAATATTTTAACACCAAACTGCTTCCCATTGAGTATGACCCGGAGAAAGCAAAATCCATGGTAGAGGCTGCCGGATGGGACCCCAACCGGGAACTGGAAGTGCTGGTTTCCACTGGAAATGAGGTAAGAGAAAAGAGCGCGATTTTGATTCAGCAGGATTTACAGAAAATCGGCATTAAGACAAGAATCCAGACGTTGGATTTCCCGACTTTGCTGACCAATGCCCGCAACGGCGATTATGATCTTTGCTTTATCGGTTCTTCCGGCTCTGTAGATCCTTCCGAGTCTGTGCCTAACGTGACTGCTGGCTACATCAATAACTTTGCCCAGTTAAAAGATCCGACTTTGGGACAGATCGGTGAGTCCGGAGCCAAGGAGATTACCTTTGAAGCCCGGAAAAAGATTTATGATGAGTACCAGGAAGTTCTGTTCCAGCAGATGCCCAAAGCATATTTGTATTTCACCAATGACCTTTTTGCCCACAGCGACAAGCTGGAAAATGTCCGGGAAGGGGCGGTTGACTACAATGTGAACAAAAATGTATGGACCTGGAAAGTGAACAAATAAAAACGTTCAGACGGCAATGTCTTTTGGTTAAGTGAGGATGAAAGTCCGGGTCAGAGGAAGGAGCGTGGATTCTTGCCTTCTCTCTCCTTTGACTCCGGATTTTTCCGGATTTTAGCCGAAGACGTTGGTTCGGCGGGACATCTTCTTACAGAGAAAAAAGCGAGGTAGGTAAATGTCTGAGAATTTAATTGAAGTGAAAAAGCTGGTAACTCAGTTTTCCGGCAAGAACGGGATTGTTACTGCTGTGGACGGAGTGTCTTTTGTCATCAAAAAAGGCAAGACACTGGGAATCGTGGGAGAGTCCGGCTGTGGCAAGTCGGTGACAAGTATGTCGATTCTGCGGCTGATTCCGGCTCATTCCGGAAAAATTGCATCTGGGGAGATTCTTTTTGGAGGAAAAGATCTGACCAAGCTTTCCGAGAAGGAAATCCGCCAGATTCGAGGAAACGAGATTGCAATGATTTTCCAGGATTCCATGACAGGGCTGAATCCGGTGATGACCATTGGAAAGCAGCTGGTGGAAACCATAACCGCCCACAGCAAGATGGACAAAAAAGAAGCCTGGGACCGTGCAGAGGAAATGCTTCAAAAGGTGGGTATCCCTTCTCCGGCACAGCGTCTGAAAGAATATCCCCATCAGCTTTCTGGAGGTATGCGTCAACGGGTTATGATTGCCATGGCTTTGTCCTGCAACGCTTCTCTGTTTATTGCCGACGAGCCTACTACAGCGTTGGACGTGACCATTCAGGCACAGATTTTGGAACTGATGCGGGAATTAAAGGAGAAGGAAAACAAGTCGATTATGTTGATTACCCATGATATGGGGGTGGTGGCAGAGATGGCGGATGATGTGATGGTAATGTATGCAGGCAAGGAGATGGAGTACAGTGATGTGAGAAGCATTTTTAAAAATCCTCTTCATCCCTACACTCAGGGACTGTTAAAATCCATTCCCCGTCTGGACCAGGATTCCGGTGAGAAACTGTTTAACATCAAAGGTTCTGTTCCAGATCTTTCCGAAATGCCAAAGGGCTGCCGGTTCTGCACCCGTTGCCCGGAAGCAAAGAAACAATGTTTTGAGAAAGAGCCGGGACTTGCAGAGGTGGATGGACATAAAGTGCGCTGCTGGAAATACGATGCAGAAGGAGGATGGGAACATGACCAATGATAAAGAGGTTCTGGTTGAGCTAAAAGATGTGAAAAAAGAATTTGTTACCTCAAAGACATGGGCCGGAAAGCCTCTCAAAGTGGTCCATGCAGTAGACCGGGTGAATCTTTCCATTTACAAGGGGGAAACCATTGGAGTGGTGGGAGAGTCTGGGTGTGGAAAATCCACGTTGGGCCGGTGTATTCTCCGGCTTTTAAATCCCACTTCTGGAGAAGTAATATACAGAGGTCAGGATATTACCCGCTATAACAAGGAGCAGATGCGTCAGATGCGCCGGAAAATGCAGCTAGTTTTCCAGGACCCCTATGCTTCTTTAAATCCCCGGATGACCGTGTTAGAGTTGATCAAAGCTCCCTTGGATGCTTTTGGCATTGGAAACAATGAGGAGCGGATTCAGAAGGTTCGGGAGATCATGGAACTGGTGGGTATGCCGGAGAACATGATGAACCGGTATCCCCATGAATTTTCCGGCGGACAAAGGCAGAGAATCGTGATTGCCAGAGCATTGGTGCTGGACCCGGAATTTGTGGTGTGTGATGAACCAGTTTCTGCCCTGGACGTATCGGTGCGGGCGCAGGTACTCAATCTGATTCAGGATTTAAAAAAGACCAAGGACCTTACCTATCTGTTTATTTCCCATGATTTAAGTGTGGTAAAATACATATCAGACCGTATTGCAGTGATGTATTTGGGAAGGGTGGTTGAGGTTGCCAAAAAGGAAGATTTGTATCAGAATCCGGCCCATCCTTACACAAAAGCCCTGCTTTCTGCCATTCCCATTCCAGATGTGGATAATCAGATGAAGCGGGAGATTCTGACCGGAGATGTGCCAAGTCCTTTAAATCCTCCTTCCGGTTGTTATTTCCATACCCGGTGTAAGTATGCCACCGAATTGTGCAGGACCAAATGTCCGGAGCTTCATGATGTGGGCGATGGTCATATGGCAGCCTGTCATCTTTGTCAAAGTGGACAGAAGGGCCGTCAGTGACGGCCTTTCTGTATGATAGGGGATAGGCGCGAAGGTGAAAAGTCAAAAAAGGAGTTAGAACATGTTTCAGCCAGATGAAAAATTAGTAAAAAAGATCGATCAGTGGATCGAAGAGAACA
Source organism: Clostridiaceae bacterium (assembly GCA_009911065.1). Taxonomy (GTDB): domain Bacteria; phylum Bacillota; class Clostridia; order Lachnospirales; family Lachnospiraceae; genus Brotaphodocola. Next base: position 100,839 of record QXWR01000007.1, on the reverse strand, counting down.
CAGATGCTTTTGTCCGTGATTTGGACCGTTTGGTGGCAGTGCCCAGCATCGCCCGAACCGGGGAGGGAACGTATCCGTTTGGGGAAGACTGCGCCAAAGTTTTGGATGTGGCCACAAAGATTGCAGCAGAATATGGATTTACCGTGGAAAACCACGAATACTACTGCGGGAGTCTTCTGGTGAAGGGAACAAAAGAAGAGGCCAAACGGATGGGGTTGTTCGCCCATTTGGACGTGGTTCCTTTGGGGGAGGACTGGCAATATCCGCCTCTTACCTGCACCAGGAAGGATGGTTTTTTAATCGGGCGTGGAGTGGGGGATAACAAGGGTCCTGGCGTATGCGGACTTTACGCGCTTCGTTTTTTAAAGGAACAGAATATTTGCCTGAAAAATGATGTGGTTTTGTATTTGGGGCTTTCAGAAGAGACCGGCATGAAGGACATTGAATATTTCTGCCGGACACAGCAGGTTCCGGATTTTGGTTTGGTGACAGATACCAATTTTCCGGTTTGCTATGGGGAGAAAGGGTTAATCCGGGCAGAGGCCAGGTGTCAGGCAGAGGGAAATCTGATTTCTTTCCAGGCAGGTAGCGTAGTCAATGTGATTCCTTCCAAGGCAGAGGCTTTGGTAGGAGAAGTGACATTGGAAGAGGCAGAAAGGCGATTGAAGGGGAAGGAGAGGATTACGGTTTCCCAGGAAGGAACATTCGTAAAAATCACCGCTTCTGGTATTTCCCGTCATGCGGCATTTCCGGAAGGTTCGGTCAATGCGGTGTATGTTCTGGCAGAGGCGCTGACATCCTCCGGCATTCTTACAGGAATGAGCCATGAGGCGGTGAGAGGGCTTATGATTCTGACCGGAGATGATTACGGGCAGGGAGCAGGGATTCCCTTTGAAGATTCGGAATCTGGAAAACTGACCTGCATTGGAAGTGTGGTCCAGATGGAGGATGGGGTTTTGTCTGTGTCTTTTGATGTCCGGTATCCAGTGACGACAAAGGGGGAAGAAGTGGAGAAGGCTTTTGAAAAACAGGTTAGCAGCCTTGGATTTCAGTTTGAGATGGGAGAGAGTTCTTCCCCGGCCTATGTACCCTTAAACCATCCTTACATCCCTGTTTTAAGCGGCATCTGCGATTATGTTCAGGGGAAACATTATGAGCCTTACACAATGGGAGGGGGAACCTATTCCAGACATCTTCCGGCTGCCATTGGATTCGGACCGGGAGTGCCGGATGCACCAAATCCCTTTGAAAACGGCCACGGCCAGGGACACCAGCCAGATGAGTGTGTTCCTTTGGACATGCTGTTAAAAGGGGTAAAAACTTATATTCTTGCACTTATGGAATTGGACCGGATTTTATGATATACTGTAACAAGGCAGGAATGGTTTGGTATGAAAAACGGTAGTGAGAAAGGGGACTGCACCATGGCGCAGGGAAAAGCATCTACTCTGAAAAGGGAAATTTACGATTCTGTAATGAATGATATTATAGAAGGGGTTTATAAACAGGGGGAAATATTGAATGAAAAGCAGCTGATTGAAAAGTACGGAGTCAGCAAGTCTCCCATTCGGGATGCTTTAATTGAACTTTGCAATGAAGGGGTCTTAGTCAGTTATCCCAGATACGGATATGAGATTGTCCGAATCAATGAGAAGGAGATTCGGGACATTGTGGAGTTTCGCGCTATGGTGGAGGGGGAGTGCCTTCGGGGAATGGCTGCCGGAATGAGCCAGGAAGATTTAAAAGAGTTAAAGGAGTATACTCTTTCTTTAAGCCAGGAAATCACAGAAGATTTTCCGGTTTTAAAGCACTGGGAGAATAATACCCGGTTTCATCTCAAACTTCTTTCTTATGCAGGAAATGATTACTGCTATCAGGTTGTGGAGAAAAGCTGCGGAGTCCTTACAAGGGCGTATGCTCAGAGAAACCGGGAAAAGCGGGGAAATTGTACCTGGAAGATGGATTGTGAAAATCATCTGAAGATTGTGAACGATCTGCTAAAAGGGGATGTGGAATCAGGAGTGAGGGAACTGCAGGCAGATATTCGGTCATTTTTGGACATTGTTTTTCCTAGCTTTGGTTCTCTTATGAATACGCAGACCAGATGGGCGGGAAGATAACCCGCCCTCTGGTTTTACGCTTTAAACTTTATTCTTTTCATACAGAATCCACAGGCCCTTCATCAGAAGGGCTTCATCATACAAAATGTCATGGCGGCAGAGGGGGACAACAAACCGAGACAGGCCGCCAGTGGCAATGATGGTCGCTTTTTCTTTCAGTTCTTCTTCCATTCGGTCAATGATTCCATCAATCATTCCAGCGCTTCCGTACATAATGCCGCTTCGCATACAGTCTATGGTATTTTTACCGATTACCTTTTGAGGAATGTCCAGACTGATGGAAGGGAGCTGCGCAGTCTTGCTGGTTAAAGAGTCCAGAGAAACCCGAAGACCAGGCAGAATCACGCCGCCGATGTAATTTCCCTTCTGGTCCACCACAGACATGGTGGTGGCAGTTCCCATATCAATGATAATAACTGGCAGGGGATATTCTTTTAATGCAGCCACAGCGTCAACAATCATATCGCTTCCCACCGTCTTTGGATTATCCATAATAATATTCAGCCCGGTTTTCATGCCGGAACCTACCAGCCTGGGCCGGAAGCCGAATATTTTTTTTACGGCAGAGGAAATGGGGGCATTGAGAGGGGGGACCACAGAGGACAAGATGGCCCCTTCTACTTGGGATTTGTCAATGTGATGAATTTCCAGAATGTTTTTTATATTAATGGCATATTCCAGTCCGGTTTTTACATGGTTCGTTGTAATTCGTTCTACAAAATAAGTTTGTCCGGCGTCAATTCCGCCGATAACAATGTTCGTATTGCCCATATCAATTGCTAAAATCATGGGGGAACTCCTTTCAAATGAAAAAAATGTGTGAATAGAATCCGATTGAAATTTGTCAGATCGTATGATAAAATTCTATTTGGAAACTACCAAGATGGTAGGCGGTTAGCCCTTCTTATGGAGGGACAGTGTTTTATACTTTGGGTTAATTGCCCCAAAACTTGCTTATATCGAATAAAATACATCCCTCTGTTTACATAGAAACCCCATAAGGGAATCTTGGAAGGGAGGGTTAAAGCAATGCTGACATTGGAAGGACTTATTGCAGTTTTAAGCTTATGTATTGGCTGTTTCAGCCTTGGCTATGCCATCGGAAGCAAAAATCACGATAAAACACAGAAATAACCGCCCTAGCCTCTTAAACTAAGCAGTTATTTCTGTTTTAATAGAATGGGGGCTAACCGTCTATCGGCGGTTTCCCGGAGAGGCACCTGTTACAGCAGGTGCTTTCTTTGTTATTAATATACCATAGTGGGAAAAAAATTTCAACTCTGATTGCTTATATCAATTACTTAAAATCATGGGGGAACTCCTTTCAAATGGAAAAAAATTGTGATATACTAAACCAGACTCTAACATGTTTAGTAAAAAAGACAAGAGTCGTGTAAGGAGGATATTATGCTGCAGGGAAAAACAGTGGTCCTGGGAGTGGGGGGAGGAATTGCTGCCTATAAGATTCCCAATCTGGTCAGTATGTTAAAGAAGCTTCACGCCAATGTGGAAGTGATTATGACCAAAAATGCAGGGAACTTTATTACCCCCATCACATTTGAGTCACTTACCGGAAATAAATGTTTGATGGATACGTTTGACCGGAATTTTCAGTATCAGGTGGAACATGTGGAGTTGGCCAAGAGGGCAGACGTATTTCTCATTGCTCCGGCCACGGCCAATGGAATAGCAAAAGTAGCCCATGGAATAGCAGACGACATGCTGACCACTACATTTTTGGCCTGTCAGGCGCCTAAGCTTATCGCTCCGGCCATGAATACAAGAATGTATGAAAATCCCATCACTCAGGATAATCTGAAAATCTGTATGAAATATGGAATGAAGGTGATTGAGCCTGCCAAAGGCCGTTTAGCCTGCGGGGATGTGGGAGCTGGAAAGATGCCGGAACCAGAAGAACTTCTGGAATATATTTTAATGGAAATAGCCTATAAAAAAGATCTGACAGGAAAAAAGATTTTGGTGACTGCAGGACCTACCTGGGAAGCCATTGACCCGGTTCGGTATATTACCAATCATTCCACGGGAAAGATGGGATATGCAGTGGCTTTGGCGGCAGCCAGACGAGGGGCGAATGTTACGCTGGTCAGCGGCCCGGTAAGCCTGAAACCGCCTTTGGGGGTAAATGTGATTCCGGTGAAAAGCGCCGAGGAGATGTTTGAGGCAGTGAAAGAGGCGGCCGGAGAACAAGACGCGGTGATCAAGGCGGCTGCCGTGGCAGATTACACGCCCCTTGTTGTGGGAACGGAAAAGACCAAGAAGGGTGAGGGGGATATGAACCTGGCCTTAAAGCGGACGAAAGACATTCTGGCATGGTTAGGAGCCAACCGCCGTCCGGGACAGTTTTTGTGCGGATTTTCCATGGAAACGGAGCATTTGGTGGATAATTCTAAAGCAAAACTAGAGAAAAAGGGCGTGGATATGATCGTGGCCAACAGTCTGCGGGTGGAGGGAGCTGGATTTGGAACGGATACCAATGTGGTGACGCTGATTACCCGTCAGGGAGTGAAGGAACTTGAGAAGATGAGCAAAGATAAAGTGGCCCATAAGATTTTGGATGAGATTTTTGGAAGATAATTTGGAAATCAATGGAATGGGAATTGGGAATGAGAGGATGGTTACTATGAAGTACGAGAAAATGAACCTAAGTGTGGAGGGGCAGAAAACCGGGGAGGCAGAGCTTTGTTTGTATCTGCTGGATTCGGTGGGGGAGGCGCCGGCGAGAAAGCGTCCTATGGTGATTGTGGTTCCGGGAGGCGGATACGAACATTGCTCAAAACGGGAAGGGGAGCCAGTGGCCATGAAATTTCTTGCCATGGGATGTCATGCCTGCATTTTGGATTACAGTGTGTCCCCTAACCGTTTTCCTGTAGCGTTGCGGGAGCTGGCGCTTGCCATCGCCACAATCCGGGACCATGAAAAGGACTGGAATGTGGACCCTAAGTCTGTGCTGGTTTGCGGGTTTTCCGCAGGCGGCCATCTGGCATGTAGTATGGGAGTGTTTTGGAACCGTCCGGTGGCTTATGAGGGGATCGGCCGGACTGGAAAAGAGGTGCGTCCGGACGGACTGATTCTCTGTTATCCGGTGATTACAGCAGGAGAATATTGCCATCCAGGTTCTTTTGTGTCTCTTTTGGGGGAAGATGCCAGTGTAAAGCTAAGGCAGGCAGTTTCTCTGGAGAATCATGTGACCGATCAAATGCCCCCGGTTTTTCTATGGCACACGGTAACCGATGATACGGTTCCAGTGGAAAACAGTCTTTTGCTGGCAGGAGCCATGAAGAAAAACCATGTGAATTTTGAGATGCATTTGTATCCTTCTGGGTGTCATGGATTATCTCTGGCTTCGGAGGAAACATCAGGAGGAAAGGATTATTTGGTGGAACCGGGTTGCCAAAGCTGGATTTTGCTGGTACAATCTTGGATTGAGGGCCAGCAATGGAAACAGAAATAAATCGATGGAGGGCAAACTCTTGTCAAACAAGAAGGATGAAATAAAGAAACGAAGAACATTTGCGATTATATCCCACCCAGATGCAGGAAAGACCACACTGACAGAAAAATTTCTGCTGTACGGCGGAGCGATTAACCTGGCAGGTACCGTAAAAGGGCGCAAGGCCGCCAAATATGCAGTGTCAGACTGGATGGAGATTGAGAAAGAAAGGGGAATCTCGGTTACGTCTTCTGTGATGCAGTTTGCCTATGACGGGTTTTGCATTAATATTCTGGACACGCCGGGGCATCAGGATTTCTCGGAAGATACTTACCGGACTTTAATGGCAGCAGACAGTGCGGTGATGGTAATTGACGGTTCGAAAGGTGTGGAAGCCCAGACCATTAAGCTTTTTAAAGTATGCGTTATGCGGGGGATTCCCATTTTTACTTTTATCAACAAGATGGACCGGGAGGCCAGAGATCCCTTTGAGCTGATGGATGAGATTGAAAATGTGCTGGGAATCCGCACTTGTCCGGTCAACTGGCCCATTGGCTGTGGGAAGAATTTTAAAGGAGTGTATGACCGGAATACCAAGAAAATCACAACGTTTACAGCTGCTTTTGGAGGCCAGAAGGAAGTGGCCACACAGATCTTTGACCTGGATGAAGGGAATGTGGAGGATGTGATTGGTTCCAGCTATTACCAGCAGCTTTTGGACGAGATTGAATTGTTGGATGGGGCCAGCGATGAGTTTGACCAGGAAAGAGTAAGCAGAGGAAATCTGTCTCCGGTATTTTTCGGGTCAGCTTTGACGAATTTTGGTGTGGAGACATTTTTGCAGCATTTTCTTCAGATGACCACGTCTCCTTTGGCAAGGAAGACGAAAACCGGAGAGATTGATCCCTTCACCGAGGATTTTTCTGCTTTTGTGTTTAAGATTCAGGCGAATATGAACAAAGCTCATCGGGACCGGATTGCTTTTATGCGGATTGTGTCCGGGAAATTTGAGGCCGGAATGGAAGTGAATCACATTCAGGGAGGAAAGAAAATACGTCTCTCCCAGCCCCAGCAGATGATGGCTCAGGACCGGAAGATTGTGGAAGAAGCTTATGCAGGAGACATTATCGGGGTCTTTGACCCAGGAATTTTTTCCATTGGAGATACCTTATGTCTGTCCAATGAAAAGTTTGAATTTGAAGGGATTCCCACCTTTGCTCCGGAACATTTTGCCCGGGTAAGGCAGATGGACACTATGAAGCGGAAACAGTTTCTAAAGGGAGTCAGCCAGATCGCCCAGGAAGGCGCTATCCAGATTTTCCAGGAATTTAACACGGGCATGGAAGAGATCATTGTGGGAGTAGTGGGAGAGCTGCAGTTTGAAGTACTTACTTACCGGTTGGAAAATGAATATAATGTAGAAGTAAAACTGGAAAAGCTTCCCTATGAATACATTCGGTGGATTGTCAATAAAGAGGAGATTGATGTGGAAAAGATTCAGGGAACTTCTGACATGAAACGAATCAAAGACTTAAAGGACAATCCTCTTCTGCTTTTTGTAAACAGTTGGAGTGTAGGCATGGTTGAAGAACGAAACCCCAAACTAATATTGGAAAACTTTGGACGCAGTTAATGCGCCATGGAAAGGAAGAATAAATATGAGTAAAATCGACATTGTAAGAGCTGCCATGGTGGAAGCTATGAAGGCAAAGGACAAGACAAGAAAAGACGCTCTTTCCATGCTTTTGTCAGCCCTCAAAAATGCGCAGATTGACAAGAGAGAAGACTTAACCGAAGAGGAAGAAAATGCGATTGTAAAGAAAGAAATCCGTCAGACCAAGGAGACCTTTGACATGGCTCCGGCGGACCGGGAGGACATTCGAAATGAGGCTGCCCAAAGAATTGCTGTGTATAAAGAATTTGCTCCGGAGGATATGGGGGCAGAGCAGATTAAAGAGGTAATTAGGGAAGTCTTAGCAGAGCTTGGGATTGAGGAACCTTCCGGCGCCGACAAGGGGAAGATTATGAAGGTTCTGATGCCAAAAGTGAAAGGGAAAGCGGATGGAAAGCTGGTAAATGAGACCCTGGCCGGTATGATGAAAAAGTAAACGAATCCGTGGGCGGGCGGAATAAAATCTTGTTCCTTCGCCAAAACAAATAAAAAATATAAGGAGACAGGTAAAGATGTATAAGGAGAAAATCGAAGCTTACATGAAGGAACATACTCAGGAAATGATCGAGGATATCTGCGAGCTGTGCCGGATTAACAGTGAGAAAATGCCGGCAGAGGAAGATATGCCTTATGGTCCTGGGGCGGCAGAGTGTCTGGATGCGGCGCTGGATATGGCAGAGGGGTATGGATTTGAAGTTCAGGATTATGATGGTTATGTGGGATGTGTGGATTTTGACAGCAGTCTGCCAAAACAGCTGGATATTTTGGCTCACCTGGATGTGGTTCCTGCCGGAGAGGGATGGCAGGTTACAGAAGCTTTTGAGCCAGTGGTAAAAGACGGCAATTTGTATGGCCGTGGCACTGCAGACGACAAGGGTCCGGCTGTGGCTGCTCTCTACGCTATGCGGGCCGTAAAGGAATTGGGGATTCCTCTGAAAAAAAATGTGCGTTTGATTATGGGAACCGACGAGGAGTGCGGCAGTTCTGATATTAAACATTACTATGCTATAGAAAAAGAAGCGCCTATGACCTTTTCCCCAGATGGCCAGTATCCAGTGGTAAATGTGGAAAAAGGCCGTTTGGGAGGACATTTTACAGCCAGCTTTGAGGCGTCTTCACAACTTCCAAGACTGGTGAAGATTGAGGCGGGAACCAAGCTTAATGTGGTGCCGGGAAAAGCAGCTGCCACAGTGGAGGGACTGGCCCTCTCGGTTTTGGAAGAAACGGCAGAAGCAGTGAAAAAAGAAACTGGAATTGAGTTTCAGTTTGTATCCAAAGAGCCGTTTTGTGAGATTACAGCCATTGGAACCGGCGCACATGCCAGCAAACCTCAGGAAGGAAACAATGCTCTTACTGGTATTTTGACCCTCATTTGCCGTCTTCCCTTTGCTCCGTGTCCTCAAATAGAGTGTGTAAAAAAGATGACTGCGCTCATTCCTCATGGGGATGTAAACGGAAAAGTTTTGGGGGTTAATCTGGAAGATTCGGTGTCTGGAGAACTGACGCTGGCATTTTCCATGCTGACCGTGGACGGGTCCGGACTGGACGGCCAGTTTGACAGCCGGGTTCCGGTTTGCGGAAACGAAGATAATGTATTGAAGGTCATTAAGGACAAAATGGCCAAAGAGGGTTTTTGCCTGCTGAATGATTCCATGTCCGCACCCCACCAGGTAGACGGAGATTCTAAGCTTGTAAAGACTCTGTTAAAGATTTATGAGCGTTATACAGGAAAAGAAGGAAAGTGCCTTTCCATTGGCGGAGGCACCTATGTACACGATCTGAAAAATGGGGTTGCGTTTGGCGCTTCCATGCCGGAAACGGACAACCGGATGCATGGAGCCGATGAGTTTGCCGTGGTGGAGGAACTTGTGACCAGCGCTGCAATGTTTGCTCAGGCTATTGTGGAGCTTTGCGGCTAGAACTGCAAGATGAATGCAGCGAAGTACTTGAATGTGTCGGAAAATACAGAGGGACAAGAAAATACCGAGGAATAAAAACAGAGCGATCTAAATGATCGCTCTGTTTTTATTCCTTTTGTTACTTATTTGCTGCATCCAGCACGACATGTAAGTATCCGGCAGTATCCACTAAGGTTGCACCGGAAATGGCGTCTACAGGATTCTCGCCGTCTGCCAGCGTGGTTACGTCTGTAATGGCCATACCGTTGATATGATTCTGGATGGCGTCAAAGTTTGCGTCAATTCTCACAGTAGAACCGCCTTTATCCGCCATATTCTTGCTGTAATAGTCTGCGTTTACACGCTTGGAGCAGAGAACGCTTCCTTCTGCATATCCATCTTTAAAATCAGCGTCGCTGTTTGGTACGCCAGTTACGCCTGCATCACTGGAAATAAACTGAAATTCATCCAGATAGCTTAAAAGGATTTTCTCCCCGTCCGTCAATGCGGCAGCAGTAGTAAAGCATTTGGTTCCATGAGCAGCCCCATAAACCACATTCAATTTCAGATTATCGGAATTACCGGTAAATTCCACAGCCTGGGAATCCTTGGCGGCGCGGGCAGCATCTGCGATTGCGGTCAGATAACCGGCTGTGTCCATAAGAGTTGCGCCGGAAACGGCATCTACAGCTCCATCCCCTTTGGCAACTTTATCGATCTCATCAATGGTCTTTCCAATGGCAAAGTTTTGAATGGCATCAAAGTTTGCGTCAATCGTAACCGTTGCTTTGGCGTGGTCGGTCATAAGAGCGCTGTAATAGGCAGCGTTTTCACGTTTGGAACAAAGGACAAGCCCCTCGGCGTAACCTGCTGCGAAATCAGCGTCACTGTTCGGCACGCCAGCCACATCTTCTTTGCTGTCAATAAACTGAAATTCATCCAGATAGGCTGCAACAATCACATCATCCTGCACCACAGCAACTGCCTCTGTAAAGCACTTGGTTCCGTGAGCAGCAGCATAGACTTGTCCAATCTGCAGACCACCGTCGATCTCTACCTTCTCGGCAGGAGCGGCTGTCTCGGTTGGTTTTGACTCTGTCGCAGTTTCTTCAAGCTCAATGCCAAGAGCCTGGGCAGCAGCAGCTTTAACTGCTTTGGTGGTGACTGTAGCGCCGGACACACCGTCGATCTCAATGCCATTGGCTTCTACAATCTGCTTTTCCAGATCTGGCAGAGCTTTTCCTCCAATGTCAGGAGTTTCATCATCTCCCTGAATGGAACAGGCTGTAATGGTTCCGTTTTCCACAGTCAGGCTGACTGTAATCTCACCGCCAAAGCCCTCGGCAGAGCCGGTCTGTGCGTCGCTGTTTTCCTGCTGCGGTGCTGCTGTGGTCTGAGTGGTCTCCGAGGCGGTGGTAGATGGATTGGCAGATGAGGAAGGCTGACTGCCGCAAGCGGTCAAACCAATGCCAAGAACGCCGCAAAGAGTAATTGCTAAAAACTTCTGCATACATTTCTCCCTTTCTTTTTCACAGATAGTTGTCTTTGTTGCCTAAACAATTTGTGAATGTTTGCCAAAATTATAACATACCATTTTTTTACTGTCAATCAATTTGATACAATTCACAGGCTCATCTTCTTGTCCGGCTATGTCAGACAAGAGTCAATTCCAACCATTGTTTTAAACCGATTTAAGAAGTTTAAAAATCCACTTGACTTTATCTGGTCTAAATGTTATTATAAGAGAGCAAATGAAAGAGCAGTAGTTTGCTGCTGTTCTAACGACCCTCGATGATTGCTTCGGCAGTCATTTATGACCCATCTTTCAGCTTGCAACTGATGGATGGGTCTTTCTCCTTCTTTATTAAGAAGTTGTTGCGGAAAAGAAGGAGTTCTGTTTTTCTTGAATTTTTCTGGTATTGGATTTTGAAAAAGCGGTGAGTTCTCACCAATGGTTCCATTTTTGGCAGATATAATAGGCATAAAGGAAGATTCGGATGAAATTGGTTTCAGAGACAAGAGAGGCGCAGATTGAAAAGCAGCTGTGAGATAACACGAATCGGTAAACAAAGAAAGTGGATTTACAAGAGAAAATGTCCCTGGAGGAAGAACAAAAGCAAACACGGAGCGGAAAATAGGAATCAGCGGCTGCGGTATGGCTTGACTGCTTTTTTCGTTTTGGAAATTATAAGCGGGATTTTATGGGTCAAACCAGAAAACGGGATGAATTTTCATATAATGAGAAAGGATAAGGGGTATCAGGTAGAATGGGGAATACCGTCCTGGATGGAAAAAGGAGAACCAGAGGAAACCTATGGACTCCGTATCTTGCCGGAGACGTGGGAGATTCAGTTTTACCACAGCCAGGAATCGATTGTGAAAAAACCGTAACGTTAGAGTAGAGGGACCTCTTCCTTAAAAAAGCAGCTGCAGAGAATGGGAACCGTTTCAAAAAAAGATGCTCTTGCAATTATAAAACGGGTGTATTATAATTTCTCTGAATCAGGATTTAAAAATATTTCCAACATAATAAAAAAGGACGGGTGGATACGATGGAAAAAAGAGAGTTATTGTATGAAGGCAAAGCAAAGAAAGTTTTTACAACCGAAGATTCCCAAAAGCTGATTGTTTCTTATAAAGACGATGCCACTGCTTTTGATGGCCAGAAAAAGGGAACGATTGTGGGCAAGGGCGCCATTAATAACCGAATGACCAACCATATTTTCCGGCTGCTGGAAAAGAAGGGAGTTCCCACTCATCTGGTGGAAGAGTTAAATGACCGGGAGACAGTGGTAAAGAAGGTAGAGATTGTGCCTTTGGAGGTGATAATCCGCAATTATTCCGCAGGAAGCTTTGCCAAAAAGCTGGGAATGGAGGAAGGCATCAAGCTGGCCTGCCCGACTCTGGAATTTAGTTATAAAAATGATGATCTGCACGATCCTTTTATTAACAGCTATTATGCTTTGGCTTTGAAGCTGGCAAATCAGGAAGAGATTGATGTAATTACAAAGTATGCGTTTATTGTCAATGATGTGATGCAGGAGTATTTTGCAGGGCTGGGGATTGATTTGATTGATTTTAAGATTGAATTTGGAAGACTGGCGGACGGAACGGTGATTCTTGCAGATGAGGTGTCCCCGGATACCTGCCGTCTGTGGGACAAAGAGACCCACGAAAAGCTGGATAAAGACCGTTTCCGCCGGGATTTGGGAAATGTGGAGGACGCTTATAATGAGGTCTTCCGCCGCCTTGGGATTCAGTAACGGGTGTTTATGATCTGGACGGGATGAAGGAGGATGACAGGATATGAACGACAAATATCAAAGCCCGCTGTCAGAGCGGTATGCAAGCAAAGAGATGCAGTATATATTTTCTCCGGATAAAAAATTCAGAACTTGGAGAAAGCTATGGATTGCTTTGGCAGAGACAGAACGGGAGCTTGGATTGCCCATTACCGAGGAACAGATCGACGAATTGAAGGCCCATGCAGAGGACATAAACTATGAGGTGGCAAAGGAGCGGGAACGAGTAGTCCGCCATGATGTGATGTCTCATGTATATGCATACGGAGAACAGTGTCCCGGAGCCAAGGGGATTATCCATTTAGGGGCCACATCCTGTTATGTAGGCGACAATACGGATCTGATTCTTATGACAGAGGCTCTTAGAATTGTACGGAAAAAGCTTATCAATGTCATGGACCGGCTGGCAGAGTTTGCCAGAACTTATAAAGATCTTCCCACTTTGGCTTTCACCCATTTTCAGCCGGCCCAGCCCACTACCGTGGGAAAGCGGGCGACTTTATGGTTACAGGAGCTTTGTCTGGACCTAGAAGACGTGGATTATGTACTTCATTCCATGAAGCTTCTTGGTTCCAAAGGAACTACAGGAACCCAGGCCAGTTTTTTGGAATTGTTTGACGGGGACCATAAAAAGTGCCGGAAAGCAGATCAAAGGATTGCAGAGAAAATGGGATTTTCCGACTGTTATCCAGTATCCGGACAGACCTATTCCCGGAAGATTGATACCAGAGTGGCAGGGGTTTTGGCAGGCATAGCCCAAAGCGCTCACAAGTTTTCCAATGATATTCGTCTTTTGCAGCATTTAAAGGAAGTGGAAGAGCCTTTTGAGAAGAATCAGATCGGTTCCTCAGCTATGGCGTACAAAAGGAATCCTATGCGGAGCGAACGGATTGCGTCCCTTGCCAATTATGTAATGAGCGATGTGATGAATCCTATGCTGGTGGCATCTACTCAGTGGTTTGAGCGGACTTTAGACGATTCGGCCAACAAGCGGTTAAGCATTCCAGAAGGATTTCTGGCTGTGGACGGAATTTTGGATTTGTATTTGAATGTGGTAGACGGACTGGTAGTATATCCAAAGGTGATTGAAAAACATCTGATGGCAGAACTGCCTTTTATGGCTACGGAAAATATTATGATGGACGCAGTGAAAGCAGGAGGAGACCGACAGGAGCTTCACGAGAAGATCCGCACCTTGTCTATGGAGGCGGGGCGGAACGTGAAGGAAAAAGGACTGGACAATAATCTGCTGGAGCTGATTGCAGCGGACCCGGAGTTCGGACTTACTTTGGAAGAACTGCAGCAGTGCATGGAGCCGTCCCGGTATGTGGGAAGAGCGCCAAAGCAGGTGGAAGAGTTTTTGGAAGAGGTAGTGCAGCCGATTCTGGAAGAGAATCAGGAACTTTTGGGGATAACTGCGCAAATCAATGTTTGATCGGTTTATGGGTATTTAACATAGTGAATGAAAACGAAGGAGTGGCAAACCAATTATGTCAAAGGCAGATGTGGTAATAGGATGTTTTTACGGAGACGAAGGAAAAGGAAAGGTGATTGACTATCTTGCAGGGAAAGCAGATGTAGCGGTGCGGGCCACCGGCGGAGATAATGCGGGACACACCATCAAGGCAGGAGGTGTAAAGTATGCCATGCATCTGATTCCGTCTGGCATCTTATCCGGACACACGGTTGGCGTAATCGGGAATGGGGTGGTGTTAAACCCCAGTGTTTTGCTGGAAGAGATTGACAATTTAAAAAATCACGGTTATGATGTGGAACATTACTTGAAAATCAGTGACAAGGCCCATGTGATTCTCCCTTACCATCCTTTGCTGGATAAGGCTCTGGAAAACACGAGGGCAGCAAAGATTGGAACAACCGGAAAAGGAATCGGACCCTCTTACTGTGATAAATATGAGCGCAGCGGGCTGCGGGTGGAAGATTTGTATGCGCCTAATTTTCGGGAGAAATTAAGAGGGCTTACAGAGTCAAGAAAAGATCTTTTGAAATTTTATGACCCGGAAAATCAGGATTTGGAGAGAGAACTGGATTTTGAGAAGATTTACGATATGTATTGGGATTTTGCACAAAAGTTAAAGCCTTATGTGTGCGATGCCATCACTTATCTTCATAAGGCCCTGGAACAGGGAAAGAAGATGCTGGTGGAGGGAGCACAGGCCACTTTGCTTGACATTGACTTTGGCTCTTATCCTTTTGTCACATCTTCCAATCCTACCATTGGGGGCATTTTAACAGGAACCGGTTTGAGCGCATCGGATATGGGAGAGGTGTATGGAGTGATTAAAGCCTATTCCAGCAGAGTCGGTGAAGGTCCCTATGTGACGGAACTTCTGGATGAGACCGGAGACCGGATTCGGGAACTTGGCCATGAGTACGGGACTACCACTGGACGGCCAAGAAGATGCGGCTGGCTGGATTTGGTGGCCCTTCGGTATGCAAAGCGGGTCAATGGGCTGACTGCTCTTTCCGTCAACCATCTGGATACCATCGGGAAATTTGAGAAGATTCAGGTGTGCGTGGGCTATGAATGGAATGGAACGATCACAGAAGACTTTTCCTCCAATTTGGAATTTTTAAACAGCTCCAAACCGGTTTATAAGGAATTTGATGGGAATTTCGGAGACCTGTCCGGCTGTAAGAGTTTTGAAGAGCTGCCCTTAAATGCCAGAACTTACATCCAATTTATTGAAGAATATACCGGGATTCCGGTGCGGTTTATCGGTACTGGGGCAGAGCGGGAGGCTATGTTGGTGCGGGAGTAATCTTCTTAGTAAAAAGCGGGCTACGGTTCTATTTGGCCAGAAGTTGTGTTTTCTGGTCAAATAGAATCGAAAAAATTTCTGTTTTATCAAAATTTCTTGTTATTTACTGTATGTCATTGCCGTCAGGTATCAATATTTTCACATATAAGATTGTTTTGATGGAGAAAAAGTGTTAAACTATACTAAATTTGAGAACGGGAGATGATGAAAACCCATATGGTCAAAAAAATTCTAAGCCTTGACGGAGGCGGAATAAAAGGAGTCTTTATTGCCAGCTTATTGGCAGAGATTGAAGAAAAGAGAAATCTGAAAATATGTGATTATTTTGACCTGATTGCAGGAACTTCAACTGGTGGAATTATAGCGGCAGCTTTGGCGCTGGGAATGTCGGCAAGAACAGTGGAGAAATTGTATACAACACATGCAAAGGACATATTTCCACAAAAAAGCTGGAGATGCTTGTTTCGAATTTGGGGAGGAAAATACAGCAGCAAGCCGTTAGAATCCTGTCTTAAAGAACAGTTTGGATCATTAAAAATCAGCGACTGTAAAACAAGATTGCTGATTCCCAGTTTTAATTTGAGCACATGCAAACCACAGGTTTTTAAGACGTCTCATTCACCAGATTTGGAATTTGATTATCAAAAAAACATTACAGAGGTGTTAATGAACACAACAGCAGCTCCTACTTTTCTAAATCCAAACAGAACCAGCAAAGGAGTTTATGTGGATGGAGGAATCGGGGCAAACAATCCGTCTGGTATTGCAGTGGTAGAGGGGCTTACCCGATGCGGTTGGAAAGCTTCCGATATACGATTGTTTAGTATTGGATGTACGAAAGATCTAGGAAATGTGACTACTGGTAAGGAGAAGATGGGATTTTTGAATGTTGCCAGATTGATTGATAGTTTTATGGCCGCAGAAAGCGAATATTCGTCAAATATAGCGAAACTTTTTATTGGAGGCAGCAACTATTTGAGGATTAATCCCATTGTTCCATCAAAAGTAACATCATTGGATAAAAGTGACAGCAAAAGTATTGACCACTTAAAACAGTTGGGATTTCACGAAGCTAAGAAACATATGAAAGAAATTACAGAAATTTTTCTGCAAGAGAAAAAAGGAGTGTTTGTACCAAGCCATAAGGAGGAATTATGAGATATCTTGGATCAAAAACTTTATTGGTCAACCAGATTGAACGGCTTGTGTTTCAATGCTGTGAAAAAGGAGTGTTTTTTGATCCGTTTGGAGGAATTGGGACAGTTGGAAGCCATATGAAAAAAGCAGGTTTTCGTGTAATCAGTTCAGATCTTTTGTTATTTGCCCATTATTTTCAAAAAAGTAAGATTGAATGTAATTATTTGCCAGACTTTGGCAATCTAATGCCCAAAATGCGGGAGCCGGAAAAGATGGAATCGTATATGAACAGCCAGGTTCAAAAAGATGGCTGGCTGGTAGAGGAATATGCTGTGAAAAGGAAATATTTCACCTTGGAGAATGCCTATGCAATTCAAGGATGCATAGACCAGATATGGGAGTGGAGAGCACAAGAGTCTATTAATGAGACAGAATATGCCATATTAATTGCGTCTTTGATTCAGGCAATGGATTGTGTGGCAAATACAGCAGGAACTTACTATGCATATTTGAAAGAGTTTTATCGGAAAGCAAAAAATAAATTTATGTTTCGATTAATGAGTCCGATTTATGGAGACAAGGATTGCATATGCAGGCATGGAGATGCCAATGAACTGATTAAAGAATTTTCCTGTGATGTATTATATTTGGACCCTCCCTACAATGAAAGAGATTATGGAAGCTATTATCATTTGCCAGAAACCATTGCCAATGGAAAAGTACCAAAACCTAAGGGAAAATCAGGTGTTTTTTCTGATGGAAGAACCCGTTCTCTTTATACAATAAAATCACAGGCAGAAGCAGCGTTTTGTGACTTAGTACATAACAGCAAAAGTAAGTATATATTATTTCACTATACGGATGAAGGATTGATTCCTATAGAGGGAGCCAGAAATATTTTGCGGAATATAGGAAGAACAGAGGAATATTATTTTAACTGTAAAGGATATCATACAACAACAGATGACAGAAAATCAAAGCATCACATTTTTAAGGTTGATCGAACATGAAAAAATTGCCAGATAAAAATTGTAATCTTAATGAGTTGAAAGACTTTTGTAATGTTAATTTTATTATTACCGATATAGATGGAACTTTAGTAAAAGGGGGAGATGGGGTAATAAAACAGATTAACAGCAAAATCCGGTTTAACTGGGGGAAGGCATTTATGACCATTGCTACAGGAAGAACTTTTTTTGGTGCGAGAAAAGTTATTGAAGAATTGGATATTCCCCGGGGGATTCCTCTTGTTTTGTATAATGGTTCGGTTATTATTGCTTATCAAACCAATGAATTGCTTCTTCATAAAACAATTCCGAAATATTTTTTAAAGAAGCTGGAAAATGCGTTGAATCTGGAAAAGGAACATTTCTTAGTATATACTATGAAATTGAGTGATAAGGCTTTTGGAATTACAGAAGATATGGTGGTGGAAAAAGTATACGGGATAGGAAAGGTTGAAAACGGTGTGGATGTAAATGGTCTTGATATTGAGAAGTGTAAGGATTCAAACGATCTTTTGATTTCACCATGTTCTGTTTTGATTGATAAATCGGCTTTGTCAAAAGAAAGTCAAAAAAAGGTGTATGATGTGCTGGACCATGTAGAAGAAGTTGCATATACAGACAGTGGAAATGGTTTTGTGGAAATAAGCAGAAATGGTGTGAATAAAGGAATTGTTTTTCAGATAATTCAGGAAAAATATCCTTTTTTAATTAAAAAAAGCTTGGCTATTGGAGATAATGATAATGACTGTGAGCTTTTAAAGGCAGCGGATATTGGGGTGGCTGTGGCAAATGGATCGGACGATGCAAAACAGGCAGCAGATTATATTTGTGAACATGAGGGGGCTGCTGGTGTGCTGGATGTGATCCATACATTGAAAAATGCAAGTAAATATTGGGGAGAGTAGGATGGGAAATATTTTAGAAGAGGTCAGACAAAAACTGTCGAGATGTTTTTTTACTGGTGGAGAATTTAATGCCTGGATTCAGAAAATTGTTGATGATGAAGAGAATTCTTTGTTTGGCATATCCTATACGATTGTGAAAAAAATTGGAGAAAGTAGAAAAAAATATGAATTGGGAGTGAAGGGAAAGGGAGAACATACAAGTTATGACAAGATTCGTCGAGGGGAAGATATAGAACTTCAAATTTTTGTTTGGGATAAAGCGCAGAATCAGGATGAGCATAAAAAGATAATTGGTGAATTGATTGAAAAATTTTTGAATATTGAAAATATAAATTTCTTTTCTTTATTGCCAGATCGACAGAAACTTTTGGCTAAATGCAATGAAACTCTAAAGTCGTGGCTGGGTGAAAAGAAAAAGACAGCTGTTTTTATGCTGGATCTGGATCGTTTTAAACAGGTGAATGATAATTTTAATCACGATGCAGGTAGCAGTGTTATTCGGGAATTTGGAGACATTTTGTTTGAGAAAGGATTCCAAAAGGCGGTCATATTGCATCAAAGCGGGGATGAATTTAATATTATGATGCCATATGAAGATCCGACAGAGTTATTAGCGCTGGGATTTTCTATAAGGCAGGCAGCCAAATCTCATAATTATGCTCTGCCAGTGGGTAAGCAGATTCATCTGACCGCTGCACAAGGGGTTTGTCTGATGGAACAAACAGGGACAGAATTTTTGGAGGCAGTAAAAAAAGCAGAAGAAGCGTATTTTCCTAAGAAGAAAAACAGGGAGAAATATAGAGATTCGGTTCGATTGGTACTTTATGAACCGGGCAAACCACCTATAAAAGAAAAAGCAAACGAAAAAAAGATGTATGTTTTAATGAAAACGAATAATAAGAATAAGGGATTATTTAAAAATATTTTTCTGGATTATATTTGCTCGTTTGTATCCGAAAAGGCAGAAGAACAGATTCAGGCGGAGATGGATGGTTTGTTAGAATGGATGAATCTGGATTATGTGGGCGGTCAGATGAGAGCTATAGCAAAAGAAGAGACTTGGGATTGTTCCCATCAGCTATCACCGGAGGAAGTGATTTTTGCAGTTTTTTGTGGTTTATATAATAATCCAAGTTTTCGTAATAAGAGAATGATATTGACCATAAACAAGGATTTTATGGCCACAATTAAACTGGATGAAAAAGAAGTATTTACTTTGAAGGAAACCGTGGCATTTGAACCGGGACAATTATGTGAAACGGTCGTTTCAAATGATTCTGCTGTCACAGACTGGGAAAAGCGGACTAAGAGAACCGTTTTGATTTATATTGGATATGATGTGATTGAACTGCCGGAAAAGATTTTTTACCGCATTTTACGGGTGGATGAGCGCCCCACTACTGGAGGGGGTCTTCCGGACTTTTGGGCAGGTACTTTGTCGGAGCTGATTGGATGTGTACAAGAAAATCCGTATATAGATCATGTACTTATTTGCGGAAAACATGATTGTGCCAGTAGATTGTGTTCCATTTTGAACGAGATAGAAAATTGGGGAAAAGATTTATCCTATGAGTTTTTAATTAAAAAAACGAATCGGAGATTGGGGGAGATAAAAGATTGTCAGGAAAAGTTGCACAAAACGATTCAACAAATTCAGTTTGATGAGATCGTTGATGTTTTGTATCGGTGTACACAAAGAAATATCCCAATGGAAAAAAGAATCGTAAGAAAAGAGAATTGGGCGAATAAACGATTTTTAAATCGTCATCTTTCCTATGAGCAGATTTGTCTGGATATAACGGATGGGTGTCGTGTGGATTATATGGCAGAGGCATTTCCAACCGTTTTGGAAATTATGAGAAATTATCTGATGGAGGAGCGGAGGCAGAAGATAACCGATCAGGCGGGAAGAGAATTAATTGAACTGGATAATTTTAAACTGGTAATCAATAAGCCGGACAGTGACGATATACCAGAGTATTACAGGGATGAGGAACAGGAGTTGGACAATTATTATAAAGAGGTTTTGGGAAGAGAGAACGCACTTTTTAAAAGTCGTCTTTTGGAGAAAAATCAACTGGAAGCAGTACTTAGGCATATTACTGGATTATTTACAGAAAATGGTATAAAGTATGCTACCAGACGGGCTATTCTGGTGATCGAACATCGAATTGATCATGTGGATAATATATCCCCTCTAGGTTTGGTGAATATTTGGATTGCTCCACGGCAGTTTGGGGAAGATGTAATATTTGACTATACCTTTTCCTGGAGGACGGTGGAAGCTATGGTTGGATTGCCATTTAGTTTATATGCAACTGTGAAATACGCAGAAGAGTTGACAGAGGAAATAAGTAATCGTGTGAAAGATAAATGTGAAACCGTTCATTTGGGGAAGGTGTCTTATATTGCAAACAGTCTTCATATGTTTCTGGACCCGGCTTGCCTGGAGATTGTCAGAGGAGTGGTCAATGAGGCAACAAGATAAAATACCATTTCGGAAAATTATATCTATGGTTTCTTTACTTAATGTAGTTTCTGACCATGTGATTTGTCCTGTAAATTCCAATAATGAATCTGATTTTTATGAATACGAATACTTGGATGAAACTTATGATCTCTGTATTCCTGGCTGCTCAGTCTGCGATTATTTGGATCGGTTTATTCTTGTACTTCCAACAGATGCAGATCAAAGAAGAATTTTATGGGAGTATTTGTATGAAAATCATGTAACCGATTATGAGCATATGATTGACACAGATCATAACTTACAATGTATTCAGCAGATGCTGGATATTTTACAAAATAAAATACATAGTAGTGAATTAAATGTGTTGGATTTTGGATGTGGAACTGGATTGAGTGCCAAAGCAGTATTTCCAGGTCGGATTTATGGATATGACATGAATAAAAATATGAGAGAAGCCGCCTCTCAAAAAGGAATGAAGGTGATGGAGGAAAAAGAATTTTGGACGCTTCCAAAAGAGTATTTTCATGGGATTTTGGCATCCTATGCTTTTCATATGGCAATACGTGTTCAGGAGATTGAGAAGCTTGTGTTTATTTTGAAAAAAGAGGGAATACTTGTGGCAAACTATTACAAAGAAATGGATTGCGAAAGAATAAACAACATGTTGACATTTTTCCATATGTCGATTGTAGAAAGAATTGAGGACAGGAGATTTGGACAGATCTATGTGTATCGAAAATAAAGTAAGAGAAAGTTATGATAGTTTCTATTCAGAACAGGAAGCAGAAGCGTTAATAAAAAGCAGTTTAGGGAAGGATTTTGATGAAGCTTTTTATAAAAGATGCAGGGATATCCTTCTGTTTGTATTTGTTTCCGGCTCTCCTGTCAGTAAGGATTCTGAATGTAAACAAAAATATCTCTATATGCACAAAGCAGATCTGGAAATATGTATTCACATATTGCGCATAAACAGTTTTGTGGATTACAGCGAGTGGTACCAGTTTGGATATAATGGAGATTTACAGTCTACTCATATTAAATTATCAAAAGCAACATATCTAATATTTAAAGAAACGGATTTGAAAAGGCAGATACCAGCATTTGTCAGAAATTTGTTTTATTTTTCTGAGATGAAAATTTCTGATGAAGAAGATGAAGAAATTAGTCAATTTGACTTGTTTGGATTATCTTTACTAACAAAAGAGAAAAAAATACGAGAATATATGACTGCAGTTGAGAATCGAAAAACAAAATTGCTATCAGTTAAAAAATCGGTTTTTACTGCATCCGCTTCTTATATGGGAAATAAAAAGAGAATTATCGGATTTATAGTAGAATCTATGATGCCGCATATAGAAGAAAAAACGGTTTTTATAGATTTGATGTGTGGGTCAGGAACGGTTTCCAATGCCTTTGCTCAGTTTGGTGAGACTTACGCTTCGGATGCTCAAATGTTCTGCCGTCTGTTGGCTAAAATTCAAGGGGGTGGATATACCTGTAGCAGAGCAAAGATGGTGTTAGAAAAAATTTTAGAAAAATATAAAACAAATTATTTATGGCTGAATCGGGAATATGCGTCGTATCTTCAGGAGGAAGATGCCATATTTCATATGGATTATTCAAATATGGAAGGAATTTTCGACAGATATCAGAGATTCATAGAAAATTATCCATTATATTCGTCTGATAAAGACAGCTCGTCTTCCTGGGCAGATTCTATAGTGGCAGAAAAAAGAAAAATTCCAAAACAATTGCCCTATTGTTTATTTACCACATATTTTGCCAACATTTATTTTGGATTAGAGCAATGTATTCAGCTGGATAGTCTGCGGTATGCCATTGATCAGATTTCAGATGGGAAAGACAGAGAGTGGGCTTTGGGGGTGCTGATTATGGTTTCCTATCAAATTGCAACAGGACATGCAGGACATTTTGCACAACCTAAGAAACTAACAATAAAAAACATCAAAAGTGTACTAGAGAAAAGACAGATGTCAGCTAAGCTCGAATTTTCCAGGCGTTTTTTAAGTTTGGGAGAACAGAGTGAAAACTATCCAAATGAAATCAGAACTATAGACGGACCATGGAAGCAAGCCCTTGAGAGGATGAAACCGTTTGTGTCACTCAATTCTCTTGTTTATCTGGATGCTCCTTATAAAAGAGATGAGTACAGTCGATATTATCATGTGTTAGAGACAATGGTTAAGTATGATTATCCATCTAGCGAAAATAAAGGACATATAAGCTCAAAAAGTAAAGGAGAGCGTTTTGCGACAGAATTTTTTACAAAAAAAACAAACCAGGTAGAAAACATTCTGGCAGATATTATAATCCATATTTTAAAACAGTATCCAATTTGTGTATGGAGTTATTCCAATAATGCAGCAGCCTCGATTGCAAAGGTGATCGCCATGGTAGAAGAGCATATAAAATGCAGTACTTATATCTATGGAACATATCACAGACATAAATCCCAAAGAAGTAAAACCCATGACAGGAGAAAAGAGATAGAGGTAATTGAATATTCGATAGTTTTTTCGAAAAAAGACAGATTGGATGAATGGTGACATAAGTGAAATTGTGTCTTGGACATAAAGGGATTTCCTTATGTTTCCAATCAAAAAAGCCGATATATATATTGTAAAATAAGGTATTTATATACCGGAAAGGAGAAACATTATGGGAGTAAACGGAATTTCATCCAGTTATGGTTATGGCTATGGGTATGGAAGTTATCAAAATTCCGGAATCAACAGCTCTAGCTGGTATGACAAAGCGTCTGCAGATGCAGATAAATTAAAAGAAGATCTGGATTCCAAGACGAACAGTTCTTCCAGCAGCAGTTCTTCCAGCAGCACTACCACCACGAAAGCCACTTCCAGTACATCCGCATTTCTGATCGAGTATCAGACGCGGCTGGAAGATTTGGAGGCGTCTGCTGCAAAATTGCAGACCAGCAAGAAAGATAATGTGTTCAGTAAGTACGAAGCTGCTCTTGCAGAGGCGTCGAAGACACAAATTGTTGGAGATGACGGGACCATCACCAACAAAGAACTGGACGATGCAGCAAATGCTGTGGTGGATGCCACAAAAGATTTTATCAACCAGCTTAACGGAACCATTTCTTATTTGTCTAAAAACGTTGGTCACAGTGCCACCGTTGCGTTCCAGCTGGCAGGTTTGAAGCGGACCATTCCATCGGATAAGGCTTTGGCCAAGATTGGAATCAGTGTTGATACCAAAGGTAATCTGAAGATGGATGAGGATAAGTTCAGAGAAGCACTGGAAAAAGATCCGAATCTGGTAAAAGATCTATTGGGCGGACAGTTTGGTATGGCTGAGCGGGCAGGCGACAAGGCAACTTCTATTTTGGATATGTCAGTGGATGATATTATGGATACACAGACCTCTTCCAGCGATACATCCAACAGCAGCAGTTCCAGCAGCAGTAGTTCTGTCAGCGCATCTGCATCTGCATCCAAATCGATGATGTCTGATTCTTTCAGACAGTTTGCCCTTTTTGCAAAGAGCAGCCCTTATAATCTGAGCAATTATTATGCTGTGTCCATGTTGAATATCTTGGTTTAAAAGGAGTGCGCGTGGAGGAGTCGGCAGAGATAGCTGCAAAGAAGGGCGATTTTCCGGCAGAGTATACTCTGCCGGATTTTTTTGCTCGATTGATGAGACAAATGAATAACAAAGGTATTCAAAAGTAATAAACTGTGATATACTTTTTTATTATTAAGATGAGAACAGATGGCTGCAGGAAAGGTGGCAGGAAAACGAAAAAACGGGAAGATAGACATATAATTCCAGGAAAATATGTAATTCGACTTTCAAGGGATAAGACCGCATAAATTGGATAGAAAGAAGATACGAACAGATGGTAAAATGGAATATGGAGTTTTGTGTACAATATAGAAAGCATAAATATTCTCATAAAAATCTTGACAGCGAAAAAATATTAGGGCATAATATATACCATGTTAGAGGATGGTTTTAGGTTTTTAAGAGAAACCTCCTCTTTATTTCCGCGAGCAATGAGCAAAGAGCTGTACTTGCACGGGCATTTGGTGAATGCCGCGAGGGTCAAATACCCCGCAGTCTGCTGCGCTGCTGATTTGATACCCCGTTGCTTGCAGCGGGGTATTTGACTATGTGGTCCTGGGGTTTTGGCCTATGGAAATAAGTTACTATTGAAAATTATCCATTCATCATGGAGAATAGAAAAAGAAATATTAAGGAGGCATGGGAGGAGTATGGAAGGATTTTATGGCAATGGTATTGCACTTTCGGAAAAAGTCCTGGATTATCTGTGGGCAAGACAGTCAGTTTCTCTGAACAATCTGGCCAATGTAGACACACCAGGATTTAAGTCCCAGTACATAACCTTTGAGGAGGAGATGAGCCGGCGGCTGTCGTCGGCAAGTGAGAGAAAGGTGGCTCCTAAGCGGGCGGTAACGAATGCTATCGAGGCGTCTAAAGCCCGACTGAATACGACCTGGTCAGAATCCAGCAGACTGGACGGCAACAACGTGGATACGGATCAGGAGCAAGTTGAAGTGGTTCGTACTGCCTACCAGTATCAGTACATACTTAATTCCATGAACAATGACATTAACCGTTTGAAAAGTGCGGCGAGAAGCTTTTAAAGAATAAGGGAGGAAATTATGGAAGGAGCAGCATTTATTGTCCCTATGACTCCATGGGGTTCGATTGGTATGAATGGGGATTTGAATCAGACTCAGAATGCGCCCACAATCAATGCGGAGGCATCTTTGTTTAAAGATATTTTTAAGAACACGGTAAATCAGGTGAAGGAGACCCAGGCAGATGTGGAGCATAAGCAGTATCTTCTGGCCACCGGGCAGCTGGACGACGCCCACACCCTCCCTATAGCAGAGGCAAAAGCGGGGCTTGCTGTTGACGTGTTGATTACCCTGCGCAACAAAACTATCGAATCTTACAATGAACTCATCAAGATCAGTGTTTAGTATTCAGGATCTGTGAATGGTTAATCTTACTACTAAATATAACAAAGGTTGGATAAAGACGTGCAGAATTTGAAAGAAAGCTGGCAGAACCTGCCACAGAAAACCCGAAACCTTATCAAAGCAATTGCGGGGGGAACAGCCGTGATTGCTTTGATTGCGATAATTGCGCTGAATATGGGGAAGGAAACGGATTACAGCCTTCTGTTTACAGGGCTGAATCAGGAAGAGGCGCAACAGGTAGTCAGCCTTTTGCAGGAGCAGGATATCGATTACCAATATGAAGATAACGACGGATCTATACATGTTCCGGCTGCTACGGCGGACCAGACCAGAGCAAATCTGCTAAGCCAAGGATATCCCAAAAGCGGATTTACATACAACATGTATTTGAATAATACAGGTCTGATGAGTACGGAGACAGACAAAAAGCAGGTGACTTTATATGAACTGCAAGATCGTTTGGGAGCGCAGATTCGGCTTTTTGACGGGGTGCAGGATGCGAAAGTGACCATTGCTCTGGCCGGAGAGCGGCGTTATGTTTTGGATACAGCCGATGAGTATGAGCAGGATGCTTCTGCTTCCGTAGTGGTGACAATGAAGAATGGATATCCGCTCACCTCCGAGAAGGCTCAGGCAGTGAAGGGTCTGATCGCTCATGCGGTCCGCGGTTTGAATGTGACCCGGACTGCGGTATATGACGCCTCTACCATGATGGAAGTGGGGACAGACGGGGACAGCGCTATAGGCGGAGCTACGGATATTACCAATCTGACCAGTATGGTAGAAAATAATATTGCTCTCAATGTGAGACGCGTTTTGGAACAGCTTTATGGAGAAGGAAATGTAGCTGTCTCTGTAAAGGGAAGACTGAACATGGAGCGTTTGATTCAGGAGAGCACCCAGTATACAACGCCGGATAAGATTGACGAGGAGGATAAGACCGGACTTCTTCAAAAAGAAGATCTGACCGATGAAAATTCCTTGTCCACCAATCCGGGGGCAGGGGGTCTGGTGGGAGCGGACGCCAATGCTGATATTCCCCGGTATACCAATGACAATGGCGCCGGTCAGGGAACGGATAGTTACGAGAACAACTCCTCCTCCCGGCTGTGGCTCTACAATATGTTAAAGGAGCAAAGACAGATCGATCCTGGCGTGCTGGAGGATACGTCCATTGGCGTTGTGATCATTACAGAGGATAATACGGTTGAACAGGAAAGTCTGCTTCGGCTGGTCGCTAACTCCTCTGGTATTCCGGTAGATCAGATTGATCAGAAGATTACCATTGTGCGGTATGCAGGAAAACAAGGAGAAGAGAAACCTCCAATTGATATTGGTGGGGAAAAGAAACCAGGTGACGACGAAGAAGTGCTAAGCTTTTGGGCGCGTCTAAGAGCAGCAGTTCCCCTTCCGATTCTCATTGCTATCGGCGCTGGATTTTTGCTTCTGCTTTTACTGCTTTTGCTGCTGCTTCTGCGGGCAATGCGGAAGAAGAAAAATGCAGTTCTTACCGGAGACGACCTGATGCTGGGCGAACAGCCTCTCGGGGAAGACGGTCTGCCTCTTGGAGAGGATGGCCTGCCTTTGGATGACGGAGACGGAGAGGCAAGGATACATAGAGCGCCTGAAGAAGAGGAAGAAGATGAATTTGCCAAGAATGAGGAGATTCTTAATCTTAAAATGCAGCGCAGCCTGCGTCTGAAACAGAATATCTCCGAATTTGTAGATCAGAACCCGCAGATCGCTGCGAAGCTGGTGCAAACCTGGCTGCGTGGTGAAGATGACGGAGGCACCGGAAAGAAAAAGCACGGAGGCCGGAAGCAGTAATCCGGCCAGAATAATAGGAGGATGATAGCAGCGATGGCAGCAATAGAAGAAAGCCTGATGGGGGCAGCAGACAGCGGCCTTGGCAAACCAGATGGGGAACCCATTACCGATGCCCGGAGCAAAGCTGCAGTGGTGGTAGTAACTTTGGGAGCTGACCGGGCTTCTCAGATTTACAAATATTTGAACGAACAGGACATTGAAGACCTTACTTATGAGGTGGCAAAGTTGGGCAAGACAGACAACTCCCAGGTGGAAGTTGTGCTGGATGAATTTTATAAGCTTTGCCTGACTCACAAGATGATGACCGACGGCGGTTTGGATTATGCCAGAAACGTACTGGAAAAGGCGTTTGGAGAATCCACGGCCCGGAATCTTTTGGAAAAGGTTTCAAAGACCCTTCAGTCCAAACCGTTCAATTTCTTTACCAAGGGAGATCCCAAAGCATTGTTTTCCCTGCTTCAGAATGAGCGTCCTCAGGTAATCGCTCTGATTCTGGCCTACATGGATTCTATGCAGGCGGCTCAGATTCTGGAGGAACTGCCGGATGAGAAGCGGATTCAGACAGTGGAAAGTATGGCCAAGATGGACCGGGTATCCCCGGAAGCCATCGCTATTGTAGAAGAAGAGATGAAACGGAAGTTCGCAACCATCATTACCAGCGAAGACAATATGAGCCTGGGCGGTGTGGATTATGTAGCTGACATGATGAACCATGTAGACCGTAGCAGCGAGCGGAAAATCTTTGAAGAGCTGGGAAAACGAGATCCCGAACTAGCTCAAAGCATTCGGGACAAAATGTTCATTTTCGAAAATATTCTGGATATGGACGACCGTTCCGTACAGCGTTTTGTCCGGGACTGCGATGCCAAAGATATTGTGTTTGCCTTAAAGAATGCTACAGAGGAGATGAAGGAAATTTTCTTCAAAAACATGTCCAAACGTATGGGAGATACGGTTCGGGGCGATTTGGAGATCACAACCAACGTAAGGCTGAAAGACGTAGAAGAAGCGCAGCAGCGTATTGTAAATATTATCCGGAACCTGGAGGAGCAGGGTGAGGTGATCATCAAGAAGGGAGGAGACAATGACGACATCATTGCCTAGTCGAATCCTCAAACGTCCGGATGAATCCGGAACCTATCAGGTGGAAACCTACACTCCTCCCAGAGAATACACTATAAAAGAAGAGGGCGGCCAAATCCGCCCTACCTTTCCTCTCTATAATAAAGAAGGAGAGCGAAAAGGGGATTTTCATTTTATTGCTCCCATTGAGCCGGAACCTTTAGAGCCAAAAAAGAAAAAGAATATCAATCCAAAAGAATCCCAAGATCCGGAAGAGCGGGAACAAGCTATGGAGGCGGAAGCTCTTCGGAAAATCCAGGAAGAACGGGAACAGATTCTGGAAGAGGCAAGAGAATCCGCCAAACGAATCTTGGAAGAAGCGGAAACTTTGGCGGCACAGGAAAAAGAAGAGGCCCGTCAGATAGGACTGCGGGAAGGATATGAGGAAGGTTATCAGGATGGCAGACACAAAGGAGAGGCAGAGTGCCACAGGGAACTGCAGGAAACCCTTGCTGCCCTGAAAGAAGATATGCGTCAGGCATTGCGCTCTGTAGACATAGCCAAGGAAAACTGCCTGAAAACCTATCTGGAAGAATTAAAGGATTGTGCGATTGCCATTGGAGAAAAGGTGATTCACATCAGCTTAAAGTCCAGCGGAGAAGTGATAAAGAAAATGATTGTTTCTGCCACGGAAAAGCTGAAAAAAACCGCATGGGTGAAGATCTACATTGATAAATGCGATTATGATATGATGATGGAGTCGGATGCAGACATTTTAGATGAGCTGTCTCATTTGTCGGATAATATAAAATTTATTGTTATGGACAAGGAAGAGCAGGGGAACTGCATTATTGAGATGCCAGAAGAGATTGTAGATGTAAGTGTAAATACACAAATCGAGAACATTAAGGATATCCTGGAGAATGTAAGAGTATAGGAGCCGCATATGTATGAGAAGATACCTCAGCTGATCAGCAAGTCCGAGACGATCAGTCATATTGGAAAAATTGAAAATGTGGTAGGAATGTCCATGGAAGCCTCCGGCGGCAGGTCCAGCATTGGGGATATCGTAATGATCTACAATGAGGAACAGAATCGGCAGATGCCGGCTGAAGTGGTGGGTTTTAAAGATGGAAAGATTCAGCTTATGACTTATGAGGCCACTTCCGGAATTTCTTCCGGGAGCTTTGTGCGCAATACCAGACGGAGGCTGAAAGTTCCGGTGGGAGATTTTCTCAGGGGGCGGATTATTAATGCCATGGGAGAACCCATTGACGGAGGGGAAGAGTTTCCGCCCAGCCGCCATTATACGGTCAACAGCCCTTATATCAATCCTTTGAACCGTCCTCCCATTCGGGAGCGTCTGGAGTTTGGCATTAAGGCGATTGACGGCTTAAACACCATAGGGAAGGGACAGAGAATTGGAATCTTTGCCGGTTCTGGTGTGGGAAAAAGTACATTAATGGGAATGATTGCAAAAAATGTAAAGACAGACATTAATGTAATTGCCCTGGTAGGAGAGCGTGGCCGCGAGGTGCTGGAATTTGTCCAGAAGGATTTGGGAGAAGAGGGAATGGCCCGGTCTGTCCTTGTGGTGGCGACATCCGATCAGCCTGCTATGTTACGAATGAAATGTCCTTTGGTGGCAACCACCATTGCAGAATACTTTAAAGATCAGGGTTATGATGTGCTCCTGATGATGGACTCGCTGACCCGTTATGCTATGGCACAGCGTGAAATTGGGCTTGCCATTGGCGAACCTCCCATCGCCAGGGGCTATACGCCGTCTATCTATGCGGAATTTCCCAAGCTGTTGGAGCGAAGCGGGAATTTTGGCAAAGGTTCTATTACAGGGGTTTATACGGTGTTGGTAGAAGGCGATGATACCAACGAGCCGATAGCGGACACGGTTCGGGGTATTTTAGATGGACATATTGTGTTAAGCCGACAGCTGGCCAATGAAAATCATTTCCCGGCCATTGACATCGGAGCCAGCATTTCCCGTCTGATGGTGGAGATTGTGTCAGAGGAACATCGGAATGTGTCCTCCAAACTTCGAAACCTGCTGGGATTGTATCAAAAAAATGCAGACTTGATTTCCATTGGAGCCTACAAACGAGGGTCCAATGCAGCATTGGATGAGGCCGTTACCAAGATTAATGATATTAACCAGTTTTTGCAGCAGGGAATCCGGGAGAATTTTACATATGAAGAGACGGTGAAGCAAATCCGCAGAATTACCGGATAATCAGGGAGGATGAGTTGTGAAACAGTTTCAGTACAGGCTGGAAAGCGTTCTGGCTTATAAAACTCAGGTTCTGGATAATTTAAAGACCGAACATGCGGCCATTATTCAAAATGTAAATCTGAAGCAGGAGGAGATTCGGGGACTGCACCGGGAACTTTCCGGATATGAGAATCAGTTTGACCAGGCCAAAGAAGATGGAACTTCCATTGAAAATTACCGGCTGTTCGATATGTGCATTGGAAGAATGGGAGAAATCATTGATGAAGAAAAAGAACGGCTGAAGGTGTTAAAAAAGCAGGAAAACGCAAAAAAGCAAGAAGTGATTAACGCGAAAGTGGACACGTCCCGGTTTGAAAAATTAAAAGAGCGAAAATTGGTGGAGTATCAGAAAGAAGTGGCAAAGGCGGACGAACTGTTTGTAGAAGAATTTGTGTCTGGGGCGGCCATGCGGATGAGAAGGCAGCAGTACCGGGGAGGATGAGCCGTTTTGGGTTATGATTTTTCCTAAATATGGAACAGGAACCAAAAAACGGGATTGGTAATAAAATATTAAGGTATAAAATTTGGAAATTTATCATATTGCGTAGAAATTTGTATTTTTTTGTGATATAGTATATTCGTGTGGCGAAATTATGCCCCCAAAGGGGCTTTTGCTATGCGTGGGTGGGGTCCTCTGGATTGAGAAATTTAGGGGAATGGATTCGGGAATTTTGGAAAATCGGATAATCACAGTTTTACGACTGTTGATTATAAATATTATTATAGGAAAGAAAGGAGGGATTTGGTGGAAGCAGCAGTAAAGATGCAAAGTATGACAGCTGGGAAAGTCAGTGGAGGCCAAAAGTTGGTTTCACAGGGAACTTCCGTAAAGAATGATAACTTTAATAAGCTTTTGCAGGTGAAGAAGGACCGGGCAGAAAGTGCGGACTTAGAGTCAGCAAAAAAGCCAGAGACCGGAAAGCCAGAAGAACCCAAGACCGAGGCCGGAAAGCCTGAGAGCGGCAAGACCGAGGATACATCGGCAAAGAAGCCATCGGATGGCACAGAAGAATCCAGCGCAGATGAGATGAAGGAAGATGTGGAAGCAGCGAGACAGTTAGAAGCTCTTCAGCAGGTTCTTCTTCAGCAGGCAGCTGTGCAGATTACAGAGGTGGAGCCGGAACAGCAGGCAGTAGTGGAGCCGGTTGCGGCAGAAGAGCTTGTGACCGAGGCAGCAGAAGCAGTGACTTTGGAAAGAACAAAAGTTACCGAAGGTCCTCATCAGGCCAATGGGGGAACCGAAGCAGAGTCAGCTCCAATTACAGAGATCAAGGCAGCCGAGACACAGGAGAAGACATCAAAGCCTGTGGAACTGGAAAAGACACAAGAGCCTGAAACGGTGGAGAACACAGAGCCAAAAGTGACAGAGCCGGTGAAAAACCACAAGGACACTGGTTCAGAGACCGATTCCAGAGAGCCAAAAAGTCAGGAAAGAAATATCCGGAGTGATTTGGAAAGCCAGAGAAATCAAAAAACTGAAGGGTCAACACAGGATACCGGGATGTATCAGTCTCTTAATGAGACCGGAATATTTTCTGCAAACGGCCGAATGGAGCAGCCTTTATTTCAGGAAGAGTCCCATTCGGGAGTCATGTCCATGAAGACCACGCCCCAAGCTCTTCCGGAAGATTTGGGAAAGACTTTGGCAGCGAAACTTCCGGATACGGGAAAGACTTTGACCATTGAACTGGAACCAGCATCTCTTGGAAAACTGACCATTCGAATGACCTACGAGGCAGGGCGGGCAGCTGTTTCGATTCTGGCTACTAATCCGAAAACTTTGGAGATTTTAAATGCCAAAGCAGCGGAGATCGCGTCGATTCTGGAAGAGAAGACCGGACAGGAGACCGTGATTGTGACCCAGCAGCCACAGGAGCAGGAAGAGTATCAGGAGAACAAACATGGCGCAGGTCAGCAGGGTCATAGGGAAGAAAGACAGCAGGAACCGGAGAAAAAGGAACAGCAAAGCGATTCTTTTGCCCAGCAGCTTCGGTTAGGGTTGATTTGAAGCGGTTAAGGCTAAGCATAGCGAAAGCAGGAAGAGCAGAAAAGGAGACAGAAGCATTATGGCAGACAGTTTATCAGTCAGCGGTACTTCGAACCCGTATGCGACTCAATCGTATACACCAGAGGCCAATGACAGAAATACTATTACCATGACAGGATTTTTCCAACTGTTGGCTACACAGCTGCAGAATCAGGATATGACCAATCCTATGGATAACAGCGAAATCATGGCTCAGATGGTTCAGATGGCGATGGTTCAGTCAATGACTACCATGTCGGACTCCATGAAGAATGCTACGGCAGTATCTACTCAGACTTATGCAGCAGGGTTAGTAGGGCAGGAAGTGACCATGGCAGTAACAGAGGAAAATGCCTATGGACAAGAGACGCCAGTAGATGTAAAATATGCTAAAGTGGAGTGGGTCAACTTTACTTCCGGCAATCCGACGATTAAGATTGAAGGAGATGAAAAGGAGTATCAGCTGTCTCATTTGGTAGGCATGGGTAAGGTGCCGAATCCCTTTAAGAAAGATCCTGTGGAAGGAGAAGATGAGGGAGACGAAGGAGATGGAGACGTCGAAGGAGAAGGAGAAGGAGAAGGAGAAGGAGATTCTTCCAAAGAACCAGAACCAACGGCATTAATTTAAAGAAAAGAAAACAGGCTTTTGGAAAGAGGAACTGTTATGGATGTGAACGGAATGCGTATTTATGAAAACAGCGTACCTGGCATCCCCCACCAGCAACGACAGGCACCTGGGACAGGGGAGCGTCAGACGGAGTTTGGCCAGCTTCTTCAGGAAAAGGCCGGGGTGGGACTGAATTTTTCCAAACATGCCGCAAAAAGGCTCAATGAGCGGGGAATTGCCATGGACAGCCAGCTGATGAACGATTTGGAGCATGCAGTGGAAGGCGCCAGGAAAAAAGGCGCGAAAGATGTGGCGATTATTGGCGCTCAGGGAGTGTTTATTGTGAATGTTCCCAATAACACGGTGGTCACTACTATGGGCCAGCAGGATATGAAGGAACGGGTATTTACCAATATTGACAGCGCTGTTCTTTTGTAAACAGGACCTCAGGAGAGGGTGTTGATCTCGTCTGCCGGATGTGCAGACGAGAGGGACAGCAGCTTTAAGGAAAGGAAAAGAAAACTATGTTAAGAGCGATGGATTCAGCAGTGGCAGGTCTTCGCGCCCACCAGAACAAGATGGACGTGGTAGGACATAATATTGCCAATGTAAATACATTCGGATTTAAGGCACAGACTTATACGTTTAAGGAGGCCATGTACCAGACCTCCAGCTCATCCACCGGCGGAACAGCAGAGGCTGGCGGCAGCAATGCGGCTCAGTTCGGTTACGGCGCATTGATGGGAACCATTGGTATGGATATGACAGCCAGTACGCCCACTTATGTGGGGGGGGGCTTAATGCCAGCATAAGCGGAGATGGTTTCTTTCTGGTGAAATCATTAAAAGGAGGAAGCGCTCCGGATAATATTAAGGACAACGCTTATTATTTTACCAGAGTAGGTCAGTTTACATTGGACAGTAATGGTTATCTGGTGGATGGGGATAAAAACTTTGTTTTTGGTTTTGCGCCAAGTAATGAGGATAATGGCGAGCTGGAAATGGATAATCTGGTGCCGATACGTATGCCGGATAAAGGCAGTTATGTACCGTCTAAACCGAATAATACAGATCCAGATAAGATGGACCCGGCAAAGGCAGAATTTTCCTATGAAGATGGGCCGACAATATTGGCACAAGAGGTAACAATTAACAGTGCGGGCGAGATTATGGCAAAGATTGAGTATGAGTACAGTGAAGATGCTACTGGTAATATTATTGTACCTCCAGCCGCAAATCAAACCGTAAAAAAAGGTACTGCAGTTCTTTCTTTAGGAAAAGTTGCAGTTGCTACCTTCCAGAACCCCAATGGACTGACAAAAGCAGGCGGAAATTATTATACAACAAGCAAAGGGGACAATGCCGGTGATGCACAGGCTACTATCGCCGGAGGAGCCGCTCCCGACCTGATGCCGGGTTATGTAGAAGCCTCCAATGTAGATCTTGCAAAGGAGTTTTCTGACATGATTACGACACACAGGGGTTTTCAGTCCAATACAAAGATGATTACAGTATCAGACGAGATGTTGTCTGATTTAGTAAGTATGAAACGATAAAGAAAACAGAGTGGCTCTTTATAATATTTGGTATCGTTCCTTTTACAGAAAATCCTTAAAACGGATGTCTGGCTTGTTGATGAATAGAAAAGACAGGACAGCAGTTCTGAAGAAAGGAAAAGAATAAGATATGTTAAGAGCAATGGATGCAGCAGTGGCGGGTCTTCGCGCCCACCAGAACAAGATGGACGTAGTAGGACATAATATTGCTAACGTAAATACATTTGGATTTAAGGCACAGACGTATACGTTTAAGGAGGCGATGTATCAGACTTCTAATTCTTCTACAGCTGGTACGGAAACTGCGGCTGGTGCGAATACGGCACAGTATGGTTATGGTGCATTAATGGGAACTATCGGAATGGATATGACGGCGAGCACTCCTACTTATGTGGGTGGTTTTAATGCCAGTATTAGTGGTGACGGATTTTTTATAGTGAAACCAACCAAGATTGATGATGCAGATCCGGCAGATTTTAAAGATAGAGACTTTTCTTTTACTAGAGTAGGGCAATTTTCTTTGGATAGTAATGGTTATGTAGTAGATGGAGACAAGAACTTTGTATATGGATTCAAATCAACCTATGATGCAACTAACAAGACATGGTCTTATGATACAACTGCGTTAGTTCCGATGCGTATGCCAGCGACTGGCTGGGTGCCAGAAACAGATCCGAGCTTTGTATATGGACAGGAAGATGTTTTGATTTCAAAAAACATTTCGATTAATAGTGCTGGTGAAATTATGGCAAGTGTTGAATATGAGGTCCCAAATTCTGGGACTCCGCCCAAAAAAGATACAGCCACTGTTTCCCTTGGGAAAGTTGCAATTGCTACCTTCCAAAACCCAAATGGTTTAACAAAATCTGGTGGCAATTATTATAAAACAAGTAAAAATGATAACGCAGGTGATGCCACTGCTTCTTTTGCTGGCGGTGCCAACCCAGACCTTATGACCGGCTACGTAGAAGCATCCAACGTGGACCTGGCAAAAGAGTTCTCAGATATGATCACCACTCATAGAGGCTTCCAGTCTAACACCAAGATGATCACGGTTTCGGACGAGATGCTTTCGGATTTGGTTGCCATGAAGAGATAATGAGACAGCAGTAAGAAATCCCTGTAAGAACCTTTAATTGCAGGAAGTCAGCAAAACAGGCAGAAAGCCAAAACAGGAAAAAGAATGAGAATCAGGCGGAAAACGGAAAATCAGAAGATTATGGACCGCGCCCGTAAAGCAAGAAAAGAACGGATATTTGGAGACAGAAACCGGGAGCGCTATGAGCGCTACGGTTTCCCCTCCGGGGATGCGTCGAATCAGGTGGGGGACCAGGGAGGTAAAGGCATGGTAAAGCTTACGCGTCTCAACGGAGAAGTATTATACCTGAATCTACTCCAGATACAATCCATGGAGTCGATTCCGGAGACAAAGGTGAGAATGATGAACGGGGATTATTACCTTGTGAAAGATACGGAAGAATCGATTATGGATCAGATCAGAGCGTTTATCAAAAGCTGTATTGTCTATGAAGGCATGAGCAAATAAGCGTTTTTGGTGTTGAAATAGGAGGAAGAGGAAAATGGATTTAACAACGCTTATTGGCATAATTATGGCGATAGGGCTGTGTTTATGGGGGATTGGTATCGATAAGATCGGAAACTTTATTGATCTGCAGAGCCTTGCAATCGTTATCGGCGGTACGATAGCAGCAGTTACAGCCAGTTATCCCTTAAGGATTCTGCTGGATGTTCCCAAGCACATTATGGTGCTGTTTAAGGGGAAAAAGTTTAATATTCCCAAGCTGGTCGATCAGTTAGTTGATCTGGCCATGCTTGCCAGACAGAGCGGTCTTCTTGCTTTGGAGGAAAAAGCAGAGGAAATCAAAGATCCATTCTTAAAACAAAGCGTGCTGATGATTGTAGATGCCAGCGACCCGGATAAGGTGCGGGATATGCTGGAAAAACAAATGGACGATATGATTGCAAGGCATGACGAGGCAGCGGGTCTTTATGAAAAGGCTTCATCCTATGCCCCGGCCTTTGGTATGATCGGTACGCTGATTGGATTGATTAACATGCTGAAAGGTCTGGACCTTGGAGGAGGCGGCGGAGCCAGCAGCCTGGGCCAGGATATGTCAGTGGCGTTGATTACAACCTTTTACGGCAGTGGTTTTGCCAACATTTTCTGTCAGCCTATTGCAAAGAAACTAAGAGTGAGAGAAGCAGAGGAAGAGCTTTATTGTGCAACTGTAATTGAGGGGCTTATGGGAATCCAGGCAGGGGAGAACCCCAAAATGCTTCGGGAACATCTTCTGGCTTGTATGAAACAATCCCAGCAGAAGAAGCTTCTTTTGAAGGCTGAAAAAGCTGGCGGAGGTGGAGAAGGCTGATGAGCAGGAGAAAAAAAGGCGGCGGCGGAGAAGATTGCGGCAGCTGGATGGATACATATGGGGACATGGTCACACTTCTTTTGTGCTTTTTTGTTATGTTGTATTCCATGTCCAGTTTGGACCAGCAGAAGTGGGAGATCTTTGTAAAAAGTATTTTCCCTAACTCCAATGAAGATCAGCAGATTGCCATTAATGAAAATCTGTTGGAAGGAGAGTTTGACGTATCTGGAAATCTTCAGATGGAAGATGAGATTGAGATGGATGAGCTGGATAAGCTTTGGATTACTCTTCAGGAAAAGCTTCAGCAGAACCAGATGGCAGACGGGGTAAGCATGAATAAAGGGGAAGGATATGCGTTTATCTCTTTTGAGAATCATGCCTTTTTTGCCGGAAACAGTTCTCAGCTGACAACAGAGGCATGTAAAGTGCTGGATATATTCTGCGAGGCCATTGCCCCCCAGGCAGATTCTTTTTCCCAGATTGAGATTATGGGCCATACGGCA
This sequence comes from Clostridiaceae bacterium, assembly GCA_009911065.1. Taxonomy (GTDB): domain Bacteria; phylum Bacillota; class Clostridia; order Lachnospirales; family Lachnospiraceae; genus Brotaphodocola. The sequence continues at coordinate 62,846 of QXWR01000007.1, read as the reverse complement.
AAAGTAAGTTCTGCGGAAGAGTACAATGCCCGGACAGACCGTCTTCTTTCTTCCATGCGTGCAGCAGAAGTAGCAGCTTATATCCAGAGCAAGGATATTATTGATGCCAGTAAACTGATTGGAATCAGCTATGGCCAGTACCGTCCGGTGGATACTTCGTCAACCAGCGAGGGAATCGCCAAGAACCGGCGGGTGGAGTTTTTGATTATTGATAACGGGGCAGATATTAAGACCATGAACGACTTCTATAATGAAGTCAATGGTGGTGAAGGAAATGCCTCCGATTCGGACGGATTTTCGTCAGCAGGCGGCAGTATGGAGGGAAGCGCCAGCATGGTTCCTTCCGGGGAAGCTCCCGACGGGGCAGAGCCTCCTGCAGAAGCGGCAAATCCTGCAGGGGCAGCAGCGCCGGCAGAACCTGCAGAAGCAGCGAACCCGGTTCCGGCGGCAGTTCCGGACGGAGCGGCACAGCCGCCGGCGGAATAACTATTGAGAAAAGGTGGCGTTTTAAAAAATGGCAGACGTATTATCCCAAAGTCAGATTGACGAACTTCTGAAATCCATGCAGGGTGGCGGCGGAGGCGGAGCCGCCAGCAGTGCGCCGGCGCCGGTGGAACAGAAGGTGGCAGTGCAGGAAGAGAAAAAGCAGCCAGAAACACCAGAGATCAAATACAGCAAGTACGATTTTTACAGTCCCAGGAAATTTACCAAGGACAAGATGAAGATTCTGACCACCGTATTCGAAAATTATGCGCGGATTATCACCTCACAGGTCAATGGTGTGTTCCGGGTTATGACGGATATTACGGTAATGGAGGTCCAGGAGCGGCGCTACTATGAATTTGTAAACTCTCTGAATGAAAATGATGTAATCACGTTGGTGGATTCTACGATTGAGAATTACACCCGAAAGCTGGCTCCTCTTATGATGTATGTAACTCCGGGGCTGGTAATCACCCTGGTAGACCGTATGTTAGGCGGAGGGGAAGATGTAGTGAAAGTAAAGGAAGGATACCGGTATTCAGATGTGGAAACCGCACTGTATCGCCGGATTCTGTCCCAGCTGATTCATGCTCTCAAAGACGGATTTGCCAGCTACATCAATGTGAACTTTGAAGCATACCGAATTGAGGAAAATCCTACCATGATGCAGGATGTAGGGTTGGATGAGACTGTGGCAATCATTCATTTTAATGTGGATGTTACCGGACTTGCCGTGGAGCGGATTCGGATTTGTATGCCAGGCACTCTGTTAGAAGCCATGTTCCAGGTTATGGACAGTCACAGACATCTTGCCAAAGGTTATGCGTATGAGGATAACCGGGATACAATCCTGGAAAATATCCGCCAGTCCAAGCTTCCCATTACAGGTCAGCTTGGAACGGTATCCCTTGACCTGGATGACATTTACCATCTGAAGGTGGGAGATGTAATTGATATGAATAAGCCGAGAAACAGAGAAGTGAAACTGTATGTAGGCAGACAGGCATGGTTTACCGGCAAGATGGGTATCTATAAAAAGAATGTTGCAATCCGGATTAATCAGAGGCTGTATGCGGAAGATGAACTGGAAGATCCGGAGAATCCGGAAGGTTCCGGACAGGATGGTAAAGTGACGTCCGGGGAAGAGATGGCTTTATGATAGGAGGTTGCTGTATTGGCAACATCATATATATTATTTAAAAAAGAGAGGGGAACACAATGGCTAAGATTATGTTGGTTGATGACGCCGCGTTTATGAGGATGATGGTTAAGAATGCTCTGACCAAAAGCGGGTATGATAATTTCGTAGAAGCTCAGGACGGGGCAGAAGCAGTGAAGAAATATGATGAAGAGAATCCGGATATGGTAATTATGGATATTACCATGCCGAATATGGATGGACTGCAGGCTTTAAAGAAAATCCGGGAGAGCCATCCAGATGCAAAGATTGTTATGTGTACTGCCATGGGTCAGGAAGGAATGGTAGTGGATGCGATCAAATCCGGTGCAAAAGACTTCATCGTAAAACCTTTTAATGCAGACCGTATCGTTCAGACTGTAAATACGATTTTAGGACAATAATACCGGGCAGGAGGAGAGAAAGATGGCTTTTCTAAGTTCGTTTGACATCAGTGCGTCTGCTCTGAGCGCCCAACGTATCCGGATGGATATTGCGGCAGAGAATATTGCCAATATAGATACGACCAGAACCGAGAGAGGCGGCGCATACCGCAGGAAAGATGTGCTCTTTGAAAGTTTTGGGGCAAATTCTTTCCGGGAAGCCCTTAAAAATGCTTCGGCAGGAAAGGGTTTTTCAGGCCGGAATGCAGGAGTCCGGGTGGCAGGGATCATTGAGGACGACAGGGAGATGAAGCAGGTGTACAATCCAGGACATCCGGATGCGGATGAAAATGGTTTTGTGACCATGCCTAATGTAGATTTGCTGAAGGAGACGGTGGACAGCATGTCTGCCACCAGGTCTTATGAGGCCAATGTGACAGCGTTGAACGCAATGAAGCTGATGGCGCAGAAAGCGCTGGAAATTGGAAAGTAAATTCCGCGCAGTAAAAAAAATTGATAAAAGGAGATTGAAAAGGAATGGGCGCTAGCAGCTTTAATGACATGGAACTGGACGCCATAGGCGAGATTATGAATATCAGCCTTGGCGCCTCGGCGACGGCAGTTTCCACGATGCTGGGCACAAAGGTAAATATTACAACGCCTGTGGTGCTGGTACAGACCCGTGAAGAGTTCGAATTTAAACGGTTGGAACCGGCAATCGGCGTGGAAATCTCTTACGTCGAGGGATTGGACGGTACGAACATTATGATGTTCCGCAAGGAGGATATCCGGATTATTGTGGGAACCATGATGGGGCAGGATTTGTCCGAAGATTCCTTTGAGATGGACGACGAGTTATATGTCAGCGCCATCTGCGAGGTTATGAATCAGATGATGGGTTCTTCTGCTACGGCTTTGTCGGAGTTTTTGGGAACCATTGTCAATATCTCCACACCGAGGTCTTTTGAGATCGGTGAGCCGGAGGAATTTAAAAATAAATATTTTACAGAAGATGCAGGCATGGTGATTGTTCGGTTCCGTCTGGAAATTGAGGGAAAGCTGAACAGCGAATTTATGAACATCATGCCGGAAAAACTGGCAAAGAGACTTTTGGAGCCGTTTGCAGATTCTATTGCAGTGAGTGATGAACCAGCGCCAGCGGCTGCGCCAGAACCGGAACCTGCTCCTGCGCCGCAACCCGCGCCAGCACCGGAACCAAGTCCGGCTCCACAACCGGCTCCAGCGCCTGCGCCAGAACCAAGTCCGGCTCCGCAGCCAGCGCCAGCTCCCCAGCCGATGCCTGCTCCTGCGCCGACGCCCCAGCCAATGCCAGCGCCAGCAATGATGCCAGCGCCGGACCCGGCAGCTATGCAGGGAATGCCGCAGGCGCCATATTATGCTTATCCTCCTGCGGGGGCAGACCCTATGATGATTCAGCTTCTCAATCAGATGCAGCAGACCCAAATGCAGATGATGGAGATGATGAAAAATACAAAGTCATCGGACCGCTCGTCTTCTGGTGGAAGCAGTTCCATTATCCGTCCTCTTACGTCTCCGGAAATGCATGATATTGAGAGTGATGGAGATGAGGATAAGGCAAATCAGGAGATGCTGATGAAAGTGCCTTTGGAAATTTCCGTGGAAATCGGCCGGACAAAACGTCTGGTACGGGATATTCTGGAATTTACTCAGGGAACTTTGGTGGTTCTGGACAAGATGGCTGGAGAACAGGTAGATCTGTTTGTCAATGGCCAGTGTATCGCAAGAGGCGATATCGTGGTGGTTGAGGATAACTTTGGTATCCGTATTACAGAAATCGTATCCAGAGAGCTTCATCCGGAAAGTCTGTGATGATGAATGGATTATGGTTATTTCAGACAGCGCTGACTATGGGAAAGCCTGCGGCAATGGAGAGTTTATCCCTGTTTCGTGCGGTGCTGACCGTAGGGGCAGTGCTGGTCCTGGCCTGGTGGTGCAGCCGGCTGTTAGGAAAACAGTGGGTGAAGACCTCTGGCTTTGGAGGCAATATCTGTCTGATTGAACAAATCCAGGTGGGGCAAAATCAGAAAATTCTTCTTTTGAAAGTGGGAGAGGAATACATTCTGGTGGGCGTCAGTCCGGCAGGAATCCAGTTCTTGTCCAAAGTGGAGGGGGATTTTCAGGCGACGGGACCGTCGCAGCCGTCTGTTGGGACCGCAACTTCTTTTGCAGAATTGTTGAAAGAACGTGTGGAGTCCTGGCAGGAGAAAAGGGGAGGAAAATCATGAGAAAACTGCTGATAAGAAAGATGGCGGGAGGAAAACCATGAATGACCTGCTGACACAGCTGAATGGCGGGAATGTGCCTACCCTGGAAGTGATATTTATGCTGACTCTTGCGGCACTGCTTCCTTCCATTATCATAATGATGACTTCTTTTACCAGAACCATCATTATTTTGTCTTTTACACGAAATGCCATGGGTGTCCAACAGGCGCCGCCAAATATGGTATTGGTCGGTGTTGCGTTATTTTTAACTTTATATATTATGAGTCCGGTGATTGACCGGATTAACGAGGAGGCATATCAACCTTATCTCCGGGGAGAGATTTCCCAGGAGGAGGCTCTGGAACAGATGGCAGTTCCCTTGAAGGAATTTATGCTCCGGAATACGGAGATCAATACAATGGAAACGTTTATCCGTCTGTCAGGAACCGAGCTTCGGGAGAATCCGGAGGACTATCCTTTAACGGTGGTGGTTCCTGCTTTTATGACCAGTGAACTAAAAACTGGTTTTACAGCAGGGTTTCTGATTTACCTTCCTTTTTTGCTGGTGGATATTATTGTGTCTACTACGCTGATGTCTATGGGTATGGTAATGCTGCCTCCTGCTATGATTTCCATGCCGTTTAAGCTTTTGCTTTTTGTGACTGTAGACGGCTGGGAGCTGATGTTTTCCAGTATTGTTTCCAGCTTCCGCTGATGCGTGAGGTTGATGGGAGAAAGGAGAGAGATATGTCGGATTTGGAGATTCTGGATATTATGTATATTACATTCCAGATGGCAGTGCGTCTGACCATGCCGTTTTTGCTTGTTAGCATGGTGGTGGGCGTGATTATTGCCATTTTCCAGGCAGCTACACAGATTAATGAACAGACATTGACCTTTGTACCCAAGTTTCTTTCCATCCTGGCTGTAATGGGATTTTTAGGAAGCAGTATTCTGGTTATGCTGCAGGACTTTTTAAGGCAGATGGTCGGATTGATGACAGGAGGCTGATGGCTCATGTTTATCCTGTTTTCCCTGATATTCATGCGGATGAGCGGAGCGATTATATTTAATCCTCTTCTTGGAAGAACCAATTTTCCGAATCCGGCTAAGGGAGCGCTTATCTTTGTGCTTTCTCTGATGCTTTATATGGGGGTGGACGGCACCCTTGCCCATCCGCCGTCCGGAATGCTGGAATATGGGGTAATGTTGGTAAAAGAGCTTTTTGTGGGGTTTGTGCTGGGATTTTCCATGGAACTGATGTTTGTGGTGATTCGGTTTGCCTCGGCAATCATGGACCACAATATGGGTCTTTCCATGGCGCAGGTATATGACCCTCAGTATCATACTCAGATGACCATTACTTCCGGAATTTATTATGCTTTTGTATCCTTGATGTTTCTTGCCATGGATGGCCATGTGCGGCTGATTGCTTTGTTCTTTGCATCAGCCAGACTGATTCCTTTTGGAGAAGTGGTGATTCGTCCTGAGCTTTCGGATTTGATGCTGGAGATTTTTACTGCTAATGTGGCAGCCGGATTTCAGTTTGCATTTCCTTTGATTGCTATGGAGCTGGTGACAGAGGCAGCCATGGGGATTCTCATGCGAATGATTCCTCAGATCAATGTGTTTGCGGTGAATTTTCAGCTTAAGATTATTGTGGGACTGTTGATGCTGCTCTATATGTTCAGCCCGTTTTCGGTGCAGGTCTACAAGATGATTGATAATTTTTTTGTGTATATACAGCGTTTGATCGGTTTGATGGGCTGAAGCCATACAGGTAAAGGAAGGGAGTGGTAGGCTTGGCAGAGTCGAATGGACAGGAAAAGACTGAGCAGCCAACCAGTAAACGGCGGAATGACGCCCGAAAAGAAGGGAATTTATTCCAAAGTAAGGATGCGGTGACAGTTGTAATGCTGTTCGGCGTGTTCTGGATGATTAAGCTGATGATTCCGCTCCTGTATGTAACCATACGGGACTGTATGGTTTATTTTTTTACACTGGTAAGAGATCCGGAGCCTTTTTCCAAACCGCCTCATATTTATATTTATATGGTGGTTGCAATCATCAAATGTTCTCTTCCAGTTTTGATGGCTTCCGTAGTGCTTGGGATTATTTCCCATGGGGTTCAGACCCGTTTTAATTTTACCATGCAGCCTTTAAAGCCCAAACTTAGCAAGTTTAATCCCATTAGTGGTATTAAGCGAATGTTTGGAATTAAAAAGCTGGTGGATTTGGCAAAGAATCTGATTAAGATCAGCCTTTTGATTGCACTTTTATTTAATCTTTTAAAAACAGATTTGATTGTTGTGGCGCAGATGCTGGATATGCCGGTTTACACTTCAGCCATCCGGACCTTGGAGCTGGTGTTTGAACTGGTGATGAAAGTCTGTCTGGTATTTACGGTGGTGGCGTTTTTTGATTACCTCTATCAGCGGTGGGACTACGAGAATAACTTAAAGATGACAAAGCAGGAGGTAAAGGACGAATACAAAAACACAGAGGGAAGTCCTGAGATTAAGGGAAGAATCCGGAAGGTTCAGCGGCAGATGCATTTAAGCCGGATGATGCAGAAAGTTCCGGAGGCGGATGTAATTATAAGGAACCCGACTCATTTTGCTGTGGCGTTAAAATATGACCCGGATAAACATGGGGCGCCGGTGGTTCTTGCAAAAGGGCAGGATCATGTGGCTCTGCGTATTGTGCGTATTGGTGAGGAAAATGGTGTGTTTGTGATGGAGGATCGTCCTCTGGCAAGAGCGCTTTATGCTTCCTGTGAGATTGACCGGGAGATTCCGGCGGAGTTTTACGGGGCAGTGGCAGAAATCCTGGTGTATATTTATCGGGAAAGCCACAGGGAGGATCTGCTCCAATAGTGGATATGGCATCATATTTCAGATGGATGGATGGAGTTTTACATGAAAAAGTTATTGAGCTATTCAATCGTATTATTTGTACTTACCATAATTCTGTTGTTGATTATTCCGCTTCCAGCGGGACTGGTGGATGTGGCAATTATTCTGAATATGTCACTTTCCCTGATGATTCTGGTGATTACCATGACGATCCGGGAACCGTTGGAGTTTTCTATATTTCCGTCTTTACTGTTGATTACCACATTGTTCCGGCTGGGAATTAATGTATCTACCACCCGGAATATTCTGAGTAATTCCGGTTCTTCCGGACAGATCATCCAGGCTTTTGGTGACTTTGTGCTTCAGGGAAATGTGGTTGTAGGTATGGTAATTTACATGATTATCGTACTTATGCAGTTTATTGTTATCACCAAGGGCGCGGAGCGTGTGTCTGAGGTGGCGGCAAGATTTACCCTGGATGCTATGCCAGGTAAACAGATGGCCATTGATGCGGACTTAAACTCCGGCCTGATCGATGAGCAGGAAGCCAAAATGAGACGTGAGAAAATCCAGCTGGAAGCGGATTTTTACGGGTCCATGGATGGTGCCACCAAGATCGTAAAGGGTGATTCGGTCATGTCTTTAATCACCACGGCCATTAACTTAATCGGCGGCAGCATCATTGGTATTGTTCAGTCAGGAGACAGCATTGGGGAGGTGTTAAACACCTATTCCATCGCTACTGTGGGTGACGGTCTGGTAGGACAGATTCCTTCTCTTTTGATTTCTACAGCCACTGGCATGATTGTTACCCGTGCTGTGTCTGAGGGAAGTCTGAACGAGGATGTGTCCAAACAATTTATGGCACAGCCCACAGCCATTATGATGAGCGGCGTGGTAATTGCGATTTTGACCGTGATACCAGGTATGCCAGTGCTTCAGCTGGCCATGATTTCTATCGGGCTGGTGGTAGGAGGCTATTATCTGTCCCGTCAGATTAAGGCAGAGCCAGGGCTTGCCATGGCAGGCAGCGGAGCTTTTACTGGAACTGCCGAGCCAAGAGGAGAGACAGCTCCTGCGGAGGCGCCTCATGGGGAGGAGGCTCCAAAACCTGTCAGCGAAGAAGAGTATTTTAAGGATGTAAACAATGTTTACACCCTTCTTACAGTGGAAGCTATTGAGATGGAGTTTGGCTACAGCCTGATTCCTTTGGTGGATGAGTCGGTGGGCGGACGGCTGATTAACCGGATTATTATATTCCGGCGGCAGTATGCCCAGGACATGGGATTTGTCATTCCTTCCATCCGGCTGCGGGACAGCTCAGGATTGAATACCAATCAGTATTGTATTAAAATCAAAGGGGAGGAAGTGGCCAAGGGCGAGATTTTGGTAGATTATTATCTGGCTTTGGAACCGGAGAACCCGGAGAAGGAGATTGATGGTATTGAGACCATTGAACCGGCTTATGGGATTCCCAGCCGCTGGATTCGTCCGGAGGACCGGGAACTGGCTGAGATTTATGGGTATACGGTGATTGACCCTCTTTCCGTTTTGGTTACTCACCTGTCAGAGGTTGTGAAGCAACATGCCCATGAGTTGATTACAAGACAGGAGGTTATGCATCTGGTTGAGAATACAAAGAAGTCTTCTCCAGAGTTGATTGAGGAGGCATTCCCCAATTTGATCAGTTACAGTCTGTTCCAGAAAATTTTGACCAGTCTCTTAAAGGAGAGTGTGCCGATTAAGGATCTGGAGACCATTTTGGAGACCATGATTGAGACCATCTCTGATACGGGACTTCCGGTGAAGGATGTGGACGGAATGATTGAGAATATCCGGGCTGCTTTAAAGAGAACCATTACCCGGATGTACTGTGAAGACGGCAGTATGAAGGTGATTACCCTGGATGCAGAGTTGGAAAGAACCATGGTAGGCTGTCTGTCCAAGGGAGAGAGAGGATATTATCTTGCTTTAAGTCCGGATGTACTTCAGAGTTTGATCAATCAAATTACGGTGCAGCTTCGGAAGTTCAGCGGTTTTTCTCAAAGTCCGGTTATTTTGACTTCCCAGGTGATGCGGGTTCATTTTTACCGGTTGATTGATCAGTTTTACCCCAATGTTAGGGTATTGTCTTTTAATGAGATATCCAATAACGTGCAGATTCAGTCCATTGGTAGCCTGACCCTTGACAATTCAGGGCAGAAAGGCGCCTGACCAGTGAAAAGGGGGTGAGAGAGGAATGCTGCCTCCCAGTTATTTAGAGGATAAGACAAACGAGGAGCTGCTGGAGTTGTACCGGCAGGAAGGAAAGCTGGAGGTAAAGCAGGCGCTTGCGCTTCGTCATCTTTATATTGTCAAGACCATTGCATTGCAGATGCGCAACGTCTATGCCGGAACCCTTCAGATGGAAGATATTATCAATGAGGGTGTTATTGCGATCATGAAGGGTATTGACAGATACGACCCGGAGCGCGATAATAAGTTTGAGACTTTTATATCCCGCAGAATCCGCGGGATGATTATTGACCTGGTTCGGAAAAACGACTGGATGCCGCGGGATTTCCGCAAACAGGTAAAAGCCATTGAGGATGCCCGCTCTGCTTTGGAGCGGAGCCAGGATCATTCCCCTTCGGATGAAGAGATTGCAGATTATATGGGCATGGATATTCGAAAGTATCGGAAACTCCAGCGAATGAGCGTTATGATGAATGTGTTGTCTCTGGATATGATTACAGATGACGAGGGGGAACACCAGTCTTTGCAGCTTTCCAGCGGGGATGCGGATTCCCAGCCAGAGAAGGCGTATTTGAAGGGAGAGTCCCGTCAGATTTTGGCGGAGGCCATTAACAGCCTGAAAGAAAAGGAACGAATGGTGATTTCCTTATACTATGTGGAAGAGCTGAATATGGGGCAGATTGCGCAGATTATGAAAGTCAGTGAGCCTCGGATTTCTCAGATTCACAGCTCTGCCATACGAAAACTCAAGGCATATATGGGAAGCGAAAGATAGCAGGGCGGATACGCCGAAAGGAGGAATTGGGCATGTATCAGGGATTTTACAATCTTACATCTGGTATGTTGACGCAAAGCAGAAATTTGAATGTCATTAGTAACAATATGGCAAATGTGCAGACAGCTGGTTATAAGAGAGATAAGATGGTCAGCACCACATTTCAGGAGGAGATGCTTTACCGGACCGGAAAGCGGTATAAAGAAGATGCGCAGCCTTTGGCCACCACTTCTAAAATTCGTGCGGCGGACCGGACTTATGTAAATTATGAACAGGGCGGTTTTGACATGACCGATGGGATTCTTGATTTTGCCATGGCAGACCGGGGATTTTTCTGTATTGATACTCCCGCAGGAGTGCGGTACACCCGAAATGGTTCTTTTCATGTGGACAATGAAGGATACCTTGCATTGAACGGAGTGGGAAGAGTTCAGGGAACCGACGGCCAGCCGATTCGGATTGACAATGAGAATTTCACAGTGGACAGTGTTGGCAATATCAGTGTCGCGGAGGTAAGCGGCGGCGGAGAAGAGGGAGAGACTACCACAGAGGTTCGTCAGCTTGGAAGACTGCGGGTTGTGGATTTTGAGGATTATGAGCAGCTGCACAAGGAAGATTACGGCGTGTTTTCTACGGGACAGGAACCACAGAATGTAGAACAGCCTGCTGTGATGTGGAAGATGCTGGAAAAGTCCAATGTGGATATGATGGAAGAGATGGTTTCCATGATGTCTTCTCAGAGGGCATTACAGAGCGCTGCCCAGGTACTGAAAATGTATGACCAGATTATGAGTAAGGCTGCTACGGATGTAGGAAGATTGTAAGGAGGAAGGATATAATGTATCAGTCATTTTATACAGGCGCTTTGGGAGCCGGAGGATGTATGGCAAAAATGTCCGTAATTGCCAACAATCTGGCCAACATTAACAACGATGGCTATAAGCCCAAAAACGCTGCATTTTCGGATCTTCTCAACTACAATCTGAACGATTCGGAGGAAGCTGTGACCGAGCTGATGTCCGGGAATGGCGTGCGGATGCAGAGAACGTACACAGGATTTGATGTGGCAGCTATGGCAGCGACCAACAGTGATTGTGATTTTGCCATTGCCCAGGAGAACGCATTTTTTATGGTGCAGGACCCGGCCACAGGGCAGATTACCTATACAAGAAGCGGAAGTTTTCACCGGGGAGAGCGGGAAGAAGGGTATTATTTGACGACCGCCACGGGGAAGCTGGTGCTGGACCAGAATGGAGAACCTCTCCAGGCGGAGGTGCCAGATATTGAGAAACTTCGGGCTTCTATGGAAGAAGACTATGAACCGGAGGAAGAAGACGAGGAGGATGAGGAAGAAGACGAGGATGCTCCCCGTCTGGCTCTCTATACATTTGCAAATCCCAGCCGTCTGATGAGCGTTGGGGATAATGAATATGCGCCTCCGGAGGGAATGGAGCCGATTCTTGTGGAGAATCCGAAGATTGTATCTCATGCATTGGAACGTTCTGGAACAGATCTCTCAAAGGAGATGGTGAAGCTTATTGAGTGTCAGCGTGCATATTCCTTTGCGCTCAAGATGGTAACTACATCGGATGAAGTTGAGTCCACGATCAATACCCTGAGAGGATAACCCATAACAGATAGGAGGCCAGAAGAAATCAATGAAACTGAAAAGCTATGAGGATATGAATCTTCAGGAACTGGATGTGATGAAAGAGATCAGCAGCATTGGCACCAGCCATGCTGCAACCGCTTTGTCAAAGCTTCTGCAGAAAGAAGTAAGAATTTCCATTCCGGAGGTAAGCGTTCTGGGATATGAGGAGACGGTAAATCAGATTGGAAATATTGAGGAGCTGGTGGTGGCCACATTGGTTCAGATGTCCAATGAGATCAATGGACTGATGTTGTTTATCTTTAAGATGGATTTGGCCAACGAAGTTCTTGAGAGGCTGATTGGCAGAAGTTACCAGTCTTTTGAGGAGATGGATGAACTGGCCTATTCCGCTTTGGAGGAAGTGGGAAATATTATCATCTGTTCCTATGTGAACGCATTTACCCAGCTGGTGGGAGTGGAGATTGATTTGTCGGTACCCAGTTCTACGATAAATATGCTGGGAGGAATTTTGACAGTACCCATTGCAGAGTATGGTTATGAGACCGATAAACTGATGTATATCAATGCGGAATTTATTATTGAGGGAACCAAATTCTCCGACGGGCTGCTGATGCTTCCGGATATTGCGTCCCTTAACAGCATCTTAGAGAAATTAGGAGTTTTGTGATGGCGGAAAAAGACTTAAAAGTAGGGATCGGTGATATGAAGTTTACCAGGGGAAGCGGTACTGTGATTACATACGCCCTTGGTTCCTGCATCGGGATTACCTTTTACGATCCAGTCTTGAAGCTGGGCAGCCTGCTGCATGTTATGCTGCCAAACAAAACCGACCCAAATGATCCGAGGGTGTTTAAATATGCGGACAGCGGCATTCGGGAGATGATCCGTAAGCTTTCGGCTTTTGGCATGGTGAAGAGCAGAACCATCGTAAAGATTGCAGGAGGGGCCAAGATGTTCGACATTAAGGGAAATATGGATTTTGGGAACATCGGCCAGAGAAATGCGGCAATGGTAAAGAAGGTTTTGATGGAGGAGAGGATGCGCATTACGTCGGAAGATACCGGCGGGGCTTATGCCCGGACAATGCTTCTGGATGTTGCTACCGGAGATGTGATTATCCGGACGGTGGGAAGACCAGAGAAACATCTGTAATGTTTTAACAGAGAGGAGAGTATGAAGGTGGAAAAAGAAAAAGAAGGTATCTTACTGGAATCGGGGACCAATGAGATTGAGATTATGAAATTTACTATTCAAGGTGAATTTTATGGGATCAATGTGGCGAAGGTAAAGGAAATCATGATGGCGGAGAAGGTAAAAGCCATGCCTCATGCTCATCCTGCCGTAGAAGGTATTTTCAAACCCAGAGATACTTTGATTACGGTGATTGACCTTGGTTTTTATCTCACAGATGAGTGTCTGGAGCACAAGCCCAGAGATTTGTTTATTGTGACGAATTTTAACAAGATGACAGTGGCTTTCCGGGTGCAGAGCATTGAGGGAATCAGCCGGATTTCCTGGAATGATATTCAGAAACCGGATAAGACGTTAAGCCATGGGGAAGAAGGCGTGGCCACAGGTATTGCGCAGTGTGCGGGAGAATTGGTGACGATTCTTGACTTTGAGAAGATTGTGGCAGAGATTGCCCCTGAGACAACCATCCAGTTATCTGAGGTGGATCAGATGGGCGACCGTTCGATCTGTGACAAACCTTTGGTGATTGCAGAGGATTCCATTTTGCTGCAGAAGATGATTGATGAGGCTTTGCAGCGGGCAGGATTTACCAATGTAACAAACTTTAACAATGGTCAGGAAGCCTGGGATTATTTGGAGTCCATTCGCCATGATTCCGATTTGTATGACAAGGTGAATTTGATTATCACGGATATTGAGATGCCGAAGATGGATGGACACCGGCTTACGAAATTGGTGAAGGATGACCCGCGTCTGAAGTTATTGCCAGTGGTGATCTTCTCCTCTCTGATTGACGATCAGATGCGGATTAAAGGGTCCACTTTGGGAGCAGACGAGCAGCTGACCAAGCCAGAGATCGGCAATCTGGTTCATGTGATTGATAAACTGCTGGAGCGTTTTCATGAGAATCTGGCAAAGACCGAAGAATAAAAAGAAGAATAAATCCGGTGAGATGCGTCCTGTTGGAGGACGTGTTTTGCCGGATTCTTGCGTTTTTCTTACTAAAACTTACGACTTGGGAAAAGGCGTTGAAATGCAGCAGAAAATGGTTTATGATAAATTATACAACAACCAGGGGAATGTGGTTTATAATTAGAAATAAGGCTGAATTATAGATGAAAAAGAAATGTAAATGAAAGATAGGAAAACAAGAAAACAGGAAAATAAGAAAACAGGAGGACAGGACAGTGAACAAGCGGGCAGCGTTAGTATTGGGAAGTCTGGCATGGATGATGGCAGGAGCTTTTCCGGCGTCAGCCGGGGAATGGGAGCTGTCAGAGAATGGAAAGTACTGGACTTACTGCACTTCTCCGGGAAATCCAGTGGAAGATGAGTGGATTGAGGATAACGGAAAGATTTATTATCTGGATAAAAACGGGAGAATGAAGACTGGATGGGTGACAAATGAGGATGACGGGAAGAAGTACTATATGGGCGAGGATGGAGCCATGTGTTTCAACACCTTTTCCAAGGATGATCGTTATGTGGGTCCAGAAGGGACGCAGATTGAGGCTTATGATAAATACCGGAAAGCGGTAAAGTCGGAGATTAAGAAAGGGACAAAGAAGAAGAAAACCAATAAGCAGTCCGATGGATTGGAGCCGCAGCAGTTTTATTTTGTTCTTTCGGATTTGAATTTGGATGGCTATTCGGATTTGGTGGTCATGGAAGGGACTGAGGAGAGAAAAAGCCTGGTGCAGATTTCCATTTGGAATCAGGAGGAGGGAAAGTTCTTGCTTTCGGCAGAGTTTGACGAGCCAGAGACAGGAGCAGCCCGGAGTAATGTGTATGCAGGGCCGGAAGGAGAGACGGTGTGGCTGGAGCTGGTGGAGGCTAACGGGGACATGCGTCTGTTCCAGATGGCAGATCAGGAGGTGCAGTTTAAGAATATATGGACGTTTGTCATTGAGAAGGATGATTGGGGCAGCGCCGAATACCGGGTCAACGGACATGTGGAAGACCGGGAGGGCTGGGAGGAATATATGGCAGAAGCATTAAAAGAGCGGGGGAACACGGTTTTAACCGGGTATCTTCCAGCGACTGAGGAGAATATAAAAGCTCAGGTGGACCGGGTGTTGACCGAGGATGAACTGGATTTGTGGTAAAGGATAGAAAAAGGTGAATTGATTCCAAACCTTTTTAAAAAATGCTAAGATTTCTGATTATATCAGATATTTTGGCATTTTTTTGATTGATTTTAAAAGTTTGTTATTCTTTTATCATTATTTTATTGAAAGAAGGTAATATTTGCCTTGTCTTTTTTGTAAAAATTTGCTATACTATTTTTTGAGATTTTTGGCAACTTTTGTTTAATTTTTTTAGCACATTCCTGACTGTCAAAAGAGAAAACAGGTTTGGATGACGTCAGATGTGCGGGTGAGGGAAGAGGGAGAAATTATGTTTAAGAAGATGAAACTGGCGCCTAAGCTGGCGTTGACAATCGGAAGTGTTCTTACAGTCATTCTGATATTTTTGATCGGAATTACAGTAGCCATGTCAAAAAAGGCTATTTCAACATCTACATTCAGTGAACTGAATGAAATTTCAGAATCCAATGCCTTACAAGTTCAGCAAATCTTTGATGAAGCAGAGTCGGTTGCTTTGGACATGCAGTATTTTTTGGAACATTCTTTTCAAAAGGCCAGCGAAAACCCATCCTGGAATGTAATACCGACCCATCCGGCGGCTATGGCTCTCTGCCAAAGCAGTATTTATGATGAGGTGCTTACTTCCGCTGGCTATGACAATGAAGTGTATCTGCGGGAGACCGCCCGAAGCAGCGCTTCCTACAATGAAGATTTGGAAGGTGTGGGCGTTATGTTTGAGCCGTATAAATTTCAGACTCACATGAAGGATTATGCTTTTTATGTAAGTGAGCGGAATGCGGATCAGGATATTGTTCCTTTCGGCGCCTATGAGACTTATTCCAAGGAGGATTATTATCAGATTGCAGCAAGCACCAGGCAGGCAGTGGTTACAGAGCCTTATGAATATGAGGGGAATACCCTGGTTACTTATGCCAGTCCTGTGATCCACAACAATGAGATGCTTGGGGTGGTTATGGCGGACATTAAAGTGGATAATTTTGATAAGGTGGAGACGACCAAACCCAGCTATCCCAGTATGTATGCAACTATTTATAATGATACTGGAAAGATTATATATGACAGTGAAGATAAAAATGATATAGGCAAAAGTCTTGAGGAATTTACGCCGAACCAGTCGGATTTGGCTGCCATTAAAAGCGGAATGGCCAGGGGAATTGCGTTTCAGGTTGAGACGACCCGGGAGGATGGGAGGAAAGTAACCCGGTTCTTTTCCCCAATCCGGGCAGCGAACCAGACCTGGTGGTCCCTGACTGCAGTTTCTACCAGTGATATTGACAAGGCAGTGAAAACCACAGAATTTTGGATGATTTTTATTTCTGTGATTGCTCTTGCTGCGATTATTCTTACGATTATTGTGGTATTAAGGAAAGTGCTTGGACCAGTACAGGGGGTCGTGAAAGCGGCCAGGAGTATTGCAGAAGGGAATTTGAACGTGCATTTTGAGGAAGCCGGTGATGATGAGATCGGGGTGCTTTCCCGGACATTTGAGGGAATGACTGCAAATTTAAACCGGATTGTTACTGATATAACCTATGTGCTGGGAGAGATGGCGGACGGAAATTTTGATGTAAAAACCAAGACAGAGGAAAGCTATGTGGGAGCTTATGAGGGAGTTTTAAGCTCCATAAGACGGATGAATACCAGATTGAGCAGCACTTTGTCGCAGATTGAAAATTCTGCGGATCTGGTGTCTGCAGGAAGCGACCAGATGTCTTCCGGAGCCCAGGCGTTGTCTCAGGGAGCAGTGGAGCAGGCGGCTTCTGTGGAAGAGCTGGCTTCTACCATTGAGTCTATTTTAAAACAGGTTCAGGAGACATCCGGCAATGCAGATAAGGCCAAAGATCAGACCATAATTTCCGGGGAGGAAATTACCATATGCAGCCAGCAGATGAATGATATGATGGAGGCTATGGACGAGATTGGAAAGAAGTCGGCTGAGATTGGCAAAATCATCAAAACCATTGAGGATATTGCGTTCCAGACCAATATTTTGGCTTTGAATGCAGCGGTGGAGGCAGCCAGAGCCGGAGAGGCAGGAAAGGGATTTGCTGTGGTGGCGGATGAGGTGAGAAATCTTGCCAGCAAATCAGCCGTGGCTTCCAACAGTACATCCGAACTGATTCAGGGCGCTGTCAATGCAGTGAAGAAAGGGACGGAGATTGCAAAAGAGACATCCGATTCTTTGCAGAAGGTAGTAGAGGGCACGCGAACCGTTTCTGGAATTGTGGAGCAGATTGCAGTGGCAGCAGCAGATCAGTCCCATTCTTTGGGACAGGTAACTGTGGGGATGAACCAGATTTCCAGCGTGGTACATACCAATTCGGCTACTTCGGAAGAGAGCGCTGCAACCAGCGAGGAACTTTCCAGTCAGGCTCAGGTGCTTCGAAATCTGGTTGGACAGTTTACCCTTAGAAAAGATGCAAAAGTTAAAAAATCCGGGTCAGTGGAATTTTAAGAAGCAGAGGAAAAGTCCTGATGAAGTCAGGGCTTTTTTTCTGAATTTTTTTCTGAAAAGTTTATGGTTATGATAAATCCCGATTTTCTGCACATACTAGAGGATGCAAAAAGAGTGCCGGAAACATGCTCTGAAGGAAAAGATCGGGAAAGGATGACATCAATGAGAAATGATAACCGAAATTACGGGGAAATGGCAGAGGAGAATGGGGAAATGAATCAGGAGGAGGAACAGGGAAAAAACAGCAAAGAGAAAAGGCGTTTGGGAAATGGAGAAGGGCAGAAAAACGAAAAGGACATGGAGCAGCGGGAAGATGAGAAACTTCAGGAATATGGGCAGATGACGCTGGAGAAAAATCAGGGTAAGCGTAAAATCCATCTTCTTTCCATTATTGGAGAGATTGAGGGACATGAAAATCTGTCAGGAAATGCAAAAGCCACCAAATATGATCATGTTTTGCCAAAGCTTGCATTTTTAGAGGATGATGACAGTGTAGACGGGCTTTTGGTGCTTCTCAACACTTCAGGAGGGGATGTGGATGCAGGGCTGGCGATTGCGGAGATGATTGCTTCTCTGACTATGCCCACGGTATCTTTGGTTTTGGGAGGAAGCCATTCCATTGGGGTTCCTTTATCGGTTTCCACAGACTATTCCTTTATTGTTCCTACAGGCACGATTATGATTCATCCGGTTCGAATGACAGGAATGGTCATTGGCGCAGCCCAGACTTATGAATATTTTAATATGATTCAGGATCGAATTTTAAGTTTTATCAGCGATCATTCTAAAATGGAGTATGAGCATGTCCGCTCTCTCATGCACAATACAAAAATGCTTACCAGAGATTTAGGAACGGTTCTGGTGGGAACGCAGGCAGTGGAAGAGGGCCTGATTGATGAAGTGGGAGGGATTCGGGAGGCTTTGAATAAGCTGTATGAGATGATTGATGAAAAGAAGAGATAAAAAGTTCAGAAAAAATTAAATTGTGAGGAGTTGCCCTTTTTGTATGGTTTTGGTATACTGGTTTTTGTATGGTTTATATGGACAGAACTGGGATTGTTGGAGCTTTAAGCTTTGAATGGATTTTGATTACCAGGATAGACAGGAGGGCATATGTCTGAAAGAACAAAAATCAGAGACAAAAGAGATGGAAAGAGAAGCTGGCAGACAAGCAGGAGATTTTTGGGAGTTGTGCTGGCGTGTATGTTTGTGATGAGTCATGTTTTGTCTGCCTGGGCTGCAGGTCCGGGAGATGGGGGGAGAAGTGGGGTCGGTCCGGGACAGACAGGTCCGGGATCGGGACCATCCGGGGAGCTTCGGGGCGTGTGGATTTCTTACTTGGATTGGGAGAAGCTGCCGGCAGACCGGGCAGGCTTTGAGAAGGGTGTGAACCAGATTCTGGACCGCTGTGTGGACCTGGGGATGAACGCGGTTTTTGTCCATGTGAGGGCGGATTCGGACGCTATGTATCCGTCTGCTTATTTTCCTTGGTCACGCTTCATTACTGGGGTTCAGGGACAGAATCCGGGATATGATCCGCTGTCTTATTTTGTGACGGCTGCACATCAGAGAGGACTGGCGTTCCATGCTTGGATTAATCCTTTTCGGGTGACGGGATTTTTAAATTCCTGGGATCAGGTGTCAGATTCCAGTTTTGTAAAACAGTGGCTTGCAGATGGAGATTCTTCCAATGATCGTTTTGTTCTGAAACAGAACGGGGAATATTATCTGAATCCTTCTTCCCCTCAAGTGCAGGAGCGGATTGTGGCAGGAGTCAGGGAAGTGGTTCAGAATTATGATGTGGACGGAATCCATTTTGATGATTATTTTTATCCCAACGTGAATAATGAAGATCCAGAGAAATGGTTTGATAAGCCGGAATATGACGCGTCCGGAAGTCTGCTTGGCATCAGCGACTGGCGTCGGGAGAATGTGAATCGGCTGATTCGCCAAGTATACAAAACCATCAAGGAGACGAAACCCCAGGTGCAGTTTGGAATCAGTCCGGAAGGGTTTGTGGACAATCTTCGAAGTGAGGTCCGGCTGTTTGCGGACGTGGATACCTGGCTGTCCCAGGAAGGGTATGTGGATTACATAATGCCTCAGATTTACTGGGGATTTGAACAGAAGCTTTCCAATGGAAATCCGGCGCCTTTTGCATTTTCCAATAATCTTCAAACCTGGATTGGGATGAAGAATAAGGGAAATGTGCGGCTGTATTTGGGCCTTGCCATGTATAAGGCTGGTTCTCAAACTGCAGATAATAATGAGATTCCGGAATGGCTTCGATATAATGATATTATGAAGCGTCAGGTGGAAGCAGGACGGGAAAGCGGTCAGGTGTCCGGCTATTGCTTTTATGCATACAGTTCTTTTCAGGAAGCGGCGACTCAGGAAGAGGTGGCTAATCTAATGAAGATTTTTCCATGAAGCCGTGAAAATTAGAGGGCGTTCATTTTGAAATTGAAAAGGCGATCAAAGTAAGGAGGATGAGGATATGAAGAAGCTGGAGGAATATGTAATTAGTATACCGGATTTTCCGGAACCGGGGATTATTTTCCGGGATGTGACCTCTATTCTGCAGGATGCAGACGGACTGCATCTGGCCATTGACAAGCTTTTGAAGATGGTGGATGGGGTGGATTTTGATGTGATTTTAGGACCTGAGTCCAGAGGATTTATTTTTGGAATGCCAGTGGCTTACGCCTGTCATAAGAGCTTTGTGCCTGTGAGGAAAAAGGGGAAGCTTCCAAGGGAAACCATTTCTGCAGAGTATGCGCTGGAGTATGGGACAGGGGAGATTGAGATTCACAAGGACGCTATTTTACCGGGACAGAAGGTGGTGATTGTGGATGATCTCATTGCCACAGGGGGCACGATTGAGGCGATCATTGGACTGGTGGAACAGTTGGGAGGCCAGGTGGTGAAGATTTGTTTTGTCATGGAACTGGCGGGATTAAAAGGCCGGGAAAAGCTGGAAGGATATCCAGTGGAATCTGCCATTGTCTATGAAGGAAAGTAGTTTACAGGCAGAACTTTAAAAAATTTAAAATTATTAACTTTGGTTATGGATTTTTTTGGGATTTTGCGGTATGTTGTCTCTATCTAAATAAAACAGGAGGTATCGATTATGAGTATGGGAAAGCCCACCAAGATATTTGCAAAGGACAATCCAGAGGTAGCGCTGAAAGTTACCAAGGGTCATTTCTCTTCTGACCGTTTCCATATTAATTACTATATTGACATGACTTCTTTAAAAATGCGCCGCAAGGATGCCCAGGAAGTAGCCAAGGCCATGGTGTCCAGGTATGTAAGCAGAGTAAATCTGCCTGTCGGGAATATTTCTCTGGCCACTGGTGATATGCAGCAGCTGATGGCGTCTTTAGCTACCAAGACTCCGATTGATACCATTATTTGTATGGATGGGTGTGAGGTGATTGGGGCTTATGTTGCGTCAGAGCTTTCCAGCATTGGCGTTACCACCTTGAACAGCCATCACACCAGCTATATTATTACCCCGGAGTTTGATTCTACAGGTCAGATGGTGGTTCGGGACAATATTCGGCCTATGTTAAAGGATAAGCATGTGCTGGTGGTACTGGCCACAGCCATGTCTGGAAGAACTATCGCAAAGAGCATCCGGTGCATCAATTCCTACGGCGGCATTATTGAAGGGATTTCGGTTATCTTCTCTGCTGTGGATGAGATTGACGGATATCCGGTTAATTCGGTATTTGGCGTGTCTGATCTGCCAGATTTCCGGCTTTCCGATCCGAAAGAATGTGAGGACTGTAAAAACGGCGTAAAGCTGGATGCCATTGTCAACAGTTACGGATATACGGTTTTGGATTGATTTTTAAGATAAAAGCGAGAAAATTTTAACATCCAACAGCTTTATAAAAAGACTGTTGGATGTTATTTTATGCAAATTTATTTGATGTCAATGTCATTTTCAATCAGCTGCATCAGTTTGGATTCATCTTGAATTACCACAAGTCCCTGTTCTTTGGAAATACATCCGTCTTTTTTTAAAACCGCTACAATCCGGGATACTGTGACCGGATGGGTGCCTAAATATCTGGACATTTCCAGAAAACTCATGGTTTTGGGGAGGATTTTTTTCCCGTCTTTGACGACATAGGAGTCTAGCAGAAGGCGGCAGAGACGAACGCTGGCATTTTCCTCCAAAGCCTGCTGAAAGTGGTTGAGAACTTCTATGAAATTGGCGGCTGTGGCCTGAAGAATCAGACGGTTGAAATTTAAGTCTTTGTCTAAAAGAGTCCGGAAGATGCTGCCCTGCATCCGGTAAAGTACGCAACGTGTCTTTGTCATCTGGAACAGCTGGTTGGAAACGGTATTGCCAATGATTTCCTGGATGTTGGTGACATTCAGGAGCAGTGACATAAAGGAGATAATCCGTGGCCCTTTCATATAAAGATAGACCCGTTCTTCTCCGCTTCGGGAATAGCTCATCAAGGCTACCAGCCCAGATTCCAGAAAGTACAAAGAGTTCATTTGCATATCATTGTCCGGAGCGTATATAATCTG
Source organism: Clostridiaceae bacterium (assembly GCA_009911065.1). Classification (GTDB taxonomy): domain Bacteria; phylum Bacillota; class Clostridia; order Lachnospirales; family Lachnospiraceae; genus Brotaphodocola. The sequence goes on along the minus strand of QXWR01000007.1, from coordinate 40,778 downwards.
GTTTTTCTCAACTGTAATCGGTTCTCCATGAGTAAAAAAACTTTCAAATAATCCGTTCTTTTTTTCCATAATTTTTCCATCCTTGATTCTCTTTTTTCTCGCCAGAAGAGAAATTCTTTTATTTTTGCAAGCAATGAGCCAAGCGCCGTGTTTCCGGGGGCTTTTGCCGAATGCAGCGAGGATTTGACTGGCGTTTTGTATATTTATGTGTATACATTATATCACTTTTTATTGACTTTTGCTATGTTTTTTTAAAAACTTAACGTATGTTATACCATAATTGGTAAAAATGTGTTAAAATTATAACGTAAAGATAGGAAATGAATGGAGGTATTGCCAATGAAAAGTTCTTCTGGAACATTTAGTTCCAAAGCCATTCACTCTATAGTTGGAGTGGCAATCATGTTTTTGTTCCGCTATCTTCCCATTCCGCTTCCAGAGGTGACTCCTGTTGGAATGGAGATTATTGGAATTTTTATCGGAACCCTGTATCTATGGACCACTGTAGATCCGGTATGGTCCAGTCTTCTCAGCGTTTTTATGATCGGAATATCCAGTTATGCTCCCATGAATCAGGTACTTGCCAGCGCTTTTGGAAATCCAGTGGTGATTCAGATGTTCTTTTTGATGATTGTTATGAATGCCATGGTCTACAATAAGCTGACGGCTTATATTGGGCGTTTTTTCTTGACCATGAAGATTAACAGCGGGCGTCCTTGGGTATTCACTGGAATGTTGATGATTGGAGCGATGCTGATGTCAGCGTTTGTCGGGCCGTTTTCTCCGATCTTTCTGTTTTGGCCGGTTCTTTATGACATTTTTGAGTCGATTGGCATTAAAAAAGGAGAAAAGTATCCGACTATCATGCTGATTTTGGTGGCGATTGCTACCTTACTTGGTTTTCCGGTGCCGCCGTACAGCGGTAATTCTTTGGCACTGATTGGTAATTATGCGGGAATTACGGAAAATATGGGAAGCAAAGTGGTGATTAACAGCGCTGCTTATCTGGCTGTGGCCTTGATTTATGGTTTTGTTTCCATTGGTGTGATTGTATTATTCTGTAAATATGTGCTGCGGCCGGATGTGTCTAAGCTGAAAAATCTGGATGTGGAAATGTTAAAGAAGAATCCGCTTCCTCCGTTAAACAACAATCAGAAGTTTATGGCCATCTCATTCGTCTTATATATTATGACCATGCTTCTGCCCAGTATCGTCCCAAATCTTGGAATTATGAAATTTTTAAGCGCCAACAACTACGGAATTGCTTTGGGATATACGGCGCTCCTTGCCTGTGTAAGTTTGGATAAAGAGAACCATGAGACCGTGCTTCCATTTGGAAAAGTGCTGAATGGGTTTGCATGGGGGACTTTTTTCCTCTGTACGGCAGCAATTCTTTTGGGAAGTGTCCTTACCAATGAAGCTACAGGAATTTCTGCATTTTTAAACACGATCTTGACTCCGATTTTCAGCAGTATGTCGTTGGTGGTGTTCTATGTGACGCTGCTGGTGATTACTTTGATTTTAACCAATATCTGCAACAGCCTGGTGGTTGGTATGCTGATGCAGCCAGTGATTGCTTCCTTCTGCCTGCATTCTGGAATTAACTCGGCTCCTATAACGTCTTTGATTATTATTTTTGTATTGGCCAGCGCTTCGGTGACGCCTTCGGCTTCTCCTTTTGCGGCTATGATTCATGGCAATAAGGAGTGGCTGAAATCCGGAGAGATTTATAAGCATACGTTGATGTTTGCAGTGATTGAATTGGTTTTGGTTATTTTGGTTGGGATACCGGCAGCATCGATTTTGATTCATTAGGAGACAACATGATCGTGAAAAAAGCCAGGGATTGAGCTTGGTTCATGATTATGATGGAATCATATTTAATTTTATTTTGAAGGAGGAATTTGCTATGGAAACCATTAAGTATTCATTCTTACCATCGATTCTTACCCGTCAGGACGAGTCTGAAAAGGCTATGCTGGCAGAGTTTGAAGCTGGGAATTATACCATTGAGGAGCCGCTTGTAAAGTACAATCCTTATCTGATCAATCCGTTATCTGCAGTTGTTCTGTTTAAGACAGAGGAGGACACTGCGGTTACGGTGACTGTGGTGGGTAAGGAGCATCCGTGGGGCGACATCAGCCATACATTTCCACCTGCAAAGACTCATATTCTGCCGGTTTTAGGACTGTATGCAGATTATGACAACACGGTTGAGATTGAACTGTACCGGGGGTATAAGAAGACCATTCATATTCAGACAGAGCCTCTTGGCAAGGATGTGCCGAAGCTTGTACATATGAATACTACAGCTGGTTATCTGCGGGATCAGATTATCATTATTACTCCGGCTTTAACCCAGCTGGCCACAGGTTTTGACTATAAGGGGGATATTCGCTGGTATCTGAATATTCCGGTGGTATTTGACTTAAAGCGGTTGAAGAATGGCAATATCTGTGTGGGAACCGACCGTCTGCTGCAGATTCCTTACTATATGTCCGGAATTTATGAGATGAGCATGACTGGTAAGATTTATAAGGAATTTGGTATTCCAGGCGGATATCACCATGATCAGTTTGAGATGGAGGACGGCAACCTGCTGGTATTGACGGAAGATTTGAGAAGCGATACCGTGGAGGATATGTGTGTTTTGGTAGACCGGAATACAGGTGAGATTTTAAAGACCTGGGATTACAAGAAGTTCCTGGACCCAGGCTGCAGCAAGTCGGGAAGCTGGTCTGCCCATGACTGGTTCCACAACAATGCCGTGTGGTATGACAAGAATACCAATTCTCTGACTTTCTCCGGACGTCATATTGACTCTATGGTGAATATTGATTATGACAGCGGAGAGCTGAACTGGATTATCGGTGATCCTACTGGATGGCCGGAGAAGTATCAGAAATATTTCTTTAAACCAGTTGGGGATGGAGATTTTGACTGGCAGTATGAGCAGCACGCAAACCTGATTACTCCAAATGGAGATGTGATGTGTTTTGACAATGGACATTTCCGCTCCAAGATTAAGGAGAACTATATCTTAAATAAGGATAATTTCTCCCGCGGAGTTCGTTATAAGATTAATACAGATGATATGACCATTCAGCAGGTATGGCAGTATGGGAAGGAGAGAGGACAGGAATTTTTCTCTTCCTATATTTGTAACGTAGAATATTATAAGGATGGTCATTATATGGTTCATTCTGGCGGCGTTCAATACTTAAAGGGAGAAGCTTCCGAGCAGTTTGCTGCATTGATGCAGGATAACCCGGATGTGTCCACCAGAAGTATTACTGTGGAAGTACTGGACGATCAGGTAGTGATGGAACTGGAAGTAGAAGGAAACTTCTATCGTGCAGAGAAGCTTCATCTGTACCATGACCAGGTAAACCTGTCTATGGGGAAAGGATGCTTCCTGGGAGCTATGGGTGTGACGAAGGAATTTGATACGGATATTCCTCTGGAATCTTCTGGCGTTCTCATTCCGGAAAAGTATGGTTCGGAGCTGATTGAAGAAGATGACCGCTTTACCTATAAAGCTGTTTTTGAGAAGGGTCAGCTGGTTATGCTGATGCTGGAGCAGGGAGAGGAGAAGCACCGCTACTATATCTCCACTGCAGCTAACAAGTTTGAGGCTCTCTGCTGTGGTACATTTATCAACAAGGATGGACGCGCCATTATGTTAAGCGTCAACAAGGCAGGACTTTCCGGTGACTATGATCTGCGCCTGATTGTGGATGACGAGAAGTTTGAGACTGGAATTAAGATTCACTGCTAATGGATTTGAATGAGTAAAATTTATTTGATGCAAAAAGATTTTCCGGCTCTGGCTATTACGGAGAATGGAGAGTGTAAAATCCTTGATTTTTACAAGCTGCCGTTTGGACTTCGGAGAGAGCGAGTGACATTTCCGGATTTTGTGGAATGGGCTTCCAATCGAACTTTGTCAATGGGAAGGAGCTATGCAAAGGAGATTTTAAACACTCTGCGGATTTCCCAGACAAACCGATATGAGGTTTGTCTGGTATGCCGAGGATTAAGTCTTGAGGATTCTTACTGGATTCGTCAGGAAGAGGATGAGAAGAGTTGGGAAGATGTGAATTTGTTTCATAATGAACTGAGCCTTTTTCTCACCAAAGTAGCATTATCGGGCAACAATTCTCATTATGAGATGGAGGAGAAGGAGTTTTATACGAATCGGTTTACTGGAAAGAAGCTGCAAATTCATACGCCGGAGCTGACTACTTTAGGAGTCAGTGCAAAGGCATGGATTCGGGGAGCGGATGGGAGTCTTTGGCTGCATAAGGCAGGTAAATATGAGCTTCCATCTTCCCAGATTCTGGAGGTCCTTTCGATTCCTCACATATCTTATGAGGAGTCGTCAGAGGAGGAGCTTTGGGATTATCTATCGGATGAAAGAAGGGGATGGTTGGATGGAGTGGGAGAGAAGATGGTAAAATCTTGTCTGTTTACCAATCCGGACCTTTCTATGGTTACATTCGAAGAGTTTTCTGCTTTTTGTGGGGCTTACGGCCGAAATCCTTATGAGGAAGCTTTGAGAGTGGATAGAAGAGCTTACCTGCAAATGCAGATTGCAGATTATATTCTAAATAATGACGACCGACATGGACAGAACTGGGGATTTTTTGTGGAAAATGATTCCGGCAAAATAACGGGATTTTGCCCTTTGTTTGACCATGACCACAGCTTTTCTTCTGCGAAACAGATCTTGTCTCAAACGACCTGGGAGCGGATGACTTTGGAAGAAGCGGCACGAATTGCTCAAAGAGAATTACAGCTTTCTTTCTCTGGACTTTTTGCTATGGAGAAACCGGAATATCTGGAAGAGGAGAAGTGGGAGCAGGTGCTGGACCGAGGGAAAGCAATTTCCAGACACGCTTTCAAGTGAAAACAGAGTTTCATCAGATAAGGTATACGATGAAAGAGATACAAAAAGGGGCAGAGCGAGAAAGTGTCTGCCTCTTTTTATTCCCGCGAAGCAATGAACATGGTAATATTCTTCTGAATCATAGCCAACAGCAAAAATAATTCCACTATTTTTACATTATTTTTTCACTATTTTTCTCCCGTGCCAGAGCCAAATGATAGATTGGGATTTTCTTGTTTATCACAGGAGAATGCCAAAGAATCGGGAAAAGCGTATAAAAAGAGCCGCTTGCAAAACAAGCGGCTCTGGTATATTGATCCTCTTATTCGCCAACCATAATCCGGATGATCTCTTCGTTGGTCTGTTGCATTCCGTCTTTTCCCAGCCGTCCTACATTTTGGATGGTCTCTTCCACGCCTTTGGTTACAATGCCGTCTCCTCCGTAGAATTGCTGGCCGCGTTTATACATATTGTAACCTAAAAGTCCTGCATCCACAGCAGAGGCAATCTTGGCGGCACAAGAGGCTTTGGCTCCGTCACAGACAATACCTGACACAATGGCAAGGGCATTGACGACTGTATGGACAATCTCCTTGTAACCTCCACCACAAAGATAAGCGATGCCTGCCCCTGCACCGGAACCGGCATTGACTGCACCGCAGTAGGCGGATAACCGTCCGATTTTGGTTTTCTGATGAATGGAGCAAAGGTTGGAGAGAGCCAGAGCACGAAGGGTCTTTTCCTGGTCAGCCCCTAATTCTTTGGCGTAAATCAACACGGGAACTGACACGGTAATTCCCTGATTTCCGCTGCCGGAATTGATAATCACCGGAAGTTCGCAGCCATTCATGCGGGCATCTGACCCGGCGGCAGCCATGGCTTTTGCGCGGGTCTGCACATCTGGACCGCAGGAATCCAGAAGAACTTTTCCAATGTTGGCTCCATAATTGCCGTTTATTCCCTCCTGGGCAATCTTCATATTAAAGTCTGCCTGACGGTTTAAAACTTCCTGGATTTCGGACACATCTACTGTGTTGATAAAATCCCATATCCCTTCCATGCTAAGTAAGGTCCGGTCAGTAAGATTCTCCTCCTTTTCCTCCTCAATGGGCAGGTCTAAAAGAACTTCTCCATTTTTTTCTTTATGTACAATATTGGTGTGATAATTGGCAATCCGCACCATGCTGCTGTCATTTCCATGATATAAGGTAACGATAATATCAAATATAATTTGATTGTCTACATGCTCCACTTCAATGGGAACCGCTTTCAAAAAGGCGCGGATCTGTGCTTCCTGGTCTGGTGTGACATGGGAGATTACTTCCAGCTGTTTGTCTGCATCTCCGGCTACAATGCCAGCGGCAGCAGCAGCGGGGATTCCTTTTAAGTGTCCGGTGTTGGGGACGATGACGGATTTGACATTTTTGATAATGCTTCCGCTGGCGCCTATTTCTACACGCTCTGGCATACAGCCAAGAAGCTCTCTTGCAGTGGCAGCAGCATAGGCAAGTGCGATTGGTTCGGTGCATCCCATAGCGGGGATTAATTCTTCTTTTAAAATATCAATATATGCCTGATAACGAATATCACTTTTGTTCATGGTTTTTCATAATCCTTTCCTGTATAAATCAGCCTTTCACAGCGCCTTCCATAATACCTGCTTTCTGGAACTTTTCCAGAACCAGATAAAGTACAATAATGGGAATAATGACCAAGGTAGTGCCTGCCAAAATTACAGGCCAGGGGGTGGAAAGGCCCTCGCTGACCGGAAGCAGGGAGATCGTTACCATAAGGGTATATTTGGCTTGTTTTCTAAGGTAAAGAAGGGGCCAGAAGAAGTCGTTCCAGCGGGCGATTAAGGTGATGGCACCCCAGGAAGCCATGGCAGGCTTGATGACTGGAAGGATAATCTTCATAAAAATTCCAAAGTCGCTGCATCCGTCGATTCTGGCTGCTTCCACCAGTTCGTCGGGAACGTCTGTAATATATTGGTTCATATAAAAAATACCTACTGCCGTGGCGATTCGGGGAACCACCAGAGACCAAAGACTGTTGATCAGCCCCACTTTTTTCATAATGATAAACAAAGGAACGGAACCCACTTCCGGCGGTACCAGCATGGTGGCAATGACAAAGTAAAAGAGAAAGGTCCTGCCAGGAAACCGATATTTGGCAAAGGCAAAGCCTGCCAGAGCGCAAAAGAACAGGGAGGTAATGGTTCCCATAATGGTGGTGAACACGCTGTTAAAAGTGTTCTGTCCTACGGGAATCATCTCAAACAGCCGTTTAAAATTGGCCAGAGTGGGATGTTCCACCATAATGGAGTGAAAACCCGTAATGCTCTCAGAGGTGCTTTTGATGGAGATCAGGCACATCCATACAATGGGAAACAGGCAGATCAGGGTGATGAAAGACAACAGCCCTAAAACCGCTGCGGAGGAAATCATTTTATTTCGGTTCATAAGTTTTCTCCTTTCTACAGCTCACCCTGCTTGCGGCGCACTGCAAACTGGATGATGGAAATTACCATCAAAATCAGAATCAGCACAACACCGATAGCGGAGGCATATCCCATGTTGAACACGTTAAAGCCAGACTCATACATATACTGGAACAGGGAGGAGTTGGAGGTTCCCGGTCCAGGAAGGATGTAAGATTCGTTGAAAAGCTTCCACATATCTACCGTTAAGGTAACGGAACAGAAAAACAGAATGTTTTTCAAAGAGGGCAGTGTGATAAACCAAAACTGCTGGGCAGCGTTAGCGCCGTCCACAGTGGCTGCCTCATAATAGTCTTTGGAAATATTCAAAAGACCGGACAGTAAAATCATGGTAAACCAGGGGGTATACCGCCATACATTCAGGATAATGACCGGAATCTTGGAGTAGGTGGTGCTGGTAAGCCAGGGAATCTTCGAACCTCCAACCATGGAAATTACTTCATTGATCAGTCCCACATTTTCATCAAACAGCATTCGAAAGATCAGTCCCATGGCAATGGCAGCGCAGATATTGGGCAAAAAGGTTGCGGTCTTAAAGAAAGACCGGACTGAGTCTTTTTGCAGGTAACGGCTATTTAACAAGCAGGCAATCAGAAGAGCGCAGCAGATAATCAGAACCAATCCGGACAGCCAGTAGACAACGGTATTGCCCAAAGATTCCCAAAACATATCATCTACCATCATTTTCTGATAATTGCCAAAACCGCAAAATTCTGGCGAGCCGATTCCTTTCCAGTTGGTAAGGCTGATGTATACGGTCCAGATGGTTGGAATTAGCTGAAATACAAAAAACAAAATAAAAAACGGTAAAATAAACAAATAAGGAGCTTTATATTTTTTTATTGTCCGTAACATAACATCCCTCCTTTACAAAGAGATTCCTAGTGTACGTGAAACAGGGAAAAAGGGGAGGCCGCCAGAGGTATTCCTGTCTGCGGCCGTCCCATTTATCCGTTTGAGAGAGGTACGATTCAAACGGCATATTGTCTTTTAAGGAAAAGGCTTATGGATTGACTTGTGCCTTTCCGATCTTTGCTTTCAGATTTTTATCCATATTGGCAATAGCATCGTCCATGGACTGATTACCAGCAACGTATTTCTCCAGTTCAGCAGAAATAATCTCATCTGCCTCCGCATCCTGAGGAGTCACAACCAGATTGTCTGCTCCATTGGACAGACATTTTCCTTCCATTTCACGGAAGGACATTCCGCCGTAGTAATCAGAAGGCTCTTTCCAGAAGGGATCTTCCAGCATTTCAATGGAAACTGGATTGGAATAGGGCGCATTCTGTGCTTCCATGGAATTGACCCATTCTTCTTTTGCTTCAATGTCAAAGGTAAAATCATACCACATCATGCGGAACAGTTCGGAGTAAGGATTGTCGCCTTTTTCAATAATACCCATGTACTGAGACACAGGAGCGCCAGCCTTGCCGACCCCTTCAAATTCCGGAGCGGACATCACTCTCCACTGACCTTTCACGGCGTCACAGTTCTGTCTCATAAATTCATCCCAGAAAGCGCCGATGCAGAAGGTGGCCACTTTCTGATTGTTGATGGCATCATACAGAGCTGGTTCCATGATAGTGGTCTTCATTAAAAGTCCTTCGCTGTTCATGGTGTCCAGAGCGCCCAGGGCTTTTTTGGCGCCTTCGTCTGTGCCGATAACCACTTCTCCGTTCTCATCCCAGATTCTTGCACCGGCAGAGGGCATCAGACCCCGGCGTCCCCAGTATCTCCAAGTCTTGCTGGTGGGATCAATGTAGGAAAGATAAACCTCGCCGCCGCTCTTTTCCTTCAGCTGACGTCCGGCTTCGATGTAGCCGTCCATGGTCTTCATGGTCTCAGGATCAATGCCGTATTTGTCAAAAATGTCTTTGTTGTAGAAGAGAACCTGGGGACGTACGGAATCGGGAAGTGCATAAATCCGTCCGTCAATGGTGGCATCTTTGGTAGCGCCGTCTACCATTTTGCTTAAAAGGGGAGTGAGATATTCGGTCTCATCTTTTAAAAGTCCGGCTTTGGCTAAATCCATAATGGTGACTGGGTCTAACATGGCAGCATCGGGAAGGTCTTCTGTGGCGCCGGAAAGGGCGGTCATGGTGATCTTTTCCCGGATGTCAGCAGTGCCTTCTGTCTGAACAAATTCAATCTTTACATCTGGAGCAATATCCCGATGGTTCTCCAGCCAGGTCTCAAAATACTGCTGCCGGTACTGTGGATTCCCCATGGCATACACGGTGAGGGTGCCTGCCGGAAAAACGGTGCCAGAAGAGCCTTGGGAATCTCCGCCTTCCGGGGTCTTCTGTTCTGACCCGCCACCCTGGTCCGCTGCCTTTGCAGTAGTGGTGGATGTTTGGGAATCTTTGCCGCCTCCACATGCAGTCAGGCTTCCTGCCGCTAATGCTGCTGCCAGGAATAATGCAATGTTTTTCTTCATAATCTTGTTCCTCCTTCTTTATAAAATGTGGGTTATCAGGTTCAATTTTATACGTTTGATCTATTCACGGGCCGCATGAACCGCTGCTTTCAAAAGATCCATGTTCTGTTCGGTAGCAAGAGTGCAGTCAGCGCCCAGGATAAATCCGGTTCTGCCAAAAGAGGAGATGACTTTGTGAACTTCCTCCCGAACTGCCTCCTTAGGTCCGTCTACCAGCACGCCGTGGCGGTTGGGAAGGCCGCCCATAATAGTCTTTCCCGGAAACAGCTTTCTTCCTTCTTCCAGAGAGAAGGGTGCTTCATAGACTCCCCAGTTGACCACATCGGTGTAAACACCGTAATCCTGGTAGCGGTTCATATTCAGCTGATCTTTGCAAATGTGCAGGAAACAGTATCCGCCTGCATCCTTAATTGCTTTCATAATCTGCAGGTCAAAAGGCTTGATATACTGTTCAAATTCTTCATCGGTGAAAAATCTGGTCTCTCCCCCTAAAGCAGCGTAATAGATGCCGTCCACTCCCAAACGGATATATTCTCTGGCCAGATCGCACATGACATTGGCAATCCGCTTCATACCTGCCAGAACGGTATCTTTGTCTTCCCGAAGCAGTCTGCAAAGTTTCTCCCGCACTCCGTCATAGGTGTAATTTGGATTCATCTTTTCCAAAGGATGAATGGAAGAGGCTGTAATTCCGTGAAGGGTTCCCAGGGTGAAAGCGCTTTTGTCACAACGTTTTAAAACGTTCTTCACAAGGGTGATCTGATCCTGCATGAAGGAATCTTCCATAGTCATCTCACGAACCATGTGGTAGTCAGAGCCATGATGGATCTCACCCATATAAGGAACCAGGTTCTCATTCATAATCTTTAAGATGTCGGTGTCGCTTTCTTCAAAAAAGCGGATATGCGCGTCTACAGCTGCATCTCCAAAGGCAACTTCTGTGGGAAAATGAAGGGAAAAGCCACTGGGAATCTTGTCTGGCTCTTTTCCTTCAATGGCAGCAATTACACGTTCTTTCTTTGTCATAATGAACCTCCTTTTGGTTGAATCATATTACTTGTAATATTATTAGTAGTCTTATTAATGTTGATTATAATCATATTTTGTCAACTTGTCAACTGTTTTTTGGTAATAATTATGAAATTTTTATAGGAGCGGAGGATGTTTTGTTGAAAATGATGGGAAATGTGGGAGAGGAGCGAGATTTATCTACGCCAGCAATAAGATAAGTGATATGCTTGCACAGGCATTTGACGAATATCGCAAGAGTCAAATACCCCCGCAGTTTTTGGTGCTGCAAATAGGATGACCGGTTGCTTGCAGCGAGGTGCTGAACTGCGATGGATAGAGAGTGTAGGAGAAGAGATGTGTTAGGAGCGTTACTGAATGGATTGAAAATATGGGAAGGAGCGAATGCTGAGAGGGTCAAATACCCCGCAGCTTGCTGTGTACCAAATTGGATGCTTTGTTGCTCGCAGAAGGGTATTTGACTTTTGCGAGCAATGGGCCAAGTGCTGTACTTGTTGCGGGGGATTTGACTTGTTATGTAAGGGACCATTCAAAGAAAAGAAGTCAAAGAAAAAAGGTCTCCTGAATCTGATTTTTTACATTGAGGATGTCTTTTTGAAGCATTAAAACCGCTTCTTCCACATCCTTTTTCTCCAAAGCTTCAATGGCAGCTCTGTGGAAATAACCGTTGGATTCAGCATTTTTATTCCATGCATTGTGAAAGTACTGGGCAATATATTGGCGGGATTTCATAAGCGCCCGCTCAATGGTTTCGCATAAATAAGCATTGCCTCCAAGTTCACACAGTTTAATATGAAAATCGGTGTTTCGGTCCCAGTTAATGACTACTTTGCGGCTTTCACCAGGGTGGGCGATGGACTCTAAACTTTTTAGCATTAGGAGATCTTCCTCGGTGATTCTTGGGGCAAGTCTTCGCAGGTTGGCAGTCTCCAAATCAATTCGCACTTCCAGAAGATCGAGAATCTCTTTGATGGAAATCTGCACCACCTGATAGCCGACTCGCGGAATGCTTTTTAACACGCCGTCCTTACACAGTTCAATCAGCGCTTCCCGAACCGGAGATTTACTCATGGAATAGCGTTCTACGATCTCTCCTTCTGTGAGAATCATGTTTGCCTTGTAGATTCCTTCTTCAATATCATGGTAGATGCCTTCCACTGCCGTTTCTTTTAAGGTTTTTTTGGCTTTCATCTTTTCCTCTTTCTTGATATGTATTTGCTATGTTATCCCGGCAAAGCCTGGAAGCAGTTTTCCATACTTTGTCCTACCATCTCGTAAAATCCTTCATTTTACAATGTTTCTGTGGGTTAGCATATCATAAACAGGTAATATTTTCAAGTTTCTTATCTTTGAAAATCAGAATTGAATCTTGAAACAGGAAATGATACAATATATTTGAAACAGTTATTTTTGCTGGAGGAATAATCTATGAGAGTCCATAAGCTTAGGGTTAAGAATTTTAGATGTTTTGAAAATCTGGAAATGCAGTTTCATCCAAAATGCAATTTGCTTATTGGAAATAATGGAGCAGGTAAATCTACAATTTTAGATGGGCTAGCGATTGGTTTAGGTGCTTATCTATCCGGTTTTGATGGTATAAGAAGTAATTCTGTTTCATCTAAGGATGCTCACTATAAGATGTTTACAGCGGGAAGTCGGATTGAATCTCAAGAGCAGTTTCCGGTGGAAATTTGTGTGGAAGGAAGCGTGAGAAAAAATAATCTAATAGAAGAAAAAGGTGAAACGATCATTCAATGGGAAAGAGTGTTGAATGGAAAAAGGCGCCGCACCAATGGAAATATAAAGTATATTGTGGATTATGCGAAAGAGCTGGAAAAACAGGTGCGCTCTGGCAATAGTAGATGTATTCTTCCTTTGACTGCATATTATGGGACGGGGCGGCTTTGGTTGCAAAAGAGAAATCGAGTTTCTCATTATAAAGGGGAGCCATTAAATCGACAGATGGGGTATGTGGACTGTATTGCAGCAGAGTCCAACGAAAGACAAATGATGCAATGGTTTGAAGATATGACTTATATTCAGCTTCAGGAAGGGTGTCGGATTGCAGAGTTGGAAACTGTAAAAAAAGCTTTGAGAGAGTGTTATTTGAGTGTGGATGCTTTCATTACAGATGCCTGGTTTAATTATGATGTAAAAAGTCATGATTTGGAAATAACTATGGTTCGAAACGGTCAAGCTGAAAAGTATCCTGTCAGAATGCTAAGTGATGGCGAAAAGGGAATTATAAGTCTTGTGGCAGATATTGCTTATCGAATGGCTCTTTTGAATCCGAATTTACTGGACAGAGTTTTGGAAACACCGGGAGTCGTATTGATTGATGAGATTGATTTGCACCTTCATCCAGCATGGCAAAAAAAGGTTGTTGGAGATTTAATGCGCATTTTTCCGAATATTCAGTTTATTATGACAACACACTCTCCAAGCATCCTGGTAAATATGCCAAGAGAAACGATTTGGGTTTTAGAACGGGATTTAATTTACCAACCCCAAAGCACAACCTATGGCCGGACCGTAGAAGAGGTTATGCAGGAAGTAATGGATGTAAATGTGCGGCCTGTGGAAATTCTTCAGCTTCAGGAAGATTTCGATTCAGCAGTGGATCGGGAAGACTATGAGACAGCAGGAAATATTTTAAAGCATATTAGGAGTATTCTTGGAGATCATGCAAGAGAAGTTATAGAAAATCAAATTACCTTAGATGTAGAAAGGATGATATGATCTATATTAAAAAGAATGCAGAGCCGGCAAAACTTCTTCAATACCGCCATCAACCTAATGGGCGGTTTGATGATATGGATGCAGATGTAAAAGAACAGTTGCGAGAGTCCTTGTTGAAAGAACAGGGGCATCTTTGCGCATATTGTATGCGCCGGATTTCGGAGCAGGTGATACAAAAATTGAACATTTTGAGGCAAGAACGAAAGCAAATGAATTGCAATATCATAATTTACTTGCAGTGTGTAAGGGTGGTGAGGGCCAGCCTTTGAGAATGCAGTTTTGTGATACCAAAAAGGGGAATAAACCGATTTTTATAAATCCATTAAATAAAACGGATATGGATCGAATTTATTATAAAATGAATGGGGAGATTCATTCAAGGGATACTATACGATATGAGTTTGAATATGCCATTGTTGGGACGTAAAATTGCATTGAAAAAATTTCAACAAATGCTTCATCGATACAAAGATGAAAAAAGTCTGAAAAATTTTTTGAGAAAAATGCAGTGGAAATATGAGGAGAAACAAGATTATATGGACCCTTATGTTGGAATATTACGTTGGTACATTGCAAAAAAATTAAAATCGTATAAGATTACATAGGGGAGAGAAAATCTCCCCTATGGATTACCCTTTTACCCCGCCGCCGGTTACACCTGCAATAATCTTTTCTGACAAGAAAATATACAAAATAAACGTAGGCAGGAATACAATTACCACTGCAGCAAACATGCCAGCCCAGTCGCCGGTATACTTCATGGAGTTAATCATAGAATACAGTCCTACGGCAATGGGGCGAAGCTTGTCGGAATTTGCAAAAATCAGAGAGATGAAATACTCATTCCAAATATTAATAAAATTAAAGATTGTCACAGTGATGATTCCTGGCTGAGCCATGGGAAGCATAATCAGCCAGAAGGTTTTGGTGGGAGGGCATCCGTCAATGGCTGCCGCCTCCTCAAAGGCTCTGGACAAATTGCCAAAAAAGGTCATGAGAAAGATGGTGGTGTAGGGAACATTAATGCCAATATACAAAAAGATCAGCAAAATACTATTGCTTAACACATGGTTTAAAATTCCCAAATTGGCTACGATTCCAAACAAAGGAAGAACAATCATAACCACTGGTACGCCCATGGCAGATACAAAGCCAGTCTGAATCAGCTTATTGCCCGGAAAAACAAAGCGGGCCAGAACATAAGCAGCAGGAGCGCAGATGATAATCAGAAGGAAACAGGAAATCATGGAATAGATGAGAGAGTTCCTGAAAATTCCCGCCACATCTGAATTAATCCATGCTTTTACATAGTTTTCAAAGTGAAGTCCAGATGCCAGCAGCTTGTTGGAAAAAATCTCCTTGGTAGTGGAGAAACTGGCCAGCAACACCCAGCCAAGAAGGACAAAGGTAAAAGAAATCCATAAAAGGAGGATGAGGTACCCTGGGGCAAGGCGCAGTTCTTTTTTCCAGTTGACAGGTTCGTGATATTTTCGGTTTTTCGCCATAAGTTTCCCCTCCTTTAAAATTCCAGATCGTCATCCCTTAAAAGATGGTTGCACAGCCAGAATACAGCTACCACACAGATGCTTAACAGGACGCCAATAGCAGCTCCCAGGCCAGAGTTTCGTTCGGTGATACTGTTGCCTGCGCCAAAGATCTGCATGTACATGTAAACCATGGGAGTGATGGTCTGAGTGTCTGCGGTCACAGTGGAAAACAGCTGAGACCACACGAAAAATCCTACGCTGGTAACGCTCCACATGGTAATATTCGTCTTAAAAACCCCTTTTAGCAAAGGCAGGGTAATGTAGCGGAACTGATTGATTTTGTTGGCCCCGTCCAAAGTGGCGGCCTCAAAATAGTCAGAGCTGATGCGCTCAATGCCGCTGGCAAAGATCAGCATGTGATAACCGACCATTCCAAAACAGTAGGCCAGCAAAAGGGCCATAAACTTGTGATCATTGTCCAGCCACTGAACCTTGGCCAGAGAGGTGAGACCCAAATTGGTAAATACGGTTTTTAAAAGTCCGAATTTTGGGCTGTAAACGTACTGGAGCCACATGGTAGCCAAGGCAACTGCACTGACAATGTTGGGAAGATAGATGACTGCCCGGAAAAAGCTTTTAAAGCGGATTCCGCTGGTAATGATCACAGCAAACAAAAGAGCCAGAGACATGACGATAATGCCGCCGATCAGCCAGATCCGAAACAGGTTCCACATGGATATGCGAAACAGGCTGGTGTTGGCAAGCTTGATAAAATTGCTCAGGCCTGTAAACTGCCATTTGCCTACCGGGTCAGTGATCCCGTCAATCTTGAAAAAACTCATGAGGATGGTGCGGACAATGGGATACAAAAAGATGATGGAAAACATCAATACGGCGGGAGTCAGAAAAAGTAGGATCATACCTTTATTACGTTTCATCTAAAGATTCCCCCTTTCAGTAATCAGAATAAAAAAGGCGGCAGCCTACCCCTGCCGCCTTTTTTCAATTAATTGCCAGCTTTCTTCAAAGCGTCCACAAAGCCTTGTGCATCAATGCTGCCTCCGCAAAGCTTCAAGAAGTTTTCCTTGATAATCGGAGTCAGATCTGCGTTGGCCTCAGCGCCTGCAGCCCACGGATAGCGGGTGTTCATGCTGTCCATAACTGGCTTCACACAAGCGATCAGCTCCGGCCATTCGCTGTTGTTGGAGTCAGCAGGAATACCTACAGACATTTCGGAGAGCATTTTGTCAAATTCTCCCTGAGTGATGTAGCAGATCAGCTTGAATGCGTCTTCTGCGTTCTTGGAATCTTTGTTGATTGCCAGCACCTGAGCGCCGTAGTTAGCAGCGTCAACTCCATCGGTTCCGCCTTCTACTGCCGGGTAGCTGAAACATCCCCACACAAAGTCGTCGCCAGCCATATCTTTTACTTCATTGGGAAGCCAGGAACCATTTAAGTACATGGCGGCTGTTCCCATAGCCAGTTCCTGATTCTGTCCTGCCGGCCATACGTTGGAAGCGATGGTCTCGGAGAAATAGCCTTTGCTGGCAAAATCTGCGTAAGCCTGTGCAGTGGCAGTTACAGATGGGTCATCCCAAAGGCCGCCTTTTACGATCTCTTCTGTCTTTGGCTCTCCTACCAGCCGGCTCATATGATAACCAAACATACAGGTAATATAAGCGTCATCACATGTAATCGGTGTGTATCCGGCTTCTTTAATTTTGGCGCAGACGGCATCCAGTTCTTCCCAGGTAGTGGGAACAGCAGTGATGCCTGCCTCGTCAAAAATCGCCTGATTGTAGAAAAATGCAAATACATTGGGCTGATAGGGGATGGACTTTAAGGTTCCTCCTCCTACTTCCCGACATGCGGCCATCAGACCTGCATTGGCAGTAGCTTCATAGTCTGCAGCTTTTGCCAGTTCTTCCAAATCCATCAGATATTGGCCCCAGGTAGAGTTTACACGGTCAATATCTTCATCAAACAGATCAATATTAGTTCCTGCGTCCAGAGCTGGCTGCAGGCCTTCCCGGATACCGGTGCGGCCTTTAAACTGTAAGTCCACGCTGACACCGGTGTCTTCCGTAAACTTATCAACCGCTGCCTGAATCGCCTGTCCCTGAGGCTCCGTGGCCTCCCACATGGACCAGTACACCAGACCAGCTCCGCCCTCCGCCGGCGCTGCTGCGCTGTCTTGGCCGCTTTGTGCAGGGGCTTCTGTGGTTCCGCCTCCCGCGTCCGCTGCGGTTGTGTTCGTAGTCTGTCCGCCGCCTCCGCCGCATGCAGCGAGAGAAACAGCCATTGCGGATGATAAAACCAATGCCATTACTTTTTTCTTCATAAAAAATATCCTCCTCTTTTTTGTTGCATTTCTTCGTTTCTTATAGATTTAGTATAGTAAAATTGCACAGAAAAATATTTGCACAATCAACCTGTATATTTGCACATTGGGATATTTGTGGTAAAAATGTATAGTTGTTCCCGGGTTTTTCACAATGTTGTGGCTGTTTTTGCCAAGAGTTTCCCGTGTTCTATGTGGATTGATTGCAGCGTTGATTTTTGACCGAATCTCTTTTCAAGAAGAACACCGTAGGATTTTTACATTTTCTTCCAGAGAATCTGGCCTCCTTCCAGACGGATCTGACTCACATTACCAAAACCGTCATACACTTCGGTACACTGTGGTTTTTCCGAATTGTTGAGAATTGCATATTTCCCAGTTTCCGGATACGCATGGACTTCACAAAGAGGATTGTCTGCATACCAACGTTTCAGTTCCTTTTCCTTTCTGGCGCTGTAATACAGGCTGCGGAGGAAAAGCCGGGTGTTTTCATAACTGTAAGGCAGTCCGGCTATATAGACGCCTCTTCCGTTTCCATAATCATGGGCGCTGATGTGTACTTCTCCGTCTGAAAATTCCACAATCTCTGTATTGGGAGAAAGGGCGTAGACATTTTTTACGCTCTCCCCAAAGTCAAAGGGTTCTTTCCGGTCTTCTGTGAGGAAATGCTGTGGCTTTGCCTGGGTAAAATATTTGTCCGTGGACAGAGAAAAGCCCAACTCTAAATCAACGCCCAACACGTCTGCCAGCTGGAAGAATCGTCCTCCATTGAGAGTGGCCGTAGGTTCTCCCACACCTACAAAACCGCCGCCCTGCCAGACAAAGCGGCGCAGGGCAGTGACAAGTTCCAGGTTAAGCCATTCTTCCCCGCCGGAAAATGCGGTATTCGCGGCCCCTGCGTTGATGATCACATCCACATCTTCCGGAATCCCGGTTTTTTTGATATCATCAAAGCTTAAAAACACCACATCCACACTGGCTCCGCTTAATGCTTCCAGAATCCCAAAATAAGAGTAGGTTTGTTTATACCAGAGAGCATGGGCCACCATAAAAGCCTGCCAGGAGCGAAGTCGTCCCCAGCTGTTTAACACAGCCACTTTGAGTCCGCAGTAGGGCTTGCTTCCAGCAATGTTGTCGTAAATCTCGCGAAATTCATCCGTCACCTGCTCAATATAATCGACAAAAGCAGGGAATTTATATGCAAGGCTTAAATATCCCCCATAGCCAATCCGGTCCACAGGCTTGCGCATTAAGGCTCTTCTTGCCCCAAGCCAGTTTTCTCTGGCTTCCACACAAGGGTCGTTGCCTTCATAAAAGGTATCCGGGAAAAAGTAGGGGAGAAAACGGCCTTCTGTGTACCGGACTCCCGGAATATCTGAGATGAGCCGGAGAGTGGCTCCTCCGCCTACGCTTCCCACCACTGCGTCCAGACCGATTTGAGGAAAATAGTTCCCGTAAGGCTCAGTTCCAATCCAGTTGTCTCCTAAGAACATCATGGCTTCCCGGCCTGCCTCGTGAACCAGGTCAACCAGCTCTTTGGCCTTTTTGGCCACAAACCGCTGGATAAAATCCATGTAATCCAGATACCGTTTGGAGGGAACCCGGAAGGTGGAGTTATAATATCCGTTGTCCACAATGTCTTCTGGCCTTAATCTATAGCCATATTCTTTTTCAAATTCCTCCAATGCGGGGACTGACACGGTGGCCCCGTAGCCAAACCAGTCTACAAATTTCTCTTTGGCTTTGTCATTAAAGACCAAAGTGAAATGATAGAAAAAGGTGGTAAAACGGACTACATCGGTTCTGGGGTTGTCCTTTAACCACTGAATCAAATATTCTTTGGCAAATTGGCCGGAGGCAGGACATCGCACATCAAAAGGAATCTCGTGAGGTTTATCTCCCCAGTCGTTGGTAATATGATTGTACATCTGTGTAGGGTCCCAGATGGCAAAAACCAGAAAAGATACGGTGTATTCATGAAAGGGCAGGGCATTGGTGATGATTACCAGGTTTTTTTCTGGATTCACTTCCCAGTCCTTTGTACTCACAGCTTCCCCGGCGGTCCGGTCCATTACCTCCCACCATGTCTTACAGTCATGGATATAATCGGGTGTTACCTGCTGATCAAAATAGCCTTCCATGAAAGGAATTTTCAGCATCTCTTCCACAGCAGTCACAGGACGGCTCATAAGATACAGCTGCTGGCATTCCTCCATATGATCTCTGGCAAAATCATTATGTCCTCTGGCTACAAAATAAGTGGTATAAATGCAAGCATCCAGGGCTTTGATGTCTTCTGGAAGCTTGGTTCCATCGCTGTCCCGCAGGGCATCCGCGCCCCATCGGTTCATCATCTCTTTTGTTTCCTCCAAAAATCCTCCCTCGCTGGGAAGCGTAACTCTGCCTTTGCTTTTACTCATAAAATTCTCCTTCTTTTTTTTGCTGTCTGCTGTCTTGGTACTTGGTACTTTGTACTTCGCTGCATTCCTCTTGCTCCGAAATAAAATTTATGCTATACTCCCTCCATAATGATACGAGGAGACACCATTTTTCATGGCTTATAAAAGCATCCGTCTGCGGACTCCCTTACTGGTTCAGAGCATTATTTCCATTCATTACTTTGACTACATGAGCGATTTTTCCTTTCCTGGTGAAAGCCACGATTTTTGGGAACTGCTGTGTGTAGACAAAGGAGAGATTGACGCAGTGGCAGGAGAGCAGCGCCACACTTTAAAAAGAGGCAGTATTATTTTTCATCAGCCCAATGAATTTCACAATGTTATCACCAACGGTCGGACCGCTCCCAGCCTGGTGGTGATTGCTTTTGAGTGTCATTCCCCTTCTATGGACGCATTTCGGGGACAGATTTTGACGGTTCAGGAGACGGAAAGCGCTCTTTTGGCTCAGATTATCATTGAAGCCCGCCAGGGATTTCAGGGCCGTCTGGACAACCCTTATCAGGAAGAGCTGGTTCGAAACAGTGAGTCTCCTGCCTTTGGGGCAGAGCAGCTGATTCGAAATTACCTGGAAGAGCTGTTGATTCTTCTTTATCGCCGCTATTTTGCCAATCCCCTTCCGGTTCCTGCAAAGAATCCGGGCTATCCCTGCCTGGGTCGTCCCAATGAGACATACAACCGGATTCTTCGATATATGGAAGATCACATCAACGAACAGCTGACCATTGAAACGATCTGTAAAAACACACTGGTAAGCCGGTCCCGGTTACAGAAGCTGTTTCAGGAACTTCACGGCTGTGGGGTTATAGAATTTTTTACGCTGATGAAAATTGATACGGCCAAGGAGCTAATCCGCAGCAATCAGCTGAATTTCACTCAGATTGCTGACCGGCTGGGATATACCTCCATCCATTATTTTTCCAGACAGTTTAAAAAGGTCACTCATATGACTCCGTCGGAATATGCTACCTCCATCCGTCTTCTTGCGGAGAACCGCTTTCCCAAAAGCGGTCCGCAAAAAGAGGGGCAGAGTGTGTCCTAAGGATTGTAAGTTGTATATTTTTCCACAATCTTTTCCAGCTGGGTCCATTTTTTTTCCATATCGGCAACCAGGGCCAGCTGAGTACGGCACCGGTCCAGATTATGGCCTTCTCTGCTGGTGTGGAAGTACACATCTCCCTGAAGATAATCTGTGAGAAAACGCATACCGCACTCTAAGGTCATCATCTTAGCCCCATAAGGGAGCAGCTTGATTTCGGTTTCTGTCAATCTCCCTTCGCATCCTTCCAGATAACCTTTTGTGTAGATCTCAAAAAGGGGCAGTGAGAGGGATACCTTGGACAGATCGGTTTCATCTTCCTGGGCTGTGTTGGCTCCAAAACGAATGGAATCTCCATAGTCGAAAATGGAAAATCCCGGCATAATGGTGTCTAAGTCAATAATGCACAGCGCCTGTCTTGTGGCGTCGTCAATCATAATATTGTTCAGCTTGGTATCGTTATGGCTTACCCGCAGAGGAAGCGCTCCTTCCTGCTGCATACGAAGGGCAAGACCCATTTCTTTTTCCCGGCTGGAAATAAAGCGGATTTCCTCCTGCACCTGACAGGCCCGCTGCATCACATCCGTTTCCACTGCTTTTTGAAAGGCCAGAAAACGGGCTGGAGTATTGTGAAAATCAGGAATGGTTTCCACAAGCTTCTCGGCTGGAAAGTCTGCTAAAAGACATTGAAACCGGCCAAAGGCTTTTCCGCTCTGATAAAAGTCTTCTGGTTTTTCTACCAGATCATAGCACGTGGCGTCTGAGATAAACAGGTAAGTCCGCCAGTAATTTCCCTGGCTGTCTTTGTAATAATCGTTCCCGTCTTTTGTGGGAATTAGATTCAGGGTTTCCCGGTCCGGATTTCCGTGGTTTTCTAAAATCTGGCGGCGCAGGAATGCTGTGACTTCTCTTACATTGTTCATAAGTCCTGGAATGTCCTTAAAAACTTCGTGGTTCATCTGCTGCAATATGTAAGAGTGTTCCTCTCCGTTTTCTTCACAAACCAGGAGAAAGGTATGGTTTATATGTCCGCTTCCGTAAGGCGTACAGGTTTTGATTTGTCCTTTTACGGCAAAAGCGTTGGCAGCTTCCAGTTTTTGATCCCCCATGTTTTTCATGTTAGTCCTCCCATAATTTTTCCGGATAAAGGCCCTGGTCCTTTAGATGGCGGATGGCCTGAATTACCATTTCTTTATCTTCTTTATAAGTGATTCCAAACCACCGGTCCTTGCTTTTTAATACCGTTACCTCTGCTTTTTTCTCTTTTAAAATCTCATCTACCACAAAGGGCAGGAAATATTCGCATTTCACTGGATTGTCCGGAAGAGATTTCTCTAAAAATGCAGGGAAACGATTTTCCAGTTCTTTAAAAATGCTGGCTGTAAATCCCCAAAGGTTCATGGAAACCGTAGTATCCGGGGGGAGTGTGACCCAGGTTGCCCCGTCGTCTTCTGTGTAAGCCCCCTCATTGCCCCGTTTTTCGATGCGGGTCCTCTCATGGATGTCCACAAGTTTTCCTCTCTCATCAATGGAGCAGATCCCTCTGGCCACAGAACCATGGTCTGTCATGGTATTTCTCAGCTCGTAACCAACCATGGCATACTGGTATTGCTCCTGATCTTTACAGGAAGTCAGATGACGGTAGATTTCCTGAAAAGCTTGTTTGCCATAATAGTCGTCTGAGTTGATTACAGCAAAGGGTCCTTTGACGGCTTCCTTACAGCACAAAATGGCATGTCCGGTTCCCCAGGGTTTTACCCGTCCTTCGGGTATGGCAAAGCCTTCTGGCAGCTTATCCAGTTCCTGATACACATACTCGGTTTGTATGTGCCGTCCAATGCGTCGGTCTACATTTTCTTTAAATTCTTTTTCAATGGTCTTCTTAATAATGAAGACGACCTTTTCAAATCCGGCTTCTTTGGCGTCATATATGGAAAAGTCCATAATAATATTGCCATGTTCATCCACCGGGTCAATCTGTTTTAATCCGCCATAACGGCTTCCCATTCCGGCGGCTAAGACCACCAAAGCTGGTTTTGTTCCTTCTCCCATAAGATTTCCTCCTTCTGAAACGTGGTATCTTTAGTATAACTGACCAGACCTTGGAAATGCAATAGGGGGGATGGTTTTTTCTTTGGACGATTATTCCTTTTATTTGCACATTTAAAATCCACGTAATCAGCTGGTGAAGGTTTCGTTGACTTTATGGGAAAAACGCGGTAAAATTATTTGGAGGAAAAAGAGGGAACAAATAATCAAATTAGTTTTAAATTTGATTTCAGAAAGGAATGAATATGGTAAGTAAAGTCTATGTTCCTCCAATAAAAATTCAAGGAATTAAAACGAAAATAGTGAATATGATTTCCGATCATGTATATTTGACCAATAATTCTGTATGGTATGAACCATTTATGGGATCTGGGGTAGTGGGATTGAATCTGGCGCCTCACAGGGCAGTATTTTCGGACACGAATCCTTATGTGATTGAGTTTTATAATGGGATTAAATCGGGGCAAATTACATCAGGCATTGTAAAAGAGTTTCTTAAATGTGAAGGTGCAATCTTGGCAGAGAAAGATGATGAACATTATTATGCAATAAGAGAGCGTTTTAATCAACATCATGATCCTTTAGACTTTTTGTTTCTTAACCGAAGCTGTTTTAATGGAATGATAAGATTTAACCGATATTATAAATTTAATGTCCCATATGGCCATAAACCGCAGCGATTTGCAAAAGCTTATGTAACAAAGATTGTAAATCAAGTGAAGCGGTTGGAGACAGTTTTTTCAGAAAATGATTGGGTATTTGTATGCTGTTCTTTTGAAGAAACCATTGCAAAAGCCGGAACAGAAGATTTTATCTATTGCGATCCTCCTTATATCGGGCGTCATGTGGATTATTATGACAGCTGGGATGAGGACCATGAAATTGCTTTACGGGATGCTCTGTTTCAATCCGGTGCAAAATTTATGGTGTCTACATGGGATGAGAACAAATATAGAAAGAATCCATATATTGATACCATATGGAAAGGATGTTATAAACTAAATAAAGAACACTACTATCATATTGGTGGAAAAGAAGAAAATAGGAATTTTATGATGGAAGCTTTATTAACAAATTATGATGCGTCAAAGGTTCCTTTGAGAAACATTCGTAATGGACATCAATTTCATTTATTTGAATCACTTATGGAATATTAATATGCCATTTTGTCTGAAACTGCGATGAAAATTCATCGCAGTTATGTGGATCTAGTAGTTAAAGTTTTTTTGCATAAGTTTGTATTCTGCATAAAGTTTGATTGTAATTGTAAGTGTGCAGCAAAGTGACGGAAGAAGGATTTTGTTTTGGAAACCATTTAACAAATTCCATTAAGGATGTATATGGTTTATTTGTAGTTCTGTATTTGGGATAGTATTTCCAGTATAAATCAAATGCATCAGGGCCTAATTCACGAAAGGGACCTTTTCCATCTTTCAAATCATCCAAATTTTTAGTAGTAAAAGAACCTATATTTTCTGTGTTTCCGGAGCTTGGTTTGTCTCCGGCAATTTTATATTTTTCCTGAATAAAATATTTTACATCATAAAAGGGAAAGATTATTTTGTCTCGATCTTTGTATTCATAAACTTTGCTTTCTTGCGCCCTTCCATTTCGTTTATAAACAAATCCTATCACATAATGTTTGGAATAGTCCGTATATTTATATTCTATATTTTTGGTGTTATTTCGCATGTAAGAACCAAAAGAACCAAGAGTGAATTTTATGGTAGAATGGTCAGATTCAATATAAGTTGTTTTGATATCTATGGCGATTTTTCCTTTGGGATTTATTTGGTTCATCATTATGAAATCAGGATAAACGGTTTGAGATGCAGGAGTTGTTAAAATCATATTATGTCTTTTAGCGATCTTTTCAAGAATAGGCTGAGTAAACATTTCAAAAATCCGACCTATAATTTTAGAGTCGGTACCTAAGGTATGAATCATACCAGACGAATCTAAAATTCCATAGGTTTCAAAGTTAATATATTGCATTTCTTTGTAAAATTCATCCATAATAAAATCATTCATTGGTATATTCCCCTTAAACTATTTTATATATAGAATCATAAACCAATACATTAAAAAGTCAACGGAAAATAGGAAAAGGGTATTCCATTCTTCTGCTGAATCCATTATAATGATCTTGTCTAAAAAGCGGCAGCGTTATAGCTGCCCTTTTAGCTGCAACGAAGTATCAGCTGTAAGGAAAAGTACTTTTGGTAGAAGAGGCAGGAGGAACGAATGGAAGATAAACGGGCGGTTTTGGTGGTAAGCTTTGGAACCAGCCACCAGAAGACCAGGGAGAAAACTCTGGATGTAATTGAGAAAGAGATAGGGGCAGCTTTTGAGGGATATGACCTTAGGCGGGCCTATACCAGCCCCACGATTCTTGGAATTTTAAAGAACCGGGATGGAATAAAAGAGGACAATGTGGAGGAGGCTCTTGAGAAGCTTATCAAAGAGGGATACAAGACAGTACTGGTGCAGACGACCCATGTAATCTGTGGATTTGAGTATGACAGGATGGAAACGGTTTTAAGACAGTATCAGGGACAGTTTGACCATTTTGCATGGGGAGAACCTCTGTTGGCAGAAGACCGGGATTATCAGGAGGCGGTCCAGGTTCTTGGAAGAGAGTTTCAAGGGTATCGGTCTCCAGAGACGGATCTGGTGTTTATGGGACATGGGACGGAGCACAGGGCAAATGTTTCTTATGAAAAGCTGCAGCAGGCTTTTTTGGAAGAGGGATTTTCGGATTGTCTGGTGGGAACGGTGGAGGCTTCTCCCACACTGGAAAATATGGAGATTCTGGTTCAAAAGAGACAGTCAAAAAAGGTGGTTTTGATTCCGTTTCTTGTGGTGGCCGGAGAGCATGTGCAAAAGGATATGGCCGGAGAGGAGGAAAGGTCATGGAAGAGCCGGTTTGAAAAAAGCGGCTATGAAGTGGACTGTGTGATGCGGGGACTGGGAGAGTATCCGGGGATTCGAAGGATGTATGTGCGTCATGGAAAAGAGGCCGAGAAAAGGCTGTAAAGGACAAGATTAATAGATTGAGAGGGAAAAACAATGGGAGGAATCCTATATGGCATCGGCGTAGGTCCGGGAGACCCGGAGCTTCTCACATTAAAAGCCGTGCGTATTATGAAAGAATGCAATGTAATTGCAGCTCCGGGGCGGGACTTGAAAAAAAGCGTGGCATATCAGATTGCCTGTGGGGCGGCGCCGGAGTTAAAAGACAAAGAGTGTGTGGGAGTGGAACTTCCAATGACCAGAGACCAAAAGGTGCAGCAGGAATACCATGAGCAGGCGGCGGCTCTGTTGGAGAAATATCTGAACCAGGGGAAGCAAGTGGGATTTTTGAACCTGGGGGATGTGACGGTGTATGCTTCTTATCTTTATATTCATCGTCTGGTTCTGGCTCATGGCTATGAGTCCAGGCTGGTAAACGGAGTGCCTTCTTTTTGTGCGGCGGCAGCCCGACTTGGCATAGGACTGGTGGAAAATTCCCAGGAGTTTCATGTGCTGTCCCAGCCGGAACAAATTGAAAAAGGGCTTTCTCTGCCTGGTACAAAAGTGATTATGAAGATGGGGAAGAACTTGGGAAAGGTCAAGGAGTGGCTTTATGATTCCGGGCAGCAGGTGTGGATGGTGGAGAACTGCGGTATGGAAGGGGAGCGGGTGTATTTATCCCCAAAAGATATTAATGAAAAGGCAGGATATTACTCTCTTTTGGTGGTGAAAGAGGCAGCCGGAAAGGATGAGGCGTGAAGGATTCAGAAGCTTTAAAACAGAGTCTTGCCGGAGAAAAAAAGGACGGACGGACATGGTTTTTCCGTGGAATGAAGGCAGGGGTTCCCATTGGTCTTGGATACTTTGCGGTGTCTTTTACCTTGGGAATCGCAGCTCAGAAAGCAGGGATGAACGCGTTCCAGTCGGGGTTTATGTCAGCAGCTATGCTGGCCAGCGCGGGACAATTTGCGGGGATACAGGCCCTGGTATCTGGGGCGGGTTATGTGGAGATGATTGTAACTGAGATTGTGGTGAATCTTCGGTATCTTTTGATGTCAGGGGCGCTTTCCCAGAAGGTCCGCAGGGACCGGCCTTTTTTTCACCGTCTGATTATGGCTTACGGGGTTACGGATGAGATTTTTGCCGTGTCCATGGGGGTGGAGGGAAAGCTGGACCCCTGTTATATGTATGGGGCTACTGTGGTGGCGGCGCCGGGATGGGTGGCTGGCACTGTGATGGGGGCGCTGCTTGGAATGGCGCTGCCTCCTCGGATGATGAGCGCCATGGGCGTGGCTTTGTATGGAATGTTCCTTGCTGTGGTGGTGCCTCCGTCGAAAAAGAGCCGGATTATTGCAGGGGTGGTTCTGGTTTCTATGGCGGCAAGCGCGGCATTTTCCTGGATTCCTTTTTTGGGAAATTTATCGTCCGGGGTTCAAATTATATTGCTTACAATCATTGTTTCCGGGGCGGCTGCCGTGCTGTTTCCGGTGAAAGAAGAGGAGTGATGCCTATTATGGAGACAAGTAAAGCTATGGGGTTGATTGTGATGGCAGCAACCATTTATTTGGTACGTGCTTTGCCTTTAACCTTATTGAAAAAGGAGATCCGCAGCCCTTTTATCCGTTCTTTTTTGTATTATGTCCCCTATGTCAGTCTGTCTGTAATGACCTTCCCAGCCATTTTAACCGCCACGTCTTCTTTCTGGTCAGGGCTTGCTGGGTTTTTGGTGGCTGTAACTGCAGCCTGGGTGGATGGAAATTTGTTTCGGGTTTCCATCAGCGCCTGTGTGGCGGTTTATTTGGCAGAGCTGATTTTGTAAGAGTATTGAAAAGGAGGCGTTTCCCGGCCTATTTGGCTGTGGGAACGTTTCGTCTATTTACTGCTTTCGGCTTTCAAAAAAGGGAAAAGCTTCAACAGCATCCAGAATGTCCTGGAAATCCTGGCGGGGAGCCAAGTCAATGTACTGGTCCAGCAAAGCGGCTTCTTCTTGCTTGTAGGGACCGTAAAAAATATCGTACAGGTTATGGCCGCGGATGTGGATTTTAAACGCTTCAAAATGTTTTTGAAGATCGTTTATGGTTTCAAAATCTTTTCCCAAAAGCGCTGTCAGGCGGCGGCCGCTTGACAGCCGGTGGAGATACTCCTTCCATTTGGAAAGGAGAGTCTGCCAGAAAGCTTCTTCGCTTTCTACGATTCCAAGACGAGCCATAATTTTAGGGTTTAAAAAGTAGTTTTCAAAAGAGTAGTATTTTAAAATCAGTACATTTCGGCGGCGAACTTTAGGCAGTTTGTCAATATCCTGTGCATTTCTCTCATCATAGTACTGGCAAAGCTGGGCAGCTAGTTTGTTTGGGTCTTTGCCGTCGCCGTCCCGAATCATGAGAAACTGATCTTGGAGATATACCTGATTCATATATTTTAAATTGGCATAGGTTTTGATGTTGGTGCAGCTGTTGGTGGTGAGAATGGAAATCCGGGATAACTGTCCGTCTGGGCGGTGAAGTTCCGGATAATATTTTTTTAAAAGCAAAGGCAGGCGGTTTTTGTCCTGCTTTCCTTCTACAATGAATACAAAACCTACATTGAGAAGATCATTGGCTCCATAGCCCAAATCATCTAAGATCTGGTCAATGTCTGCATGGTCCCGGACTGCGCAGCGGCAATGGTCATCGGTGATCACCTGACAGAGCTGACGGCTGGTAAAATTGGCAATCAGGTTAGGAGAGTGAGTGGAAAAAATCACCTGATTTTTCTTGGAGAGCCGGTAAAGAATTGCTCCGGCAGTTTTCTGGAGCGAGGGGTGAAGAAACAGTTCCGGGTATTCTACCATAATGATGCTGGGAATCTGTTTTTCCCCTTCAATATAGGTTTCCAGAAGAGACAGCATGTAAATGCTTTTCATGCCATTGCTTAAATTTTCCACAGGAACCGGCTGTTGCTGCCCGTGACGTATGGCGTTGGCAGTCACGGAAAAAAGGGTGTCTGGATTGCAGGTAAGAGTGTAAAAAATTTCTTCAATACCGCCGTTTTTTAGGTAGTTTTCATTGACTCTTCTGGAGAAATCGCTGAGGTTTAACTGGTACATTTTGTATTCCAGAAGTTTTGCTGTCTCGCACAGGTGGAGATCTTCTGGTCTTTTTTGGTTAATTAGTCCGATGCAGTTAAAGCACTGGTTACAGATTTTAGAGGAACGAAACATGCAGGTGTTGGACCGAAGACGAATCAACTGCTGATCTTCCTGAAACATAAGAAGATCTTCCTGAAACGATGTCAGCTGCCGTTGTGTATCAATGAAATACAGCCGGGGGAGCACCTGGGGAAGGAAACGGTTGTGTTTATGAGAACAATCGCTGTAACGGATGCCCCGGGTGGGATGAATCGTGCAGGTAAAGGACAGGGATTCCCCGTCAAAGGAGGGGAGCTTGGAAGAAAAATCTTTTTTCCAGGTGTCAAAACGTTTGTACTGACTGACGATTCCCAAAACGTGAAACTGGCACAAATCAGAATGGGAGATTTTTAA
Source organism: Clostridiaceae bacterium (assembly GCA_009911065.1). GTDB lineage: Bacteria > Bacillota > Clostridia > Lachnospirales > Lachnospiraceae > Brotaphodocola. The sequence continues at coordinate 11,278 of QXWR01000007.1, read as the reverse complement.
AGTCATGGAAATCTCTATGTTCTGATTTTTCTCGTTAAAGTCTCCTTCTGTTACAGCGTAATTCCCAAGGGCGGCCCGGATGGCCTTTAAGATACCGGTTTTTCCGGTGTTATTTTTTCCTACTAAAATGAGAGCGTTTCCTGTATTTGAAATCTGCAGGTTCTGGATGGATTTAAAATTGCGGATGGAAAGGGAAGCGATCTGCATGGCATATCTCCTTTTGTGTGTCAGAGTATTTGTTAAATATCTGTAATGCTCCGCCCAGACAGCACATAACTTTGTTTTCTGTCTGGATGAAACACGAGAGGGGTTGAAAATTCATTAGGTTCTTGAGAATAGTATAAATAAGGATGAGTAAAAATGCAAGGATGCTTTAGAGCGTGTCTTGACCACATTATATTTAGGCAAGAAGTTTGCCTGATAGAATGCGGCATTTACAGGAATATTACAGGCATAAAGAAGAAACAATTTACATAGGAATAAACATTTAACAGGAATTTTTGGAAGATTTATAAGGAAAGGGAGGTTTTGGAGGGAGTTTTTTGGGAGATATTTTTGCATTTTTTAAAAGAAAGTGGGAGAGACTTACAAATAAGCGGTAATTTTTTACAAAATTCCTGTAAAAAGACGGTTTCAGGGAGGAAATTGAAGGGATTTGATTGACAAAAGTGGGAAATGGATTTATAATGCCATCAACAACTTAGGGAATGGCAGCAAAGTAGGAAGTTAGGAATATAGTGAAAAGAAGCGGTTTTTAATTTGAGGAGGAAATTATGGCTGGAAAAAATGATACAGAGAAGGCAGTCGAAACTATAGAGGCTGTGGAGCCGGCACAGAAGAAGACCAGAACCAGGACAACAAAGACAGCAGAGCCTGCAGAAAAGAAGACCAGAACCAGAACAACAAAGGCTGTGGAGCCTGCTGAGAAGAAGACCAGAACCAGAACTGTGAAAAAAGAGGAAACAGTAAAGACGGCAGAACCAGTGAAAGAAGAAGCAGTTTTGGAGACAAAGGCAGCAGAGCCAGAGGTTTCTGTGGTGATTCAGTATGGTTCCCGTGAGATCACGGCCAAGGATGTGGCAGCTGCAGCTGTAAATGCCTACAAGGCGGCTCATGAGGGCGCAGAGATTCACACGGTTACTGCCTATGTAAAGCCGGAAGAGAACGCGGTTTACTATGTGGTAAATGGGGATGATTCTGAGGGCAGCAACAAGCTTGATCTGTTTTAAGTAAAGGAAAAAGCGGACAGAATAAAAAGGAGATTGAATACAATAAGGCCATGGGTCCGGGACAGGATACATGGCTTTTCCTGTATCAACCTTTTTGGAGGGGTGGAAACGGTCCGAAAATAAATAGAAAGCAGAGGAGAAAAAGCATGTTTTATGAAAATCAAATTTGGGTAGCTTCCAGCGGCGGCCAGAGACTTGGGATTCTTCCCAAAATGGCAAATCGGCATGGATTGATTGCAGGGGCCACAGGAACGGGAAAGACCGTGACCTTGAAGGTGATGGCAGAATCCTTCAGCGATGGGGGAGTGCCAGTGTTTCTGGCAGATGTAAAGGGAGATCTGGCAGGACTCTGCTGCCCAGGGACCGATTCCCAAGATATGCAGAACCGGATTGCACAGGCAGGTATGGAATCTGGGGAGTTTGCATACAAGTCCTACCCAGTTTGTTTTTGGGATATTTTTGGAGAGAAGGGGCTTCCTCTTCGGACGACCATCAGCGAGATGGGACCGACGTTGCTGGCGCGGCTGATGGATTTGACTGCAGTTCAGGAAGATATTTTGATGGTGGTGTTTCGGATTGCAGATGATGAGGGCCTGCTTCTTTTGGACACCAAAGATCTGCGTGCCATGTTAAATTATGTGGGGGAGAACAATAAGGAGTACGGAGCACGATACGGGAGTCTGCCTAGACAGAGCATTAACAGCATTCTTCGGGGACTGGCGGCTTTGGAGGAACAGGGAGCAGATCAGTTTTTCGGAGAACCGGCTCTTGATATTCATGACTGGTTTCGCACAGACTACAACGGAAAAGGCATGGTAAATGTGTTACATAGCGAAAGTCTCATCAACAATCCTATGATGTATTCTACCTTTATGTTGTGGATGATGTCAGAGCTGTTTGAGGTGCTTCCGGAAGCCGGGGATTGTGAACGGCCTAAAATGGTGTTCTTTTTTGATGAAGCTCATTTGCTGTTTAAGGGAGCGCCAAAAGCGTTGTTACAGAAGATTGAACAAGTAGTAAAGCTGATTCGCTCCAAGGGAGTGGGAATCTATTTTATTACCCAAAGTCCGGGTGATATTCCAGACGAGGTGTTAGGGCAGCTGGGAAATAAAATCCAACATGCTCTTCATGCTTATACGCCGGCCGATCAGAAGGCGGTTCGTGCCGCAGCCAGTTCCTTCCGGATCAACCCGGAGTTTGACACAAAAGAGGTGCTGACCCAGCTGGGAATCGGAGAGGCGCTGGTGTCTTTTTTACAGGAAGACGGGTCGCCGTCTGTGGTTTGGCGGGCGAAAATCCTGCCGCCTCAAAGCCAGTTAGGACCTATTGGGGAAGAGGAAAGGAAGCGACAGGTTCAGGATAATATGCTGTATGCCAAGTATGGAGTGATGATTGACCGGGATTCCGCCTATGAGTTTCTTCTGAGAAAAGGAAATGAGGAGGCGGCCAGACAGGAGCGGCTGTTGGCAGAGGAGCAAAAGAAAAAGGAAGAGGAAAAAGCCAGATTAGAGGCAGAGAAAGCGGCCCAAAAGGAAGCCGAACAGCGGGAAAAAGAAGCGAAAAAAGAGGCCGAACGCCAGGAAAGAGAAGCGAAAAAAGAGGCCGAGCGTCAGGAAAGAGAGGCCAAAAAAGAAGCCGAACGCCGGGAGAGAGAGGCTAAAAAGGAGGCGGAACGCCAGGAAAAAGCCATTCAAAAAGAGCAGGAAGCGGCAAAACGGGCCAAAAAACAGGCTGTGGCCAGTGTGGCAAAGACAGCTGCCGGAACCATTGGAAGAGAAGTTGGGAATGAGATTGGAAAAAATGTGGGAGGCAGCTTTGGAAAGAAGCTGGGAGGCAATTTGGGAGCAGCGCTTGGCCGGGGGATTCTTGGAACCTTGTTTGGAAAATAAGCGGGCAGGTGGCGTGGATAGGGAGTGGGAATTACTTGAGCATGGATGTAACGCTGTACGAATATATCTTTGTACGAGATGAGTGAGATTGGATAATTATGATAGAGAATCAGTTGCTGTCCCAATTACCAGAAGCATTTTTAAACCGGATGAAAAAGCTGTTGGGAGAGGAGTACGAGGCTTTTGCCGAAAGTTATGAAAGAGAGCGGACACAAGGGCTTCGAGTCAATGGATTAAAGGGAGAACCAAACGCATTCTATCAGGAAAACCGGGAGCGGTTTGGTTTGGAAAGGATTCCCTGGTGTCTGGAAGGTTTTTATTATGAAGGGCAGAAACGGCCGGGGAAAAATCCCCTCCACGAGGCGGGAGTCTATTATATTCAGGAGCCGAGCGCTATGACTGCGGCAGAGCTTTTAAATCCCAAACCAGGAGAACGGGTGCTGGATTTATGTGCTGCCCCAGGAGGAAAAACTACTCAGATAGGGGAGAAACTGGGAAAAACCGGACTTTTAATTTCTAATGAAATCCATCCTGACCGGGCGAAGATTTTGTCTCGAAATGTGGAGCGGATGGGTTTGGTAAATACTGTGGTGACAAACGAGGAGCCAAAGAAGTTAGCAGCAGCTTTTCCGGAATTTTTTGACAAGGTTCTGGTGGATGCGCCCTGTTCCGGCGAAGGGATGTTCCGGAAAGAGGAGCAGGCCCGTATCCAGTGGAGCCAGGAAAATGTGGAGCTTTGTGCTGCCAGACAGCGGGAAATTCTGGACTGTGCAGCAGAGACTTTGCGTCAGGGCGGACAGATGGTATATTCCACCTGCACCTTTTCTCCGGAGGAAAATGAGAGACAGATGGAGGAATTTTTGGAGCGGCATCCGGAGTTTTTCCTGGTGCAGGTAAAAGAAGGAAGCCGTCTGTCTGGATTGTCCCCAGGAAGAGCAAAATGGAGCCGAAGGGGACAAAAAGACATAGAACATACTTTTCGGATATGGCCTCACCGGGAAAAAGGAGAGGGTCATTTTATCGCCCTTTTGGAGAAGAAGGCAGAAGAGGAGTCAGCAAGATACAGTCAAAGCAGGAATGGAAGAAAGGGAGAAAAGACCAAGGGGAAAAAGGCAGAAGGATGGTGGAAGGAAAAAGAAGAGCCAGCTCTTTTGCATGAGTTTTTTCTGGATATTTTCACGGATGTTTTCACAGATATTTTGCAGACAAAAGCCGAAATGAAAATAGAAGAGGCAGCAGAAAAAGGGCCGGGGATTCAGAAGCTTACCTTAAAGGAGCTGGAGGAAAATCTAATAAGAATGGGAGATCAGGTATATCGTCTTCCAGAAGGGACTCCCTCTCTTCATGGGATAAAGACATTAAGAGCAGGACTTCATTTAGGGACGTTTAAGAAAAAACGATTTGAGCCGTCCCATGCTCTGGCTCTAGCCTTACACCCAGATCAGGTGAAACGAAAGATTCTCCTTTCCCCGGAAGAAAACCAAGTTTGGGAGTACTTGGCAGGCCAGACCCTGCAGACAGATTCAAAAGAAAAGGGGTGGGTTCTGGTCTGCATACAAGAATACTCCCTGGGATGGGGAAAGGCAGCGGGAGGCATGGTAAAGAATCATTATCCCAAAGGACTGCGAATTGTGAATTAATCCTTTTCCATGTCAAAGCTTTCCGGGGAGGGAAAAAGAGCTTCCGGCTCATCTGCGTTAATTTCCTCATAAGCATGGCGGACTTCCGCAGACAGATCGTCCACCAGGGCAATCATTGCCTGAAGATTGTTGGCCTGGGACTTGATCTCCTCACGGACTTTTGGCTGGTAATGTTCCAGAATGGGAAGGAGAATCAGGGCCGTGATGCCTGCGGAAAGTCCTCCGTTGTACAGCACAAAACCTCCGTGAAGCGCACTGGTGGCAGTACACAAAGAGGCGCACAAAAACCCGGCTGCGACTCCCGCCCGAATGCCATAACGCCCCACAATGGGGCAAAGTCCGGTGGCAAAAGCAACACCATTAATATAGCCCTGGGAGGACAATGTCCAGGACAAATCCCTGCCGTCGGTAAAGCACAAAAACATGGTTAAAAAGTACAAAGTCTGATAGCCAAAAAGAATCGGCCAGACATTTTTTGGATGCTGTCCCATGGCAGTAAAAGTCAGGGAAGCCAGCACTACCCCAATCGTGGGTCCAGTAAAACCGACTCCTTCTGTAAAAAAGATAATCAGGTTTATGTAAAGAAGAAACAAGGCTCCATGACAGCCTATATTCATAAGACATAAAGGCATTCCATATTTTTCTGCAAAATCACTGCAATGGCCGGTATCCTTCATGAGCCGGTCATATCCTTTAAACCCACCGCCGTTTAATTTATATCCAATGGCAATACAGACAGCAAAAATAAAGAGAAAGAACAAATTGCCATAAAGCCTGTAAGATCGGTGAAATGCTTCATACACCGGATTGAACCGGGTTACTGGCTCATGGGGGGAGATTCCCATGGTGCCAAAGAGAAAATTAAACAGAAAAAATCCAAACAGTCCAAAGGCAAGTCCGCCGTTATAAAGATTGTAGCCTTTGTGCCATGCATGTGCTCCCGGCAGAATTGCAGGAATGACAAAGCCGATCATAAGGCTGAATAGAAGCGTCATAAGGATACCGGAAATATTCAGTTGAAGAATCCCAAAGGCATAGTTTTCCCTCTGGGTGTACCGGAATAAAAGTTCGCTGATAAAGGGGCTGAAGGAGGTGGCAAACATACACACAGGAAGATTGCTTTTAAAGTCCAGATTTTTATAGCGCATATATAAAAAAGGCGCCAGAAAACAGGGCCACATGTTGAGAAAATTCAGGCCGTAAAAGCAGTGGGCAACCACCAGAAAATATCCGGCCAGTGTGTTGGCGCGGGATTCTCCTTTCAGAAAATGCATAAAACAAAAACAAGCCATGCCGCAGGCTCCGGCGTTGAGCATGGCGCTGGCAAGTCCGCCGATTTCCAGATAATCGGTGACAAGCGGGCAGGGCGTGATCATAATGTGGTACCAGTTGAGAAAAACGCTGCCCCATTCTTTGGTGTAAAGGGCGGCAATGAAAGCGGAGACCAGAAAGACAATGGAAAACCCCAAGGCAGTTCCATTGATGATCTGGCTGTTACGGGAAGTGTTTTGCTCCATAATGCAGATCCCCCATTCGGTGATTTTTTTCAGAGAAAATTATATCATTCCCTCAAACAGATTTCAATAATTGAATTGAGAACACGGAAGTTTGACTGTTTTCTATTTCAAAAAAACTTTACAGGCATTAGAAAGCCTGCTTTTTGATGAATTTTTATTGCAGAATATAATTTCTGATGTTATGATTAGGATATAAAGGACAGGTGAAACTATGGGTAGAAAACTAAAAGTGTATTTAGATACATCTGTTATCAGCCATTTGATGCAGCACATCAGATTGTTGCTATGGGAGTACTTACAAACAAGAGTTTTGATGACTGTCAACATATTGGGGTTGCTGTAGTAAATAACTGCGACTGCATTATATCGTGGAATTTTAAGTATATTGTAAATATCAAGACGATTCGTGGGGTAAGGGCAATTACAAATCTGGAGGGATACAAGCCAATAGAGATATGGAATCCTTCCGTAATAGGTGGTACGGGGAAATGAGAAAAAGGCTGACAAAAAAAACAAAGATAATACTCTGTATGCTAAGTGCTGTAATTTTTGCCCTGTTCATTTGGACGATATGGGGAAATACGGCGTTGACAGTAAGCAACATAAAAATTTCAAGCAGCCGTATTCCCACCGCATTTTCCGGGTTTCGCATAGCACAGGTATCAGATTTGCACAATGCAGAATTTGGGAAAGGCAATAAAAAGCTGCTGGAATTGCTATCAGAAAGCAAGCCGGACATTATTGTAATAACCGGGGATTTCGTGGACGCAGGACATACAGATATTGGCGTGGCTCTTGATTTCGCAAAAGGGGCGGTTAATATTGCACCTGTCTATTATGTGACAGGGAACCACGAAGCAAGCCTATTACAGTATGACAAACTTAAAACAGGGCTTGAATCGATTGGCGTAATCGTGCTTGAAGATGAAGCAATACAATTAAAACGTGACAAAGAAGTGATAACACTTATCGGACTTTCTGACCCTAATTTCACGTTGAAAGGTGATATATTCGGGGAAGCCCCGGCTATGGTTAGCACAAAGCTGAATCGCTTTGCTGATGATGAAAGCAGCTATACTATTTTACTTTCACACCGTCCGGAACTATTTGAGAGCTATGCACATTGCAATATTGATTTGGTTCTAAGCGGACACGCACACGGCGGTCAATTCCGTCTGCCATTTATCGGCGGGCTGATTGCCCCCGATCAAGGGATATTTCCAAAGTATGACGCAGGGCTGTTTACAAATGGCAGTACGAATATGATTGTTAGCCGGGGATTAGGTAACAGCATTATTCCTATCCGCTTTAATAACCGCCCGGAAGTCATTGTAATTGAACTTCTTAACACGGACTTGTAAGAACAGCTTATAAAAAACGGAATGATAAAGTAATCTGCCGCACGACGGCAAAAGAAAAAAAGCCGTCGTACAGCAGAGGTATTTTCACACGCCTATTCATAGGAGGCTGTCGCTTTAACGAATACTTAATGCGACAGCCCCCTGTCTTTTTAAGTGGTAAATTCGGGTTCTATCATTCCTATAGACCGATTTCAACAATCCAATGGAAAACAAAGTGACAAATGTCACAAGGAAATGTGACACCTGCAATCTGTCCTTTTCCCTTTGAAACTGCTATAATCCAATTATAGGAAAATATAAGGTTATTTCAATCGGACTATCCTGTATCAGGGATGGAGAGATTTGGAAAAGGGGGATGAAATATGGGACTGATTTTGTTTTTGGGATTGTGGTTATTGGCTCCACTGGCAGAACTGGCAGTGATTGCAGGTCTTTGTTTTGCAAATCATACCAACAAAAGAAAAATAGAAGAATTGACAAAAGAGCTGGCAGTTAAGACCAGACTTCTATCTCTTTTGCAGACAGAGGCAGGAAAGGGATCGGAAGGGTGTCTGGAAGTAAAGGAAAAAGCAGATTTATGGCCAGATGAGGAAACGGTCATATTTGGTCAGGAAAAGGCAGGTGTGAAGGGGGAAGAGACAAAACCAGAGGGACAGGAAATAAAACCAGAAGGGCAGGAAATAAAATCAGAAGAATGGGAAACAGAACCAGTAAAATGGGAAATAAAACCAAGAATATCCCATCCAAAACAATCGAAGGGAGGGACCCTTGAAAAAGGGGGAACCGTGGCCCTTATGATTGGTATGGTGTTTGTAGTGCTTGCTGGTTTGGTGTTTGCCACAACAGCTTGGTCAGTTCTTTCAGATGTTGCGAAGGTGTTTTTGGTGTTTGCTTTTGGAATTTTGTTTTTTGCTGTTAGTTTTCTTTCCGAGAAACAGCTGCATTTGCACAGAACCGGAAATGGACTATATGTGCTGGGAAGCATTTTTATGTTTTTGTCTGTGTTAGCAGCAGGATATTTCCGGCTTTTGGGACCAGGGTATGTGTTTGTAGGGCAGAATCGGTGGCGGGTGTTATGGGTCGGAAGTATGGTGACAGTGGGATTGTTATTTTTGGGAATTAAAAGGTTTCATGACTGGATTTACACACAGACATGTTTTTGGGGAATGAGTGTGAGCATGACATTTTTGCTGCTGGCATGTGGAATATATCAGGGAATTTTGTGGAGCAGCAGTATGATGGTATATGCCTTTTTCCTGGTGCTGGGAGGGGCGGCGTTTCGTTTGACCTTCGGGAAAAAAACTTCTAAACAGTCTAATTTATGCCAAACCGATCGGGAGTTTGGTTTTTGGCCAGATGGAGTACTGGTTTTTGACCGAAAGACATCCAAAGAAGGGACTTTTAAAAATGTGGAAACCACAGGAGCAAGAGAGCTTTTGCTTCATGGTTTTTTGCAATTTGCTCCCATTCACTTTTTTGTTTTTGTGATTCCTGTGATTTTTTATGGAGTGATGGGAGGACTTTTCCGGATTTCCAGGTGGATTTGCTGGCAGGAAATTTTGGCTCTCACAGCGGCGGCGGCAGGTCTGGCACTGGCTCCGTGGATGTTCTTCAAACATGGTGAGAGACAAAAGGAAAGAGAGATGTTGTTCAGCCTGATTGTGGCAATTTTAATACACAATTTGGCTGCATGGATTTTTCCGGATCATGTTTTGTTTTGGCTTCTTGGGGCGCAGACAGGACTTTTCTTGTGGTTTTTGGCAGGACAGAACGAGAAATTCCGGGAAATTATAGGGGTTCGAACCAGGCTGGGAGATCCGATCAACACGTTGTTTCTGATTTTGGACAATGGGATTTTGGGAGGAAGAACGCTGTTTCTTGGAATGTTTGCCAGCAGACAGACCTTGTGGACCCAGGGACAAAATTTCCTTGGTGTTTTAGCAGGGGCCATAATGCTTGCTGTGGTTGTGTTTGTCTGGGAGAAAAGATCAAAACGGGCAAAAAAGATCATTCCATTTCTTTTATGGTATATTACCTTTTATCCATTGAAAGGATGGCTTAAGTGTGTATTTTTAGGAAATCTTTGTCCTTTTCTTTCTGGGTCTTTGAGCCAGCTGGCTCTGGACTGGATATCCAGAGGAATTTTGGAGTTTTTCCTATTAATCGGGCTGGTTTTGTGGGAGAAAAAAAGAAACAAAGGGTATGGCGTTCCAATTTTAGTTTTGGGAACCATTAGTTCTCTGATTTACTTTTCTCCAGATCAGGCGGCATTCCCATTCTTTCTGGTGCTGGCTGTGTATTTGCTGACAGAAACCATGACAGAGAGAAAAGGGAGCGCTGCATACCGAGGGGCTGTTTTTTACGCAATGGCGGGAGTGTATGTTTGGATGATTCCCTTGGAGGCGGATAGCGGCATCTGGCGGGTTATGGCGTTGGTATGGACCTATATGGCTGGTCTGGCGGGAAGAGAACGGTTTTGTAAAAAGGAGCCAGAAGAAAAAGGGCGGCACATATACTGGGATATTATGGGATGTGTTTTGACTGGGATTGCTATGGGGAAAGTATATGGCAATTACAGGCTGAACGTGTTGGGAGTGTTGTTGTGCCTTGTGGTGGCTGCTGGATTTTATGGAATGTTTTATCAGGGAAAACGGATGTGGACCCATCTGGCAGTCAGCGTTATCCTTCTTCCTCTGCCGTTTGTGCTGGCGCATCGGTACCAGTGGTCTTCGGAAATGATGTATGGAATTGTGGGAGGTTCTCTGCTAATTACAGGAGTTCTGGCAAGAAGTCGTTGTAAAATTGTGGAAAAGACTCTGGAAACAGAAGGTATCTGGCGTGTGGACTGGTATCACGTTCTTTCTGTGATCTGGCTTGCGCCCATGGCAGTATTGAGTGATGATTCTTACTGCCGGTTTGGGTACTGGATGTTGTTATTTCTTTATTTTCTTCAATATAAAGCGGTGGAAAAGTGGAGGGCCATGGCAAAAGCAGGGGCTGGACTGATGTTGGTGTTTGCTTATTGGAGCCAGCCATTTGTGGAATTTTTACCCCTTGTAAAGACGGAATTTTGGCTGCTTCCGGTAGTTTTGTTCCTGATCGGACTTGGCTTAGGAAAGAATCAAAAGGAACGTTTTCCCTGGAGTGAGAAAACGTTGAAGCGTGTGCAAAATGCGGGATTTGTGTTGTGTCTGCTGATTCTATGGGTGGATGCATGGATTCAGAAAGATGTGGCGAATGCGTTGATTTTAGAGGGAATTTCCCTGGGAATCTTTTTGTGGGGAGCGGCAAAGGAAAATTCATTTTGGGTTCGTATGGGGGCGATAGTTTTGGTGTCAGTGGCTTTGTATATGACAAAGGGATTTTGGTTTAGCCTGCCCTGGTGGGTGTATCTTTTGGCAACCGGAATCGGGCTGATTGTTTATGGAGCCGTAAGGGAAGGGAGGATGGGAACCGATAGACAAAAAGAAGGTGGACGGGAATTTTTCCGGTTGCTCAGATCGGTTTTTAAAAAGATGTAGAGAGACCGAAGAATAAAACATTTTATTTCTGAAGTTCTTATTATTTTTATGGGGCTGTGAAAAAAGTCCTATGAAAAAAGAACGCTTTTAGGCATCATACCTGGAAGCGTTCTTCTTTGTT
>QXWR01000079.1 GCA_009911065.1 Clostridiaceae bacterium | reverse complement strand
TTTATAACGATCAGATAACTTGCTGATGCTGGTGCAGGCAATCTGCTGATCCCCAACGCGCAACATCAAAATCAGGTGCATCTAATCTGCATGGAGCTGGTGCGTCTAATTTGCAGGACAACACTTAATATAGTCCTTATATTCCATACTTGCCCTCCATCAATCCCGATTTATCGGTTTGTTGCTCATAAAAGAATGGATTATAACCGCACAAAGAAAAAAATTTTTATCTATAGACACAAGATTTTTTAAAATCTCAAAATTCTATTCTAATCCATATATTTCATAATTATCTTTACCATCTTTTCCTTTCCATTGATGTCTCCAAGGTCTGGAATACAATTCTCCTGTTAAAGTCCATTTCTCAAAGATTATCGCCGCTAACGCAAAATCATCACAAAGTGAAGAAATCCATACAATATCCTGTCCAAATTCTATACTCTCTTCATCCTCCTCATCTTCTTTTGCATATTTTTCATTATAATATAAAAATGTATGTTCCACATTATCTATATCTGTAAACGTAATTTCAATGTCCATCCATTTTTTTCCTTGGTCATCCTCATCCGATTCCAAACAGAACGAATCTCCTTCCCCTTCTACCGTCATTGCATAGATATCATTAACTCTTTCTTTCACAATTTCCTGTTTAATTTTCATAATTACTTTAGAAGTAATTTGTTCCTTCTCGTAAACTTCCTGCTCTAAATTACTTTCCAAATAATCTAACACAAAACCATTTTTTCTTATAAATTCCATTTTAACCTCTATTCTATTATTAGTCTCAGCCACATTAATGTTAAAAATTATACCATACCCAATTACGAAAAGCAATCCGCACTTTGCCCCGTTCCGCCTATCCAGACGGTCAAGGGACGAACGTAGAACGCGGATTGTTTTTCATAATTGGGTATGGTATAATTTTCCCCAGTACAAAACGACAAATCTGGATTAATAATAAAGTGTATAAGAAATTAAGAAAGAGGAGTGTTAATGTTATGGATTTTATGGAAATTAGAAAGCTATACCATATTGATGGTGATATTGGCTATTCTAAGGGAGTAATTGCAAAGGCGGTTAAAAAGTTTGGTAAACTGCCAACTGTTTTGGTGGAATATTATCGTCAATTAGGAAAACATCCTGGCTTAAATCAAACGGGTTATTGTTTATGCTCACCAGGAAAACTTGATTTTTTAATCTATGGTGACTACCTTTGCTTTTATAAATCAATGAACGATCCATTGTATTGGTATATTGATATGGAAAAGATGGAATCAGACAATCCGCCAGTATATCGTCGCTACTCAGATGGTGCTTCTGTATGTGATGTATTAGACAGTGAAACTTTGGAGGAATTTTTGTATGTAATGGCTTATTGGCAGGCATTGTTTCGTTTGCCATACAATAGTAAGGGTAGTTTCATGTGTACATTTCAACAAATAGAGAAAATTGAGAGAAAATTTACACTAAAGCGATACAATCTTGCAAAGTGGCCTACGTTTTATGGAAATAGCAGTGATGAGGTAATTAGTGTGCATAGAGAAAAGACATCAGCACAAGTACTTTATGCGTGTACATCAGAAGAACAATTAAAAGAGATAAGGTCTATCATCTTTTAAGAAATATGTATGCAGTTATAAAATTTCAGTTTATCGGTCTAATAAAAGTTCAAAACAGGGCGGCGGGGCAGATGTTGACAATCCCGCCGCCTTGCTATAACTTTATTTTGAAAGGCGGGATGCTGATTGCCGCAATGGTAGGGTTGGATGCCTGGTCTACAATGGATTTAGACGCAACCGTCAGAGGAGCCAGCGTGAATGTAGAGGACATTGAAAATCTGACGTCCTCCATCATAGCAGTCCCCATTGAGGACGGAGTGGAGTTTCAGGTGAAAAGCATTTCGGAAATCATGGACGAGGCCGAGTATCCGGGGATTCGGGTCAGCATGGCCACTGTCTTTGACGGAGTGGTGACGCCGCTGAAAATTGATATTTCTACCGAGGATGTGATTACGCCAAGGGCAGTCCGGTACAGCTTCCGGCTTATGCTGGAGGAACGTTCCATTGATATTTGGGCGTACAATCTGGAAACAATGATTGCCCGGACCATAACAAACACCCGCATGAGGGATTTTTATGACCTATACATTTTGGAACAGCTTCATGGAAGATCGCTGGATTCCGATATTCTCCGCCACGCGCTCCTTGCTACCGCCTGCAAGCGCGGGACAGAGGGGCACTTGAAAGAAGCGAAGGAAGTGTTTTCCGAAGTGGAAAACAGCCATGCGATGCAGGCGCTTTGGTCCGCTTATCGCAAGAAATTTTCCTATGCGGCTGATCCTGGAATGGAACACCGTTATGGGGGCGGTCCACCGTTTGTATGCTCTGACAGAGGACGGTGAGGCGGAATGAAAATGCGCGGGCATTACTGCAAAATCTGCGGCGAGTATAAATCAAATGGAAAGTTTTCGGGTAAAGGCCATGCAGCGCACATTTGTAAAGCCTGCGCCTCCCTGCCGTCGGAAAAGAAATCTGAAATGGCGGCAATAAACCGCCTGTTGAATCTCTTCTGGCGGCTTTCAAAGGAGCAGATTTCCTGACTGAAAAAATGAATATTTGAACTTTTTCGTATCCCTTGCATTTACCACTCTCATTCATACGTCAATATTACCTACAATAATGCTGATGTAATTCGTATATTTTTTGTTTCATTAGCTCTACAAGTTCTGGCGGTTCTAAGACAGTTGCGTTGTTTCCAAATGATAGGAAATAATTGGCAACCCAATCCAAAGTTGCATGACGTATTTTCATGTCAATTATACCGCCGCCTGTTGGGAATGTTTTTAATCCTGTTGCCAGTAAAAATTCAGTTTCGCAGCGTTTAACACCTATATCTGTTAGCTTAATTTTTATGTGGTAATCATTCCCGATTTCTAACCTTTCAAGATATTCTTGAATGGACGCAGGAATTGGAAACTTCCCTTTAGGATATGGTTTTTCCTCTATTATTTCCTTGATACGATCAATACGGAACTCTCTGATTTGGTTAGCAACGGTGCAATATGCAGGGCAATACCAAAGCCCATTCATAGCATATAGCCCAATCGGTATAATTGTGCGCACGCTTTCAGAATGTGTTGATGAATAACGTATTGTTGCTGAATGGTGATTAACGGCAATATGAAACATTGGTTTAAGTAGTGGTGAATCGCAATGTCTGTCTGGAATCCAAAATACTACACTATTTTGAATTTGCGTAATACTGTTTTGTATATCTAAGGGCAGACAGTTCAAAAATTTTTTCAAAACAGATATTGTTTCCTGTTCAAAAGGTAAATCGTGATAGAATTTCAAGGCTTGACAGGCAAAGAATATAGCCTTAGTTTCATTCTCTGAAAAAGTAATAGGTGGCAAAATGCGCTCTTTCAAGATGTGATACCCACCAGCAGCACCGACTTCGGAATAAAGGGGAAATCCAGCTTGTTCTAGTTCTTGCAAATCACGGAGTATTGTTCGCTTTGACACAGAAAATTCTTTTGCTAATTCGCCTACTGTAAAATCCTTTTTGGCATTTATCGTTATCATCATTTCAATAAGTCGTTCTGCTTTTGACATTTAAATAAACTCCTTTCCGAATGGTGACAGCTGTTGTCACTATTCCATGATAGACTATCTATGTACCAAATGCAATATGATACTTAAACGAAAGGACAAAATATTATGAATAAAAACGTGATTGAAATGGTTATTTTTCAAACAAAACAAGAAGTGACCGAGGAACATTTTTTACAAATGTATCACAAATTGAATGGGGTGCTTGAGAAAGATATTGCCGGATTTATAAAGCGGTCATTAACAAAGGGTTTGAAGCAGGATAAATGGGCTGAAATGATTTGGTGGGAATCAATGGAGGCAGCACAGGGGGCTTTGGAAAAATTGCCGCAAGTTACGGAATTTCGGGAGTACTGTTCTGCTTTAGCAGACGAGGGAACAATGATGTTCCATTTGGAGGAAATGGCATGACACCAAACGATATTTTTTCCTACTGCCAGTCTAATTTGAAAGATGTTGTATTGGTAGAAAGTTGGGGAGAACGAGGGATTTTTTATAATCCAAACGGAGTTTTGAAACGGGGAGTATATGTTTTAACTGTTAAAGAAAAAGACGGTGATAATGATAAAGGCTCTATGTTGAACCGTGATAATGTATATCGTGTGAATGTCGGTTTAAGGAAACAGACCTTTATTAAAAAATTTGGGTATATTCCAGAGCGTCCGCCTGCTGGAAAAATCGTAAAAATGGATTATGATTTTACCGTTTTAGATACCATTATTCCCCACCCTGTCTACGCATGGATGAGCTGGGCATGTGTTTTAAATCCCTCTGATAAGACCTTTGAGGATTTCAAGGCAATGATACAAGAATCTTATGATTTTGCAAAAGAAAAATTTAACAAAAGAAAAAAGTAAATAATGCAACAGAAGTGGCGACAGTTCAATGCTGCCGCCCTCTGATTTATAAATGCAACTGTAAACAATGCAGAACCCCATGTGGGAGAAAGGGGGAATTTTCTATGGATTGCACAGAAGCATACAAGGAACACATCATGTATTCTTTCAACGGTTTCTGCAAAGTCGTCATACGCTATGCCGCCATCAACGCATGGCGCGACAGGAACAGGCGGCGGCAAAAAGAAATATCCTTTGAATACCTCACAGAAGAAAAGTTCTACCCTCTAAGCACATCAGATGAATTTCTCAAATCACCCTACGAACAGTACCCCGTTACAATCTGCGGTCAGACAGTTATCCTCACCAATGGGGAACTTGCCGCCGCCCTGTTATCCCTGCCGGAGAAAAAGAGGGAAATCATTTACCTTTACTTTTTCGGGAATTACACACAGCAGGAAATCGCGGATTTATACGGGCATTGTAAGAGTACGGCATGGCATTACATACACAGCGCATTACAGATGTTGCAGAAAGAAATGGAGGGATTTTCACATGGGGAATACTAACCTTGTGCCATATGAAACCATTGTCCGGGCGACAAACGGCGAGCCGGAAGCCGTGGAGGAAGTCTTGCAGCATTACAACAGGCGAATCCGCTTTGCCGCCCTTGAAAACGGGCACGTCAACCCGGACACCGAGGACAGCATAAGACAGCGGCTTATCACTGCCCTGTTCCAGTTCCGCTTTGACTGAAAAAAGGCAGCATGACAGGAGGTGAGGTTTGTCGGGAAAATAGCCATGCTGGTATTCAATGATACCGAGGAAAAAGCAGTTGAGAAAGCCATAGCCGCCCTTGCGGATATGATACCGCTGGAAGCCATACAGCCGCCCCACTCCCCGGTGCTTACTTTTCCGGGATTGGAAATAAGACTGCATCAACGCCGGGTACTGAAAAACGGCACAGAAGTTTCTCTCACCCGTCTGGAATACGGCGCACTCTGCTGCCTTGCCGCCAGTCCGGGGAGGGTATTCACAAAGGCGCAAATCTTTGAAGCCGTGTGGAGCATGGAGCGTGAAAGCTGCCAGTCAAACGTGGCAAATGTGATATGCAATCTACGGAAAAAGATAGAGCCAGACAACAGGAATCCCACTTACATAAAAACCGTTTTAGGCATAGGCTACAAGTTTGCTTCCGGTGAATAACAACAGGATAACCGCCGCTATTGGCGAAGATACGAAACAGGAAATCAAGGAAAAAGGTTTCCTGTTTTTTTACGCCCATTTTGCTTATTTCCGGCTTTACTGTATGGGAAAATACCGCCGCAAAACTGGCAGAATCCACGCCACGCAAGCCGGGGGAAAACGGCAAAAGCCAGCACAGCGGAATCCGTCACTTTCTTAGAGCAAGATTCTACCACAGTACCAAATTTCGCCTACCGGCTCATTTTGTCCTGCGGGAATCTTGTTGGGGTTGCCACCCCAAGCCCGCCTTTTGCGGCTTGCGCCGCTTGAAAAAATCCACCCACGAAAGGAGGTAGCCGCCATGAAGCATATACCCTATCGACAAAATCCGACAGTCGCAGAACTCCAAACGGAACTCCCCTCTCTTTGGGAACAGTACATTGAGCGGTTATCCGAGTACATGGAATCCAGCGGAAAAGGATATAAAAACCATGCGGCCACAATCCGGCGCTGGGCGAACGCCGACAAAAAGAAAGAGGAACCGTCTGCCCGGAACCGTGATTACAGTGTGGAGGAAGGAGAAACCATATGATTGAGATTACCGCAGAAGTCCGGGCGGCCATTGACAGAGCCGCCGGGGATATAGAGCTTGCCGGGGACGAATACATAGAACAAGCTGACGGGCTTATCCACTGTAAGAAATGCCGTGGCAGCCGCCAGACTGTCGTGCCCAGGTTCGGAGGCTCCGGCTATTTCATGCCTCGCTGCCTCTGCTCCTGCCAGCAGAAGGCACAGGAGGAACGGAAAGCCATGGAGGAACAGAGGGAACGCATGGAGCGTATCAAACGCCGGAAGGCACAGGGGCTTCAGGACAGATACCTTTATGATTACACTTTCGCCAATGATAACGGCCAGAATCCCGTCATGGAGAAAGCCTGCGCTTATGTGGAGCATTGGAAGGAGGCATACCGGGACAATACCGGCCTTTATCGCCAGCCTGGACGATTACAGCCTGCTTGTCATTGATGATTTAGGAGTGGAGCGCAGTACCGAGTATGCCATGGAGCAGATGTTCCCCGTCATTGACAGCCGATATCGGAGTAAGAAGCCGTTGATTGTCACAACAAACCTGAAACTGGAAGAAATCAAGAACCCGCCAGACCTTGCTCACGCAAGGATTTATGACCGCATACTGGAACGGTGTGCGCCGGTTCTTTTTTCTGATAAGAATTTCCGGGAGGAAGGAGCCAGGGCGACCAAAGCGGCGGCGAAGGAGATTGTGAGGAAGGATAATAAAATCTGATTGTATGAAAAGGAGAATTTATGAATAACGAGAAAATCACAGAGGACACTACCACCACAGCACCGGCTAAGGACGCTCCCGCACTGGTGAAGAAGATTGACCGGACTATCTACATTGTGCGGGTTCATTTCAGCAAGACCAGCAAGGAAACCATGAGCGACAAAATCAAACGTATGCTGAAAAATGAGATACAGCAGATGTAAAAAAGCGATAACGGAAACAGGCCGGGATTCAGAAATGTGCGACGCTATGCGTCTGCTCCCGGCTTGTAAAATCAGGAGGTTTATGGTAGTATGGAGATACGAAAACAGAAGGGAAAGCAGGTGGGAAGATTGACAGTGACGGATAAGCAACATCAGGAAGATTTGCAGCGTTTGCGTTTGTTAAGGCCAATCGATGATGATTTTATGCGTTGTCTTTTTAAAGATAACATTCCATTAGCTGAATTTGTGTTACGCATTATCACTGATAAACCTGATTTAATTATTACTGAGTGTGAAACACAGAAAGATATGAAAAGATTGGCCGGGGCACGTTCTATCTGCTTGGACGCATATGGAACGGATTCAGATGGGAAAAAATATGATTTAGAAGTCCAGAGGCAGGACAAGGGAGCAGACCCGCACAGGGCAAGATACCATTCAAGCGTAATGGATATAGAGAATCTCCATTCTGGGCAGAAATTTAAAGAATTGCCAGACACATATACAATTTTTATCATTGAAAAAGATTTTTATGGTCAGGGCGAAGCAGTTTATCCGATTGAGAGAATCAACCTTGCAACGGGTAAATCTTTTGAAGATGGGCAGCATATTCTTTATGTGAATGGTGAATATCGTGGGGATTCCGCTATAGGAAAACTCATGCACGATTTTAATTGCACCAAGGCAGATGATATGAATTTTGAATTGATGGCTAACCGAACACGGTATCTAAAAGAGAACCCGAAAGGAGTGAGCGAAATGTGTAAAATTATGGAAGATATGAGAATTGAATCTTTAAAAGAGGTTGCACTTCGTATGCTGGCAGCTGGAAAATATGCTCTGGAAGAAATTGCGAGTATTTCTGGACTTTCTCTTGATGAAGTAAAAAAACTGAAAGCGGAACAGACAGCATAAATGGTACTGACCGGGAATCTAAAAACAGGTTCCCGGTTTTTTTGTTTAACAAAAACATATTTACTTGTTATAGTCTTGCATTTTATTATACGTTTTCGCCAATTTTATTTAAGGAAAAATCTTCGCTCTTTTTGCATACAATACGCAACTTATTGGGAAATTTTATTTTATGACGACTTAATTTATACGACCCAATTATTATATTAAGCAATGAATTTTACAGCCGGGACACCAGCAAGAAGGTCAAGGCGGTCAAGAGGGCCTGTGCCGAAAACGGAAAATTCATGGGGACCTACCCCGCCTATGGCTACCGGCGCGACCCGCTGGATAAGCACCATCTGGTGATTGATGAGGAAACCGCGCCGGTTGTGCGCCGTATCTTTGAAATGCGGGCATCAGGCATGGGATTTCACGCCATCGCGGTGGCGCTCAATGAAGAAGGGATTCAGCCGCCCGGTGTGCTGTACTACCAGCGCAAGGGCCAGAGCGACCCCCGCAGGGTCAACCACAAGTGGGCCGACCAGACGGTTAAAAACATGGTCCGCAACGAGGTCTACATCGGGAACATGGTACAGGGCAAAAGCGGCACACTCTCCTATAAATCCCGCAAGCTCGTCAATAAATCGGAGGACGAATGGATTCGGGTGGAGGGGACCTACGAGGCCATTATCCCGCGTGAATTGTGGGACACCGTAGCCAGTATCGGAAAAAAGAAGGTGCGGAAAAGCGCCCCGTCCGATGGCTGCAAGAGCATCTTCACCGGACTTGTGTACTGCGCCGACTGCGGTTTCAAAATGCGGAACCATATCGAAAAATTCACCTATAAGGATGGCAGGCCGGGACGGTACAGCTCTTTCATCTGCGGCAACTACTCCCGCAGCGGAAGGGGCGCGTGTACCATCCACACCATCTATGAAACGGTGCTGACCCAGCTGGTATTGGAGGACATCCGGGAAAAGGCCCGCTTTGCGGAATATGACCCGGACCGGCTGATGGGCGAGATTCTCCGGCTGAAGGAGAAGGAATCCCACACTCGGCTTTTCTCCTATGAGCAGGAATTAAAATCCTCCTTATCCCGTATTTCCGATTTGGAGCGCCTGATGCAGAATCTCTACGAGGACAAATGCACCGGCTCCATCCCGTAGACGGTATTTCAGACCCTGATGCAGAAATATGAAGCGGAACGGGCAGAAAAGGCGGAGGCAGTCCCGGAACTGGAAAGGAAAGTCCGGGCGCACCTGGAAAACCAGGTGGATACCGACCGCTGGCTGGAAATTATCCGGCGCTATACGGAAATCTCGGAACTGGACGAAACCATTCTCTTTGAACTGGTAGACCGGATCGAGGTTGGCGATACCCAGAAGGTCAACGGGCAGCGGATTTGTGAGGTCAAGGTCTACTACCGCTTTGTTGGGCTGGTGTGATCGGGCAAAAAAAGCGCCTGACCGCATCAGCAGCCAGACGAAAACATTCTGTAACAGCAGCGATATTTGATTGTTGCACACTGATTTGTCGAATTGGAGAGAAATTAGCAGTTTACCCCTCCCAAATACCTCGTGTTCTTAAATAAGTTCAAAAAGCACATGACATCGGTGCTTCCGTTGTCGCTCATGGTGTCAATGCCGTTGTTCAGCGCGATGAACCGACACCCAAGAGAGGGGAACAGGTAATCCGTATATTGCCCAAATTCGATGTAGTTGCGGCCAAAACGGGAAAGATCCTTCACCAGAATCACATTGATCCGCTTTGCCTTTGCGTCCTCGATTAACCGCCTGACGCCTGGGCGGTTGAAAGACGAGGTAAGGTAACGATACTTTTCAAAATACAAGAAAACCAGCGGTTTAGACAGCAGACAAGCCTCTAATTGTACTCCCTGAATTTTTAATCAAAAATCAAATCATATACCAAAAGTTCAAGACGGCAGAGACTCCTAGACTCTCTGATATTGTTATTTTTTTAACAAGTCGCGATACAGTAGCGTGTCAAGGGTTTAAGGGTGGAGATTTTCCGCTTTTGGGAAAATACTACCCGTCCCTTGATACAGAGGGCGGTTAGTAAACCATACTAGAAAAGGGGGATTGAAGGAACGTTCTTCGCCTTCAATCCCCTTGATTACGTTTTTTACTTGGTTAAGAGACCGTTATAGAGGAGAGCCTATACTACTATCTGCATCTTGCATACCCCGGTATCAACTCCTTTAACTTCTTTACTTTAAACATTACATAACTTATATAGGTATTGTGAAATATAATAGGAGCCTTATGGGGGGTGAAAATAACGTCAGTTCAAGTCATCTTGAAAATATATGTTGACAAAATAAGACCCTAAACTCATCGCTGAATCTAGGGTCTTAACTGTTATAACTAATCCGATAGGAAATGCCCTAGACTCATTTCTGAATCTAGGGCTTGTCCACTCTATATTAGGGCTTGTCCATACCTATGACTGATACCCATACTCCGCACCATGTGCATCATTGTATCTCTTTACTGCTTTCTCACGGCGACCCTGAGCGTCTAACTCGTACTCGAAGTGCCAACCCTCCGGCTTCGGCTGTACCTTGCTGCCCGTGATGTAGCACTCGATGCGGTTTGCATGGTCTGCCTTTGTGCTGCTGGCAAAAGCCTTTGCAAAACCCTCAAGGGTCTGCACTGAAGAATCACTGTAGGATGCACCTTTCCACAAGATGGGATAGAAATTGAAACTTACATCGCCGGTGTAGCCGTTGGGTAGGAAAACGGTGTATGCACGACCCTTCCAACCAACAGACTCGTATATATGGCAGGGATAATCTACCCCGTTCCAGCCTAAGATGAACTCGCCCTTCAGGGACTCAGCAGCGTGCCACGGATCTTCAGGGAACATGCTTCGTTTCTCCTCCAAATCCGTCAACTCACGATAGTCCTTAACATCTGTACCCATGACACAGAATGTCGACAGATAGTGATCATCCTGGCCGGGAAGGGGTTCCCTGTTCAGCATTACATAATATGGAGTGTATCCCTTGGCCTGCTCGATCTGAATGGCATTTCTTACACCATTTAAACTGGGGTCTTCATTCTCAGAATAGCCAAACATGTTACACATACCAATTATCCCAGAACTGGCGACCTCATCGAAGGTTGTTGTGTAGGCTTGTACACGGATTTTGATAGGCTCGCCAGCCCAGCCCGATGTCGTTAACTCCGTCCACTCCCCTGGCTTTGCAACGGTCTCCGCAAGTGCGGTTGATGATAACATCATTGTCATGGCAGTAGCTGCCGCTAAAACTTTTAAACTCTTTCTCATATAACTCGTCTCCTTTCAAGAACAATAAAATTCTCACTTAGGATACTCCAGTGGCAGATTATTCCGCCACCAAAGCACCCAGGTGAGAAATCAAGAACGAAGTGCCAGTATGCGTCCACACCAACACCTCGTTAATATATCTTAAGGTTGACTTCATCAACTTCACAACACAAAAAGATTGCACTTTTACTTCCAGTGCTTTATAATTACATTTGTGTATCGCTGATTCGTCAGT
>QXWR01000078.1 GCA_009911065.1 Clostridiaceae bacterium | reverse complement strand
TCCTGCATCTATATCAAAAAAGAATAAGTCTATAGCCTGTTCTGACTGGCTATAAACTTATTATACGAGGAGGATTTACGTATGCGGAGGGATTTGACAAAATCTGTTTAATTATAGATCGAGATAGGGAGAGTTTTGTTTCTTCATCGAAAAATAATCAGTATAAATATGTAGTTGAAAAGTGTGAAGAAATGGGATTTGGGTTATATGTGACAAACCCATGTTTTGAATTTTGGCTGTTGTTGCATTTTGATAAAGTGTTTGAGTTGGATAGAGACAAATTATTAGAGAATCCCAAAGTAACGGCAAAAAGAAGATATTGCAAAATTGGAAAATTCACTAGGCAGCAATATTGGAAAGCTCATTATGGATATGCGAGCACATAGTAACTGATTAGATGGGGGAGGTGATAATTATGAAACCTATGCCCATTATGAAATATATCACCGCTGGTAACAAAAATTAATTGGATAAACTTGCTAAATAGTAGGTGGCCAAACAGTTCCTCATCGTTCATACGTTTATTCTATGCTATTAAATTCTTCCCCTATGCAAAAACCAACCTTTATGATATAATCCTCTATTATGAAAAATTATATTGTATTTGATTTAGAGTGGAATCAGAGTGCTCATGGCAAAGAGGATTCCGTTGAAGATTTCCCCTTTGAAATAATTGAAATTGGAGCGATAAAATTAGACAGTGAACTTTCCCTGGCAGATGAGTTTCATCGTCTCATCCGGCCTCAGGTTTATACTCAAATGCACTATGCCATTTCAGAAGTAACCCATATGGATATGGGAGAGCTGCGAAGCCAGGGAGAAGATTTTGTCCATGCTGCCAAAGGATTTGTCGATTGGTGTGAAGAGGACAGCATATATTGTATTTGGGGTTCCATGGATTTGACTGAACTGCAACGAAATATGAAATACTATGGAATAGAAAATCCCTTTCCAAAGCCACTATTTTACTATGATGTGCAGAAACTATACGCATTATTTTATAAAGACGGTGTGAAACCATCTTTGGACGTTGCAGTAGAAGAGTTGGGACTTTTGGAAGAACGGCCGTTTCACAGAGCTTTAGACGATGCATATTACACAGGAAAAGTGTTTAAAAAGATGATGGAGGAGATTGGGCCAGACCACCTTCTGGTGTATCAGTCCATTGACTATTATCGGATTCCAAAGAATAAAGACGAAGAAATACAGATGGTGTTTCCAGATTATTCCAAATACGTTTCACGGATATTTCCCTCCAAAGAGGATGCCATGAAAGAACGCCTGGTGACAGAGATGAAGTGTTATAAATGCGGACGGATGTTAAGAAAAAAGATTCGGTGGTTTACACCCAATCAGAAAATATATTATGGTCTGGCCATCTGTCCGGAACATGGGTACCTAAAGTGCAAAGTTCGAATGAAACGGGTAGATGATACGAAAGTTTATGCAGTAAAGACCTTAAAGCTAACCGATGAGGAAGGGGCAATGCAGATTGCAAGCCGCAAAGAGGAAGTAAAGAAAAAGCGGGCGCTGCGCAGCCGGGAAAAAAAGAATAAGCAGAAACAGTGAGAACGATAGCCATATACAAGGAGGAGGAAGACACCGGAGCGCAGCAGACAGGTAAAAGTCTGATTGAGAAAATCGGCACAGGGAAAATCAGCGGTTGAAATAGGCCGTCAAATCTTCCCTGGTACCTGTTGCTGTTCCCTGAACCATCTCCGATTTGCCGCCGCCTTTGCCGGGGAAATTTTCATGGAAATCTTTTACAAAATCCCTTAAATTCACCTTTTGGCTGCCTAAAATATATTGATAGCCCTGCCGGTCATTTCCAAGGAAAATTCCGCAGATGTAGCTGCATTGTTCTTTGCCGGCATCCACAAAACGCCGCGCTGCGTTTTTATCCAGCTCTTCCTCAAACAGAAGAATAACCTTTGGCTTCTCCTGCTGACTGGTAAAGGCCGCCAGTTTCTCATCCAGAAAATGACTTTGTATCCGGAACAGCTTTTCTTTGTTCTGCTGCAGTTCTTTGTGCAGACGGTGTACTGCATCAGCAGTTTCATAAGGTTTGGCTGATAAAAGTCTGGAGATTTCCAGCACATTATTCTCTTTTGTCCGATAATCTGCCAAGGCCCGAAAACCACAGACCATCGTCACGCGGGTTCCGCCCTTATACTTTGCCCCTTCGATAAGCCGGATGATTCCGATTTCACCAGTATGTTTTACATGAGGAGCACAGCAGGCACACACATCATATCCAGGAACTGTGACAATCCGTACCTGTTTGGTCAGTTCTTTTTTGCTGCGGTATTCCATGGAATCCAGTTCTTCTTTTGACGGATAATCCACCTGAATGGCAAGGTTAGCAGCAACGGCTTCATTTGCTTTAAGTTCAATGCTCTGTAATTGTTCATTGGTCAGGACTCCGTTGAAATCCATTGTCACCAATTCCTTTCCCAGATGAAACCCCACATTGTCAAGGCCAAAATGGCTGTGGACCAGACCAGAAATAATATGTTCCCCTGTGTGCTGCTGCATTTTGGAAAAACGTTCCGGAAAATCAATCCACCCACAAACCTTTTCCCCCACAGCAAAGGGTTCCTTTACATAATGGAAAATGACCTCTCCCTTTTCCTGCACATCCTCAACGTTCATCTCATTTAACTTTCCTGTATCTGCATACTGTCCACCGCCTTCTGGAAAAAATCCGGTACGGTCCAAAACCACTCCATAGCATTTTCTCTTTTCATCCCAATCACAGGAAATCACCTGGGCCTGAAATTGTTTTAAATGACTGTCCTGGTAAAATAATTTTTCTGTCATAGTTAGCTCCTGTACTCCCATTTTTAAAAATCGATTTTGTAATTAATGAATCTCCCTATTTCCCTGATTGGGATTTCTTTAGGGATTCTTCAATATAACGATTCATTATACACGACGTGAAAACGAAATGCAACTGTTTTTCAGTGAACCAAAAGGGAAGCTTTTGTGAAAATCTACCAATTCAGAAGAGAAATCTTCCAGTTGAAGGATGGCGAGCAAAAAGCATTGGACATCTATTCAATGAGGAATCTGCACCGTTACATGAAAATTTCCCTTGCCCCTGTTTCCATGTTGTATTATAATATCAGAATGGGCGGACTTTGATTAAAAATAAAAAGTTCCTTTGCCTTGAACAAATCCCCATATAAGAAAGGATGTGTCTTTGATGAGAGTAGGAATGCTGACCAGCGGCGGAGATTGTCAGGCGCTGAATGCAACCATGCGCGGCGTGGCAAAGTCGCTTTACAAAATGTATGATGATGTTGAGATTATCGGTTTTGAAGATGGCTATAAGGGCCTGATTTATGCAGATTATCACGTACTGAAGTCATCTGATTTTTCCGGTATCCTGACAAAAGGAGGAACCATCCTGGGTACATCCCGCCAGCCATTTAAACTGATGCGGACTCTGGATGAATTTGGTCTGGACAAAGTAGAGGCCATGAAGCATACCTATAAAAAGCTGCGTCTGGAATGTTTGGTGGTGTTAGGAGGAAATGGAAGCCAAAAGACTGCAAACCTGCTTCGAGAAGAAGGGCTAAACATTGTATCGCTTCCAAAGACCATTGACAACGATTTGTGGGGTACTGATATGACCTTTGGCTTCCATAGCGCCATAGAAGTGGCCACGGCTGCCATTGACTGTATTCATACCACTGCCGCATCCCACGGCCGGGTATTCATTGTAGAAGTTATGGGACACAAAGTAGGTTGGCTGACCCTTTATGCAGGACTGGCTGGCGGCGCAGATATTATTCTGCTTCCGGAAATTCCCTATGATGTGGATGTGGTGGTAAATGCCATTAAAGAGCGGACTCGTCAGGGGAAGCGGTTCTCTATTTTGGCAGTGGCGGAAGGAGCCATTTCCAAAGAGGATGCTGCTTTAAGCAAGAAAGAATTGAAAGAAAAGAAAAAGAGTCAGGTGGTTTACCCATCTGTGGCTTATGAAATCGGAGCTATGATCACAGAACGCACTGGTCAGGAAGTCCGTGTAACCGTACCAGGCCATACTCAGCGCGGCGGCGAACCCTGTCCTTATGACCGGGTGCTTTCCACCCGACTGGGTGCGGCGGCAGCTAATATGATTCGGGACAAAAAGTATGGCTATATGGTAGCTGTAAAAGGCGATGAAATAACCGCTGTACCCCTGGAAGAAGTGGCAGGGAAATTAAAGACCGTAGATCCGGAAAGTTCCATTATCAAAGAGGCCAAGATGGTCGGTATAAGCTTTGGGGACGAATAAACAAAAACTTTTCAGAGATTTCTCGAAAAAGAAATACGCAGCAGAAATGTCAAACCGATACACAGCAGGGGGCAAAGATTCATGTCATATACCGCACTGTACCGCAAATGGCGTCCGGCGGCCTTTGGGGATGTAAAAGGTCAGGATTCTATTGTGCAGACGTTGAAAAATCAAATAACCGCGGG
Organism: Clostridiaceae bacterium; assembly: GCA_009911065.1. GTDB lineage: Bacteria > Bacillota > Clostridia > Lachnospirales > Lachnospiraceae > Brotaphodocola. Next base: position 7,200 of record QXWR01000078.1, on the reverse strand, counting down.
ACGTGTAGGTCATGCCTATCTGTTCTGTGGAACCAGAGGAACTGGAAAAACCAGTATTGCCAAGATTTTTGCGCGGGCAGTCAACTGTGAACATCCCACAGACGGCAGTCCGTGCAATGAATGTGGAACCTGTCGGGGGATTGCTTCCGGCAGTTCCATGAATGTAGTGGAAATTGATGCTGCGTCCAATAACGGTGTGGAAAATATCCGGGATATTCGGGATCAGGTCCAATACCCGCCAACTGAGGGGAAATACCGGGTGTATATTATTGATGAAGTGCATATGCTTTCCACAGGAGCTTTTAACGCTTTGCTAAAAACACTGGAAGAGCCGCCGTCTTATGTAATATTTATTTTGGCAACTACAGAAGCCAACAAGATTCCGGTCACAGTGCTGTCCCGGTGCCAGCGGTATGATTTTAAAAGAATTTCTATGGAAACCTTATGTGATCGTCTAAAAGAACTGGCAGCAGCAGAGAATATTTTGGCGGAAGATCGGGCTTTGATGTATGTGGCCAAGGCAGCAGACGGTTCCATGCGAGATGCTTTAAGCCTGCTAGACCAATGTGTGGCCTTTCACTATGGGACACTTTTGACTTATGATCATGTGCTGGAAGTATTAGGCGCAGTGGATTCCACTGTATTTGGACAAATGTTTGATTCCATTGTGGAAGGGCAGACCACAGACTGTATCCGCAAGCTGGAAGAACTGGTAATTCAGGGAAGAGAGCTTGGGCAGTTTGTGACAGATTTTATCTGGTATTTAAGAAATCTACTGATTTTAAAAACCACAGAAGATGCAGAAAATCTTCTTGAAATGTCAGAAGACAACATAAGGCAGCTTCAGGAGGATGCAAAAAAGATACAGGAAGAGACGTTGATGCGTTATATTCGGGTTTTGTCCGAACTGTCCAACCAGATGCGATACACGGCTCAAAAAAGAGTTCTGATTGAGATGGCTTTGATTCGTCTGACAAAACCACAGATGGAACATAACCTGGATTCGATTATTCAGCGTCTCAATGATTTGGAGTCGCGAAGCTCACAGGGAGAGACAGCTCTTTCTCCAGAAGCAATTCTTCAGATGGCTGCCAAACTTGGCGGAGGAGTTTCCGATTCTTCAGGAGAAAAGGACAACAAAGAATCAAGTCAAAAGTCCTCAGAAGAAATCAGGCAGGTTGTGATTCCAAAGGCACAGCTGGAAGATTTAAAGACCATACAAAAGGACTGGACGAAAATCATACGGGAACTGGGCGGAGCCATCCGTCCTGCATTTCGGGAGACCATATTAGAGCCGGCAGGGGATAACTGCCTATGCATCGTGTTTTCCAGCGAAGACAATTACATCATAGGCAACCGGAATGGAGTTTTGGAAGAACTCAAAACATATGTTCGAGAACGCTATGGAAAAGATTTGGACTTTAAGGCCCGTAAAAGAAACACAGGAGAACAGACGATTACCGAATATGTCAGTGACGAAGATTTGAAAAATGCCATTCATCATATGGATGTGGTAGAGGAAGACTAAAGGAATTTTGGAACACGCCCGAAAGGAATCGGTGTAAATTGCACAGGCAATTGTACGGCGATTTCAGAAGGCTTATTATAAAAAGGAAAAGAAAACAGGAGGGGAAACATCATGGCAAAACGTGGTGGATTTCCAGGCGGAATGCCGGGTAATATGAATAATCTGATGAAGCAGGCTCAGAGAATGCAGAGGCAGATGGAGGAAACCAAGCAGGAGCTGGAGGAAAAACAGTATACGGCATCCGCAGGAGGCGGCGCTGTTTCCGTAACGGTTTCCGGGAAAAAAGAAGTAGTGTCTGTACAGCTTTCAGAAGAAGTGGTAGATCCAGATGATATTGAGATGCTTCAAGATTTAATTGTGGCAGCAACCAATGAGGCTCTGCGTGCTGCAGAGGAAGATTCCATGGCAGCTATGTCAAAACTTAGCGGTGGACTTGGAAATATGGCCGGAGGTTTTCCGTTCTGAGATGGATTATTACAGCAGTCAAATCACACAGTTAATAGAAGAGTTATCAAAATTGCCAGGTGTGGGAAACAAATCTGCGCAGCGTCTGGCTTTTCATATTATTAATATGCCGCAGGAACAGGTGGAACGTCTGGCCGGGTCCATTACCCGCGCCAAGGCGAACATCCGTTATTGTAAAGAATGTTTTACTTTGACAGATCAGGATATATGCCCTATCTGCAGCAGCAGAAAAAGGGATCACAGAACGATTATGGTTGTGGAAAATACCAGGGATTTGGCAGCATACGAGAAAACCGGCAAGTATGAGGGGGTTTATCATGTGCTGCATGGAGCGATTTCCCCTATGTTGGGAATCGGACCCAGTGATATCCGGCTGAAGGAATTGATGCAGCGGCTTCAAAGCGATGTGGACGAAGTCATTATTGCAACAAATTCCAGCCTGGAAGGGGAGACGACCGCCATGTATATTAGCAAGCTGGTAAAACCTACCAAGATTCGGGTAACTCGAATTGCAAGCGGTGTGCCAGTAGGCGGTGACCTGGAGTATATAGATGAAGTGACTTTGTTAAGAGCGCTGGAAGGACGTGTAGAGTTATAAGTCTAGTGTTTTGCAGCATTAGTTCCATTGCATAAATTCCGGCAAATCACATACAGGATATTAGATGGTTTTGGGATTCAGGAGGATAAACGAAGGAGTGCGATAGAATGGATAAATACGAGTTCAATCTCAAAGTAGATCAAATTCGGAAAATGGTAAACAAAGGGGATTATGGAACTGCAAAGAGAATTGCAGACGGAATTGACTGGAATAAAGTCCGCAGTAATGCCAATTTGCTGTCCATGATTTCTCAGGTATATGAAAAGAACCGGGACTATAAGAATGCCAAAGACATTTTATTGATGGCATATGAGCGTGCTCCCATTGGAAAAAGGCTTCTCTATAAACTGACCGAGCTGGCTATTAAAGAGGAGAGTGTGGAGGAGGCAGAAGACTATTACCGGGAGTTTTGCGATTTGGCAGGAGACGATCCACGTCAATATCTGCTTCGCTATAAACTTCTGAAGCAGAAAGATGCGCCAAAAGAACAGATGATTCATGCCTTGGAAAGCTACACAGCAGAAGAGCTGGATGAGAAATGGCTTTATGAGCTGGCTCTTTTGTATCACGAGAATGAAGATGAGGGACGTTGTATCAGCACCTGCGACCGCCTTACTCTTATGTTTGGGTTGGGAAAATATGTAGATAAAGCCATTGAGTTAAAGATGAAACATGCTCCCTTAAGTAAATATCAGAGAGATTTGGTAGACAACCGGGAAGCATATGAAGAAAAGTTAAGAATGGTAGAGCGTTCTTTTCAGGACGACGAGGATGAAGACTATCTGCAGGATGAAGAGGTTTTATCCGAATCTTTTTCAGAGGATGTGCCAGAGATTTTAAAAGAACAAAACAAGAGTAAAGAATCTTTGGATTTTAAGCGCCCGCCGGATTCTCAACATCTTTTGACCTCGGAAGATGGGGCAGCGCCGGAAGAGTCACCAGTTGCCCAACAAGGCCCTGTTTCAAGATATTCGCCGGCTTCGGAACATCCGCTTGCAGCAGAAAAAGCGGTTCCCCCGGTTTACTCTTCATCTGAGTCCAAAGAGTCTCCTAAGGCTCCGGAAATTCCGACTCCCGTAAGGACAGAACCAGAATTGGCTACAAGTGGCAGTTACAGAGAAGACGAATTGGAAGCAGAGGCAGAACGGGCGGAGACAGAAGAGTTTCTGGCAAGGGAATTGTCCCGTATGCAATCTCATTATTATGAAGAAAATGATTTGGAGAAAACGAGGGTAATTGGTGATTTAAGACAGGCAAGATCAGAAAGCCGCCGGAAAAAAACACAGCCGCAGCCGCAGTCTCAGCCTCAGCCACAATCACAGCCTCATACCCCAGTGCAGCCTCAGAATCAATCCTATTCCGTTTTGCCTGAAACGGAGTCAGGGACACCGTCCAAGGCCGCAGCAGGAGCGCCGCGCCGCGCCATTCACCTGATGATTGAATCCAGAGACCCAGAGCGGGGAATTGACATTGCAGTGGAAGCATTAAGACAGGTCCGGCAGTTTACAGGTGTTAAAAATCCTGTGGCAAAGATTACCGGAACCGGACTGAACCGAAAAGGAGTGCTGGCAAGTGCAGAAAAGCTGGCAGGGAAAGATCTGATTGTTGAGGAAGCTGGCGACATGGAATTAAGCACCATTGATGAGTTGGAGCGTCTGATGAGCCGGGATAACACAGGCATGAGAATTGTACTGATTGATAATCCCAAGCAGGTGGAAATGCTGGAGCGGAAAAACCCATCACTGGCTGAATGGTTTGATTTTATACGGGAGGAAGATGTGGTGGTGGAAGTACCAGAAGAACAGCCGCCGCAGTTTCCGGAAGAACCGACCGAATACTCATCTATGCCCTATGGTTATCCAGAAGAGGAAATGCCCACAGGAGAATCTTACGGAATGCCTATGGAAGACGGGGCATATTCCACAGAGTCAGATTATGGGGCATATCCAGACGACACTCAGGCCATGGAAGCTTATGGGGATAATTCCGCTTACCAGGAGTTTGGAAATGAACCTTATGAAGAAAATGCTATGTATGAGCAGTCTTCTGAGAATTTGTATGGAGATCTGTCTGCCTATGGAGGGAGTTTGGATAATTCCTATGAAGATTCCTCTGCTTATGAGGAGGCTTTGAATCATTCCTATGAAAATCCATCGGATTATGAGGAAGTTACCGAAAATCCATATGGAAACATCTATCATTATGGACAGGACACACAAGAGACACAACCAGAGATCGATGACCGGCCGGTGCGCAGAGTCATCCCAGTGCGCGATCAGGCGATGAGAGCGCCGGATGAGGATGATTCTTTTGGTGAAATGCCAGAAGAAGAACCAGAAGAGGAAATGGGGATTGACGAGTTTGCCCAATATGCCTGTCAGTATGCCTCAGAGATTGACTGTAGCATTACAGGAAAAAGCATGTTGGCCTTATATGAGCGCATTGAGATTATGGAAGAGGACGGAATCCGCCTTACCAGGGAAAATGCCGAGGCATTGATTGAAGAAGCAGCAGACCGGGCAGAAAAGCCCTCTTTAGGGAAAGCCATTAAAGGCATTTTTTCCTCCAAATATAACAAAGACGGTTTATTAATACTAAAGGAAGAACATTTTATCTGATGAAAAAAATTCGATTAATTGCACTGGATTTGGACGGCACTCTTTTGGACGACAAAAAGTGTCTCTCCAAGAGAAACCGGGAAGCTTTGCTGGAATGTATGGAGCAAGGCATAGAAGTTGTACCCTGTACAGGACGTATCTGGCCTGGTATTCCGGAATTTATCCGAAATCTACCTGGAATCCAATATGCCATAACGGTAAATGGGGGCATGATTGAAGATGTTGCGAGACATCAAGTGCTGGATGAACGAAAGCTGGAATGGAAGAAAGCTGTGGAAATCTTAAAGCTGGCCGGAACTTATGAGACGATGTATGATATTTATATAGGGAAAAGCGGTTACGGCGAAGCACGGTTTATGAATCATATGGGGGATTATGGAATTGGCCCTGAGCTGGAGAAAATGATACGGGATACTCGTATTGTTGTACCAGATGTAATTGAAGAGATTATAAATCTGGCCAAACCCATAGATAAAATTAACTTCTTTTTTGGAAATCCAGAAGAACGAATGCGGGTGCGCCGTATACTTTTAGAGCGGGGGGATGTGGAGGTAAGTGCCTCTTTCTCCAATAATCTGGAAATTAACGGGCCAGGGGCCACAAAAGGAGAGGCATTGCTTCGTCTGGCATCTCATCTAGGGATAGATGCCTGTGAAACCATGGGATTTGGAGACGGAGAAAATGATCTTACACTCATAAAGAATGCAGGGATTGGGGTTGCCATGGGCAATGCTGTGGAAAACCTGAAATCAGAGGCAGATTATGTGACAACAACCAATTATGAGGATGGCGTGGCAGAGGCTTTGTGGCATCTGTTAAAGATAGGCCGGCCTTGTATGGAGCCATAAAAGGAAGGGTTATGGAAATATTAACAGAAAACTGGCTGTCGTTTTCGGCCGGAGCGTTTTTGCTGGGAATGGTTTTATATGGCCATTACCGTGGCTTTTTAAAGACAGTCGTAACACTTGCAACATTGGTCATCAGCGTTGTTGTGGTACGTTTTGCAACACCGCACATAACTACATTATTAAGGGAAAATACGGAAATCCGGCACAAGATAGAACGTGTTCTAACAGATGCTGCCGGTTTTTCCAGAGATTCCCAGGACATTCAGATGCCGGCGCAACAGCGTTTACTTATTGAACAGCTGAATCTGCCCCGGCAGATGAAAGAAGCCTTACTGGAGAACAATAACCATGAGATTTATCATATTCTGGGGGTAGATACCTTTTTTGATTATGTCGGAACCTATTTGGTGAATATGATATTGAATTTTATCGGCTCTATTGTTCTTTTTATTTTAGTAAACCTGTTTATTCGCTTTCTGATCCGGTGGGCTGATTTAATTGCAAGACTACCGGTGCTGTCCGGACTCAATCAGATTGCCGGTGCCTTGTTGGGAGGTATACAGGGGCTTTTGTGTTTGTGGGCATGTTTTGTGCTGGCAGACTTGTTTTCCAGATCATCCTGGGCGCTGGCCATACTCGAACAGGTTCATAAAAGCACTTGGCTTACATTTCTTTATAACAATAATCTAATTAACTGGATGTTTGTAAATATTTTAAAAAGCTTGATTTGATGTAATTATATCTGCTGTTTCTATAATTACATCAATTCCCGCAAGGGAAGGGGATAAGCGGAAGTTCTAATACCACTAAATATAGAAGAAAGCTAGAAAAAATGCCATATTTAGTGCTTTGAAAAAAACGGAAAAAATTGTTTAAAAAAATCAAACAAATATATTGACAAACGCTTCCAGCCGTGGTAATATATCAGAGTTCCGCAGCGAGAGCGGCGAGACAGACTGGCAAGTTAAGGTTGCAGCCTTTCCGATATTTGGAACTGCAACAAGCCAGAAAAAAGATTTGAAAAAAAAGTTGAAAAAAGTTGTTGACAAACTTCGCACAGTATGATATGATAAATGAGTTGCTGCTGATGAAGAAAACAACAAAGAGCAACAGACTGAACCTTGAAAATGAAAGATTGAACAG